>DHRK01000035.1:78640-87458 GCA_002410325.1 Syntrophomonas sp. UBA5314
CGTCAATCGCAATACGTCCAGTATTACCCATTCCTTGACGCCCACGGACGGGCTAATGCGGCGACGTTCATGGACGAACTAGTGCAGCGGTGGCAGGATGCCAAAGAGCTGCCGGTGCCAGGAGGCAAGGAGCCGTCCGCCTTGTCCTTCAAAAAAATCTGCTCCAACTTATATACACAATATACTGAACCTTGTACTAGCAACCTGCCGTTCTTCGGGCTCTCATTCCTTGGACCTGCCTTCGAATTCATACTAAGTTCAATTGATTAATGATAATATGTATAATGAATGGTCTACTGAAAGCAGATTTTATACGTCCATTTGAGGTTTTATTATGAAAATGGCATTTAAGTGGCAAACCCTGATAATAGTCTGTGCCGGCATATTTATGTCCACCCTGGACGGTAGCATATTAAATATCGCCAATCCTACCATAGCTGAATTCTACGGCGTTTCCATGCAGAATGTGCAGTGGGTTGTCACCTCCTATATGCTGGTCATCTCCTCCACCCTTCTGCTGCTGGGCAAACTGGGCGACCGGATGGGAAATTACCTTATTTACCGGTGGGGATTCCTGGTATTTGCAGTGGGTTCACTGCTCTGTGCCATCGCCCCCGGGCTTTACTTCCTGGTTGCCGCCCGCTGCTTCCAAGCTATTGGAGCCAGCATGCTGATGGCCACCGGAGTCGGGATTGTATCAAATACCTTCCCTTTTGAAGAAAGAGGCAAGGCTTTAGGCATTACCGGCGGCGTGGTCGGATTGGGCAACATGGTCGGCCCCAGCCTGGGCGGATTTCTGGTAGGCAGCTTTTCCTGGCCGGTTATCTTCCTCATCAATATTCCCATCGGGCTCCTGGCCTTTATCGGCTCTTATCGCTACCTGGCTCCCCAGGAAACAGAAACCGATGCTTCCGGTCATGATAAAACCGGCAACATGCTCTTTGCCCTGGGAATATTCGCTTTGATTTTATCCCTTTCCCTGGCCGACGGTATAAAGCTCCCGCTCCTGCTGGCCGGCATCGGGCTGCTGTTATTGTTTTATTTTTATGAGCGCCGGGCGGCCAATCCTATGCTCGACTTCAGCCTCTTTCACAACCAGCTGTTCGTTGTCGGCAACGCGTTGGCCTTTGCCACCTACATGGCTCAGACCGCGGTTTTCTTCATCCTGCCCTTCTACCTGGAAAACGTAACCAATTTTACTCCGGCCTGGACCGGTTTGCTCCTGACCATCCCGCCGGTGGTGCAGGTGGTGGCGGCTCCCCTGGCGGGAAGCCTTTCCGACCGACTGGGGCCGTCCCATTTAACATCCATAGCCTTTGCCCTGATGAGCTGCGGCTTCTGGCTGCTCTCTACCCTGGGCACGACCCTTAATCTGCCCCGGATTATCATCGGCTTGATTGTTTATGGCGTGGGGGTGGCCAGCTTTGGCTCCCCCAACAGCAGTTCCGTCATGGGCTCCATCCCCCGGCAAAAAGCCGGATATACCGGCGGATTCATGGCAACTGTGCGCAATCTGGGATTTGCCATGGGTATAGCCATCTGGGTAAGCCTATTTTCTTTTATCCTGAACCGCTCGCAGCTCTTTCTGCCCTTTGCCGAATCCTATGCCCGGGCCACCCACTGGGTTTACCTGTGCGCCGCCTGTGTCATACTCTCCGGTCTGTTGCTCTCTTTACTGACCGGCAGCATCAGACAGAACCACAACAACCATCTAGGAACTTAGCTCCCACGCCTTTGACCTCTATAAAGGATTCTGTTATAATCAGTAATGCAGTGCGCGCCCGTAGCTCAGTGGATAGAGCACCGGCCTCCGGAGCCGGGAGCGGAGGTTCGATTCCTCTCGGGCGTACCATACGATAAATCGGCACTTTCAAGATTCTTGGAAGTGCCTTTTCTCATGTTTGACAGCAGTAGTGACAGCAGTGACATGCCCCCTTAATAAATGCAAGCAAAGCTCTAACCTGCCATGCAACGCTTATCTCGATAGCTTGGTTCAAGATTTCCGGCTGACCCAAATAGTAAATATGGATGAAGAGACCTATCAAAAACGGGTAAGACCCCTAGTATATAACTACTTTAATAAACGCCAGTTGCTGCAGCGTAATGCCGCTATAGCCCTTGGCAATCTTAATGAACCTTCAAGCGTCAATGACCTGGAACTATCGATTCAAAATGAAGCGGAGATGGTCCGGGCTTACAGCGCCTGGGCACTTGGCCAAATTGGCGGAAAAACCCCTGTCAAAGAAACCTGCGCTTCAGCCGTTAATTCCGCTGATTGGAATACGCAAAAAGGCTCAGAGAGCGGGCCGAGCAAATCCTGGAGCAGGCATTGCTTAAAGAAAAATCTGCATGGGTTATAGAAGAAATCCGCGCGGTGTTCTCTTGCTTTTAGGAAAATCAATTAGAGATATATAATTTATTATTATACTTAAACACCCCACAAGGAATTATAGGTATTATTCTAGAAAGGTATGTTGAACATAGTGTGGAGGGTGACCATATGGATTTCAATCAAAGAGAAGAAACAATTATCAAAGAAGCAAAAGAACGGGCAGAAGGTTTATATAGAGACGGCGATTATCTCTGTTCTGAGGCAGTCTTTACGGTGGTGAATGATTATCTGGGCCGGCCTATTCCGGCAGAAGCAGTAAGACTTGCATCCGGCTTCCCAGTGGGTATGGGAACGGCCGGTTGTGCCTGCGGAGCTCTTTCCGGAGGAGTAATGGCTCTGGGCCTTAAATTCGGGCGCACCGAACCAAAAGCTGAAATGCCCGACATGTTCAGGGTCTCCAAAGAACTGCACGACGAGTTCAAGAAGCAATTTCGCAGCGCCTGCTGCCGTGTACTGATAAAGAAATTCGAATTCGGCGGTCCCGAACACCTGACCCAGTGTATTCATATTACCGGGCAAGTTGCCGAGATGGTCATGAAAAAAATCCTGCTCGCGGAAAGATAACAGATAATCCAATAATTTTCTCATTTAGCCGGGCAAAATGCCTTTACTCCGTGGTCAACCCGGTTGCTCGCATTTTTTCATTTCGGCAATCCCTTTGCATATGCACGTTTCTTGCTCGGTGGTGATGCAATCCAAAAAATCTTTTACCGAAGAAACCCTTTCCAGATTGATACGATATTTCATCCAGGCCCCGTCGCGTCTGCCATCAATGAGACCGCTTTCGGTTAAGACTTTCATATGGTAAGACAGAGTAGGCTGCGTAATGTGAAAAAATTCAAGGATATCATAAGCACACATCTCGCCGCAGGAAAGCATCTCAATGATTTTTAATCTGGTTTCATCGAATAACGCCTTAAATACCGGCACATATTCAGCATGCACATACTTCATGTTTTGAGCTCCTCATATCTAAATATTTCTATAGATATAGAAATTCTATCGAATTATAGATAATAGCTTATATCCTCTTTGCCGGCAAAATGCAGGGTTTCAAGAATTTTTGAACGTAGTCTGAAAAAATCGGGATGGTTTCTAGCTCTTGGCTTGCCCATGGGAACATCGATGATTTCTTGTATTTTTCCAGGCCTGGGCGTCATAATTACAATGCGGTCGCTCATATATATGGCTTCGTCCACGTCATGGGTCACAAGCACTACGGTAGTTTTTCTTTCTTGCCATATGCGCAGAATCTCATCCTGCATCTGCATGCGCGTAAAGGCATCCAATGCCCCAAGCGGCTCGTCCATGAGCAGCACCCGGGGATGATTGACAAGGGCTCTGGCCAAGGCCGCTCTTTGCGCCATGCCGCCGGATAGATGACGAGGATACGATTTTTCAAATCCCGAAAGGCCGACTAGTTTAATATATCCCGGTTTTATATCCAGGTTTATGTTCTGTAGAGCGACAACCTCGTTATCGGACGCTTCCCCGAAAACTCTTCCCACGTTCTTAATTTCTATGGCGCCGCCGATTGTATTTTAGTTGGATTTCGGGTGTAATTGGTATTGCATGTCAGGAAACAAGGCAAAAGAAAAGAACAACCATTGGCTGGTTGCTCATCGATCAGTTCTCTGGAGGTAATATTCTCCTCAATGAACGGCAAATTGATATCAGAAGAGGCACTGCCGCTTTTTAAACTTACTTCCCAAATTGCTCTATAATCCAGGTTTTTATCTCATCCCGAACCCCGGCAAATGAAGCAAGTATTTCTTCTTCGCCACCTTCGCTGGAGGCGCTGCTGAAACTGTGGTGTAAGACATTTCGCCCCGAAAAATAAGGGCAGGTTTCCTTGGCTACGTCGCAAACAGTAACCACGTAATCGAATTCCGTGTCCATAAACTCATCAATGCTTTTGGAGCGATGAGATGACATATCCACTCCCAATTGTTCCATCACTTTGACCGCGTAAGGATTCACCTGGGATGGAATGACCCCGGCGCTATATGACTCATATCGCTCTGGATAGAGCATTCGCAATAGGGCTTCCGCCATCTGTGAACGCCCTGAGTTCTGGTTGCATATAAAGAGGACTTTTTGTTTGGTTTGGTTAGACATTGTAAACCTCCAGCAACATATTTTTAAAGATGGCCAACTGCTCTTGCCATGTTTATAATATAAGTATATCATTATATAAATCTAAGTATATATTAAGGAGAAAATAATATGATTTATCACACCAGCTTATTATTTAAAGCGCTCGGCGAACCAACCCGGCTCAAGATCATGAAATTTTTGTTTATGCATGAACTATGCATCTGCGAACTGGTTGCCATCCTGGATATGAGCCAGCCTCGCATATCACAGCATATGAAGGTTTTAAAGCAGGCCGGTTTGGTAAAAGAACGCAAAGTCAAACAGAAATCCTACTTCAGCATCAATCAGACAGTATTGAGTGGTGAGATAATAGGCCCCTGGGCTGCTTTCTTGGAGCACCCCCTTGACAGCATCCCCGAATTGGCCGAAGAAAATCAGAGATATCTGCAATTAGAAAGCAATGAAGCAGTCCAGGCTTGCAAAAACGGCTGCGGGATTGAACCATCAGAAAACAAACAAATAGTTTAGAAGGAAGCCTTGAATTGGGAATGTTGAAAATTAAAAGAGGAAGGGATTTACTATGCGAAAGATTGAGATTTTCGACCCGGCCATGTGCTGTGCGACCGGTGTATGCGGCCCGGCAATCGATCCTGAACTGCTGCGAATAGCTGTGGCTATTGACAATCTTAAAGAAAAAGGCGTGGATATCAGCCGTCACGGGCTTTCCAATGAGCCTATGGAGTTTATTAAAAACCAGGTGATCAACGACCTTCTGCAAAAAGAAGGAGCTGAAATCCTGCCAGTCACCCTTCTTGACGGGCAGGTAGCCAAAACTAAAGGATATCCCACCAATCAGGAGTTCTCAGATTGGTTGGGAATTCCGGTATAATCCGCAATCTAACTTGATCTATTTTAGAAAATTTAAAGTTAAGAGGGTAGATTAATGTACGAAATTTTTGCTTTAGACAAAATCAAGCTGACCCAATATTTATTCTTTACGGGCAAGGGCGGGGTTGGCAAAACTTCTATAGCCTGCGCAACGGCAGTAAATCTGGCAGACGGTGGAAAGAAAGTACTGCTGGTGAGTACTGATCCGGCCTCCAATCTTCAGGACGTTTTTAACACCGAACTTACCGGCCATGGGCTGCCGATTGAGGGCGTGCCGGGCCTTATCGTAGCCAATTTAAATCCGGAAGAAGCGGCCCGCGAATATCGAGAAGCCTTGCTGGCCCCATATATGGGCAAGCTGCCTCCCAGTGCTATCGCCAGTATGGAAGAACAATTATCCGGCTCCTGCACGGTGGAAATCGCGGCCTTCGACCAGTTTTCGCGCTTCATTACTGATCAGCAAACTGAGGAAATGTATGACTATATCATATTTGATACCGCACCTACCGGCCATACCCTGCGCATGCTGCAATTGCCCTCCGCCTGGAGCAATTTTATAAACGAGAGTACCCACGGCGTCTCCTGTTTGGGTCAGTTAGCCGGGTTAGAAGATAAAAAAGACATGTACAAAGAGGCTGTGGCTACTCTGGCCGACAAGGATAGAACCACCCTGGTATTAGTGGCCAAACCGGAAAAAACGCCGCTGCTGGAGGCCGAACGTTCCAGCCTGGAGCTGAGCGAACTGGGTATCAACAACCAATTGCTGATAATCAACTCGGTTTTGGCTAAAGCAACTGACGCCCTTTCGGAAAAGATAAGGGCCGAGCAGCAGGATGCCCTCAACCATATGCCAGCGGGGCTGCGAAAGTACACCACTTATACTCTCCCCCTGCGCTCCTATAATATCCTGGGGCTGGAGAAGATCAGGACCTTCTTTACCAGGGACGATTATGGGAATGTCTCTAACCGGACCGCTCCCGTAGATCTGAAGCAAATTGATGCCTTGATAGACGATCTTTATAACAGCGGTAAAAAGGTTATTTTCGTTATGGGCAAAGGCGGGGTAGGCAAAACCACTGTAGCTGCAGCAATTGCCCTGGCTCTGGCCCATAAGGGTACAAAAGTGCATTTGACTTCCACCGATCCGGCCGACCATCTTAAATTTGTCATAGACACAACTGCCAACATCACGCAGAGCCACATTGATGAACGCCAGGAACTCCTGAATTATCAGAATGAGGTCATCGAGAAAGCCCGGGAAACCATGAGTGAAGAAGACCTGGAGTATGTCAAAGAGGATCTTCGTTCCCCCTGCACTCAAGAGATAGCGGTTTTTAGAGCTTTTGCGGAAGTAGTCGATAAGGCCGAGGACCAGGTGGTTGTAATAGATACGGCTCCCACCGGCCATACCCTGCTGCTCCTGGATGCTACCCAGAGCTACCACCGGGAGGTGCAAAGAACCAAAGGCGAAATACCCATATCCGTACAAAGACTGCTGCCGCGCCTTCGAGATGAGCAACAGGCCGATGTGGTCATCGTTACCCTGCCCGAGGCTACGCCAGTCTGGGAAGCAACACGCCTGCGGGAGGAACTGCATCGCGCCGGGATTCAGAATAAATGGTGGGTCGTAAATCAATGTCTCTCCCTGACGGATACCCGGGACAGCATGCTGCTGGCACGGGCTGAAGCAGAAGAACCCTGGCTGAATAAAGTCAAGGAAATAAGCAAAGATCACTTTGTCGCTATCCCCTGGCTTGAGGATGCTTCGATCAAAAATATCATCAACTTGGCTAATAAAGATTGACCCGGCTTGGAGGAAAGTTGGTTTAGTTTATATGGAGGTGTTTTATATTGGCGGAGTCCAGGAGCAGCAGGCTGGCGTTTCTTGACCGGTACTTAACCTTATGGATTTTTCTGGCCATGTTTATTGGAGTTGGCATTGGATATCTCTATCCAGCTATCGCTGACTTTTGGAGCGGCTTTCAGGTTGGAACCACAAATATACCGATAGCTATAGGCTTGATACTTATGATGTATCCGCCCCTGGCCAAGGTGCGTTACGAAGAATTGCCAACGGTTTTCAAAGATGTTAAACTCTTAATTCTTTCATTAGTTCAAAACTGGATTGTGGGGCCCATAGTTATGTTCGCCCTGGCCGTATGGCTGCTGCCGGATAAACCAGAACTGATGGCCGGTGTAATCCTGGTGGGACTGGCTCGCTGCATCGCTATGGTGCTGGTATGGAACGATTTAGCCGAGGGCAGCCCGGAATATGCTGCCGGTTTGGTCGCTTTTAACGCTATTTTCCAGGTTTTAACCTATTCTGTCTATGCGTACATCTTCTTAACCGTAATTCCCAGGTGGTTGGGTTTATCCAGCGTAATAGTTCAGGTATCTATGGCGCAAATCGCCAAGAGCGTTTTCATTTATCTGGGCATCCCCTTTATAGCGGCCATTATCACCCGTACGGTTATGATAAAATCACACGATCGGGATTGGTATGAAGCCAACTTCATCCCCAGAATAGGAAAGCTGACTCTTATTGCTTTGCTGTTTACGATATTTGTCATGTTCTCTTTAAAAGGAAATGTCATCCTAACTCTGCCCGGTGATGTGCTGCGGGTGGTTATTCCCCTGGCTATCTATTTTGGCTTCATGTGGCTGGTTACTTTTTTCATCGGCAAGTGGATCGGTGCTGACTACCCCAGGAACGTCACCGTTGCCTTTACCGCCTCCAGCAATGATTTTGAGCTGGCCATTGCCGTGGCGGTTGCCATCTTCGGAATCAATTCCAGCCAGGCTCTGGCCACGGTTATTGGTCCTTTGGTGGAGGTGCCTGCTCTTATAGGCCTCGTAAACCTAGCTTTATATTTCAAGCGCAAATACTATCCTGGTGAGCTTGGCAGCGGGATGGTTAGGCAGAAGAAGGGGTAAAAGAGTGTGTAAAATAAACTGTGCTTCTGCTCTATCCGAAGATAAAATGAAACGGAAAGGTAAGAATACCTATATAGAAGAAGAAACTAGTTTCCCCGGGTAGGCCGTAATTTTAGGCACTTATTGGTGCCTTTTTTCTTTTCGTACTAAAAAAATGCGTACTGAAACGGATTCTTGGACTTTCTAGTTCTTATAGGCTGTTCTTTAACAAGGGTCGGCAATGATGGCCCCTATAATAATCCTCCAACTATTCATCTTTAAGGATATTGTGTTCTCCACGTTACGCAGATATATGGTATCAGGCTTTACATAATGAAACGTAACGCGAATGGTTTAATATAATATAAATAAACACGATATAAACGACAAGGCCGTTTATATCGTGTTCTAATAAGCAATAATTATTTTTCTAATGGATTTGATTATTTTTTCTCACCTGTTCTTCTATCCAGTGTTCGGTTGCAAAATTTAATGGAAGCGTCCTCAGATCTTCCCATACATAATCCG
>DHRK01000011.1 GCA_002410325.1 Syntrophomonas sp. UBA5314
ACGGGTTTAACCGTGAAGGATTTGACCGGTCGGGCTTCGATCGTGAAGGCTTCAATAAAGAGGGCTTTGATAAGGCCGGGTTTGATAAAGAGGGCTTCGATAAAGCCGGATTTGATGCCAAAGGCTATGACCGTGAGGGGTTCAACCGGGAGGGCTTTAATGCCGACGGTTACGACCACGGGGGATTTGACAAAGCGGGATTTGATGCCCAGGGCTATGACCGTGAAGGCTTTAATAAGGCGGGATTTGACCGGGAGGGCTACGGCCGCAACGGTTTTGACAAAGAGGGTCGCCAGAGAGACGGCTCTGACGAGTATGGCTATGGCAAAGACGGATTTAACGAGGACGGCTTTGACAAAGACGGCTATGACCGGGAAGGTTTCAACTATGAAGGCTACAACCGCAACGGCTACGACCCCTGGGGCTATAACAAACAGGGCTACGACAAAGTCGGCTACCACTGGAGCGGTTACAATGCGGACGGATACAACCGCAGCGGCAGGCATTGGACGGAAAACCCGTACACGGGTGACAGCCCCTTTAATGTAAGCACAGGGTCCGCCAATCCTTTTGCTGAAGATAGAGAGGTAATAGCGAGTGTTGCAGTAGAGATGGATGCGGATGGGAATATTATCGGCGGGGAAAATCTGGCAGATAGCTGGAAGCCGGAGAAGCCGCCTTTAGGGGAACCGTATCCCAAAACCATGGAAAAATACGGGGCCAAACCCTGGACGGATGAGATACCGCAGCCGGAACCGGAAAAAGCGACGGTTTCCCAAACGGAAGATACAGGCGTTATCGGGCCGGAGGACCCCTGGAATACGCTGAAAAAGCACGGCATGGACAAAGACGCTCCGATGGCCGGTAAGGAAGATGTGCCCATTCCCGCCGCTGAAGCGGAAGGGCCGGCTGTTCCTGAAGCAGGCCTGCCCGGATCTGAGGATATGCCATCCGCGGAGTCTGGCATGCCGGGATGGCCTCAGGACGGCGAGAAGCGAATTCTGGTCGGAAAAACGGATGGACGCAGCATTGAAATTGAATATGATGGAAAAACCGGGGAGTGGATCAATACGGAAAGTGGCAACATCATTGATCCGGACAGATTCGAGCAGTGGCAGAACGACCTGGCTGAAGACCGGCGCCGGGCAGCGGAAGACATCGAGAAGATGATCCGGCGAGAGGACGCCGCCAGCAAGGCCATCGACCAGAATCTGGCTGACTGGAAAAGACTGGAGCAAATGCAGAAGGCGGCTGAGAAATACGGCGTCGGTGAAAAGGGTGGACCCGGGGATGTGGATAAGGCCATCCAGGGCCTGAAAGACGATATGCTGGCCGGGAAAGAAATTGACCGGGACAGGATGGAGCAGATCAACAAAATCATTGACAACCGTATAAAAGGTACTACGGCTGCTGATACCGGGGAGCGCTGGGAAGAAGTCCCCTGGTACAAAGACCTGGATTCGGCCCTGAAAGCCAATCTGGAGACGGCCAGGGAAGTCGTCCTCGGAGAAAAAGAGGATGGCAGCATTTCCTGGGTGGGGATGGGGGCCAGAGTGGCTATCGCGGCAGCCACCGGGGGAGCTTCAGAATATGTCATGACCGTGACTGAGGCCATGCACCGCATCAATGATTCCATAGACAAAGGCGAGACCGGTTTTCGGGCGGTTGCCAAAGCCATCGGACAGCTGATTCTGGAAGAAGCCGGCGGCGAATTGATTGGAGCCGCCGGGGGCAAGGCCATGCAAAGTTTTGCGGAAACATTCCCCAACTTCACGAATAAGGCGGGAGATGTAGCTGAAAGAATTGGTTTGGCAGTTGCCGCCGGCGATCAAATTGCCAGCCGCAAACTGGGGATGATCGGCAAACAAAGCGCTGAAGAGGCTCTGGCGGATATTGCCAAGCGGGCGGATGACATAGGCGCCAGCGGGCTGAGGAGGGTTCTCGACGATAAGATTGCCGACGCGGGGCTCAAAGTGGCCAGCGCCGACGATCTGGCCAAAGCCTTTGGCAAAGGGACGACCGCCGGCAGCGATGATCTGGCCCAAGCCGTCGGCAAAGCAGCCGCAGGCGGCAGTGACGATATAGCCGGGGGAGCCGGCAAAGCGGCCGCGGGCGGCAGTGACGATATAGCCAGAGGAGCCGGCAAGGCGGCCGACGGGCCGGATCTGCCCGGCCAAAAAGCGGCCGGCGCGGCGGATGATGCGGCCGGTGCGGCGGGGAAAACAGCTCCTGTGGACAGACCGGCTGCCGGCGCCCGTACGGAGGCGGAAGTGTTAAACGACCCCAAAGCGGTGGCCAGAGCGGAAGATTCCCTGCAAAAGAACGTGGATAACTTTGATAAGCTGCCCGAGGCCCAAAAGCAGCAACTGATCAAGGATCAGGCCGTTTACGACGAATACCGTCTGCAGGCCGAAGAGAAAAACTGGGAACTGGCCGACAAGGTACAGCGAGGTGAAGAGCTCAACGTCGACGACGCCCTGAAACTGAAATCCGATCCGGCGGCGATGAGGAAGCTGAAAGAAATTCAGGAGATCGACGGCCTGGGAGCGGAACTGGGCGACCACGGCGCTAAAAATGTGCAGATGACATATAACGAAACCTTGAACAAAAACGTATACGAGCCCAGCTACGACGATGTCAAAAATTCACTCAAGGATAAATACGGAGAAGTCAGGGTGGAGACCATCAGAACGCCGGGCAAGGAATATCATCCCTGGGACGTAAATACCGACAACGACATTATCGCCCAGTACAAGGTGATAAGAAACGGGAAAGAGGAGTGGGTGGAGATCCCCCGCGGTGAATGGGAGGATACCTACTTTAAATCCTACGCCCAAAACACCGGCTTTGAGCCCCATGATGCGGCCCAAAAATTCCCCCATGAAGACTGGAGCAAAATGACTCCGGCGGAACAATACCGCAAATGGGGAGAACTGCACGGAGAGAGCCCCACGGATGTCTATCACCCCGAGGGCGCCCGGGATTTCAGCACCCAGCGGACTGCCATACTGGAAGGCCAGGCTCCGGACAGGGCGGCGGCGGCCCAGGCGGCCAGAGGAGAGGGCGAACTGCTCGATCCTGAACAACTGGGTATGATGGAAAAGAACAAAATCGATCATTACTGGGAAAAGGGCGACGTCAAAAGCCAGACCGAAGCCATGGAACAGCTGCGCAAGGCTTCATCCCAGGCGCGGAATCTGGAACAGGGCTACAAAGATATGGGCTATAAGATCGCCGACATGCCGGAAAATATGAAAAAGGCGATGGATGTGGTCAATGACAACAGCCTGTCTCCGGCCAGCCGGGCCGCCCAGTTGAAGGAACTGGGCTATGACAGCCCGGGAGACTTTGTGGATAAACTGACCAGCCGCATCGGAGCATTAAGAGCAGCCCAAAAATAAAGGGATGCGCCATCAGCAATTATGGAGCAAATTATACGAGGAGGCATGAAAATGGACATGAATCAAGGTCCTGCGAACCTGGAAGTTTTCAAACTGGCAACCGGGGATATCGACCATTTGTTCAGACGCTCGGGCCTGGCCGGCAATCCTTTGTCAGCGTTTCGGTATAATGCGGAGCAGGCCGCGCTCAGCAGCCCGTCACAGTGGTTCAAGGCTCTGGCGGAGAGTCCCGCATTCCAGTCCATTGCCCGGCAACTGCTGGAGCCGGATCTGAAAATTTTCTTCCATAGCGGCGGGGGCCATGCGGCGGAAGACCGGTATTACGCCTTACTGACCAGGGAAAACGATACGGTTTTAGCGCAGTTTATCAACTCGGAGGGCGACCTGGTGCTGCTGCATTTCCCCGACGGAAAATCTTTTTTGGAATGGTGGGCTGGCATTTACGCCTCCCCGGGCATGGATCAGTACCCGGAGGTATTCGGCGGCGGTCTTTTGGAAAGCGAAGTCCTGGTCTGCGCCCTGCACTGCATCGATCTTTACCGCCGTTTTTATCTGGAGAGCATGCTGGATTATCGCGGGGCCGCCCTGGATGTCTCCATAAGCAGCGCGGATTTCGTGCAATTGTTGAAACGTTCACTGGCCAGCGGGGATAAACGTTGGCTGCTGCCCGCCCTGTTTGAAATCACCCCGGGGCTGAAAAACATACCGGTGGCTTTAAAACCGGAGCATTTGAAAAAGATCGAGAAACTGGGCTTTATGACCGGCAAAGAATCTGTTTTTACGCTGGGGGAACGCTCCCGGTTGATGGGGACCGAATTCATCAGCGCCTGGATGAGCGCCACCGGCTGGCAAGCCAGCGCCCTGATCAAGGGGGAGGAAAGGAGCCTGTCCCGGGTCTTTCTGGCTGCAACCGCCTTCACCAACCACCTGTTTTCTTTTGAGACTGGAAAGGGCGGGGAAGGGCGTTTTCACCACCAGGTCGGCGCCGCCCCCGAACTGGTAAACATTCTGCTACGATGGATGGAGGGTCTGCGCCGGGCGGTCGCTACCCCGTCAAAATCCGCGGCGGATGCCGGAGCCGGGCCGAAGCGAAAATTTTGCGGTCAGTGCGGCGGTGAACTCCGGCCTGACAAAAAGTTTTGTCCCGCTTGCGGGACTCCGGCATGAACCCGGGATGGAGAGGTGAAGGACGATGAGCGAAGTGAAGTTTTGTACCCACTGTGGAAGTAAAGTACCGGCTGAAGATAGATTCTGTGCGGACTGCGGGTTTGATACCCTGGCCGCCGGTAATCAAGTGCAGCCGGCCGCACCGGCTGCCCCGCCACCCCCGGTTCGTCAAGATCAGGCTCCGCCGCCGGGAGCCGCCTGGCAGCCCCCGGCCAAGTCGAGTACGGGCGGCAAAGGGGCCTTGCTTGCTTTGATAATTATTCTGGGTTTGGTATTTCTGGGCGGAGGAGGCCTTTACTGGTGGTTTTCCCGCGGAGAAGACCCGACCCGGGTGACTTCGCCGTCCTCCGGAAACAGCGCTGGGCCCGGTTCCGTCTCCTCAAACCAGGCTGCGCCGGCTGCAACTGCACCGGCACCGGCCTTACCCGCTGCCGGTGCAGTTGATTTAAGCCGGGGCTCCACCTATTTTCCGGAACCGGGCCTCAAATGCACCTTTTTTGTGAATTACCCGGATGGGATGTCGGGAGTGGTGGAGCGCGTCAGCGCCCTGGTGGTTTCCGATGAGGCGGTGCGGGTAAGCGAAGTGGAGACCGGAGTGGATATGGGAGAAGCGTATGGATTCGGCTTTCATTATGTGGAGCGGGCCGACGGCACTTATTATATCCTGGACCAGACTCCTATGGAAATGTTCCCTTTCCTGAAAAACAATTTGACCCCCGGGCAAACCTGGAGCTACGCGGATGAATTCGGGCAGATTACCTGGACGGTGCTGGAAATGGGCGTAGACTTGGACCTGGGTTTTACCTCTTTCAAAAACTGCCTGGTGGTAAAAGAAGACAACCAGGCGGCGGGAGTTCAGTCCGTCACCTATTATGCACCGGGGCGGGGCAGTGTTCTGGTCAGGAACCTGGCCGGGACTGTGGACTATTATAAAATGACGGCCCTGAGCAAGATCGATGAAGCCCAGGCGGCCGGCATCGTAAAACAGTGGTCCCCCAACCATAAAGTGATCCGGGTGGACCGCGCCCAGAATTAGGTATTAACAAGAATACAAACATATTTTCTTATACAGGTTTGCCGATCAGGATCGATGGGTGAACAAAGGAGGATTTCATATGCCGGTTGCTTCAGGGCAAATGGAATTATGGCGGCGTCTGGCCTTATTGCTGGGCGTGCTGGTCGGTTTGGGGCTGTTTTTTTACGTGGCGCCGGCCATGGTCGGCGTAAGAGCGGTCAATTGGGAACAAGAACAGGCGGATGAGCTAAAGTCCAGCAGCGGATATGTCTCGCAGGAGCGCAAACGGCTTAGCCAGCTGCCCCTGGCCGATTATATCAGGGAAAAAACCGGAGGCCGGGTTATTTCCGTAGATGATCAACAATGGGGCGTTTTTTTTCAACAGGTGCAGCTGGCCAGTACAGGCCAATATGGTCATTCCATTTATGGCGACCGGATCAGCGAGGAGGATAAAGATCCTTTCTGGAAACCCGCCGGGCCGGTACCGGTCTTCTTTAAGCCCGGGGAACTTCCTCTGGAGCAATGGGGCTTGCTCCCTGAAGACGGAAATCAAGCTTACATCAGTACCCGGGTAGCCGGCAAAACCGCCTATCTGCGTTTGCGTTACGAGGACTACAGCACCAGCGTAACGGCTATGTCCACACCATACCGGGAAGCCCCGGGCTGGCTTTATCACCCCTATCGCAATATAGGGATAGGGATTATGGCCCTGGGTTTGCTGCTTTACATCTTCCTGCCCCGCCGCCGGAAGCAGCCGGAGGACATTGCCTACTCCACGGGGAGCATGCTGGCCGGTGACCTGGCCGCTTTGATACTGCTGCTGCCTTTTTACGGGCTGCCCTTTTTAATCAACGGAGGGACGGTGCAAGCGCTTACCGGCATGTGGCCCATTAGCCTGGTGATGTGGTTTCTGGCCTTTTTCTGCGTGCTGCTGCTCTATTACAATGCCTGGCATACATCGTACCGGATCGAATTGACCCCGCAGGGGCTGTATCTCATCACATTCAGAGGTGTCCGGGAATGCCGCTTTAACGAAATGGCCGAAGTGAATATAGTTACTTTGAGAAATCCCGGCTGGTTCCGCAAGCTGTCTATCGCCATGGCCCTGTTGTCCATGATGGGCGGGCGGGGTTCTACCCAGCCGGTCGGCAGCGCCCTGCTGGCAGCCAGCGCCGCACATGGCGGATTGGAAATCCGCCCGGGGCGGGGAAAACCTCTCTATATTTGGTTCAGTGATCAAAGGGGGGAGATCATTATTCCCAATTTTGAGCGGGTGCCGGAGGCTATCGAGGCGGCCGGCCTGCTGATTAATTGGGAGCCGCGTGAAATTGAGGGTTTTTCCATGTTCATGTAAAGGGGAAAACAGGAATTTCCCCGCTTCCCGTTATGAATAAACATTGGCTGTGAAAAAGGAAAAGGAGGAAGGAGAATGTTGCTTGGAATAATGGTGGTCGGGCTTCTAGCCCTTCTTATCGGCGTATTTCTGGTTGTTACCTATAACGGCCTGGTGCAGCTGCGGCAGAGGGTGCAAAACGCCTGGTCCCAGGTGGAGGTACAGTTAAAAAGGCGCTATGATCTGATTCCCAATTTAGTGAATGCGGTCAAGGGGTACGCCCAGCATGAAAAAGACACCCTGGAAAGGGTGACCCAGGCCCGGAATATGGCCATAAAGGCCGGCAATATGACGGAGCAGGCCGAGGCGGAAAACATGCTGAGCGGGGCTCTAAAGTCCCTGTTTGCCGTGGCCGAAGCCTATCCTGAACTCAAGGCCAACACCAATTTCCTGCAGCTGCAGGGGGAACTCAGCGACACTGAAAGCAAGATCGCCTTTGCCCGCCAGTTCTATAATGATACGGTGCAGAACTTCAACACCAGGATGGAGTTGTTCCCTTCCAATCTGGTAGCCGGTATGCTGGGGTTTGGGAGAGTGGATTATTTTACTCTCCAGGGCGAGCCTGAAGCCCGGCAGGCGGTCCAGGTCCAGTTTTAAAGGAGTTTTTGTTTAATGAAGAAAAACCTATTTTCCCTGAATTCAAAAACCGGCTTTGCGGGTCTGCTTTTGGGGCTGCTGGTCCTGGCGTTTTTTCCGGGCGCCGCCCAGGCGCGCTCATTGACCATGGAGCAGGTGGTGGTGGAGGCGGAAGTCCTGCCGGATGCCTCCATGCGGGTGACGGAAAAACTGACCATCGATTTTTCCGGCCAGTGGAACGGTTTCTATGTAAAAATTCCTCAGGGAAGCACGCCCCTTCAGGAAGTGGCGGTGCGCGAAAACGGCCGCGCCTACACCTTTAATCCCGGCAAGGATTACGGACCGCCCGGAACTTACCTGACCAAAACGGAGAGCGGCAAGCTGGTGATCGACTGGAGTATAGCGGCCTGGGACGAGATACGTACCTTTGAGGTGTCCTACCGGGTCATGAATGCCGTGCAGATCCACAATGACGCGGCTGAGCTTTACCGTAAATTCATCGGGAGCGACAATGCGGAAAAGATCAAGGCGGTTACAGTAAATCTGAAACTGCCGCCGGGAGCCGAAGCTTACCAACAGGGCCAGGATATAAGGATCTGGGGGCACGGCCCCCTGCAGGGGGAAGTGAACTTTACCGGTCCTAAGGTCGTCACCTGGCAGACGGCCAAGCTTCCCCCCTATACTTTCGTGGAGGGCCGGGTGGTCATGCCGGCCGTCTTGTTTCCCCAGGCTTCCGCCGCTGCTCGTACGGGGCGGAACGCTCTCGCCGGCATACTGGCCGAAGAAGAAGCCTGGGCTGCGGACGCCAACCGCCAGCGCTGGGAGGCCCGGGCCGAAATAGCCGGGGCTTTTGCTCTGGTGGCCGGCGCTCTCATCATGCTGGGACTGTTATGGCGCAGATACGGGCGCGCCTATGCCACCCAGTTTGACGGTCCTTACTACCGGGACCTGCCGGCTCCTTACAGCCCGGCGGAGCTGAGCGTGCTCTGGAACTATAAAAAGGTACGCGGCCATGATCTCACCGCCACTCTGTTGGACCTGGCCCGGCGCAGGTTTTTGCGTATTGACGAAGAAATCGTAGAGGTCCGCAAGCTGTTGGGCAGCCGGACCAGCAAAGACTACCGCCTCACCTTTCTGGACCCGCCCCAGCCCGCTGCTTTACGAAAACCGGAAGAAGCCGGGCTGCGGGCTCATGAACATGATTTGCTGGACTACCTGCAGCGTGTCGTTGCCGGCGGGGCCAGTGCTCTATACCTTAGTAATATAGAAGCGTTTGCCAAAAAGTACAGCCAGAACTTCCATGATTTTTGGCGGCAGTGGGTGGCGGATTTAAACGAACAGGGCGAGCAGGCGGAATTCTTTGAGGAAAGCGGCTATATGCCCCTGGCTACTTTGCTGCTGGGACTGGTGCTCTTTACCCTGGGGGCCATAGCCGTTCAAAGCATGACCCTCCTGGGCGCGGCCTTGATGGCTGCCGGAGCTCTCATCGGCGTTGTACCGCGCTCCTTTAAAAAGCGTTCGCCCTCCGGACAGGAAGATTACGTGCGCTGGCAGGCCTTTAAGCGCTTTCTCCTGCACTTTTCCCAGATGCAGCGCCATGAAATCCCGAGCCTGGTTATATGGGAACACTATCTGGTCTATGCCGTGACCCTGGGGGTGGCCCGGGAAGTGATGAAACAGTTGGAACTGGTGTTTCCCAATATGCAGGACGGTGAGCACCGCTTCGGCCACGGCTGGTATGCCTATGGGGCCTACACCGGCTTTGACGCTTTTCACCATTCTTTTAACGAGATAGGAAATACCGTAGAGCGTTCCATCAAAACCGCTGAGAAGGCAGTCAGCAAGTCGTCTTCAGGCTCCGGCGGCGGGGGCGGGTTCTCCTCCGGCGGTGGGGGCGGCGGAGGCGGTTCCAGCTACGGAGGCCGTTGAGACACGGGGACGGAATTGGAAAATGAACCGGTGGAACCGGTGCCGGCTTACATTTTGGATCTCGGCCGGATGGCCGGCACCGTCCTTATTCCAGGTTCATGATGTGATGAAGGGTTAAGATGAACGATTGGAAAGCAGTGCCCAAAGCCGCCGACTGAAACAACTTAATATGGATAGATATAGCCTTTCACTTCCTGGGCAGGGGTGATTTTAGTCACCGTAATTTGAGGCTCATCGGAGTCCATATATTGTCCTTTAAAGATAGTCCCCTCAACAGTTACCCAGGACTCCGGTTTCAATTCAGATACCCGGTCATACTTACAGATCATGCCCAGCGGGGTTAAATCAGCAACGCAGCACGACATGGCCAGCCGCGCGGATACAAATTCGTTATTTTGCATAATTTCAGGATTTTTAAATACAAATCCGGTTATAACAATCTGATAACCAATATATTTTTCCATATTGGTATATATTTCGGCAAGCCAGGGATAGAAATCATCATTCCCAACCGTTATTTTTTTATTTTTGGCATCCAAACCGGGCGGCAGGGAAACGGCGTATTCATCATAAGGGGATGCGGAGCCTGTATCGGAAGCATTGATGTCCAGGGAATCGGAACTACCGTCTTGCGGTAATGTTGTATCCGTAGATTCCGTGCTGTTGGGGACGGGATTCTCCGTTGAGGTACCGGTCGGGGCATTAGAAGCAGCACTCTTGCCGGAGAAGGTTCCCCCGCCCATATACTTGGCAGAAAGATCGGAAGAGCTCAAAGGGGTATGGGGAAGCAGCAGAAATAAAATAGGGATTGCCAGGACCAAGCAATGGGCCGAGCGTATCTTGTGCTGGGGGCGAAACAGGCTGCGAAGCCCCGCATAAGCCCATATTAGCATCACGATGGCCGTAAAATAAAGATAAGGCCCCATTCTGGGCGTGACATAGGAGAGATATTTCCCGCTGTCTACCAGATGAAATATCAATACGGCAAAAACAGAACAGCACAGGGACTCTAAGAAATGCTGAGGATTAAATGCTCTGGCTGGCATAATTATATTCCTCCCCCATAAGTGAGTAGAAAGACAACGGCAAAGCATACGATAAAGGCCGTAAACAATAGTTTGGCGATAAAACGCCTTGAAAAACCGGAGGATAGCATCATCACGTTTTTGATGTCCATCATCGGCCCGAACACTAAGAATCCCATAATCGCACCCATCGGGAATTGATTGGCAAAGCTGCGTGCCACCATGGCGTCTGATGACGAACACAGGGAGAGGGCAAAGGCCATAATCATCATTATTATGATAGAAACGGCCAGGCCTGCGCCGCTTTGAGCGGAGGCGAATATCCCGGTTCCCATGGATTGAAAGAGGGAAGAGATAAACGTCCCGATGACCAGATATTTACCGACATCAAAGAATTCCGCTTGCGAATGGCGTATAAACAGGCCGGCCCTGTCCGTAAAACTGGTCATGGATTCCAGATCCTCGTAACAGCCGCAGCTGCACATGAGCCGGTCAAGCGCGCCTCCGGATAACACAGGGCCTTGCGGGGGCCGCCCAACAAAGATAAGCCCGATTAAAACAGCGGCTATAATTCCCAGGCTCACGCGCCCGATCACGATGTTCATATTGCCGTTGAAAGCGTAATAAGTAGACAAAATAACCACCGGATTGATCACCGGCGTAACCGTCAGAAAAGTAATGGCTACCGGGAGGGGGACCCCTTTTTTTACCAGGCTCCTGAAAATAGGTATAGAAGCACAGTCGCAGACCGGAAGGCAGAAACCGGCCAGGATGGCAACCAGCATCCCCTTTCCGAGTGATTGGGGAAATCTGCGTTCAATCACTTCTTTCGGGATAAAGACCTGAATCACGGATGAAAGCAATACGCCAATCAGCAGAAAAGGAAGAGCCTGGAGGATGATCCCCAAAAACACATTGATGATTGTATTGACCGGGATTTGGAACATCTCCAAAACCGGCTTGCCAATCAGGTGCAGGACAAAAATCAGGACGACCGTCAGAAAAAACGCGTTGACAGGGCGTTCTTTTTTCCTGAAAAGCTGTTTATATAAATCCTTATAGGCCTTTATTTCGTAGATATGGATGCCGGGATTAATGCCATTCAATACTTTCCGGATTCGTTTGAAAGAATCGGCCGAACCTACATTGCGCACAACGGCGAAATCGCAGTTGGCAATCTGCTCGGGCAGCGCGGCCCCGGTCCGGCCCAGCAGATTTTCCAGGTTCGCTGCATCCGCAATGTGCAGCACTTGCTTAATGCTGCCCAGGCGGCGCAAGGAGGGATGCAAAAGCAAGTCCTGCAGTTGAGCAAACGGCACGATACCGTTCCACTCGATCCAAATCTCATCAAGCTCGTGGCTTTGTATATAGCCGCCAATTTGCTGGATGATCTGTTCCGGCAGCAGCTCCAGAACTTTTTTGGGGAAGGTGAGGCTATGGCAGTTACCATACCGGCTGTGAAACTCCTCCTCGCCGTTTTCAAACTGGATGAGCAGTATTTTGAAGTCCTGCCAATCGCTCCTGTTCAGCAGGTCGTTTAAAAAAGTGGTTTTCCCGGCGTCCAGAAAGCCGGTAACAACATAAATAGGTAGCGCCATACAATTATTCTCCGCTAAAGATACTGACCAACTCCTGGCGGTTTAGGTTCCGGCCGATAATACACAGCATGTCGCCCCCGGCAGCGCAATTCGCGATCCGCAGGTCTCCGGGGAGATATTGCAGATTCACGTATCCGTCGGTACCGCGCACGATGCCTTTGGCACGCAGGACGGTTCCCGTCGCGGCCTCCATTTTAGATATTCGCGCCCGCAGATCCCCGATGCTGAATATACGCTTGGTTCTTATGGTGACGGTGTCAAAGACATCTTCAGCCGCAGGGTGGTGTTCACAAGCGCCCTGAAGGTCGTGGATGTGATGGCCGCAGCCGCATCCGTGCGGGTGGCCGCATTGCTCCCGGTGCTCATGGCGGCCAGGCTGCGGAAATAGTATGTCATCCGTACTCATTTGCTCCCAGGGCCTGGCAAGGATAGCAGCGTGGGCATTCAAGCCTTTGACCAGCTTGACTGCGTCATTTATCTTGCCGGGAAAATCCTCGGTACGGCTGAAAAGGATAAGATCGGCATTTTGAATTTGATCTTCAAAAAATTCACCGAAGTTGTCAAGGTACATTTTACAGCGTTTCACATCAACGACCGTAATCTTAGCCTTAACCCTGGCAAGCGGTTGAACGCGCGGGTCTGCGCACGCCTTCATAATGTCCGACAGCTTACCGACCCCGGACGGTTCAATGATAATTTTATCCGGGTGGAAGCGGTCCAGGAGCTCTTGGAGAGCTTTGACAAAATCGCCGGAAAGGCTGCAGCAAATGCACCCGGCATTAAGCTCCTTTACTTCAATGTGGCCGGATTTAAGCAGGGTGGCGTCGACACTGATTTCACCGAAATCGTTTTCGATGAGAACGATTTTGTCCTTCCTAAAAGCTTCTTGGAGCAGTTTCTGGATCAGCGTGGTTTTTCCGGCTCCCAAGAAGCCCGATACTATATATATTTCAGCAGCCATTGGCATCCTCCCAATTACACGACTTTACGTTTTCGAGCAAGCATATGGCCAGGGCGGAAATCATCAGTGGGCACAATCTTTACAAAACCCGTAAATTTCCAGATTGTGTCCTATCACCTGAAAATCATCGTCCTGGAACTTCGGTAAAAATTTTTCCATCGGGCAATTGTCCATCTGGATGATTTTGTGGCAGTTCATGCAAACCGCGTAATGCTTGTGCTGAAAGCGGTTAAGCTCATATAGCGCCGTTTCACTGTTCATTACGGCGATTTTAACGGCCATGCCCCTTTTCACCAAAAGCTCCAGTATCCTGTACACGGTAGAAAGCCACACCGAAGTACCGTCCCTTTTAATTTCAGAGTATATTTCCATAGCGCTTAAAGGCTTTCGGGCATGCTCAAGCACCGCAAGCACGCATTCGCGCTGTTTGGTTTTTTTCAAACCGGCCGGCCAGTCTGGTTGTATATCTTTCAATGTATATTCACCTCTTTCATGCAATAAGTATAATATCTATTGATTGGCAGTCAACAAAATTCTGGCCGTTGCTTTTTTTATTAAGAAAATCAGCATCAACCCCAGGACGCCTATCAGTACGATGGTGCCCCCGGGTTTTAAGCGTCCATAATAGGCGGCGAACAGTCCGGTCACCGTAAAAAAAACGGCGAAGCAGACCGAATATAGGACGGTCTGCTTATAGCTCTTGCCGAACTGCATGGCGCAGGCCACCGGGACCACCATCATGGAGGAGACAATCAGCGCCCCCACTGTGCGGGCGGCAACCGACACGGTAGCGGCGGTTAAGAGGGTAAAGATAAAATTGACGGTCTTTATCGGGATGCCTGCCAGCCGCGCGGCTCTTTCATCCAGAGCGATATAAAACAGCTCCTTATACAAAAGGATGAAAGCCAGCAGAACGGCGCTGCTGATACAGGCCACCAGGATCATTTCAAAATCGCTGATGGCTACGATGCTGCCAAACAGAAAGCTGTTGAAGTTGGCCGCGTTTTTCACAAAGCCGGACAATACGCCCGCGAGGCCGACGCCGGCCGACATGATGATGGCAATAGACATTTCAGAGTATTGGGGTATCTTTTTGCGTATGGCCTCAATGCCCAGCGCAGCGGCAATGCAAATGGCAATCGCGCCCAATACGGGGTTGACGCCCATGATCAGACCGGCCGCCACCCCGGCCAGGGAGGTATGGGACAGCGCGTCGCCGATCATGGAAAGGCGTTTTAAAACCACGATGATTCCGATGCAGGGGATTATGACGGCCAGCAGGATGCCGACTATAAAAGCCCGGCGCATAAAATCATATTCCAGAATCGCCGCCATAGCCGTCACCTCCTTCCTGCTGAATTGGACAGCCTATTGCCGGGTGCTTATGCTTGTGCAAAAGCTCCTCATGGACCTGCGCTTTATCTAGCACAACCAGGGAGCCTTCTTCCAGGCAGAGAATCCTCGATACATAGTTTACCGCCCGGCCGATATCGTGGGTAACCATCATAATGGTAAGCCCGGTTTCCCGATTCAAACGCGCCAGCAGCTCGTAGAGGGACTGCGCCGTTTGGGCATCCACGCCGGTGGTCGGTTCATCAAGCAGCATGATTTCCGGATCGTTCACCAATACCCGGGCCAGCATGACCCGCTGCTGCTGTCCGCCTGAAAGCTCGCCGATCAGCCGCCCGGCATATGATGCCATGTCCACCAGCTCAAGGGCCTGCTGGGTTTTCGCGCGGTGTTCTTTTTTAGGAAACCGGAGCAGACCGATCTGCGAAAAAAGATTGGCTTTTACGATTTCCTCCGCAGTAGCGGGGAAATTGGCAGCGGACTGCAATCCGGTTTGCGGTAGATAGCCGATTCGCGGCCAGTCCTTGAATTGGCGGATATCCTGACCGAACAGCCGGATGCTTCCCGCCGCCGGAGCCAGTTCTCCTATTATAAGGCGCAATAAGGTGCTTTTGCCGGCCCCATTAGAGCCGATGATGGCGGCAAAATCTCCTTTGTAAACGGAGAAGCCGATTTTGGCGAAAATCGGCTCGCTTCCGTAAGTGAAGCTTAAATTGTCTACTTCCATTACGTCAGGCATTATAGCCTCCTTACTGCAACGCCGCTTTTAATGACCCCAGGTTTTGACGCATGACGGAGAAATAATCGTCTCCGGCTGCCTGCTGTTCATCGCTCAATCCTTCGAGGGGATTCAGCACGGCTGTTTCGGCTCCCGTGGCCTTCGCAATGGTCTCGGCCACCTTGGGGCTCACCAGTTCTTCAAAAAAGATCACCTTCACGTCGTGCTCTTTGGCAAAGTCGATGATCTCAGCCACTCTTGCCGGATCGGGTTCGGAATCGGGAGATAAACCCTCAATGCCGATTTGATTAAGGCCATAGGCCGCACACAGGTATCCGAACGCTTCATGGGATACGATAATGTCCTTTTTGGGAAGAGGAGAAAGAGCATCCTTAAACTCTTTGTCAAGCGCGTCGAGGTCGGCGGCGTATTTCGCATAGTTCGCTTCATAATAATCCTTGTTATTCGGGTCGGCCTGCACCAAGGCATTTTTTATGTTTTCCATTTCTTTTTTGGCATTTAGCGGGCTGAGCCAAACATGGGGGTCGAATCCCTCGTCCTCATGTTCTTCCTTCCGGGCGGCATCCTTCGCTTCATCTTCATGCTCATGGTGACCTTCCACAAGCTTGATATCCCTGGACGCCTCCACGGCGATCAGGTTTTTATTTTGGAGCGACTTCAGAACGTCCTCAGCCCAATGCTCCATGCCGGCTCCGTTGTAAATAAAAACTTTAGCTTTTTCAAGCCCGGTGATGTCGGCGGCGGTGGGTTCCCAATCGTGCGGTTCGGTTCCGGCCGGAACCATGTTTACGACATTGACCTGATCCCCGCCGATCTTTGAAGCAAAATCATACATCGGATAAAAGCTGGCATATACGGACAGTTTTTCTTTTTGGGACTGGTTAGCGTCCGTATTTGTGGCAGGAGGGTTTTGAGTCGAACTGCACCCTGCCAGCAGAAATAGGGCCAGACTTCCGCTTATCAGTATATTCCAAAATTTTCTCACGTTTATTGACCTCCTTGAGTTATCGGGTGGTTTTTAGAATCTTTCCTGTCTATGCCGGCCAAAGCACTCGCTGCAATAAACCGGTCTATTTCCGCGCGGCTCAAAGGGCACCGTGCATTCCCGGCCGCAATCAGCACATACCGCAGTATACATTTTCCGTGGCAACCCCCCTTCGCTTTTTGGCGTTTTGCGTTTTATGCGGCACGCCTTGCATCGCAGCGGTTCATTTTGAAAACCCTTTTCAGCATAGAACTCCTGCTCCCCGGCAGAGAATAAGAATTCCTGTCCACAATCCTTGCAAATGAGAATTTTGTCTGTGTACATACGGCTTATCCACTCGTTTCTTTTAATAAATATGCGAAAACATAAATGCAAATGATTTTCATTCGCATTTATTATAATTTGGAAACTTGCAAAAGTCAAAACTAATTGGGTAATACCTGGTCGTACTAATAGATAGCAGATACACTGTTCCCCAATAAATATGGCCGGACAAAGACCAAATCTAATGTATATGCAAATTATTCGCGTTTATTGAAGCGAAGCAGCGGAGGCCAAGGGTTCCGTTTTCGGCCGCGGAAACGCTAGGCAAGTTGGGCAGAACGGGTAGCGGAGATTCGGAATGAAGGATGAGATTTTAGCGACGGGAAGATTTAAAAAGGACTTAAAGGCCATCATGAAGCGGGTGTACAATATTAAGTTGCTGCAAGACGTTGTTGGGCGGCTGGCTACCCTAATACCGAAAACCGTTTGCCGTCTCTCTGGCATATGTCTTTAATCACGGTTTTGCCGGATTGAGCGTTGGCGAACAGGGCGCCCAGGGAGGTGGCCCAGGCGCCTACCAGATAAAAATTGTCCAGTCCCGGCAGCCGGCTGTCCAGAGCCTGATTCACAAAGCCGGTGAACAGGTTCATCTTTTTATTGGGCATATTAACGAACCCGTGGGTTCCTCCCATAAACCGTTCCCAGGTCACCAGGGTGGGGACGTCGATGACTTCGACCTGCTCTTTAATTCCGGCAAAGCGCTTTTCCAGCAGGTCGATGACCAGCCCGGCGGTCCTGGCTTTCTCCTCGTCATAGGCTGCTTTATTATTGTACAGCTCCCGCCAGTAAGAATAGGTGGAGAAGAGTTCCACCTTAATGACGCCCTTGCCTTCGGGGGCCAGGGTTTTATCAAACCCGTACAGTTGCATTTCCAGGCTCTTGTGGGAGTGGCCGGCAATCTGTACGGGCCGGTCGAGCAGCATGATCAGGGCGGAGGGCTCCCGGGACAGATCCCGGGACACCCCGAGAAACACATGGGCGGCCCAGTTGGTTTCGTCCAGGGGTTCGCCGCAGTATTCCCTGATGCGCTTGTCCATATACATCCCGTCCAGCATGTTCAGGATGGTCTTGCGGCCGTCGGCGTTGGATATCACTATATCGGCATAGTCTTCAGTCCCGTCTTCCAGCCTGACGCCCACGGCTTTACGGTTCCTGGTTATAATCTTTTCGACTCTCTGCCGGTAGTGGACTTCTCCGCCCAGGGCCAGGTATCTCGTTTCGATGGAACGGGCCAATTGAGCGGCGCCTCCCACCGGCCAGGCGACATCGCGGTTGAACCCATTGGCTTTACGGGCCAGGTGCAGGAAAAAAGGCGCGTCCGGCAGGGAGTAGACCAGCAAAGGAAAGGCCTGCCTCAAGAAAGGGTCGGAAAAGCGGGCGGCATACTGCTGCATGTTATACCGGAAAGACCTGTAAGCGGGCAGAATGGACCAGAGGCTCTTGAGCTTTTCCCCTCCGGAGCCAAACATCAGGGCCCCCCAGATATCCATCCGGGCAAACACCCGGATGGCGTTTACGTACTCTTTGATCAAAGGCGCGTCCGACGGGGACAGATCAAGCAAGTGCGCTTCGAGCCGGTCGGGGTCGTAGTAATCGTGAAACAGCCTTCCGTCAGGTGAGGCCACGCTGACGCATTCCGTGGTATAGGCCAGTTCCCGGGGCATGGCGCCGAGTTCCTGCCAGAGCCGGTTGATCCGGGTGGCGGGGGAACAGCCGAATAGGTGGTGGATGCACACGTCAAAGGTATAGCCGTGGCGTTTCCAGGCCGTACACTGGCCCCCGGGAATGTTGTGCATTTCAAAAATCCGGGTTTGGTAGCCGTTGAGCTGGCCGTAGATGCCGGCGGCCAAACCACCCATGCCCGCGCCGATAATGATCATAGACTTTGCCAGGGCTCTCTCCTCCTGTCCATGTTGATTCTTCAGTTAGGGGTGCACGGATAAACACCATAAGCGCCACCGGCAGCCCGTTTAGAATCACTGCGTTTCTATTCGCTTATAATTTCTGCCCGGTTCATTATTCTATTCCCTGAATTATCTATACCCGCGCATTTTTTAGCCCGACTGTCGGTAATGCTTTGCACCATAGGCTACCGGCCCAAGTACCTGCATGATATCACATTACATTTATTACCCTGCTTATACTGTTAACCCGGCAAAAACAAAGTGACTCTTCCCTTCTTAAAAACATTATAACCGGCCATCATTGATATACCAAAATGTGGACCAATCGAAATCATGCATGGGGACGAAGCCGCGATAGAAGAAGCGATCATAGCGACAATCAGCCTGAAAACAAGCTTTTTCATAGATAGAGTTATTGGTTATAAAATGTTACTGAGCAATGAGTGCTATTATAGAAGCTAAACAATTGACGTCAGACAAGATTTTCTATATCATTATTTTATTTACTCAGCCCCTTTTTCACAGGAGGCCCGCTCGTAGCCTTTTGCCTTTGGCAACCCTGGTGTTGCTGGTATTGGGACCATGAGGTCCTGGAAAATGAGAGTGAAGGCAAGGTGCTCAACTATCATTTCAAGGAGAATTACAAAGGCGATAAGCTCTCTTTTGATTACAAATTGAGAAGAGGAGTATCCGATACCGAAACGCCATTTTCCTCATAAAGGCCTCGGGAATTGATATGTTTTTACATGAGCTGAGGTGTCAATAGGAGGGAAGTAAAAATGAAGGTATTGGTCATTCAACATGTACCCGCCGAGGGATTGGGAGCTTTACATGAATTCTTGACCGAGCGCGGTTGGGAGATAGAGGTTAAATGTGAAGGTGTCGATATTCCAGGTAATCTTGACGATTATAACGCACTCATTATTCTGGGTGGACCGATGGGAGCCTACGAAGAGGAAATATATCCTTATCTTCGCACCGTTCAGGATCTGGTGCGCGAAGCGGCCCAAAAACATCTTCCCGTGCTGGGGCTTTGCCTGGGAGCCCAGCTGATAGCGCAGGCTTTGGGGGCCCGGGTGGGGCCCAATACCGTGCAGGAAATCGGCTGGTATCAGGTCGAGCTTACCCAAGCGGGCCAATTGCTGTTTCCGGGATTACCTTCCACCTGGCCGGTTTTCCAATGGCATGGAGATACTTTTACCCTGCCCCCGGGAGCGGTCCTGTTAGCTAAAGGGGAAACCTGCCTCAACCAGGCTTTTGTTTATGATGAGATGATCTGGGCCTTTCAATTTCATTTTGAACTCACGCCCGAGATGATAAAGGACTGGTGCAAGCTGTATGAAGATGAATTGCTGGAGTTCGGCGGCCCGGGCCTGGCCGCTTCCATCCCCCGGGAAACCGCAAGCGGGTGGGAAGAATATGGCAAATATCAAAAATATTTAATGGATAGGCTGGAAGCAGCCTTAGGGGAGCAAAGTAAAAACTTTAAAATGTGATGATTTATTTATATCTGCCGCCAATAGCCTGCTTTTGCATCGCTGCATAAGCTTTAGTTCAAGTCAACTGCGATAGGTCTGTTACTTCATTCCTTGCAAACCATAACTTTACTCCAATAACTTTATATGATAATCTTGTACTAATCAAAGTAGTACAAAGGAGGGGCTCCTTTGTGGTTTGATATAGAACCGGGTTCGAGTATCCCCATCTATTTGCAGCTGGTCAACAAAATCAGGGAAGCGGTAGCGCGAGGCATATTGGAACCGGGTGACAGGATGCCCACTGTCCGTGCCCTGGCTTCCCAATTAACCACAAATCCCAATACCGTAGCCAAAGCCTATCAGCGTTTGGAGCAGGAGGGAGTCATAATCACCCTGGGCTCCAAAGGCTCCTTCATTTCCGGCAATTGGCCGGGCCATAGCGATGAGCAAGGACGCCGGGTTATTGCGGATTTGCTCGATAAGTTGCTGGTTGAAGCTTTTCACCGTGGGGTTAATGAAGAGGAGTTTCGAGAGCTGGTAGAAGAGAGGCTGCAAAATTGGGAAAAAGAAAGGGGGAGCGGCTAAGTGCAAAATTTGAGCATTAAAACATGTGAAATCAGCAAATCCTTTGAAGGATTGACTGCTTTAGATAATATTTCGCTCCAGGTGCCGGCCGGGTCGGTCTTCGGCCTGATTGGCCCCAATGGGGCGGGAAAGACAACATTAATGAAAATTCTTATGGATATCATCCGCCCGGACCGCGGTTGGGTGGAGTTATTAGGCCAGAGCAACCGACAGAGGAGCCGAATTAAGGAAAAAGTCGGCTATGTTCCGGACGTACCCGGCATGTATGCCAACTTTAAATGTGAAGAAATGTTTCGTTTAGGCAGCAAGCTGAATCATCATTGGGACTGGGAACACTGTCAAGAATTGAGCAAAATTTTTGAAGTACCTAAAAATAGCCGGATTCACACCCTCTCCAGAGGCATGAAGGTGAGGATTTCTCTGTTGATGGCACTATCCATCCGTCCCCAGCTTCTGCTTTTGGATGAACCTACGGCGGGATTGGATCCTATTTTTCGCCGGGAATTTTTGCAGATAGTAATGGATGAGGCGGCCGGCAGCGGTACCACGGTTTTTTATTCTACTCACAACCTATCTGATCTGGAAAGGACCGCTGATACAATCGCTTGTTTGAACCAGGGGCGGCTACTTTTCCAGCGCTCGCTGGATGAAATCAAAGAGTCCATTCACCGTGTGCAGTTCGTGGCTGAAGAGGATCAGAGGACGGTTCTGAATTTGCCTGGGATACTCGACTACCAGAAAAGCGGGCGCATTCATATCATCACCGTAGAGGGGCGTTGGGCGGAAGTAGAAGCGGCTCTGGACAGATGCCGTCCGATCTATCGGGAAAGGCTTAATCTCAGCCTGGAGGACGCTTTTATCAGTTTGATAAAAAAGGATACCGGGGATACGTTAACGCTCGATGCGCATGGGGAAGGAATTGAGGAGGCGGCACAATGAACAGCGCATATTATTATCGAGGTTTACTCTGGAAAGAACTGCGTTATAATGCGAGGCTGTTCGGATTGGCCTTTATACTGATAAGCTGGCAAAATCTTTTCTTTCCGGTTATTAGAGGGCTGTTAAGGGAAGGAGTAACCTTTGCAGAATGGTATACAACGCTTCTTTACATGATGAACCCCCATGCTTTTAGTTCCAGCTTTATGGTGCAAATCGGAATTATCATATCTATCGCCATGGGAGTTTTGATCCTGAACCATGAGCGCAGCGGCAGCCTGGAATATTTACTGAGTACGCCGGTACATCGCAAAGAGATTATTGTCTCCAAATTCATCTCGGGAAGTCTGGCTTTGGCCGGCATTATGTTCATAAACGCCCTGGTTGTGGTCCTGGTTTTGGCGGCCGGCCCGGTCGTGTTGGTAAGTAAAACGATGGTTATCGGCTGGTTCTTTTCGATGACCGTTGCCTGGATATGTCTTTTTACCCTGGGCCTGGCGGCTTCCACCCTGTGCCGTAATTTTGCGGCGGCTGGTTTGACAGCTTTGTTTATTTTCGCCCTGCCCGGAATGATTACCCAATTTGCCTGCCAGGCTGCCACCCATTTTTTTGATGCCTCCGGGAAATTGGCACTGACAATTCACAACAGTATGGGCCGCATGGATGTATGGTCGATGGTAACGATGAAGGCCCCCCAAAAGGTTGACAGTGTAGATGCTACAAGTCCGTTTTCTATTGGGACTATGTCCTCGGGTATAGGGACAGAAACGCCAAACTATTTTGTTATCAATAACGACATAGTGTTTTACCTGGTGGGGCTGACGGTATTGACCGTTATTTTTCTGGTTGCAGCGGTCTGGTTCTTTGAGCGCAACCCCCTGGAAAGAAAGGGAGACTGGTTGATGTTTGGCCATTTTAAGCATGTGGCCATTATCATCATAGCATTTCTCATGGCCTGGTCGCTGGGGCTGGAATATGCCGGGTCGCTGCTTTCCTTTGCAGCTTATTTTGTTCTGTTTTTCGTACTTATTTATCTAATGTTCATCATCCTCAGCCGCTTATTCGGTTTTTTCCGCCTGCGAGAGTGGATGGGCAAATAAACGGCTTTGAAGCAAAAAATTTTATCCCCATTGGGTTATGCGGTTGGTAAATGTGACCCAACTGGTGGAACGGTTAGCCCGCTAATTACATACCTGTCAGGGTGCCAGTTGAAATAAGCCGGTGCTCAGATATTTTTCCCCCCGGTCCGGGAAAACCACCACCACAAAGCCTTCCTCCAGCTCTTTGATGCATTCCAGTGCGGCAATCATGGCCGCTCCGCTGCTCATCCCCACAAAGATGCCTTCCTGCGCTACAATGGTTCGGGCCATGGCAAAAGCAGCCTCAGATTCAATCATAACCCGGCGGTCGATCTGGGTCGGATCGTAGATTTCCGGGACTATGGCCTCCTGCATGTTTTTGAGGCCTTGGATGTAATGGCCCAGAACCGGATGGGCCTCAACTATCTTTATATCGGGGTTTTTAGCTTTTAATCCCATTCCCACGCCCATGATGGTTCCCGAGGTGCCAAGGGCCGAAACGAAATGGGTAACCCTGCCCCCGGTGTCCTCCCAGATTTCATTGGCGGTCGTTTCATAATGGGCCAGCTTATTGTATTCATTGGAAAACTGGTTGGGCATAAAGTATTTATCGGGATAGCTGCGGCAGAGTTCATGGGCTTTCCTGATGGCTCCATCCGTACCTTCGAAAGCACTCGTAAGAGTAGTCTTAGCTCCGAAAGCCTCGATCATTTTGCGGCGTTCAACGGAAACCGCTTCACTCATGACTATTTCAACCGTATACCCTTTTACGGCACCTATCATCGCCAGACCGATCCCGGTATTGCCGGAAGTGGGTTCGATGATAGTTTTTCCCTTGGTCAGAGCACCGCATTCTTCCGCCTGTTCAATCATTTTTATGGCAATGCGGTCTTTGATGCTCCCGGTTGGGTTAAAGCCTTCCAGCTTTGCATAAAGCGGGATATGCGGCTTGGGGCTTAAATTATTTATCCTGACAAGTGGAGTGCGGCCAATGGTATAGATAATATTGTCGTACATATGCTTCTTCCTCCCGATTTACTATAAGCCTATAGGGTTACTGTCAGTACTATATTATAAGTTATCATTCACAATAACAATGGGAAAAAGATTATTCGGAATGGCAAATTTGATAAGCAATCATCGTTGTCGCTAAGCTTGGAATTATTTGTATAATTGGGTTATATTTAAATTAAGGTATCCCTTATTTCTGCCAAAAAGATATTTTATACTAATTAATTATCTGTACTTAATTGGGGGCTGTTAAATGATAGCACCTCAATAAAGTCGGTGTTTTCCCATTTCGGTTTGATGGACAAACATTGTAGTCCGGGGGTGATGGGGTCCTGTTTTCATTACTGTTTGTGTTTCCGCTTTTGCGGTCAGATGGAGGTTACTATGAGTAAAGTGATGATGATCTCAAACAGATTACCGGTAACTGTCAAAAGAGAAGATGAGCGCTTCGAATACAGTTGGAGCATCGGTGGACTGGCAACCGGCTTGCGAAGTTATCATGATCGTTCGGACGGCCTGTGGATAGGATGGTCTGGAATAATTAATGAAGAAATCAGTCAAGCAGAAAATGAATTGATTCGGCAAGACCTTTATGATAATTACAGATGTCTTGCCGTTTCTTTATCTAGAGCAGAGATCGATAATTATTACAATGGATTTTGTAATAAGACGATTTGGCCTCTGTTCCATTACTTCCCCACCAAAACAGAATACAACGTGAATGACTGGAATGCCTACCAGGCAGTAAACCAAAAATTTTTTGACGCGGTTGATCCGCTTATAAGCGCCGGTGATACTATCTGGATACATGATTACCAGCTTATGCTGCTCCCTAAAATGATAAAAGAAAAGCATCCTGATACGAGAATCGCTTTTTTTCTTCATATACCGTTCCCTTCATATGAAATATACCGGTTGCTGGTTTGGCGTGAGGAAATTCTACAGGGCCTTTTAGGGGCGGATTTGATAGGCTTTCATACGTATAATTATGTTCGGCATTTTCTGAGCAGCGTGAGAAGATTGCTGGGCTTGGAGCATAATTTTTACCGATTGCGATACGAAAACCGCCTTGTCCAGGTAGATGCCTTCCCGATGGGCATTGACTATGAGCGTTTCGCGAACGGAAGTGGCAATCAAGACTTTTTTTCCGAGGTTAAGGAAATATATGATAGCAATGAGGATGTTAAAAATATTCTCGCAATCGACCGGCTTGATTATACCAAAGGGATTCCCGAACGTATCAAGGCCTTTGATCTCTTTCTGGAACGGTATCCCGAATACATTCAAAAGGTGCGGCTGACTCTCATTGTTGCCCCCTCCCGGGTGGAAGTTGAAGAATATGATAAGTTAAAAAAAGAGGTATTTGAATTAGTCAGTGGGGTTAACGGCAGGTATGGAACTATCAACTGGATGCCCATCTGGATTCATTACCAGACCTTTCCCCAAGAAAAATTGATAGCCCTGTACAAGAACTCTGATGTACTTCTGGTTACCCCTCTCCGCGATGGGATGAATCTGGTGGCCAAGGAATATATAGCTACCCGTACCGATCTGCAGGGAATGCTAGTCATCAGCGAAACGGCCGGGGCGGCCAGTGAATTGGGCGAGGCAGTGATCGTAAACCCCAATGATATTCAAGCCATTGCGGAGGGAATCAAATATGCCCTTGAAATGCCGGTTGGGGATAAGATAGCTGTCAACCGGGTGATTCACGAAAGGCTGAAGACCTATACGGTTGACTACTGGGCTGACGATATATTGCAGGCCTTGGACAACGCGGTGATGAGCTCTTTCAATACTACCTCCCAGAATATCGAAAACCAGTACCGCCTTTTGGAACAGTCTTATCTAAAAGCGGGCCGGCGACTGCTGTTATTGGATTATGACGGCACCTTGGTCGGCTTTAAGCCCATACCGGAGCAGGCCAAACCAGACCCGGAGTTAAAAAGCTTATTATCGAAGCTGTCCGACGACCCCTTGAATACGATAGTTATCATTTCCGGGCGAGATAGAAATATTTTGGATGAATGGCTGGGAGACCTCAATTTACACTTTGTAGCCGCTCACGGGCTCTGGGTTCGCGGTCCTGATCGGAAGTGGGCTATGACCGTTTCGCTGGATAATTATTGGAAGAAATCGGTCAGAAATATACTGGAAATGTATAACAGCCGCATGCCCGGATCTTTGATTGAAGAGAAGGAGTATTCACTGGCGTTTCACTATCGTCAGTGTGAACCCGATATGGTGGCGTTGAGAATTAGTGAAATTAAAGATGCCCTGATGTTCTTAACCCAGGCTACCACTTTAGGAATTCAGGAGGGAAATAAAGTCATTGAAATTAAAGATAACCGGGTGAATAAAGGTTATGTAGCATCACTGTTCATCCAGAATGATCATTATGATTTTATATTCGGAGTCGGTGACGATTTAACCGATGAGGACCTGTTTTTGGTGCTGCCGGTTGATGCCTTTTCCATAAAAGTGGGTGTTGAAGAAACCAATGCCAATTATTATATAAAGTCCTGGCAGTCTATACGCTCTATATTGCAGAGATTTACGGCATTGAGCGGTACAGCCCTATTTTCAAACATGAGGAGGCATATATGAAATACCAAGCAGTCATTTTTGATTTGGATGGAGTCATTTGCAATACGGATCATTACCATTATCTGGCCTGGAAACGTATCGCAGATGAAATAGGAGTATATTTCGATGAGAATATAAACAACCGTTTACGAGGCGTTGGCCGCATGCAGAGCCTGGATATCATTCTCGAAGCACATGATGTCCCCCTCAGCGAAAAGGAGAAATTGTATTGGAGCGAAACAAAGAATTCTATATATAAAGAATATCTGAACAATCTATCCCCTCGTGATGTAAGCGGCGAAGTTTTGGCTACTCTGGCCCGGCTCAAGGGTAAAGGCATTAAGATAGCGATAGGTTCTTCGAGTAAGAATGCCAGATACATACTGGCCCGGCTCGGCCTGGAAAATGTTTTTGATACTGTTTCGGACGGAAACAATATCAGCCGTTCCAAACCGGATCCGGAGGTATTTCTCAAAGCCAGCGAGTATCTGGGCATTGAACCCCGGGCCTGTCTGGTGGTCGAGGACGCCCGGTCCGGCATTGAAGCCGCCATAGCCGCCCATATGGACTGTGCCGCTATAGGTGCGGGAACGGCTTGCAACATGGCGAAATATAATCTGAACAGCATTTCTGAACTGCTCTTGATCAAAAATCTGATATGATGAATGATTGTATATATTGAGCTGCCGTTTAGTTGAATATAATCAATATATATGAATGAGGGCGGGAGAGTGCTATGCAGAATACACCATATGTTTTAGAATTGGCGGATATTTCTCTGGACAGATATCACCTGAATCTGAACGAGGTCATATTTCACAATGCCAACGGATATATCGGTATTCGTTACGATTTTGAAGAAGGATATCCAGAAGGGTATAATTTTACCCCCAGTCAGTATATAAACGGGTTATATGATTACGCAGATTTACCGCAGGCTGAAAAACTATTTGGCCTGGTTAATGAAAAACAGACCATTCTTAATACGGCCAATACCCAAATCATCAGGATCATGTTTGATGATGAAGAATTCAGCATGTTTAAAGGGACGGTTCTTAGCAGCAATCTACGGCTGGATATGGAGCGGGGGATAACCGTTAGAAAAGTAAAATGGCGTTCACCCCAGGGCAAAGAAATGCTGTTAACCGTGACCCGGATGGCTTCTTTTTATCAGTTGCCCCTTTTCACCATTGAATACGAAGTGGAGCCGCTGAATTTCTCCGCTCGAACCGTGATCGATTCAGTTCATGATGGCACGGTTTGTAATTATGCCAATCCGGCTGACCCGCGACTGGCCTGTGAATGCGTTCAATATTTAACCCCTTTGGGCTGTGAAATCAAGGAGGCGACTTCCTATATAACTTCGAAAACCTCGAAATCGAATTTGGAGATCTGCAGCGGCGTCAAGAATGTCCTGTTTCAAGAGTACCAGCAGGAGTTTGTGATTGACAACAATGATGCCCATTGCCGGTTTCACACCTATGCCCGGCAAGGGGAGAAAATCAGACTTATAAAATATGCGGTCTTCTGTGATTCCATTCGCCATGGCAATTGCCGGCTGCAAGCCGAGGCCGAGATGGAGCGGGCCCTATCTACTCCGCTGGAAACGCTTTATCGCAAGCAAACCGCTTATCTTGAGGATTACTGGAATAGTTGTAGGGTTGATATTGAGGGCGATCCGGAAAGCAATGCGGCGCTCCGCTACAGCATGTATCAATTGCTCCAATCGGTAGGCAAAGATCGCTTCAGCAATATATCACCCAAGGGATTAAGCGGAGACGGATATGAAGGGCATTTCTTCTGGGATTCGGAAATGTACATTCAGCCCTTTTTTACTATTACCCGGCCGCATATTTCCAGGACGCTCATTGAGTACCGCTATGCCACACTGGATATGGCCAGGGAGAACGCCCGGATATTAGGACATCATTCCGGATCTCTTTATCCCTGGCGAACGATTATGGGCCGCGAATGTTCAGGTTATTTCCCGGCCGGCTCGGCCCAATATCATATAAACGGTGACATTGCTTATGCGATTATCGCTTATTATTTGGCTTCCAAAGACCTGGCTTTTATAAAGGAAATGGGCGCCGAGATTATTTTTGAAACGGCCCGTTTATGGATAGATGCAGGCAATTTTCACGACGGTAAATTCCATATCAATGAGGTTACCGGGCCGGATGAATACACCTGCCTGGTGAACAATAACTACTATACCAATCTTCTGGCTCAATACCATTTGAACTGGGCGGCCAAATTTTATTATTTATTAAAAGATTCTCAAATGCTGTTGGAACTAGAAGAGAAGATAGGTATTTCCGAGCGGGAAATTGAGTTATTCCAGAAAGCCTCGACCGGCATGTATTTACCCTATGATGAAAAACTGGGCATTAATCCTCAGGATGATTCCTTTCTGCAGAAAAAACGCTGGGATATTGACAGCATTCCCCCCCATAAATTTCCACTGCTGCTGAATTATCATCCTATGCATTTGTACCGTCATCAAATATGCAAACAGGCCGATACGGTTATGGCTCACTTCCTTTTGGAAGATGCCCAGTCCCGGGAGACCATGTTGAATTCTTTTAAATACTATGAAAAAATCAGCACTCATGATTCTTCGCTTTCTATGTGTATATTCGGTATTATGGCAGCCCGGTTGGGAATGGAAGAAAAGGCATTTGCATATTTCAAAAATATTATCCGCGTGGATCTGGATGACACGCTTAACAATACTGTGGACGGGATTCATACTGCCAACATGGCCGGCAGCTATATGGCTGTGATCTACGGTTTTGGCGGCTTCCGTTTGAAAGAGAGCGGGATATTCCTGGCGCCCCTATTACCCGGGGATTGGTCTGCCTATAGTTTCAAGATTTCTTTTGAGGGAAGCAGGATTATGGTTCATGTCAAAGAAAGCGAATGCAAATTTGTTCTGGAACAGGGCGGCGCTAAGGATATCCATGTATATGGGGATAAATACCTGTTAGAAGATGTGCTCATTGTTAAACGCCCTAAATAGGCGATGCATCTTTTAGTTTTAGCCAAAATTATTGAAGTGGACCACGAAGAGATAACCCCGGAAACAGAATTGACCCATGAATATGGAATCAAGGCCATCGATGTTGCAAAACTGGTCATAGAATGTGAGAAGAAATTCAAAATCATTATTCATGATGAAGATGTCCATACTTTTAGATCTGTAAATGATATTGTGGAATATATCAAGAGGGTTCAGTCTGATTGGTAAAGGGGGCGATAAGCATTCTAAAGATAAAAAGAGTATATCAAGAAGCGGGCGGTGATGACGGTTATCGGATTCTGGTCGATAGATTATGGCCTCGCGGGCTTGCTAAAGAAAAAGCCAGCATAGATTATTGGGCTAAAGAAATAAGCCCGTCGCATGCTATCAGAAAATCTTTTAAGCATGAAGCCGGTCGGTTCGAAGATTTTAAGAACGCCTATACTGATGAATTGGATACCAATCAACAGGCTGAGGAATTTTTGAACCTGCTAGGGGGAAAGCTCCGGGTCGGAAATGTCACCCTTTTGTTTGCCGCCAAAAATGAAACGATCAATCATGCGGTAGTATTAAAAGAGTGGATAGAAGAAAATTTAGTTTAGGCTTTGATGATGCCGATAGATGAGTATTTAAGGAAATAAAATTTAACAGTGATTGACAAATCGCGGTCAAGTGGGTATATTTATCTTTATATAATTTAAAAAATTTAAAGGCCTTGACGGAGAGAGTACTTTTCAGCCGAACGTTTTAGCGAGCCGGGGACGGTGCAAGCCCGGTACCAGTAGTCTGAACCCGAAAATCACTCCTGAGCTGCGGACCGAACGATTCATCCAGTAGGCTCCGACGGTTTTCCCCCGTCACCGGGAACGCATATGATGGTATGTCGTATTAATGGGTGGTATAGCGAATGCTTTAAGGCTTTCGTCCCTTTGGGACGAAAGCCTTTTTTAATTTACCGGGACTGGAGGAAAAAGTCATGGCAAGCAATAATATGGTAGAAATTCGCTGGCACGGCCGGGGCGGACAGGGAGCCAAAATGGCCTGCCTGCTGCTGGCGGATGTGGCCGGTTTACAAGGAAAATTCGTGCAGGGATTCCCGGAGTATGGACCGGAACGGATGGGAGCCCCGATCACGGCTTATAACCGCATCAGTGAAAAACGGTGTACCATCCATTCCAACATTTACTATCCGGACTATGTGGTGGTAGTGGATGAAACTCTGCTGGACAGCGTAGACGTTGCCGGAGGGCTGAAAGAGAGCGGTGCGATAATTATCAACACTCCCACTTCTCCCCGGGAGATGCGCCCCCGTCTGCGGGGATGGTCCGGAAAAGTCTGTACCATAGATGCCCGCCGTATTTCGGAAGAGATTCTGGGCGCAAACTTTCCGAATACTCCTATGCTGGCCGCTGCGGTTAAGGTGAGCGGCGTTTTGGAAACCGGACCTTTTTTAGTGGATATGGAAGAATCCTTTAAACATAAGTTTGCAGCCAAGCCCCAGCTTATCGAGGGGAACATGGCAGCCTTGAAAAAATCCCTGGAGGAGGTGCAGGTAGGATGATTCGTGCGAAGGATATCAACGAACACACCCCCTGGCAGGATCTGACCCCCGGAGGGGAGATCTACGAACCGGGAACCGCACGCTTATTCAATACCGGTACCTGGCGGACCGACACGCCCGTTTTTCACGAGGAAGCATGTAAACACTGCATGCTCTGTGTTCCGTTCTGCCCGGACAGCGCTATTCCGGTGAAGGACGGGAAACGTCTGGACTTCGATTATATGCACTGCAAAGGCTGCGGGGTATGCAAGGAAGTGTGCCCCTTCCCGGCGATTACCATGGTGAGTGGAGGTGCGGCCAAATGAACCACCGTCTTTCCGGTAACGAGGCTGTAGCTTATGCCATGAAGCAGATTAACCCTGATGTAATGGGAGCGTTTCCGATCACTCCATCAACTGAAATTCCTGAATACTTTGCCGGTTATGTGGCCAACGGCGAGGTCAATACGGAATACGTAGCCGTGGAGTCCGAGCACAGTTCAATGTCCGTGTGCATTGCGGCGCAAGCGGCCGGAGCCCGATCGGTCTGCGCCACTTCATCCTGCGGATTGGCACTGATGTACGAACTTTTGTACGTGGCGGCTTCATGCCGTCTGCCTATTACCCTGGCCTGCGTCAACCGGGCCCTTTCCGGGCCGATTAACATAAACCACGACTACTCCGACTCCATGGGAGCCCGTGATAGCGGCTGGATCCAAATCTATGCCGAAAACAATCAGGAGGCCTACGATAATTTTCTCATGGCCATGCCGATCGGCGAGACCCCGAGGGTGCGTTTGCCGGTGATGGCCTGTATGGATGGCTTCATTACCAGTCATGCGGTAGAAAATATCGAGCTTTTGGATACGGATGCGGTGCGCAGGTTTGTCGGGGAATACAAGCCTGAAAACTATCTGCTGAAAAAAGAAAATCCGCTGGCGGTGGGACCGTACGATGTGAGTCCCTATTACATGGAACACAAGGTCCTGGAGGCTGAGGCGATGAAGGCAGCCAAAGCCCGCATACTAGAGGTGGCCGCAGAGTTTGAAAAGATTTCCGGCCGGCGCTATGGCCTGTTTGAAGAATATAGGATGGAAGATGCCGATCTGGCCCTGGTCCTGATGGGGTCCACCGCCGGAACCGCCAAAGCAGCTGTCGACAAGCTGCGGAATGATGGGGTAAAGGCCGGGCTGGTCAAAATCAGGGTATTCCGTCCTTTCCCGGGCGAGGAACTGGCCCGGGTATTGGCGGGCACCAGGGCGGTAGCCGTCATGGATAAATCCGAGGGCTTTTCAGCCAACGGAGGCCCATTATTTGCCGAGACCCGCAGTGCTTTGTACGATCTGCCGGAACGCCCCTATCTGATTGATATCGTTTACGGGTTGGGCGGTCGTGACGCAAAAGTCGAGGATATTGAAAAAGTTTTCAGCCGGCTGGCGGATATTGCGGTGACCGGTGAGATTGGACCGGTATACACCCACATGGGACAGAGGTCAAAGGGGGAAAAAGCGTGAACAAGGTATACAACCTGAAACAGGAAGCAGAAAAGCCGGTACGTCTCACCGGAGGGCACCGGCTCTGCGCCGGTTGCGGCGCCGGAGTCGTTGTGGCCGGGGTTCTGCGCGCTCTGGATAAAGAAGACCGGGCGGTGGTGGTTAATGCCACCAGTTGTCTGGAGGTATCCACCTTTATGTATCCTTACACGGCCTACATGGACAGCTATATTCATTCCGCTTTTGAAAACTCGGCAGCTACCTGTTCCGGAGTGGAAGCAGCCTATAACGCTTTAAAACGCCGCGGCAAAGTGGAGGGCACCGTAAAATTCATCACTTTTGCAGGTGACGGCGGCACTTATGATATAGGGTTTCAATCCCTGTCCGGGGCCATGGAACGCGGTCATGACATGGTCTACGTCTGCTATGACAACGAGGCTTACATGAATACCGGAATCCAGCGTTCATCTTCAACGCCTCGTTTTGCCCGCACCACTACCACGCCGGTAGGCTCTGCGGGGCAGGGTAAGAAACAGAATAAAAAAGATCTGACTGAGATTTTGGTGGCGCATAGTATCCCTTATGTAGCTCAGACGGCTCCTATAGGCAATTTCAAGGATCTGCACACCAAATCTTATAAAGCCATTTACACAGAGGGCCCTTGCTTTTTGAACATATTGTCCCCCTGTCCCCGCGGATGGGACTATCCCATGGCCAAACTGGCCGAGATCTCCAAGCTGGCGGTGGATACCTGCGTATGGCCGCTTTTCGAAGTTGAGGAGGGAGTGTGGCGTTTGAGCTATACCCCGAGAAAAAAGCTGCCCGTTCAAGACTTTCTCCGCTCGCAGGGTAGATTCCGCCATATGTTCCAGCAGGGCAATGAGTGGATGCTTGAAGAAGCGCAAGCCTACGTGGATCAAAAATGGGAACGCCTGCTGGAGCGTACCGGTGCTTAAACTTAATCTTAGACTGAGGATATAATATGGTATGATAACTCTTAACAAGGGGGTTTTGCCTGTGGAACAGACGATGTTTACCAATGAGGTAATTTTATCCTGGCTTCGTTATTTTTCCCAAAATGTTGATATAAACCTGGCAAAACTGAAGATGCTGGACATGACCGGGAGGAATAAGAACCTGATTCCGGCCGTTATGAGCAACCGGGCGGTGCTGGTCTTTGTGGACGCCGGGCATCCGGATATCTTCTACGATATGTGGAACGCGGAATTGGGAGACTGTGTTATCTGGTACAATGAGGGCTCGGACCCCATCGGCGAGATCAAGCACGACAAGGTCTCAGACATGATCAACCGCGGGATCAATTACTCGGCGGCCATGTTGATTCTGAATCCCAACGCGGCCACGAATTATCAGATAGGTATAGATAACAGCCGCTTCGCCTGCGGCTCGGTTCAATATGTGTGCCGGGAAGCTCGGGCTGTTATAATGAGTAAGCTCAATCTGGGAGACCAGGATAATATATGTATCATCTCAGGTGAGAGCATCGCGGTGGAGGCCGCCATGATTGCTGCCGAGGGCAGTATCATTGCTGTGGAATATGACCGCAGGGATCGGAATACTATGGAATGTAATGTTGAAAAATTTGGCATCTCCAACGTAATAATCGTTGACTCTCTGGAAGACGGTATCCTGGATAAGCTGCCGGTGCCGGACATAGCGTTTATAGTAGCAAGTCCTAAGATCGGCAGTGAAATAAAGAGCCTGCTGGCCGTCAATCCCATCATGGATTTTGTTATATACACGTATGACTTCGAAACTCTAACATCTCTTCCTGCCTTGTTTCAGGAAAACGGCTTGGAGCGCACTGAAGCGGTCCTGATAGAGGTATCGCGAGTCAACAGCAAAAACATGATTGAGCCATTCCCGGCTCCCTGGCTGATCTCTGCCAGACGCGTTAAAGGATAAGGATACCGCCGAGGGCCTGGGAACCGCTAGACTGATTATTAAAGCTGCATGAGAGTCATTTTGACTATAACATGCAGCTTTTTGCATATTTTATCATCGTTTTCAGGATCAATACTATACTCCACCTCCACCAAGTTTAATTTGCTCAAGACCCGGAAGGGTATTTTCGTTTAAAGCCTTCTTAATTCATTACAAGAATGCTTGCTTCTTCTCTTTTCTTCTACAAAATGACTTTATATGCTATTTAGCCGATGTGTATAACTTTTGTAAAATTTTTTCAATTCACAAATATGACCGTTTGAGTTTAAAAGGGAATATTTCAGTTAAGATAACAAACAACTGAGGTACTTCAATTAGGCACTGTTCCAATAGTACATGGCTGTTTTACAATTAATCCCAATAACCTTGACGTTATTTATACCAGGGTATAATATTGGTTTAACAGAAAAATAACAATACATTCCATTAAAAGAACATAATGTTATATTCCCATAAAACTGGTGTTTGGGAAGGTGATAAAACTTAGTAAGATTATGTCGGATGTCTAGTATTTTCGACTCGCAGCCCATTAGAAGGCATTCGCAGTCGACAAGGAGGTAAGGGAGGTAATACGGAAAAGAAAACCCTTGCTAAAAATTACTGTATCGTATTTTGTTTGGTATAGTAAAGAAAGGTGGACTCCCAGTGAACAGGAAGAATTTTAAAATGGCAATTATCAGCTTCTTTCTTACATTCCTGCTTACAATAAGTGCAGTAACGGTATATGCATACACAGAAAGCACCTGGTGGAACTATGGGCCAATTTCTGGTTATTACTACTCAAGTGCGGCTAGATGCTATTCTAACGAACCATCAGGAGCGATGGCGACTACGTGCGTACAACCCCAATATGGTGGAACAGCACCTTCGGGGTATATGGGTTGTTATGCTAGGTTATATAATGGTGCAGGTTATTTAAAAAATTATTCCTCTTGGTATTTTAATTCTGGTGTATCTTATGGTATCGAAGGTGGCGCATCGCCATATTATGTTCATGACAATTATTACAGCTACGGTATCAATGCAGCTTATAATGGTAGTGAATATGCTTATTATTACACATATCAAAGTCCAGTAATTTATTATTAGCTGATGGGGGTGAATTTAGTGAGGCGTAAATTATCTGGAATGAAAGGTCTTGTTGTTGGTATTGCTCTAATTGCTGGCATTACGGTAGGAACGTTGAGCTCAAAAATTGTGTTAGTTCAGGCCGACAATTACCTCAATAAGGATATGAAGCCTGCCCATGTTTTTCCTAAAAATGAGCAGGGCCAAACCTATGGCTTTGACATTGATGCAAGTTCTCCGGAAAACAGACCGGATCTCATAGCGGCTGAAGCAGTTGACGGTACGCGTGGGTATGTAAAACGTACTGATGTTGAGGGACCTTTACCTAAGACACCGGAGGAGGCCGTAGCAATAACTAAAAAGAATATGGCTAAAGGTGAAAAAAAGATACCACTTTATGCAGAGGATGGTACTACCATTGTTGGCTGGTTTACTGTTGGTAAAGGAGAGTATACAGAAAAATAAAATGCTTTTACGTAAAAAGGGGGGATTTGTCCCCCTTTTTTTAACTGCTTTTACTTGGCAAAACGCCATATAACTTATCTACATAGGTTTATTGAAGAAGTTGAAAATTCAACGCAGTTTGTTTTTCAATTTAACTATGGTAACCAGATTATCTTGTAAAGTATTTACTTTACAAAAAGAAATGGCTGAAACAGAAACTAGAGAAATCTCAACCACCGACTCATGCCGGCCGGGAACAAGGAAGCCGGAACCCCTTTTACGGATACATCTCCTACCCTAAACAGGAGTGATCGTTATCCAACAGGAAAATTCACAAAGGTCTTCCCCTACTTCCTTAGTCGATTCTGGAATGGCAAATACATTGAATTTCTGGTCGTTCTAGAAAACGAGAAAAACCTTGGGAACAATGCTCCGCTATATTTCGCGGGCAACGCTTAATCACCCTCTATTAATTACTTGCTACACTGCGTTTCCTGTTCCCGCATCAGGTTGTGGATGATAAAGTGAATATGCTCATCCTCGGCGCACTAGTAATGCGGGCCGCTCACCCCCCGTGCCTTTAAGCCAAATGCGTCACCATCTGTTCAAGTTTTCTTATACGGGTGCTCATCGCTTTAATAAAACCGCTAGCGATACCGGGATAAAGATCGCACAAGCACTGGATATCCTCTCCGTCTATGGTCAGCAAGGCTGCCTCACCCAGGATAACTTCGGCGGTAACCGGAGAAACCGCATCGGCAAATACGGTACTGTCTCCTACGGCTTCACCCGTGCCCAACACGGCAATAGTGGCGTTCACCCCGTTGCTGGAATGGGCGCTCAGTTCAATATGGCCCCTTATGATCATATACAGTTTGGAATTGGGTGTACCTTCATGCATCAATTCGGTAGTATCGGGAAAGATCTCCAACCTGGCCACCCGGGCCAAAAGGCCTAACTCTTCGAGTTGCAAACAAGAAAACAGGTCCTGGGCCTTTAATAGCATTATTTTATCTAGTAAGCTCAGTATTTCTTGTTCTTCCACACTGCTTCCCCCTTCCAACTTTACAAGGGCGGCGGAGGCAATTTCACTTAGCCAGTAATCGCCCCAGGCCTGCGCCTCTTTAATAAATACTTTCACATCAGGCTGATTCACTGCCTCTTTAAGATGATCCTTTCGATTCAATGCCTCCAGCATGGCCCGGGCCAACCTTCGATCGGCCAACCCTTCGGACAGCGCTTCCAATGAGGTATCGCGCAGCTCGAGGTCGGCATTTTGGCTGGCGGTTTTGATCTGGCCGACCACAAAGGGATCATACAGGCTGGACAGTACTGACCAGCAGGCCTCCATCTGCAGCCCGTAAAGCTCCTGGCAGCGCTGGCCGGCCAGCTCGGCCAGCGCGCTCAGACCTGATTGCTCAAACAATACCGGCAGGTCGCGAAACAAGTCTAAATTTTTCAACTGTTGCAGGCAACTATCCACTAGCCTTTCGCTTATAGCGCCGTTTTCCTGAAGGGCAGCCAGGGCCTTGACAATTGCCAGCCAGGAGCAGAGGTCGCTGACGGTTTCCAATTCTTTAAGTAAAGCCGGGAGCGCCTCCCGGCCCATGTCGATAAGCGCCTGGTCCGCAACTTTATGAAATTCCCGGTCGGCTCCGGCATATACGGAAATAATCTTTGGTATAGCTTCCCGGCATTGCAGTTGGCCCAGGGTTTGACAGGCCGCCACCCTCAATCCGGGCCCGGCCTCCAGTAGAGCGAGTAATTGAGGGGAGAACTCACCCAAACCGGCTGCACCGATGGCCCGGCAGATAGCGGCGGCGGAAGCGATGCCGTCTTCCAGGCAGCGCTCTACCGCAGACCTTATCGGGATAAAATCCACCTGCGCCTCGGTGGCGTATAAATTGATAACGGCCTGGGATACCACTAAAGCGTCGGGATCGATGAGGGCCTCATAAAGCTTATCCGCTCCTGCATTTAGCGACGGCCATAAAGCCAGGGCGGCAGCCCGGACCTCGGGTACATCGTCCGCGCAGCAAGCCAGTACGGCCTCCTGCCGATAGTAGTCGCTTTCCAAATGCAAACAGCACCTCAGCGCGGTACGGCGTACATCGGCACAGGAATCCAGTAGCAAATCGTCAATCCATGGTGTGAGGGTTTGCGGGTCCAACTGCTCCGCGATTTCCAGGGCCAGGCCGCGCTTGCGATCATCGGGATGGTGCAGCAGGGAAAAAAGCTGGTTTAAAAACCCAGGCGGAACAAAATGGCCGAAAAGTGCGGCCCCGTCTTTACGCAAATCTGCCACGCCATTGGCGATGCAGGCAATCAATTCTTGCAGATACGAGGCTCTGGTCTTCCAGGCCGTATAAAAGGCTGCGGCGGCCAGCAACAGAGCGACGATCGACACGGTTGGCATAGCCATGATATTCACGGAATGGAGTCCTGATAAGGCCGCCCCCCCCAGCATGCCGCCCAAAACCACCAGGGCTTCCACCAAAAAGCGGACCCCGTCTCTTTCCTGGGCCGGTATCACTTTGAACAATAACTGGTAAGAAGGTTCTCCCAGTACATTTACCATTATCTTGGTAATCAAGCAGCTTATGAAAACCGTAGCCAGGGCCAGAGGCCCGGAAACCAGAAAAATCATGAGCACGAAACAGAAGCCTAAACCCGCCGTTACCAGCAGCAGAACGTTGCCAACTCCCAGACGGCTCATAATGCGGCTCAGAAAGCCCAACTCAATAACCACCGCTACACAATTGGATACTGCTAAAAACCCGGCCAGGAACCCGGCCAGTTGGGCTTCATCACTGTAAGCAAGCCGCGCTATGGTGTTGAACTGGTAATCCATAAGAAAAAACAGGGTCATAATAAGCACTAACAAGCCCAGCAGACCGAGTAAAAAGCGTGATCGGCATACGCTTTTGATACTGTCTTTGAAGCTGGTGGTTTCTTCCAAACCCTCTGAATTCAGGGGAGCAATATAATAATGGATGGTTTTATACAGGTAGTAACCCCCACCCAGCAAAAAAACCGCCCAGAAGAAATAGATGATTTCCACGCCGGCCGGGGCCAATAATTTCCCCATGATCCCCGCCACAATACAGCCGATAGTGCTGGAACCTGCCAGGATGGGAAACAGGCGCTTGGCTTGCTGGGTAGGACAAATGTCTAAGGCGATCAGCCAAATAAGGGGAGTCAGCTGAAAAAAGACGATCATTGAAGTGACCAGCAGAATCGGATAGTAAACCGGCGGGAGAACATACGAACTTGTTTTGGACAATAGCAGCACTAAAGCATTGACCAGGATTAAACCGGCCATCAATCCATAACTGCGGCGCAGGAAGCGGGGACGTTCCATGCGGCCGGATATTTCCGTGATAATTGCCGAGGCCAGCAAAAGACCGGCCGCCTCCAGCACATACATGAAGGGCAGATGCTCTACCCCATAACGTACGCTGAAGATGGATGTAGAGGAGCTAATCCCCAATACTTCTCCCATTCCCAGAGAGAAAAACACCGGTATCATTAAACTCAGCCGGTGTCTGTCACCGGGCTGAATCGACAAGCGTTTACTCAGGATATCCAATATTCAAGCAGCCTCGTTCCCGGGTCGAATTTCCTGGCATGATGGTTATGGTTAGGCCAGCATCTGATTAGGATCGTGTTTTTTAATGTAATTCAGTAGCATTTTTCCTGTTTCGGAATTCAGGCATATCTGGCTGTAATCAAGAGACTGGTTATTTAAGTACTGGAGCATGAGCCGATCCCGTCCCTCTGACCCGGGCATTATACCACAGAAGAAAAAGCCCAGGGCTTCAAAATCAGCCGTTAGTAGGGCTGTATGAGGCTCATTCAAGGGGAGGTAGAGGTAAATCGTCTCTATTCTTTGGATGCACAAGCCCTTCAGTATACGGCTTACCTCGCTGGTTACATTTCTACCATATTGCTTTACGGTAATAAAGGCAATTATACTCGGATCATATTTGACTTCCAAAATCGCCTCTTCATCGGGGATATCTATCCCGGGGGCGGGCTTAAGGACTTCTACCGGTACACCCTGATGCTCATATATTTGAGTGATCATATCAACGTGATGTAAAGGCGCATATATTTCTATCTTGTCCACGGGGCGAAAGTAACGGAACAAGATGGTCTCGCTCTCCCGCTGGGTGCTGCCTTCTTTAATCGCTTTAAACTCAAAGGGTATGTCACCCGCAAGGAGGATGGCGGTATCGCTCAATCCCCATTTTAACGCCACTTTTTGTGAATAGGGGTGGCTGGTTACCGCCCATGTATAAGTGCCCATCAAACCGTGGTCCATGGCCCAGTCTATCAAAGCCTTGCCTAAATCATTCAAACAGCCGGACCCCCGGTATTGAGGGATTACAAAAGCATCATCGGAGACTGGAACCAGCGGGTCGTCACCATTGAAAATAAACGCTATATGACCTATAATGCCATGGTCTTCAGTTACCGCCACCAGTGAAACCATTTTGCCCTCTTCATTTAGCTGCCGCAGGCGTTCCGGGAAATAAACGTGCTCATTGGAATAGGAGTAGCCATAGGACAGGTAGGCGCATTTGGAGACCGCTGCGGCTTCGTGGGGGAGCATCTGGCGAATATGATACGCAGGCATGGGTTGGGTCTCGGTATGAATGTCAGCCCGAGGAGATTCCATCATTTCAGGTATTCTGGTTCCCCGGTATTTTACCAGACGAGTTTCTTTGCCGGCTTTGCCGAGGTTGACAAAGGATACCTCATCCATAAATCCGTACATAAGGCGCAAACCCAGTCCCCGGGTATCTTCGGCGTTAAAAGATTTTGTTTCCGCCATTTTAGCAAGCTCCAGGGGATCAAAGGGCATCCCCTGATCTTTAATCGTTATTTGCATGCCCAGCGCTATTTCCTGAAAAACCAGCTCAAAACTGGCTTGTTCGCCTTCGGCAAAGGCGTGGTCGATAACATTGACCACTGCTTCTTCGACGCCTAATAGGACTTCATTGCTTTTTTTATCATCAAAACCCAGAAGGCGTGCAAAAGCGGCTGTGGCATCCAAAATTAGTGGAAGGTAGCCCAGGTTATTGGGAACTGTCAAAATAATTTCATCCTGGATGGCTTTCAAATGCTCTCTCCCCAAAGTACCATTGTATTTTTATGGCTTTGTTCTCTTCTTCGACAAATAGTATAAATATCCTTTTGAGAGATGATAATCTCCTGGCTTAATGGAGACATCATCTCCTGCCATTTCAGTTTGGAGCCTGGAAACCAGAACGGACTATTTCCGGCTCCCTGGCTGCTCTACGGCCGAAGGGTTGCAGGATAGTAAATATATAGCTTGGTTATAGAAAGAAGCTTTCGCCTAACAGATTTAATCATAGACAATGGGTACCCCTTGGGGCACCCATTTGCGCATAATGGTTTTGTTACTATCATATTGGGCTAAAACTTCCGGCACTGTTTACTCTTCGGGGATGATTCCACGATGTGAGGTGGTTCTGAAGCGAATGGTAACGGTTTCACCCAGCCGCCTACGCCTACCGTTTCGGGCTTTTAATCCGGGTAATATGACCAGTCTGTAGCTGGTTAAAGGTCTTAATGTGCTTGTTGGGATGACAAAAATATTACGGCGTAAGGCTCTGCTGCTTGAACGGATCACGTTAATGCCGACGCTTGTGTTGCCTCGAAAGAGCCTGATCTGGTTGCGGCGGTTAGCCCATACTGAATTGTCCACATCATTAAAGACTAGCTGAATTCTTGGATTCCTAGATACACCGGTAGCGCCGTTACGGGGGAAGGATCTGACAAAGTTAAGCGGGTTTGTTCCAGGCATAAAACTAGCTCCTTTCGCTTACAAAAATGGATAAATCAGCTACTGATCTAAGCTATGCCAAAAAATGAACCGTGGTTACACTGTCAATATTTACTAGCATAATGGAATATTTAAGAATACATATGAGACCCTTCAAATAAAATGGAATATACCGTACCGCCCTCTACTCGATATTCAGCGAATATGGCTCTACGGCATTATAAGGCACCTGTCAAAAAGGTGCTTTTTCTATTTAAACTTTCGTTTAACCCCTTTCAGGCAAAGCTTCTCATAAACTTATGGATATATTTTGTAAACCTTAGCGCCCGGTCTGTGCCATATTGTCATACGGTGGCCAATCCAGAAGACGCCAACCATGGTAATAGCCCTAAAATTTCTTCCTGCCGCATAAATTTAATTCAGGAACGGAATTTGCACTTGCAAAGTATTTAGAATGCATGTTGTCAGCCGGTGGGTTATCCGCTGGCGAAAAATTTGAGCAGTTGGAGGTGTAGGGCTTGGATGAAAGGTAGGTGTGTGTCACGGATACTAAAAAAGGAGCCGTCTATGACGACGTACGGAAGTGTGTCGATGAAGTCATCGACTATGTGGGAGAGGAGATTGTTTTTGGCATGACCCTGGCTCTGGGAAAGCCGGTGCGATTTATCAACGAACTTTACCGGCGGGCCAAAGAAGATCCGGAAATCAAGCTCAAAATAGTTACCTCGCTGGCCCTTGAGAAACCAAGGGGGCATACCGATGTTGAGAAAAGATTTTTAAAACCCCTGGCGGATAGAGTCTTTGAAGGTTTTCCGGAATTTGATTACATGCTTGATTTTAGAGCCGGGAAACTCCCCCCTAACGTGGAATTCTTCGAGAATTTCAGTAAAGCCGGCGGATACCTGCAAGATCCAGTGCCTCAGCAAAACCATATCGCCTCCAACTACACCCATGCCGCCCGTGATGCTGTCAATTTCGGACTTAACGTCTTCGGCCAGCTTATAGGCTACCGTGAGATCGAAGGCAAGACCCTGTATTCCATGGCCTGCAACCCGGATATTTGCCTGGAGGGCATACAAAGCCTCAAAAACCTGAGGGCCCAGGGCAAGAAAGTCGCTATCATCGGAGAAGCAAACCGGAATATGCCCTTTATGTACGGTGATGCAGTGGTTGAGGCGGATATGTACGATATCGTCCTTCAGGGTCCCTATTACGACTATACCCTTTTCGCTCCGCCCAAGGATGCCGTCAGCCTGGCCGACCATATGATGGGCATCAATGTGAGCACTTTAATCACAGACGGCGGCACCATCCAGGTTGGGATTGGCGCGCTGGGCGACGCCATCGTGTCAGGACTCATCATGCGCAATGAACACAATGGGCTGTATCGGGAAATCATTGCAAAAGCCGGCCTCATACAAAAAAATGGAGAGCTTATCAATAAATGGGGCGGCACGGGGACTTTCGAACAGGGCCTCTACGGGGCGTCTGAGATGTTTGTGGATGCCTTTATGCAGATGTACAAAAATAGGATAATAAGGCGCAAAGTCTTTGAAAGCGTGCCCATAATGAAGCTTATCAATGCCGGGAAGCTTTCTGCGGATAATATCCCGGAAGATACCCTAGACAATCTGATCGACATGAAAGCGATACATGCTGAGCTTACCCAAGAGGATTTTGATTTTCTCACCGAATACGGAATATTTAAAAGTGGCCTGGAATTTAAAGAAGGCTTTATTATCGATAGCGAGGACCAATATTCGGCAGATATGAATGATGAGCAAAACCGGGCCCGGATTAGACATCTATTGGGTAGAGAGCTGCGTGGCGGCACAGTCCTGCTGGGGGCTTTCTTTATAGGCCCCAAATCCTTCTATCAAGCCCTAAACGACATGAGCGAAGAAGAGAGACAATTATTCGGCATGGCCGGTGTGGAAAAAGTCAACCAGCTTTACGGGGGAGAGGAGTTACGGGCACTGCAGAGAAAAGACGCCAGGTTTGTCAATACCGGCATGGTTGCCAGCCTGCTGGGGGCGGTTGCTTCCGATGGGCTGGATGACGGCCGGATTATCAGCGGCATAGGCGGGCAGTACAACTTTGCCGCCATGGCCCACGCCCTGCCTGACGCCCGGCTGATTATGATGATCAAAAGCACCAAAGGGGCGGGCAAAAAGCTCAAGTCCAATATAGTCTTCAGCTACGGTCATTGTTCGGTAACCAGGCACTTGCGGGACATCATAGTAACCGAGTACGGGATAGCCGATGTTCGCGGCCGGCCTGACAAAGAGGTTATCGCCCGTCTGATAAATATAGCCGATTCGAGGTTCCAGCAACAGCTTCTCGACCAGGCCAAGAAAGCGGGCAAAATCCCCCTGGACTATGAGATCCCGGTAGCATACCGCAACAACACCCCGGAGAAGATTGCAGCACTTCTTAAACCCTATCAAGCCCAGGGCCTTTTTCAACCCTATCCTTTTGGCACGGATTTAACCAGACAGGAAATAATCCTGGGGGGATCCTTGAAGGCTTTCAAAGCCCTGGCCACCGGATATCCTCTCAAAATGATCAGGGGCTTGCTGCTGGAATTGTTCAGGCCCACACCCCCATCAGCGTACGACTATTTGGCGAGGATGGATCTTCACCAGCCGGCTTCCCTTAAAGAAAGATTTTTGAGAAAGACCGTGGTGTTTGCTCTGAGGAACAACCAGCAACTGCCTAAACCATCCCAGACGCCATCCCAGGACAAAACTGCTCAGGTTTCCGGTTAGCTGCCGAACCTTGTCAAGTGAGGCTGCAAGAGGTTGGGATCTTGCAGGCATTTTATTAGTAAAGCCTAAAAGTCCGGTTTTATCGCTTATGCAATCAATAGCGTATAGATATCCGGTCCGCACCATAGATTTAATAAAATAAATGCTGATGTGGTGCGGATTTGAAGAGAGTAAAAGTAATATTTATAAATTTACTGATGTTGACCGTGACTTCGTTAATTCTGCGCACGGTAAACATATCCTTCAATGTATATCTTTCCAACCGGCTTGGCCCGGAGGGTATGGGGCTTTTCCAACTAATAAGCTCCATTTATTTTTTGGCCATCGTTTTTTCAATATCGGGCATCAGGTTTGCCGCCACCCGCCTGGTAGCCGAGGAAATGGGAACCGGGAAGCCAGCCGGAGCAATCCAGGTGGTGCGCAACTGCCTGGCTTATGGCGTAATATTCAGCGTTGCAACCATGATAATAATAAACCTCAACGCGGAATATATCGGCGCCTCTTGGCTAAATGACACCCGAACCGTATTATCGCTGCGCATCTTTGCCTTCAGCCTGCCTTTTATCGCGCTGTCTTCCGTTATAAGTGGATACTTTATAGCGGTGCGCAAAGTAATCATGACGGTGCTGGTGCAGTATTTAGAGCAGCTTATAAAAATAGGCACGACAGTATTGTTCATCGGCCTATTTTTGCCGATGGGCCTTGAGTTTGCCTGCGCAGCCGTAGTTCTGGGAGCCTGTGCAGGGGAGCTTTGCTCATTCCTACTTCTATTTTTTCTTTACAGGACAGACCGGCCGGGAGTCACCAACGCCGGCCAGGTCGGAGCCCATCTCATATCGCGAATGTTCCGCATAGCTCTGCCCGTAGCATTCAGCGCCTATATTATGTCGGTTGTAAGAACCATCCAACAATTGTTGATACCCTGGGGGCTTAAAAAGAGCGGCGAATCAAGTGGGTCGGCTATTGCCACATTTGGTGTAATTCAAGGCATGGCCATGCCGGTAATAATGTTCCCCTCCGTTTTTATTGAAGCGATTTGCGATCTGATCGTTCCGGAGCTGGCCGAATGCAAAGCGAGCAGCAGCTATAATCGACTCAACTATATCATTGCCCGCGTTTTCAATCTGGGGGTTCTATTGTCCATAGGCGTAGCCTGGCTGTTCTGGCATTTTTCCGAAGAGCTGGGAATGGCAATTTATAATAATGCGGAAGCAGCCTATTTTATAATGATGCTGGCGCCGCTGATTCCGGTTATGTATCTGGACAACATCGTGGACAACATGTTGAAAGGCATAGACGAACAGGTCAGTTCCATGCGCTACAACATTTTCACATCGTTGATCAATGTTGTCATGACCTATTTACTGCTGCCCAAGTATGCCATCATCGGGTATCTTATCACGACTTATTTGGTAAAGATACTGAATTTCGCTTTAAGTCTAAACAGGCTGATTAAGGTTACAAAACTGAGAATAGACTTAAAAGAGATAGTAAAATCAGTACTTTGTATCATCGGCGCCATAGGCATTTCAGTTCTGTTGGATGATTTAAATCTCATAAATCCCGACTTAATATATTTATATCTCCTCTTAACCGCCGCTATATATTTATTCCTTCTGCGCGTGTTTTCCTGCATAACCCATGATGATGTACTATGGATCAGATCTTTATTTAAATAACCGGGAGCAAGGAGATTGGTATTGAATTATTTAGGAAGCAAAAGAAGCGTCCCTACGCTTTCCGGTTTTAAGTGCCGCCCTTATCGCAATAATTAACAGCGGGTTTTTATTGCCCGCTCACCTTTATCGTATGTACCATTTTAAAATACAGTAAAACGGCAACCGCTTCGGCAACACAAGTGAAAGCAATAATGAGCCCCGGTTGATTAACGCTATACAGCCAACCCATCAGTGCTGATCCGATCAAAAGGGCCAGACCGTAGTTGGCGTTGAAAACGCCGTAACTGGTACCGCGTTTATGAAAGGGCGTAATATCGGCAATGGCCGAACGCATAATGGTTTCATGGGTTCCCATGACAACACCGAAAATAACCATGCCGATAACAATCAGTATGATTGAGTTGCTTATGGCCATGAACGGCAGCAGCAGCGTAATAAAAGGAATAGCCATCAGAACGGCAAGGCCTCCCGTTTTCATTTCCGTTTTCTTTTTCATACGATCATACGCTTTGCCGACCAGTAGCGCTGCTACGGCATCTACCGCCATAGCCACTGAATACAGCAGCGTGATATTCCCATCGGACATCAGATGATTTGCCTTCAGGTGATAGCCGATGATGCTGAAATTGACAAACCCCAAGGTGCAGAAAAAGGTGAAAGCCGTATAGAACCAGAAGATTGGCTGGAGCCGCTCGGAGCGGAACTCTTTCTTTTTTATGTCGGTGATCAAGTTGTTTTGTTCGATGCTGCGGTAGGCATAGACTACAAAGAGCATCAGAAGAGCAAACGGAATAAAAAGCAATTTATAGCTTAACTGGTATTCCGGAATTCCGTTTTGGCTTGTAATGAAGAAAACCAAGGTGAAAATCAGAGGTCCGGCAAAAGCTCCAATCTGATCCAGAGCTTCCTGAAGGCCAAAGGCAAACCCGATTCCGACTTGGTTTTCAGCAACCCCGGACAAAATCGTGTCTTTGGCGGGATTGCGAAGTGATTTTCCGATTCGCTCCATCAGAATGAGGATGACGAGAATATTCCAATTCATCGTAAAGCCCATAAAAGGCACAACGAGCAGCATGCCGTATCCCACAAAAATAAAGATCCAGTGTTTGCCGCTCCGGTCTGACAGGATGCCGGCCAACAGCCTTAAAAAATACCCGAGGAACTCTCCGATGCCGAATACCAGGCCAACCTGAGCTGCGCTGATACTCAGCAGATTGAAGTATTGGCTGTTGGCTCCGCGGGCACCTTCATAGACCATGTCTCCCAGCAGGCTGATAACGCCGAATATAATAATGACTCTAACGGCCGCTGTAAGCCTCTGCCCCTTTTTACTTTCCATATGCAACGCACCCTTTCTCATATCTCAACGAGACAGCTTAACAAAGTTCGAGTAGGGCGGATGCGATGCTCTTTGGCTAAGAAAAAGCCTTTTTCATTAATCCGCTCATTTTGGTGGTTCATTCTGTTCTTTTACCGGATGACACATATTTCTGATTGGCTTCCAGTTTGGATTCCTCGCGCAGTTCCCAAAAAATCTTAAACTCCAGTTTTTCAACCTCTCTCTGCTGCTTATAGCTGATACGAAGGGTGGCATCCTGCGGAATGATGATGTCGTTGTCCAACTCTTGCAAGAGAATTTTAATATTATTGTCATTCTCCTTTACGGCAGTTATGGCTTCACCGATTTTGTTAAACAGGGCGGAGGATGTGCCGGGTACATCTTCGGAAATCATGTATCGCTCGTTTCGATTGATATAGTCGATGGAATCCCCGGAGGCCAGCCAGTGAAGCAGGGCCTCCCGGCTGAATCGCCACTCCCGGCCAATTTTACGGGCAGGAAGGTGTTCTTCCCGGAGCAGTTTAATCAGCGTTTTTTCACTGACCCCTAAAAATTCAATGGCTTGCTCAAGGTTTAAAATATCAGCGGTCATAAAAGAAAGATCCTCCTATATAAGTTAATAACTCCTTTCGCAGTTGACAGAATTATGGATTCGAAGAAACTTGCGCAGGAGCCTAGTGATACCCTGCGAAGGGGAGAAAGCGAAAGAGGCCGAGCACCAAGGACGGTGCGAGCGCGCTACTGAGCACGGATGTGAATTAGCGCGGTGCCTCTTGAGCTTCGATACAAGCAGTAGGTATCACTTGGCGACGAAGCTGGCACGAAGAAGCCATAATTCTGTCAACTGCGAAAGTTGGTTATTAATAATTATATGGCGACAAAATACAAATATCAACAATTAACAGAATTTAATATGCAATTAGCAGAAGATAATATGAAGATAGTGCAATATGGATTCTAATTGACCTCCTCCTTGGAAAGGGGCTGCATTTTGTATTGTAGCGCATGATGCGGGGCTGATTAAATCCATCTTCCCTTTACAGGATTTCTATATACCCTTCCGAACCGTTGATGCGAATTCGCTGCCCGTCCTGGATCAGCCGGGTGGCATCATTAACCCCCACAACAGCAGGTAGGCCGTATTCCCTGGCAATAACGGCGCCGTGGGTCATCATGCCGCCTACTTCCGTCACCAGGCCTTTGACGGATATAAAAAGCGGTGTCCAGCCGGGGTCGGTGAATTTGGTAACCAGGATGTCACCCTCCTCTACCATGGCGTCCTCCAGTTTTAAAACGACCCGGGCCCGGCCCTCGATGACGCCGGTTGAAACGGGAGTACCCGCCAAAGCGCCCTGGGGTATATTACCGGTATCATATTCGCCCATGATGACCTCTCCCTCGGAGGTCATCAAGCGCGGCGGGGTCAGCTTCTCATAGAACTCGTATTCCGCTTTGCGCCTGGTTATAAGGCCGTAATCCAAGCGGTTGGTTTTAACAAGCTCTCGGAATCCCTCCAAGGACAGGTAATAAATGTCTTCCTTCTCTCGGATGACCCCCTTTTGCACAAGCTTGCCGGCCTCCTTCAGGAGTGCCTGCTTATAAATGTAGTTGCGTTGGATGTGGATGTATTTGGGATATTCCCGAAAGCCGATCAAATTGCGCACGGTTCTTACCATCTTCCTGGTCTTTTTGGCTTTTCTTTTGCCGCCGGGCAATCGCTCCAGGCGGCTTAAGAGCTCCTGTTCCTTCTCCTTCGCCTCCTTGAGCCCCTGCTCAAATTTAATTCTGTGGGCGCCCGGCTCAAAGTTCCTGATGTTGCCGAGGATCATGGGAATGAGCGCGGTCGGCTGTTCGCTCCAGCGGGGCCGGGTGATATCGATCTCAGCGGAGCAGCGCATGCCGTATTTTTCAAGGTAGGCCTGTATAGATTCACTGACCGCCTCGCCGCCTTCCAACCCGGCCAGGTCCTCAAAAAAAGTCTCATCATGGGGATAATGAAAATATTCAATTACAGCCGGGTAATTCCGGACAGTATCGGCTACATCCAAAAGTTCAAGCCCCATTTGGGATGTAACGTTGTTGTCTACCGATTGAGAGAGTACGTCGACGGCACCTTTTTCGCCCAGCCATTTTTCCATTTTCTTATTGATCCACTTAACTGCCAGCATCCCGGCCATCCATGCTGCCGTGCTTTGACGATCAGCCATGGTTTTCAGTGAACGGTTATAATCCTGTATAATAAAATCGCACAGTTCATCTCCGGATACATTGGCGATCCTTTGCTGCAGATCCCTGACCGACTCCTCGTTGCGGGATATGATATTTTTAATAAGCGCGGGGTCGTTTTTGCGGTAGATCTTCAGGAATTGAATGGGAAGTGCCCAGGATAATCCCTGCGCCCCCATGCGGAGAGATCTCTTCCCCCGCGGCAAAGTCTTTAAAAATTGTTTTCGCTTGAACAAATTTAGCATGGCGTTTTTTATCAAAGGATCGAATGAACCCAACAATCTCAATACCATTTTTCTCCCCACCGGCGAGGCAAAATCATAAGTATAGTCAATAAACAACCTTCCACCGGCATTGCCTAGTATATTATTCTTGAATAAGAGCTGGCAGAAAACGATTCCCAATGGTTTGATGGGTTCGGTCATCATCTCGATATGCCCGAAGGATACATATACCCGGTTTTTCCCGTCGTTAACATCCGGTAGGGGGTATAAGGTGGTGATGGGGCGGCTCTGAACGATGTAGAAGGTGTCTTCAAAAAGGCACCATTCAATGTCCTGGGGTGAGCCAAAGTGGGCTTCGATCTTCCTGCCCAGGCCTTCAAGTCGTAAAATCTGCTCATCGGTCAGGGTTTGCTGGTTCTGTTGCTGGGCATCGATCTCCCATTCCCGGGTGCCGCCTTTCTCCAAGGCATAGATGGCCTGCTTTTTAGTGGATATCTTCTTATCGACGATTAGGCCCTCCCGCACCTTGTAGGTGTCAGGATTTACCAGGCCACAGACCAGGGCTTCGCCAAGACCGAAGCTGGCATCGATGGACAGCACTTTGCGGTTGGAGGTAACCGGATCGGCGGTAAACATAATCCCCGCCGCCCGGGGAAAAACCATCCTCTGAACGACTGCCGACAGATAGACCTTGCGGTGGTCGAAACCGTTTTGCATGCGGTAGATTACGGCCCGATCGGTAAACAGTGACGCCCAGCACCTGCTGATATGCTTGAGAATGGCGTCTTTCCCTATAATGTTCAGATACGTATCCTGCTGGCCGGCGAATGAGGCGGTGGGCAGGTCCTCGGCAGTTGCGCTGGAGCGCACCGCATAGGCATTCTTTTTGCCCAGCAAATTGATGTGCGAGGCAATTTGAGCTTCGATTTCTTTGGGGATGGCGGTTTCTTTAATGACCCTGCGGATCTTGGCGCTGATTTGGCGGACCTTTTCCAGCTCGCTTGGGCGTAGAAGAGACAAGTGATCCAGCAACTGATCAAGTTCCTGATTGTCTTCAGTTATTTTTTTATAGGCTTGAGTAGAAACGCAAAAGCCATCCGGTACATTCATCCCTTCAATCCTGGACAGCTCCCCCAGGTTGGCACCCTTGCCGCCGGCTATGGCGATTTTTGTTTTATCTATTTCCTTAAAACCGAGCACATATGAATCCATGCTTTTAGCTCTCCCTTTATTGTGGTTGAGTCCATATTATTTTTTCGCGGTTATTTTCTATTTAACAACCGCACAGGCAAAGTGGGCATGTTCCTGAGCATGGTAGTTGCCCGGGTGTCCCTGGAAGTAGAGCTTTTCAATGTCTGAAGGGCTTAGATTTTCCTTAAGACTTAAGCCCAAAGGGGCAAGGTCGCGGGACAATGTGGCCGGGTCAAAGGCACATTTCCCTTTGGCACCTACCAGAGAATACAACAACCACTGTCCCCGTGGAGCTACTTTAGCACGGTCATATACATCGGCATCCAGGTAGTCAAAAATAATCGTACTGCCTCTGGGGGCGATACCGGCAACGGTGCGCAGGGTATTGAGCACAGATTCACGGGGCAGGTAGTAAGTGACGCCCAGCCAGCTAAAGAAGCTCAAAGATTTCGAGTCGTACGGTGAATTTTTAAGCTCCTCATCAAGTCTCTGACCTGTTAAATCTACCGGAACAAAATATAGTTGCTCAGGGATTTCCCACCCCAATTCAGTGAGGCGCTGACGTTTAAAAGCCTGGGTAGGCGGGCGGTCCACCTCAAAAACCCGGAGCTTTCCCATCAGTTCCGGGTGCCGGAAGGCAAAGGTGTCCAAACCCGCCCCCAGAATCACATACTGCTTTACTCCTTCCCCGACCGCCTTCACCAGGCTGTCTTCGGTATACCGGGACCGGCTGACGGTTAATGCCAGACCTCCGGTAGCGTGCATATAGCAATCCACGCCCGACCTTGAATCGGAGACTTGATTCAATTCTTCGGGTGCAATAGCCTTAATAGCATGTTTAAAACGCCGGGGAAGGAATAATTTTATGATTGAGGGAACAGTCTTTCCAGAGCCAAAGTATTTAAGTACCTTTATTGATCTATATAGCGAACCGTCAAAGTACGCGCGTTCCTCTTCGGTAAGCAGACGATCGGCCAGGAAATCATCAAATATCTTTTGATCATCATGCACCGCATGATAGGCCCGGCAGTGAGCTATTACCGATGCGGAAAAACTCGCTTTATTCACTTTCATGGGGATCACCTCCGATTAAAATTGTTGTAGGCTAACTACCGTTTGTTAGTTAAATATTACATATTACCCTTATAAACTCATATTTTAGCCTCCTTCTATCCCTACCAATGAATCAACATGTTCAATTAATCCTGGTGAACGGCAATGCCTTGCTTGAGTATTTGAACTGCACCTTCCACTTTATTTAAATAGCGGGCCTCGTCAAATCCGCTATATAAATATTCATTAAAAATGAAGATGTAAATCATTTTAGCAACCACATCGGAGTCGATTTCCGGCTTGATCATACCGCGCTTTTTATCACGCTCGATTATTTCGATGTACTTTTCGTTGGATGCTCTAAGGAGCTGCAACATGAACTCGCTGTTGTCAATCACCGTCAATGCCCCTAGCCGGGTATACTCCGGTCTCATTTTGCCTATTTTAAGGGTTCCTTCAGCTCTTTGTATAATGGTTTCAAAAAAGCTGGCATTGGGGTTGAAGGCTCCTATAATTTGATGCATATCCTTGGAGATTTCTTCCACAATGTAAAGATAGAGGTCTTCTTTGTCATTGAAATACTGATAAAAACTTCCCCAGGGTATTTTAGCGGCCTTTACAATTTGGTTTAGAGAGGCATCGCTGAAACGCCGGGTAGAAAACTCTTGCACAGCCGCGTCAAATATTCGTTTCTTCTTCTCTTCGCTCAAATTATAAAAAGTGTCTTTGGGCACACCAACACCTCCTGTAAAACATGATAATATAAATTATTACATATGAGAAGCATCTCATATGAGAAATATCTCACATTACTTGGCAGAAATTTTGCGATATAAGGTAAACCCACGTAATAGGGCTGCCTTAATGGTATATATTAGAAGTATAATGAATGACGAAAAGTCCACCATGGAAAGAAGGCGAGATGCAATATGGCGATGACCGAACTGCCAATGGAGAAAGCGTTCATGCTGATTGAGCCGGGTCCCGTAATCTTGGTTACAACAAACCATAAAGGGCGCAATAATATGATGACCATCTCATGGCACATGGTGATGGATTTTACCCCTAAGATTGCTATGACAACCGGCCCGTGGAATTATTCGTTTCAGGCCCTCATAAATTCGAAAGAATGTGTGCTGGCCATTCCCGCGATTGACCTGGCGGAAAAAGTGGTCGGCATCGGCAGCTGCTCCGGTGCAGAAGTGGACAAGTTTACAAAGTTTGGCCTTACCGCATTACCGGCGGCTGAGGTAAAAGCTCCACTGGTTTCCGAGTGCCTGGCCTGCCTGGAGTGCCGGGTGACTGAATATCTGGAAGCTCACGACATTTTCGTTTTGCAGGGCGTGCGTGCCTGGATTGATCAGGAACGAACCGAACGCCGGACTTTCCACGCCAATGGGGACGGGACATTTGTCGTGGACGGTAATACCATAAATCTTCGCAGCTTGATGGAAGAAAAAATACCTCCCGGAGTTTAAATAAAGCTATCAAGATTCGATGAACTTGTATATTTTGCCTTAATAATCAACTATAAAAGAGATTGGAGCCATTCCATGCTTTTTCGGGCATTATCTTTCTCTTGGCCTGCCTGAAATCCTTCCACAACCAGGAAGCCGCTGTAGCGCCTGGCCAGCGCCGGGAAGACCTTTGTGTAGTCAATGGCTCCCGGGGGGCGGGCGTGTATGGGAAGGTGCATTTCTTCGGAAGCCTGGCTTATATGCACATTTACCAGCGGAAGAGTCCAGTTGTCCAGAGAGCTGTACAGACTTCCCGTCGAGTATAAATGAGCGATATCCAGGGTTGCCATTAAATGAGGGCTGTCTATCGATCTAATGATCCGCGCGAGGTGTTCTTCCCCCACCACAAATTCTTTATCCCGGGCCTCCATATTTTCGATTCCGATGACCAGACCGGCCTTGCCGGCCAATACGGCCAATTCATCAAAAGCCTTGACCTGCAGATCCCAAAGGTGGTCCCGGGTGCATAAATCCTTTTGGCTGGTTAAACGGCCGGGGTGAATGGTTATAACCGAGGCATCCAGGTCCCTGGCGCACTGGATGGCGTAGGCCGCCTGGCGCAGGGATTCAGCCCGGATGCCTGGATTGGTGGATGCCAGATTAGTATCACGGGTTTCCGCGTGAACCTGGCAGCACAAATGATGCTTTTGTAAGTACTCCCTAACTTGTTTTAAAGACCATCCACATCCGGCCAGCTGGTGCATCCATAATTCTATTCCATCAAAGCCCAAGCGGGCGGCATATTCAATGATGTTGGGCAGGGGCAGACCCTGCAGGACTTTGGACGAAATGGCGGTTTTGAACAATATCATCTTCCTCCTGCGGCAGAACAAATGCTCTGCGTATAATTAAACCGATACTCTGGCCCACTTCCAGGCGATCTCCGTTTTCAGCTTCCACGCGCAGCAGGGTATTATTGATTTCCACGCCATATTCAATAAAGGAAGCGTAATAACGGCGATATACGACGCACCCCGGTGTGCTTGGGGAGCTCCCATCCGGGTGTTCAAGGCGAATGTCTTCCGGCCGGACGACAAATGTGACGGTGTTTTCATTCCCGGCCTCCAGTCCGGTGATTGATTGCACCGGGAGAAAAAAGCCCTGGGAAGTGAGTATTCCCTGCCGGGGAATGGCCCGGGGCCAACCCGGCAGCAGATTGGCCCGGCCCAAAAAATTGGCGGCGAAAGCAGTGGCCGGCCGTTCATATAGTTCTTGCGGACGGCCCGACTGGATCGTCAGGCCCTGGTTCATAAGCACAATACGGTCGGACAAGGCCATGGCTTCTTTCTGATCGTGGGTTACGTACAGAATAGTCACTCCGGTGTGCCGGCGGATCTCATCAATCTGATGCAGCATGTGTTGACGCAATTGGGCATCCAGGTTGGACAGGGGTTCATCCAGAAGCAGGATTTCAGGCTCCATCACCAGAGCCCGGGCGATAGCGACCCTTTGCTGCTGGCCGCCGGAAAGCTGGTAAGGATACCTGTTTTCCAGGCCGGCCAGGTGGACCAGGTCCAGGGCCTCAAGCACCCTGGCTTTTATAGTTGGATGGTTTATTTTCTGCACCCGCAGCGGATAAGCGATATTGGCAAAGACCGTCATATGAGGCCAAACCGCGTAGGATTGAAAAACCATACCGATCTTTCTTTTTTCTGGAGGGACGTTGATATTCTCGCTTTTGGAATATATGGTTCGGCCTTTAAGGGAAATATGGCCCTGGCACGGCTCAATAAAGCCGGCCAGCATACGCAGGGTGGTAGTTTTGCCGCAGCCGGAAGGCCCCAGCAGGGAGACGAACTCACCCTTCTCCATATTCAGGTTGAAATTGCTTACGGCCAGGCTTTCGCCATAGGACTTATGTAGTTTCGATAAGGCGAGATAGGACAAATCGATTACCCCCTTTTCTCAATGAGTGGAGAGGCCTGGCTGAAAAGCTTCCCGCGGATCGGGAAAAGGCCCTTGCCGGCCTGGAGCCAGTGTCCAAGTAAATAGGCTGATAAAGAAAACAGGATGACCACCATGGACAGGGCGCAGGCCGTAGTCAGATCTCCGGACTCCTGGAGGTTGAAGATGGCCACGGCCAGTGTCTCGTTGCCTGCCGACCACAATAATATGGAAAGAGTCAGCTCCCGGACGCTGTAGGTAAACACCAGAACCCAGGCCGAGAGGATTCCGGGGGCCAGCAGGGGGAGAAGGATTTCAGCCAGCACTCTGTACCAACCGGCTCCGGAGGCCTGGGCAGCTTCCTCCAGAGAAGGGTGAACGCGCTGCCAGGCCGCGGAAATATTGCGCACCGCAAAAGTAAGGTAGCGGGCAAAGTAGGCTAATAGAATAATGGCCAGGGTGTTGTATAGATTAATTCCCAGCAGCGGTAAAGGGCGGCTGAAAGCCAGGATCATGGCCAGGGCTACCACCGTGCCCGGGAGGGCATAGGGTGTAGTGATGGCAGCATCCAGAAGTTTGGTGCCCGGTCCGGGTTTACGCACCAGCAGATAGGCATGCAGGGTGCCGAACAATACGGCCAGGGTGGCGGCGCTCAGAGCCAGAATCAGGCTGTTGGCAAAAGCCCGCCGGACCAGGGAGAGGTCTATCAGACGCCGGTAATTGTCCAGGCACAAATTGGCCAGACCGGGCTCCAATCCGTAGGCGCGCAGCAGAGATGTCAAGCCTATGGCAGCCAGAGGCAGCAGGACCAGGAAGAAGAGAAAAAGCATCAGCAGGGCGGCCAATGCAAAGCGCCCGCGGCCCAGATGCCAAGCCGGCGCCATGCGGGCCTGGCCGGGCTCTATTTCATGACGGCCTTTATTTTGCAGCCAATCTTTTAGTATCAAACCCAGAACCGCCAGGGCGAGCAGCAATATAGACAAAGAGGCGGCGGCGGAAAAATTGTCGCTGCGGTAAAATTGGTGGAGCACCTGGTAAATGCGCGTGGTGAGAACATAGTAAGAAACCTGATATCCGAGCACAGCTGGTACGCCAAAGTTGGATATTTCAGTAATAAAGACCAGCAGACCGGCAGCCAGAATCTGAGGGAGCAGCAAAGGCAAATTAATATCCAGGAGTATCCGCTGGCGTGGGGCTCCGCACATCAATGCCGCCTCTTCCAGAGAGGGGTCCATACGGTTAAGTGCTCCTTCCACAATCAAATAAACCATGGAAAAACTGCTGCAGGTCATGACCAGAATAATACCTGTGGGCCCGTAAATATTCAATAAAAGCGATTGGGAATGGCTGATCCACTGAAAAGCCTGGTTGAGATAGCCTACCGGGCTTAATAATTGCTGCCAGGCGATGGCCAGGATGAAAGGAGGGGTGAACACGGGCAGAAGGCAAAGAACCTTGATTATTCTGCGCCCGGGGAGGTTGGTGCGGCCGGTCAGGTAGGCCATCCCCACGCCGATGAGAAGCGAGAAAAAAGTAGCCAGTAGAGCGACAAACAGGGTATTCTCCAGGGCCTGGATGTTTTTCGGCTCGGAAAAAGCCAGCGCGAAATTGTGTAAAGTCAGGCCCTGGCTTCCCTTTAAGGCATACAGGCTCATGACCAGCATAGGATAGACGCTGGTCATGAGCACGGTGGCAATGGCCAGGGTAAAGCCCAGATGGCTGCTTTTCCAGTTTTTGAACACCGATTCACCCTCCCGTCTCTTGAACAGCCGGAAGCTGCAGCCTCTGCGAAGTTCCGGCTGCAGCTTCAACTGGCTTAGGGCTTGCCAAAAATAGCTTCAAACTTAGAATTTATTTCTTCGCGAGCTTCGTTTAGATATTGGTCAGGAATCGGAAAAGCTTTGATATCAGCAACCATGGGTACACCCGGCACCGGACTAAGATCGGTGCGAACCGTCACCACGTTTTGCTTCATTAGAAGCTCCTGGCCTTCCCGGGAGAGTGTAAAATCGATGAATTGTTTGCCGCCGGCAGGATTCTTGGCCCCATCCAGCAAGGCGATCGGAGAAACCACCATGATGGCGCCTTCCTTGGGAATCACATAATCCACCGGGGATCCTTTATCTTTCAAATCCTTGATCATGTAATCTAAAATTACGGCCAGTTGAAATTCTCCCGAGGCTAATTTCTGGGTAGCGTCCTTATTGGCTTTCACCTGCATCCCGCCGTTGGCTTTCATTTGCTCAAAGAATTTCCAGCCAAAATCGGGCTGGGAAGCCAGAGCGCCTACAAAAGTATAGGAGGTTCCGCTGCTCACCGCCGGTATGCCTATCTTCCCTTTATATTGGGGTTTCAAGAGATCATTCCAGCTCTCCGGTTTTTCCACCTTGGTATGATAAGCCAGAACCATGTTGATGACCCGGGAACCGTAGTAGTAGCCCTGCGGGTCTTTCATAGAAGGAGCCAGGGCAGCGGCTTCGGGAGAGTCATACTTCTGCAGATAGTTCTGCTCCTTGAGAAGCTGGGCAGAAGCGGTATCCGCTACCCAAACTACGTCTGCGGCTACTCCGCCGGCTTCCTTTTCCGCTTTCAGCTTGGCCAGGATGTCATTGGTTACCGCCCGGTATACTTTGACTTCCGCATGGCTTTTCTTTTCAAATTCCGCCTTGAACTGGTCGATGAGTTCCTGGGGAACGGAAGTGTACACGGTTACCACCCCGGGATTATTTGATGACTCGGCAGGACTTTCGGCTGGTTTGGTTTGAGTGCCGCTCTGGCAGCCTGCTGAGAGCAGGCAAATCAACAGCAATGAGGCCAGTTTTTTCACCGTTTTACCCATAAATCTTAACCCTCCAATTCAGAATATTTGGCGTTTAGCCAGTCCAGGTTGGTGATGGTTTGCTGGATTTCTGCTTCACGCTGCCGCGCTACCGACAGTGCCAGGGCATTGCAAATGGCCATGGGAAAAGCCAGAGAATTCAACTCCGAATCCGGCCCTCGTTTTAGCACTAAATGCCAGTCGGAAGCCAAAGCCAGAGCTGAAAGAGGGTGTTCGCTGATGGCGAATACCGGGCAGCCCATGCTTTTAGCAAAGGCAGCGGCGGTCAGCAGTTCGCGATAGATGCGGCGAAACCCTATCACCAGCAGCAGATCCTTATTCTGGAGCCCGGTCAGGTCTTCCATCATCTCATAGCCTCCCGTGCAGAGAGCCCGCACCTGCACTCCCATGCGCCGCAGCCGGAACTCCAAAAAACGCACCAGGGAGGTGGACACTCCCAAGCCCGCCAGGTAAACGCATCCGGCCTGGGCAATTTTCTGGCTGAGCTGCTCCAGGGTGGTGTAGTCGACACTCTCCACCTGGGATTGGAAATGCTCAAGCTCCTGGTGTAATTGGTGGGCCAGGAAGTTGGAGTGTTCTCCGCTTTTTTGAATAGAATGTTCCAATCGTTCCCGAATGCCCAGGGCTTCCACGACTTCCTGGCAGCAGTCCTCACGCAGCTGGGCGTAGGACGCATAGCCGATGGCGCGGGAAAAGCGGGTCAAAGAGGCTTCTGACACCTGCAATTCCTGCGCGCATTTGCTGATGGGAAGCATCAGGTATTTCTCAACTTGCTCGACGACCTTTTCAGCAATGCGTTGCTGGGTATGGCTTAAAATTTCATAGTTGCTGACAATAGCGTTGCGTACCGTCCCGTAAATAGCAGACACCTCTCTGAAATAAAATTTTCAATAGTGGTATTGACGTGAAGCATTACTTTCATAGCCAGTGTAGTGCAGGAAAGTAAAAAGTCCAGGTGGGAATGGTAAAAATATGGTAAGCGAGGGCTTAAGATTTGTGCAATTTAAAGAAAACCGGTGTGGAAAGATATCTTAAAATCTCCTTGGCAGGAAGGAGGAAGGAAATGGAATATTGCGTAGAATGCTTGGAAGATAGTGAGTTTAAACCTGTTGAAATTAAGAAAGTGTTCAATATCAGGGGAGAGCACATAGAGATTATGGTTACTCGCTTTCAATGTTCATGTTGCGGAGAGCTTGTTCCCGATCCACATCTTGAGGAACAATATTTTGCTAAAGCTTATTCGGAATACAGGCAACGAAAAGGTTTGCTCCAACCGGATGAGATGATTAGTATTAGGGAAATGTATGGTCTAAGCCAACGGCAATTAGCTAAGCTTTTTGGGTGGGGGCATGCAACTGTTTCTCGGTATGAAAGTGGAGCATTGCAAAGTCCTAGTCATAATGCGGAATTCATTCTAATGAAAAATCCTGAAAATATGAAAAGGCTGCTTGAAAGCAATGCTAAAGGATTGTCAGGGAAAGAATTTAGTACATTAGATAATAGGATTGCTTCTTTGTTAGGTAGCAAAGAAGAAAAGGTTTACAGATTACTTGAAGATCTATTTGGTGATGCGCCTGGTATTACTAACGGATTCGTTGTGTTTAACCTTGATAAAGTTGTTCAAACAGTTAAAAATTTTGCTTCAAAAGATAATAGACTACTTAAAGTAAAGCTAATGAAATATCTTTGGTATATTGATTTTGTGCATTTTAAAAGGTTTAATATTTCGATAAACGGTATAAAATACGCGGCTCTACCTCTAGGACCGGTCCCGGATAAGTATGATTTTCTCATGGGTTTGATAGAGAACGAAAGTGAGCAAATTTTAAAAAAATATGAGGATATTGGTTTGGAGAATCCAGCCGAACTATACAGAGCTATTGGAGAGCCAGATCTTTGCTTATTTACTAAAGAAGAAATTGAAACTTTAGATTATGTGTATGAATCATTTAAAAATGATACTTCAAGTAGTATTGCCGCAAAATCTCATTTAGAAAAAGCTTGGATTGAGACTGCCATTGGTCAGATTATCTCCTATGAATATGCTCATGAATTGAGCATAGGCTAAATATTATTACGTGGATGAGCGATAAACTCCTATCAAGGGGGTTTCAGACTGTAGACAAAGCCCGTTTTCAGCACGCCAATCCTGGAAACGGGTTTCTCTTTTGGAGAGAATAAGGATAAAAAGTAAGCGTCAAATAACAGGTTGCCATGGGACGAACAGGTAGCTGTTTTGACAACGCCCGGATGGAGAGCTTTTTTTACCACCCTGGAAAAAAGAGCTTATCTATCGCCTGCCGTTATAGCGCTTAATCTGTGATAGTATGAGAATAGGAAGACTTTTACAGAGAACGTTAGGACATTCTTATTTAACGTCGAATAAGTTTAAATAAGGGCTGTCAAGATTCGATGAACTTGTATATTTTGCCTTTATAATCAACTACATACAGCTCATTGTTTTGATCTAATCCGAAGGATGAGATATTCAGATCGGTATCAAACAAGGTCCGGTTATCCGGTTTCATATTTTCATCAAGCCGTAGGGACCAAATCATACCGGTGCCGAAATCGCCATAGATGTAGGCCCCATTTAAGCTGGGAGTTAATTTACCGTAATAGGCATAGCCTCCCGTGATAGAATTGCCGGTAGGATGCTGGTATTCCCAAACCGGTGAAGTCAGTCCGGTCTGGTCAATACTTCCCACCGCTAGATAGGGAAGACTGCCCTCCATTTTACGCCATCCGTAATTGGCTCCTTTTTGGATGATGTCGATTTCTTCTATTTTGCTCTGACCTACGTCGGCTGCCCACAGCCAAGCTCGGCCCTGATCGAAGCTGAACTTCCACGGATTTCTCAAACCATAAGCGTAGATTTCTTCTCTAAATCCTTCCTGGTTTCCGAAAAAAGGATTATCGGGCGGGATGCTGTAGGCTGTCCCGTTACCGGGCTTATCTACATCGATGCGCAGTATTTTTCCTAACAGGTTGCCGCGGTTTTGAGCGTTGTTTTGGGGATCGCCCGCCAATCCGCCATCCCCGGACGCTATATAGAGGTAGCCGTCCGGACCAAAGCTTAAATGACCCCCGTTATGATTATCAAAGGGCTGGTTGAAGGTAAGGATGACTTCTTCGCTATCTGATAAAGCCTGGTTGGGATCGCCGGGATTTACCCTGTAACGTGCCACTATGGTGCTGTTGCGGGCAGTATAATTCACATAGAAAAGGCCGTTATTCTTGTAGTCGGGATGAAAAGCCAAACCTAACAGACCCTGCTCGGAAGAATTGCTGTCGACCCGGCCGGTCAGATCAAGAAAAACTTGCCAAGACTGAACCTGGGGATTATTCTGGAACACTAAGATTCGACCGGCTTTTTCAACTACAAAAACCCTGTCGCTATTGTCAAAGGCATGCCTATATTCTAAAGGTTGATTAAAAACCAGATTAGGGTAAGCTTCTACAAGCTGAAGGTTTGCGGCGGTATTGCTTGTAACGGGAGCAGATGGCGTGTTTTGATTGCTGGATGGATCATTCGTTGTACTGCAGCCCATCAAGAAAGCCAGAAACAACAATACGCTAAACACCTGAATTTTTCTCATATGATGCGCACCCCCTGTCTGATCAAATTATAACAAATAGCGCATGCTTAACCTAAGACGATTCTCAGCGTCCAGATGGTTTTTGATCATGAGTCTCCCCCTCTTTGCAAGATGCTTATTGAGATTTCCGGCTTCTGGTTTTCGCAGGGTGGTTTTTTTTGAATTCTTTTGTGTATTCATTCCAGGGTCTGTTGTCCATATCTACCCATAAGAAGCACATAATAATTCCCCCTTTTGTTAGTACAGCTTATTTTCCCCCCGCAAGCGGCTTATTATGTGGCGTTGGGCGAGGCAAAGAGAGAAGGAGGGAGGGTTCTTTTGCCTTGCCAAGAGCCGTCCCTGCCTCTTGGCGTTGGGAAGGCGGTCTGTATTGTTTAAAGGGAACGCAGCTCAAAGCGACCAAGAAAACCTCTATAAGATAATAAACTTTCGCAGTTGACAGAATCATGGATAGCTACAACCCGGATAAATAGTTTAAATTCCTAGATTATTTCATACCTGCCATCCTTTCGGCGCGGAGCCTTGGGCGTATAAGACGGGTAGCCGAAGGTTATGGCGGCAATAAAATCACCCTGTTCCGGTGCGTATTTGAGGCGCAGGTCTTCATCCATTCCCGCGCTCAAAGCGGCAGTCATCCAGCAGGAACCGACGCCCTTGTCATAGGCGGCTAAAAGCATATTTTGAATGGCGGCGCTGGTGCTCTGCATGACGACCCTTTTATCGGGATAATCCGGTTTATAGAGAAAAGCCAGAATACAGCACTGGGAGTCGCCCAGGCTTTTGAGGAACACCCTGGTTTCAGCGACAATAGCCGGGTGCTTGGCAAAACGCTTGAGCAGGACCGGTTCCGTTCGGTCATAGACCTCGCTCATGAATTCCCGCAGTTCCTCAAGCTTCTCAGGGCTTCTAACCACTACAAAGTACCAGGGTTGAAGATCCACGGCTGAAGGCGCATACAGGCCGGCGGTAATTATGTCCTGTAAATCCGCGTCGCTTATGGGCTGCTCCGTATACCTTCTTACGCTGCGCCTGCCTATAATTGCATCTCTGGTCTCCACTGCAACTCCCCCTTAATATTATCTGCCAATATGTAGTGAACACTCGTTCACTTTTGCTATAAGCTTATGATAACATTAAATCAACTTAAACATTTAGTATGATGTTTTTGATCTGCTGTTAAGCCAGGGGGGAGGTGAAAAAATTGTTCTTTGAAGACGTTCATGTGGGTTATACATTTAAGGTATAACTAACTCAAGTGTAAAATTTAAGTAACTAGTTCCCCATGAAAAACT
>DHRK01000059.1:0-544 GCA_002410325.1 Syntrophomonas sp. UBA5314
TCTCGAATTTTGCCTTTGCCATCTAAGTCTCTCACCTTTCCCCTTCTCAATTTGGGTCCGACGCCTGTTCTAGATGAATTTTGCCCGCCGACTAAAATACACCATTAGGGTTAACATGGTACCGCATAATATACCAACACTATTTTACCCAAAAAAGTCCAGAAATAAAAGAAGCGCCGGATTCTTAAATCTACGTGTCGTGGCGTGCAGCCTAAAATAATAAAAGAAGTGAGACCTCTCTCACTCCCTGCTTGCTTATGGTAGCGGCGAAGGGATTCGAACCCCTGACACTACGGGTATGAACCGTATGCTCTAGCCAGCTGAGCTACGCCGCCAAATAAAATGGAGCCCTTAACCGGACTTGAACCGGTGACCTTATCCTTACCAAGGATACGCTCTGCCGACTGAGCTATAAGGGCATCAAAATACGGCTGTATCCCATGGGGACTGTTCCTTGACGGGAATCATGGTTGCCCCCTTCGGGGACCACATATTTCAATTCCTAACGGAATAAAAAAATCATGGTTGCGGGAGCCGGACTTGA
>DHRK01000059.1:671-12555 GCA_002410325.1 Syntrophomonas sp. UBA5314
CCAACTGCTCCATCCCGCGATATCATGGTGGAGGGAGAAGGATTCGAACCTTCGAAGGCGTTGCCAACAGATTTACAGTCTGCCCCCTTTGGCCGCTTGGGTATCCCTCCATAAAAAACTACTCCTGGAGCCGAGCACAGGAGTCGAACCCGCAACCTGCTGATTACAAATCAGCTGCTCTGCCATTGAGCTAGCTCGGCTCAGCAAATAATATTTTATACCCTGGCAAAACCAAAGTCAACTACAATTCATTGCGGTCTTCAAGGTATTTTTCCAGTTTTCTCTTAACCCTCTGCAGGGCGTTGTCGATCGACTTTACATGCCGCTTTAATTCTACGGCTATTTCCTGGTAGGATTTGCCCTCCAGATAAGCCATCAATACTTTCCACTCCAGGGATGAGAGAATCTCACCCATCTTTTTCTCAATAAATATAAATTCTTCCCGGCTGATGATTATCTCTTCCGGATTGGTTATTTTAGTAGTCGAGAGAATATCGATCAAGGTCCGGTCCGACTCTTCATCATATATCGGCTTATTTAAAGAAACGTAGGAGTTTAATGGAATGTGCTTCTGCCGCGTGGCAGTTTTGATGGCGGTAATGATCTGTCTGGTTATACATAACTCGGCAAACGCCCTGAAAGAGGTAAGTTTGTCCAATTTATAATCGCGGATAGCCTTAAATAGGCCAATCATACCCTCTTGTATGATATCCTCTTTATCCGCCCCAATCAGAAAATAAGACCTTGCCTTCGCTCTGACAAAATTCTTATACTTGTCTACCAGGTACTCAACAGCAAATTGCTCCCCTTGCTGGGCCAATTCTACAATTTCTTCATCCGGCATTTCTGTAAAAGGAACAAGTATCTTTTTAACAGCGAGAGAACTAGCCATTCCATCGCCTCCAATAGCTCAATGTTTCTGAAGAGACGCCCGGATCTCATTATGCACGCATATCTTATTATATAAATTGCTTCCCCAATAGTCAAGCTGCCAAAGCCTGTAAAAGCCTATTTACCGGGCAAAAGCCCGAGCTAAAGGGCGGCTTCCCCAGTACTTCTATCCACCGGCCGGCTGCCCGGCCCGCTGGCGCAAAGCTTCGTAAATGAGCAAAGATGAAGCCACAGAAGCATTGAGCGAAGTTATCTGTCCGTACATGGGGATTTTAACCACCAGATCGCAGTTATTGAGGACCAGCTTGCGCGCCCCCTTCCCCTCGCCCCCCACCACCAGGGCAGTGGGACTGGGAAAAGCAGTAGAAAAATAGTCGACCCGGGCGTCCATATCACTGCCTACTATCCATAATCCCAGATCTTTGAGTTTTTTTATGACATTGACCAGGTTGGTCTCCCGTGCCACCAGCACATGCTCAACCGCTCCGGCCGCAACCCTGACCACTGCATCGGTTATTTCAGCGCTGTTGTGGCGGGGTAGGATAAGGCCATGCACTCCGGCGCATTCAGCGGTGCGAATAATGGCCCCCAGATTTTGCGGGTCCTCGATTCCATCCAGAATCAATATGAGGGGCGGCTGCCCGGATAGGGCCGCTTTTTCCAGGATCTCTTCCATAGAAGCATAGGAATAGGCATCAACGGTTGCAATAATGCCCTGGTGGTTTCCCAGCTTGTACATCTGGTTCAGGCGTTCTTTTTCAACCTCCTGGACAAACACTCCTTTTTTCCTGGCTATCAGCAGCAATTCTTCCAGGCGCTGGTTCTTCTTTTCGTTTTGCACAAAGATCTTATGAATCTTGCGTCGTCCTTTCAGGGCTTCCATTATAGCATTTATTCCAGCCAGTTTATCTGTCACTTTTTTACACATCCCCCTTAATTATGGCCAGTGAACGTATTTACATTATATTTTGATAGTAATTTTATCATCATGCATTCCTATAATATCTTAAATCCTAATAAAAAGAATAGGGGCCGCTCTACTGAACAGCCCCAGAATATATTTAAAGGGATTCATTACATTATATTATTAAATCAACCACTGCATTAGAGGACGAATAAATCATAAGGCCCGTCGTTAAATGTAGCCCGCCGGGGGGAGCGGGATTAAACATTATATTCTTCCTATTTTTTGGTGTAATCGAAAAAGCCCTTGCCGCTTTTTACTCCATAATGGCCAGCCCGGACTTTTTGTTTCAAGGCCAGCGAAGGGCGGAATTTAGGATCGCCGAATTCTTTGTAGAAGTATTCAACCACCATCAGCAGGACATCAATTCCGACCAGGTCGCATAGAGCCAGGGGACCTATGGGCATATTGGCGCCCAGCTTCATGGCTTCATCGATTTCTTCAGCCGACGCCACCCCTTCCTGATAAGCGGTGGCCGCATCGTTCAAGTAGGGAACCAGGATTCGGTTTACGATAAATCCCGGCGCTTCTTTGGCCCGGATGGCCTTTTTGCCAATAATGGCGCAGGTTTCCATGGCCAGGGCCACTACTTCTTCGGTAGTCTCGGCTCCCGGGATGACTTCCACCAGCTTCATCACCGGAACCGGGTTGAAGAAATGCATACCCACCACCCGGTCCGCCCTTCCACTAGCGGCCGCAATTTCGGTAATACTGAAACCGGACGTATTCGAGGCGATAACCGTATGCGGCGAGCAGATATCGTTCAGGTCCTTGAAGACTTTTTTCTTGATGTCCAAATTCTCAACAATAACCTCAATAACCAGATCGCAGTCCTTGAAGTCAATATTATGAACGCTAGTAGTAATATTGCCCAGGAATTTGTCCCTGTCCTCTTCCGCTATCTTTCCCTTACTTACATCCTTATCCCAATTTTTGGTCATGCCCTTTACCGCTTTATCGACCAGGGCCTGGTCCAGATCAATGAGCACCACCTGCAGTCCTGATTGGGCCGCGACCTGGGCGATGCCCGCGCCCATGGTCCCGGCTCCCAGTACTCCCAGCTTCTTTACAGCCATAATAAATCCTCCTTCCAAAATATTTACAGGGCTTCAATAATAGTCGCCATGGCCGGACCGCCGCCTGAGCAGAGCGAAGCGATGCCAAATTGCTTTTTGCTCCGCCGCATCTCGTGCATCAGGGTCAGGATCAGACGGGCGCCGGTCATGCCCACCGGATGTCCTAAACCAACGCCCGACCCCAGGGCGTTAATTTTATCCACATCTACTTTAAGTTCGCGATTGCAGGCAATGACCTGAGCGGCAAAGGCTTCGTTGAATTCGCACAGCTCCATATCGTTCAGGCTCATGTTGGCCAGTTTTAGAGCGCGGCGTACGGCGGGTACTACTCCTATCCCCATTATCTTGGGATCAACCGAAGCTGACGCCGTAGCCACGATGCGGGCCAGCGGCTTGACGCCCAGCTCTTTGGCTTTATCAGCGGCCATAATTATGAGCGCGGAGGCCCCGTCATTTATGGCGGAAGCGTTGCCGGCGGTTATAATTCCATCCTTTTTAAAAGCCGGTTTTAATTTTGCCATAGCTTCCATGCTGGCGTTTGGGTTGGGGTGTTCGTCGGTATCGAAAAAAGTGCTTCCCTTCTTGGTCTTAATTTCAACCGGTGTTATCTCTTCCCTGAATTTTCCTCCAGCTATAGCCTTACAGGCCCGCTGGTTGCTCATCACTCCCCACTCATCAGCTTCCTGACGGGTGATATTGTACATTTCCACCAGGTTTTCGGCCGTGACCCCGGCGTGGTAGTTATAAAAAGGATCGATAAACGCATCATACATCATGCCGTCTTCGAGCTTGTCGGAGCCCATGCGGTAGCCCATGCGGGCCTTGAGGAGGAGATAGGGTATATTGGTCATGCTTTCATGGCCGACCGCGGCCCCGATATCGATCTTGCCCAGCATGATCTCCTGGCTGATGATTTCAGTCGCCCGCATGGATGAGGCGCACTGCTGGTTGATGGTCAGCGATACGGTTTCAACCGGGCACCCTGCCCCCAGAGTCACCTGCCGGCCGGGGTTTCCCTTGCATCCCGCCTGGTATACGTGACCGGCCGCTACCTCTTCAATCTGGTCTGGTTTAAGGCCGGCCTTTTCTATAGCCGCTTTCAGGGCTATGGTTCCCAGATCAGACGCGCTAAAATTCTTGAGGGTACCTAAAAAATCGCCAATCGGGGTCCTCATTCCGCTTACGATTACTACTTCTCGCATTAAATCTGCTCCTTTCCCGGTTTTAAACACGAATTCCACCTATAATAAGCCTTTGGAGCGCATCAGTTCTCCCATCGGCCCCCAGCTGTTTTCGAGCATGGCCATAAAGGCTTCAAAATCTCCGGCCAGAAGCGCCCGGCCGTTGCCCAGATAGACCGCCAGGGGGTCCAGGGTGCGCATTATCATAACCTGCTCCTCGGTGGGCGGCTCGGTTTCGCCAAGCCGGGGCGAAACCTGAAGCTCCCATTTGACCGAGGCCTTTACCTTCTCTACATCGACCCCGGGATGAACCTTCTCCAGAAACATCTCCCGGGTTTCTTCATCAAAACGGTAAATGCCCATGGTGGTAATTACCGCCTGCGGTCCCCCTCCTGGCAATCCGGCTTGGGCTCTGGCTCCGGGTCCGCTAAGGTGTCCCGGTGAAGTGAGGTAATCGAGCTTTTCTACGAAGTTGCGGCCGTCCTGGCGCATCATGATGATGGTCCGCCCGGCTGAAGAAGCCAGGTCATTGGCTCCGCCGCTGCCGGCCAGGCGAACCTTGGGATGCAGGTAATCATCGCCGATCATGGTGGAGTTCAAATTTCCGAATTTATCGATTTGCGCCCCGCTGATACAGGCTACATCGACGAAGCCGGCCTGCTGGGCCCCCATTACCTCCCGCTGGGAACCGGTGTAGTAGGCCCGCTCACAGTTCACCGCACAGTTGACGCACATGGGCAGGCGGCGGGGCGAGGGGCCGACCGCTCCGTATTCCACCATCATGTTGAAATTGGGGGCATGGGTATACTTGGCCACCGTGGCCGCCATCAGAGGCATACCCACGCCGATAAAGGCCAGTTCCCCGTCCTGTATTTCCCGGGCGGCCGAAACCGCCATCAGTTCAGGAAGGCTGTAGTCTTTCGCATAATTAGCCATTCAAAATCACCTCACTTCGCCCATTTTCTGATATTTGTGCTCACTTTGCATTAAGCGGTTGAGCCGGTCATAGCCGACCATTTTGCAGTATTCATCCCAGTCCCTGGTGCCCAAAATGTGCTTTTCCATCCACTGTTCAAAGCCTTCCTGGGTGGCAAACTGGCGGTAGGCGTCCAGCCCATAGGCCAGGTCATGGTGGTAAAAGAAGGGCGCTTCGCGCCAGTGGGCTCCAAACGGGGCATGGACCACTGCGTCTACGTAATAGTAGGGTATAACGGTCAGGTTGGGCTGGCGGCGCACCTCGTTCTGGGTGACGATCTCTTCAACACTGACGATTACAGTTCGGGCGGCCCGGGCCAGGGTATCGGTGTTGCCGTAGATGCCGTAGCACTGAACGTTGCCGATCTCATCCGCCCGGGAGGCATGAATAACTGCCACGTCCGGATTGGAAGCCGGAACCAGGGACAGCGGTTCTCCCGAATAGGGATCTTCAATGACTTTGATTTTGGGATTGTGTTTGATAATGTCAGAGCCCAGCTGCGATTTGGTGGGCATAAAGGGGAGGCCCATAGAGCCGGCCAGCCATCTCATGGCCGCTCCAAAATTACTATAGTCTTCCACCTCCAGGGGCCGGGGAATACCTTTTTCCACCGCCCGGCGGAAAACCTTGTCTTCGCCTTCGATCCCGCCCCAGTTGTAGGCCATTTCGATCTTGCGCACCAGGCCGGCGCCGATCAGGGCTGAAGACATGCCGATCTGACTGGTGATGACTAAATCCAGGGTTTTGATCCGGTCTCTTTGCCGCACCATTTCCCAGATCAAGGCCGCCGGGGCTGCGCTAACGGTCATACCCAGGTAGCATCCTTCATGAATGAATTTTTCGACAGCCGCTTGGGCGCTAATGACTTTGTCGACCAGCGGTTTGGCGCGCCCTTTCCCGGGGGTCATCGGCACAAAATTCATAACTCTCTCCTCCTTCGTATTCCGGCGCTCTATCCATCCTCTTCGGAGCCTGAAAGGCTTTGGCCGCGCCGTTTCTTTTATATATAAGGGGGTATTCTTGGTACTGCTATCTCATCTTATAAATGTTGAGCGGATCGATTTCTTCCCGCAGCAGGCGGATTTCATCAACCAGGACCGGCTCCGCTTCGGTAGCCCGGGATACGTCGATATCAAAGCCGGTGTTGGCCTTTACCTCATCGGGAGTAATCCCGGGGAAGTACTGGTCCAGGTACATGATCTTGGTGGTATCGTCGAATTTCAATATCCCCAGGGATGATATGAAACAGCTGGGGCCGCCCTGCATGCCCAGTTCCTCGCGCCTGACCAGGGTCCCTTCCGGCCATTTTTTGACCATCCAGCCGGGGGTGGTAAGATAGTCGACAAACTCGCATACCCGCCGTTTCTGGTGGGCCATAAGGATAACCGTGGTTTTGGCAAAAACCCCGATATCCACAGCTCCGGCAGTACCCGCCAGCCGCTTGGCCGGTTTGTTATAATCACCTCCGATAAAAGTTGAATTGACGTTGCCATATTTATCGATCTGGGCACCGCCTATAAACCCGAAGTCTATTTCGTTGCGGCTCAAAGGGAACAGCCCTTCCGGATCCCCCATCTGCCAGGACGATCCGTAGGTCAGGCGGCTGTCCATTATAGAAATGGCCAGTTCCTGGGGATTGGCGTCGGCCTGGCCGGTTTCCACGAAGATGATCATGTCGGGGCTGTAGATCTTTTTGGCCAGCTGGGAGGCCACCAGGGGCAGCCCGGTTCCAATCAGGCCTTTCTTGCCGTCAAAATTCTTTAAGAATCTGGCCGAATGGGCGACCATCGCTTCTACTGGCGAATATTCACCCGGTTTTGCGTACTTCTTAGCCATTATTGCACCCCTCCTTTCGATCTCGGGGCGTAGCCGTAAGGCGGCTTGGCCCGGAGCTTCTCCAAACGGCTGGCACCCAGTTGGTTGATATAGTCCTCATGGCCGTTTTCATTAAAAATCCAGGCTTCGGCCCATTTGTCAAAGCCCTCCTGGGTGGCGCAGCTCTTGGCGTATTCCTGAAGGAATGGGATATCCATGTCGTAGGCATTGTAGACCTGACCAGGATGGGCCCCCCAGGGAAGCTCCACCACCAGATCCACCGATGTGGACGGGATGCAGTTACGGTTGGGGTCTTGCCTGATATATGATTCCGGCACTACCTTTTCCGCCGTGACAATCACTTTCTTGGCAGAAAGAGCGGCGAAATGATCAAAGGTCAAACTCCCATCAATTCTAACGGTTCCTTCTTCACCCACCATCTGAACATGGCAGATGCAAACATCCAGTTTGATAGCGGGAACCAGCTGCACGGTTCCCATATTAAAGAAAGGGTCCTCCATAAGGACATATTTTTGGTTGGGAAGCATGCTCTTGTCCCTGGCCCATTTGCTTACTTCGGCAAGGTTGTCATAGGCCGGATTCAACACATCGGTGCCGATGCAAGTCTTGGAAGCAATGAAGGGCACTCCCGCCTGAGCGGCCATGAGTCCTATGCTCAGATCGAGATGGCCGATTTCATCAGTGACAATAGTGCCTGCTTCGGCCCTCCTCTTCAAATTGGGTGAAATGCCGAAAGCGCCGTTGGAGGTATAGCAACCCCGGTACGCTTCCACACAGCCCCCGCCCACCAGGATGTCATCACAGAGCGAGCAGGTTCCAAACAGCACCAGGTTCTTTTTCTTCTGGCGCACAATCTCCATAGCGGCGGCTACGGGCCTTCTGTCTTCAACGATGCCGCCGGTAAAAATGGTGTCACCGTCTTCTACCAGCCCCATGGCTTCTTTCAGGCTGACCACTTTACTCTTTTTCATATCCATCCTCCCTCTTCATCCAGTTATTTACCGGACCTGGACCGATATCCCCAGGGTTCGGCTGCTCTCAAGCTCTCCAGCCGGGCCGCTCCTAACTTGTCAAGGTATTGCTCGCGAGAGCCCAGGCCCAGAACCCATTCCTTCACCCACTGTGCAAAGGCTGGTTCATGACGGGCTGATGCTGCATATTCCCTTATAAATGCCATATCCGTGTCATAACAACCGGGAACCTGGCTGGGATGCCCGCCCCACGGTACCTCGACCACCATGTCCACTGCGGTGCAGGGAATCTGGTTGCGGTTTGGATCACGGCGCAGATAGGATTCAGGCACAATTTGCTCGGTGGTCACAATGACAGTTTTGGCCGCGTGAATAAAATAGTGATCGAAGGCCAGGCTGCCGCTTATTCGTGCGGTTCCCTCACAGCCGGCCATCTGGGTGTGAATTATGGCAACATCGGCTGGCATGGCGGGCAGCAGTTTAATCATTCCCTCATTGAAAAAGGGATCTTCCATGAACTCAAACTTTTTCCGGGGTATCATCTGCTTGTTGCCGGCTTTTTCCAGCAAAACCCGGTTGCGGTCCATCTGTTCATTGAGTACGTCGCTGCCCAGGGTGGCCCGGGTCGCCACGAAGGGACTCCCTACCATGGCCGCCATGGCCCCGTAGATAATGTCCAAATGGCCGATTTCATCCGGGAAAAACTCGCCCTCCTCGGTCTTGCGCAGGGTGGCCGGGGACAATCCGAAGCTGGCCATGCCGGTATAGCAGCCCCGCCAGGCTACGGCGCAACCGGCTCCCACCAGGATATCTTCAGCCAGAGAACACTGGGCCAGCAGGATCAAGCCCCTCTTTTTCTGCCTGACTATTTCGTAGGCAGCCGCCATCGGCCGCCTGGTGTCAATAAAGGCTCCTAACATCAACACGTCGCCATTTTTTATCTCACTGACCGCTTCCGAAAGAGTTGTAACCTTGCTTTTTCTGTGCAGCCGGGGTCGTTTGTCAAATACGTCGTTCACCTAATATCCCGCCCCTTTTTAAAAGGTTCCCTGATGGTATAAGAGAAGCTGGCCTCTAGGCCAGGACGCTTCTCCCGATGATCATCCTTTGCACCTGAGAGGTTCCCTCAAATATCTGCAGGATCTTGGAATCCCGCATCATCTTTTCCACGGGATAGTCGCGGCAAAAGCCATATCCACCCAGGATCTGCACGGCATTGGTGGTGGCGCGCATGCACATATCGGCGGCAAAGCATTTGCTCATAGCGGATAGATCAGCCGCCATCAATTTTTCATCCAGCAGCCAGGCGGCTTTTTGCCACAGGAGGCGGGACGCTTCAATTTCCATGGCCATGTCGGCCAGCATAAACTGAATAGCCTGGAAACTGGCTATATTTTTGCCAAAGGCCTTCCTTTCCTTGGCATAATCCCGGGCATATTCAAAAGCGCCCTGGGCTACTCCCACCGACGCCGAGGCGATAAAGGGCCGGGAAGAATTAAAGGCTTTCATGGCCAGTTTGAAGCCGTCGCCTTCTTCGCCGATGCGCATTTTCTTATTCACCTTTACATTGTCCAGGATTACTTCCGAAGTCTCCGAGCAACGCATCCCCATTTTGTGCTCGCTCTTGCCGAAAGAGACGCCCTCGGTCTTGGTATCGACCATAAAGAAAGACTGCGCCCTGCTCCCTTGGCTTTTGTCATGGGTGGCCAGAACGCAGAGCTTGTCGGCATGTTTGCCATTGGTTATAAAGCATTTGGTGCCGTTTAAGATATAGTAATCGCCATCCTTTTTACAGCTGGTGGATAAACCGGCTACGTCTGACCCGGCCCCGGGTTCGGTTACGGCATAGGCGGCCAGCTTGCCTTCCTCGCATATACTTGGATACCAGTAGTCCCACTGCTCCTCGGTTCCTCCATATAGAACGGGTTCCGAAGCCAGCATGTTGGCCAGCGGAGTTATGGCTATGCCCAGGCAGCCGCGGCACAGTTCTTCCACGACCATGCACAGGCCTACATTGCCGAAAACCATTCCATTGTACTTTTCCGGAGCGTTCATACAGTTTATCCCCAGGTCAAACATCTTCTTGACCTCTGGCCAGGGAAACTCCTCCGATTCGTCGTAATCGTGCCGGACCGGGATGATCTCATTGTCTACGAACTTCCTGACTGTCTTTTGCAGGGCCAGTTGATCGTCAGTGTAGGTAAAACCAAAAGCCATTCTTTAACCCTCCCTATTTAACGGTGATTTCTGGTGATGAAAAAGTGACCCCCCTTTCATGTGGCCTTACCTGGTTTTTAAGCAAGATCGATACCATCCACTTGAAGGGGGGACAAAGGCTTAAAAACGCCATTCATGAACGGGCGGGATTGATGGCCATAGGTACAAATTGCCATAGCTTTCGGCGCCAATGCCCGGCACTGCTTTAAAAGCTGCCCGCCGAACCCTTACCCGGAGCCAATGGCTGATAAACTATGGCTATTGGCTATATGTCAAAACTGATTAAGGCCGGTTATTAAGCAATAAAAAACCTGCCGAAGCAGGTTTTTTCAGACCGTCGACAAAAGCGAATAGCTGCGTTGCTCAATAGGCCCGCTCAATCAACGTACTTCGGTACGCCTCAATCGCGGGCCTATTTCGCGCCTTGCTCTTCACCTCCGTCGCTCGCTCTGGCAGCTTGCCGACTTTGTCGACAAGCTGAAAAACCTGCCGAGGCAGGTTTTTTTATATTGGGCCGGTAGCGGAGCCTTATTGAAAGCTATGATTTGTCTACCGAAAGTCCGTATTGTTTTACTTTTTTGTAGAGCCAGGATAAGTCGATGTCCAAAATCTTGGCGGTTTTGGTCTTGTTGTAATTAGTTTCCTTTAGCACCCCCTCCAAAATCTGCTTTTCATGATCCCTCATCAGGGTTCTCAGGGTTTTGGCTGATTGATCACTGGAATAGCGCTTGATTTTCATAAAACACAGGTGTTCCGTGGTGATCGTAAAGCAGTTGTCTGAATCGGCCAACAGCATAGCCCTCTCCAGAGCGTTTCCGAGCTCCCTTACATTGCCCGGCCAGTCGTAGCGGCCGAAAAGCTCCAGGGCATCATCGGAAATTCTATCAACCCTGGTTTTTAAATCCCTATTTAAGTTAGGGATAAGGTAATCTACCAGCAAGGGAATGTCCTCTTTTCTCTCCCTCAACGGGGGGAGCTCCAGGGCCAGGACATTCAAGCGGTAATACAGGTCCTCACGGAACTTTTGCTGGCTGATCATCTCTTCCAGGTCCTTGTTGGTGGCGGCGATGATCCGCACGTTTACTCGAATGGGTTTATGGCTGCCCAGGCGTTCGAACTCCTTTTCCTGTAGAAACACCAGCAGCTTGCTTTGCATGGAAAGGGACATCTCCCCAATTTCGTCCAAAAAAACCGTTCCTCCATTGGCCAGCTCAAATTTGCCCGGGCTTCCTCCTTTACGGGCTCCAGTAAAAGCGCCTTCTTCATAACCAAAAAGTTCAGCCTCCAGAAGGTTTTCCGGAATAGCGGCACAGTTTACTCTGATAAAAGGCAAATTGGACCGGTTGCTGGCCCGGTGAATGGCATGGGCGAACAGTTCCTTGCCGGTGCCGCTCTCGCCGGTTATTAAAACGGTGATATTGGAATGCAGAGCGGCTTTTTGGGCCAGGAACTTTACGCCTTTGAAAGCTTCGGTTTGTCCGATCAATTGCGAAAACGAATAGCGGGCGCGATGAAAACTGCGAAATTCGTTGCGGTACATATCCAACTCGGACATAAGCGTATCGACCAGGTCTTTGGCATCCCAGATGTCCATAAACAGGCTGTAGGCCAGACAACCAACCAGTTCCCCGTTTTTGATCAACGGTATCGAACAGGCTATCATATTATAGCCATTAACACACCAGTTATAACCGACATGACCCTTTCCGGTTTTAATCACAACCAGGGTGCGGCTCTCCGGCGTAATGTCGCCTATATATTTTCCCAGTACT
>DHRK01000068.1:0-46843 GCA_002410325.1 Syntrophomonas sp. UBA5314
AGTTCTTTTTCGGTTTCCTGCAGCTTTTTAATCAAGATGCTAGCGCCCGACAGGTCCAAGAAAAGGCTCTGACCGATAGCGCCGATGATCTCCCCGTCTTTAATAAGGGGCACCCTGGAAACTATAGTGTCCCGGCCATTGACTGGCCAGATATCAACCCGGTCGGTGCGCCCGGTCTTGATTATTTCAGGGAGCTTGGAGTGCGGGGTTACGTCATATATATGGCGGCCCAGGGCGTCTTCCCTGGATATACCGATCATATCCAGGTAGGTTTGATTGATAACCGTAATGTAGCCTTCTTTGTCAACTATAACATAGGCCATGGTCGGGCTTTCAATAAGACCTTCCAGGATGGCATTGAATTCCTTTTCGCTTTCCTGGAGCTTTTTCATCAGTATTTTAGCGCCGGACATGTCCAGGAAAAGGCTCATGGCAATGGCTCCGGCAATTTCGCCGTCTTTAATGATCGGAACCCGGGTGACGATGGTATCATGCCCTTTGATTGACCAGATATCGGCCTTATCCATGCGCCCGGTCCTTAATACCTCGGGCAGGCCTGAATGGGGAGTGATCTCCAGGATGTTTTTTCCTACCACATCGTCCTTTTTCATCTGCAGGATATCCAGATAGGTTTGGTTCATAGTGGTAATGATTCCATCTTTATCAACAATGACAAAGAACATGTAGGGGCTTTCAATCAACCCTTCCAGGATGTTGGTTATTTCGTAGACCGAATACTCCTGCAAAAAAAACACCTCCGGGAACCGGGGCCGAACAAGTACTAGTTCATCTTTTCTCTATATATCTTACAAATCCTTTGTCTTAAGGGGAAGCCCAGTAAATGACAGAAGAATAAAAATCGCAGTTGAAAGATTTGTCCGGGAGATTTATTTTAGATAGGATTGCGGGTGGCAAGAATAACTGCGAGAATTTAGTCATCGGAAAAGGTATGGATGGTTTCCTAAAAATATCAAACTTGGGTCATAATAAAAGACTATAAGTAAACAAAACTAGACAATATGTAAAAAGAACCAGACGAATTTTAACCGGAACTATCTTAAAGCGAGGAGCAAGATGGCATGCTACAAGATGACATTGCAGCCCTGTCAACACCGCCGGGTGAAGGTGGGGTTGCCATAATCAGACTGAGCGGTCCGGGGGTAATTGATCATGTGTCCAAAATATTCCGACCGTATAGCCCGGGATTGGATCTGAAGCAGAGGCCTGGTTACAGTCTTACCTTGGGTCATATGGTTGATGCTCAGGGTCTTAAAATAGATGAAGTTTTAATTGGCCTAATGAGAGGCCCCAAAAGCTATACCGGTGAAGATGTAGTTGAAATAAACTGTCATGGAGGTGTTTTACCCGCCCGTCGATGTCTGAAACGGGTCCTGGACGGCGAGGTAAGATTGGCCGAGCCGGGGGAATTCACCAAAAGGGCTTTTCTAAACGGCAGGCTGGATGCCAGCCAGGCGGAAGCGGTAATCGACATTATAAGGGCAAAAACCGAGCAGGGTCTGAGAGTGGCCTTAAATCAACTGGAGGGAAGAATCGGTCAGGAGCTTCAATTAATTGAAGATGAGTTGATCGGTATAAACGCTGCCATAGAGGCGAGTGTTGATTTTCCCGATGAAATTGAGGAGCCGGACTATGAAGAGCTCAAGGGGCGAATAACCAGTCAGATAAAGCATATAAAAAACCTGCTAAGTTCATCACTTAGGAGTGAGATATACCGTGATGGGATAAAGGCGGCCATAATAGGCAAACCCAATGTGGGGAAATCAAGCCTGTTAAATGCTCTGGTTAAGCAGGAAAAGGCGATCGTTACTGAACTGCCCGGTACCACCAGGGATGTCATAGAAGATTATATCAATATCCGGGGGATACCGGTTAAGATTATGGATACGGCCGGAATAAGGGATACCGATGATCCAGTTGAAAGCATAGGTGTCCAGCGGTCGCGTCAGGCCATTAAAGGAGCCGATTTGATCATTTTGCTATTGGACGTAGGAAGCGGCCTGGCCAAGGAGGATATTGAGATATTTAGTAGTATTGAAGAACAAAACTTGATAATCCTCGTCAATAAAGACGACCTCGCCGAAAGAAAGATAGAACCGGAGGATATTGAGAAGCATTTTTCAGGGAGAACGGTTATTTGGGTTTCGGTTAAGGAAGGACAGGGATTGGAACTTCTGGAAAGTACTATAGAAGAAATGGTCTTTTCCGGCCTTTTAGAAAGCGAAGACTATGAAGTAGCCTTCAACCTGAGGCAAAAGCGATCCCTGGAAAGGGGTTTAAATTCTTTGGAAGACGCCTTGAACAATTTGGGAACCTTGCCGCTTGATTGTTTGGCGGTTGATATTGGCGGGGCTCTGCAAAAATTAGGAGAGATAAGCGGCAAAAGCCTTAAGGAAGATGTGATAAACCGGATTTTTCATGACTTTTGCATAGGAAAGTAAACCCTTTGCGGATTACCGGGAGGAGCATAAATCAATGATCTACGATGCCGGACAATATGATGTTGTTGTAATTGGCGCCGGGCACGCCGGATGCGAGGCGGCCCTGGCGGCGGCGCGGATGGGCTGTCAAACCCTTATGGTTACTTTGAATATCGATACCATCGCCCAGATGCCCTGCAACCCTTCGGTGGGAGGACCCGCCAAAGCCCAGGTGGTAAGGGAAATTGACGCCCTGGGCGGAGAAATGGGGGTAAATATCGATAAGAGCAACATCCAGATAAGGCTTATCAATACCGGAAAAGGTCCGGCCGTCCAGGCACTCCGGGCCCAGGCCGATAAACAGGAATACCATCGGGAAATGGTCAAGACCCTACAAAATCAACCCGGTTTGGATATTTTAATGGCCGAAATTCAAGTGATTGAAGCCAACCAGGGGAGAATCAGCGCGGTTGTGACCAAAACCGGCGCCCGTTTTAGCTGCCGGGCGCTGGTAATAACCACCGGAACCTATTTAAAGGGGCGCATAATAATAGGGGATGTCATATATGAGGGGGGACCGGGAAACCAGTTCCCGGCTACGGCCCTGTCCCAGAGCTTAAAAGACCTGGGCCTGGAGTTGGGTCGCTTCAAGACCGGAACCCCGCCACGTATAGACCGGAAAACCGTTGATTTTAGCAAAATGATAGAGCAACCCGGGGATCCCAGGCCTCTGCGCTTTTCATATATAAGCCCCAGGCTAAACCGGGAGCAGATCCCCTGCTGGTTGACCCACAGCACCCTCTTAACCCATCAGATAGTAATGGATAATATTGAAAGAGCTCCTATGTTCACCGGGGTAATTAAAGGCCGCGGACCCAGGTACTGCCCTTCCTTCGAGGATAAAGTGGTCCGCTTTGCCCACAAAGATTCGCATCAATTGTTTGTAGAGCCGGAAGGGCGAAATACAGACGAAATGTACGTTCAGGGCTTAAATACCAGCCTGCCGGAGGATGTGCAGATAGCGGTATTGCACAGCATACCGGGGTTGGAGAAGGTGAAAATGATAAGAACCGGATACGCCATAGAATATGACTATGTTATTCCCTCCCAATTGAAACTGAGCCTGGAGGCCAAGGCCGTAGAGGGATTGTTTACCGCCGGGCAGATCAATGGCACCTCGGGATATGAAGAAGCGGCGGCTCAAGGGTTGATAGCGGGAATCAATGCCGCCCGCCGGGTTCAAGAAAAAGAACCCCTGATACTTAAACGTAGCCAGGCCTATTTAGGGGTACTGATTGACGATCTGGTGACCAAGGACAATGAGGAGCCCTATCGTCTGCTGACCTCGCGGGCCGAATACCGGCTGTTGCTAAGGCAGGATAACGCCGATTTGAGGCTAACCCCAATTGGCAGAGAGATCGGCTTGGTTGACGATAGAAGGTGGGAAATATTCCAGAGAAAAGTGGATCTGATTGAAAAACGTAAAGAAGAAATGCAAAAGCGGACCTTCACGCCGCTTGATCAGGGAATGGCACAGTTTTTAGAAGAAAAGAATTCGGCTCCCCTGCGTGACCGGGTAAGCCTGTGGGAGATACTGCGACGCCCCGAGATTAAGATCGAGGACCTGCAGAGCCAAGGATACCTGGAAGATATGGATATAGACATCCTTGAACAGCTAGAGGTCCAATCCAAGTATGAAGGTTATATAAGGAAGCAAGAGGAACAGGTAAAAAGATTTGAAAGGCTGGAAGACCGGAAAATACCCGAAGCTATTGTGTACCAGGAGGTTTACGGCCTTTCCAATGAGGCTCTCCAGAAACTGGACAAAATCAGGCCGGCCTCTATTGGTCAGGCAGCCCGTATTTCGGGAGTCAATCCGGCCGATATCAATGTGCTCTTAATTTATTTGGAAAAGAAAAGAAGGAAATAAGAGGACTGTATGGAATATAATGTAAACAGATATGCTGAAATGATCCTGGCAGAAAACCAAAAACAAAACCTGGTAAGTCGAAAGAATCCTGCCCTGGAAGTAGTTAAACATATCAGGGACAGCCGGGAGGCTATAAAGCTGGTTGAATTCAGCGGCCAGATGCTTATCGACATCGGCAGCGGAGCCGGATTTCCGGGCATGGTACTGGCTATCGTCAAGCCTGAATGTCGAGTAACCCTGCTGGAATCGGATCAGAAGAAAAGCGATTTCCTTAAACGCGTTGTCGAAGAGCTAGACTTGAAAAACGTCCAGGTGTTAAAAGAAAGAGCCGAAGTTGCCGGGCGCGACCCGAGCAGGCGGGGGAAGTATGACCTGGCCACCAGCCGGGCGGTGGCGTCGGCTGCGGTTCTGCTTGAATACGCCCTGCCGTTTCTTAAAGTAGGTGGCCGCCTGCTCATGTGGAAAAGCGCCAATTATCAAAACGAGCTCCAGGAAGCCCGGCATGCCCTGGCGACGCTGGGAGGAGAAATAAGCGAAGTATATAAGTACTGTCTTATGGAAGGCTTGGACCGTTCACTGGTTGTGGTTGAAAAAAGGCATGAAACTCCGGACAGGTACCCGAGACGGCCGGGGATTCCCGGGAAGAGACCCCTTTAGGAGGTTGCTATGGGAATAAAAAAGTGGGAAAAATGGATCGGCAGCCGAAACGCTCGGAAGATAAGTGAAATACCGCTGGGCCAGATTGTGCGCAATCCATTCCAGCCCCGCCGGGAATTTGATGAAAAGGAAATCGAAGAACTGGCGGCATCCATAGAAAACTACGGTTTAATTCAACCGATAGTGGTGAGGGAGCAGGGAAAGGGCTACCAGATAATCGCCGGGGAGCGAAGATACCGGGCCTGCCATTACCTGGGCCTGAAGGAAATTCCAGCTATCATTGAAGAAATGGATGACGAACAAATGGCCGCCGTATCCTTGATAGAGAACCTGCAAAGGCGGGAGTTAAACTATTTTGAAGAGGCCAGCGCCTACAGCATTTTAATTAACGTATTCGGCATGACCCAGGAAGAGGTAGCCAGAAAGGTCGGAAAAAGCCAGTCGGCGGTGGCCAACAAGATGAGGTTGTTAAAACTCAGTGAACCGGTGCGCAGCTATATAAATACCGGAACGGTGAGTGAAAGACATGCCCGGGCTTTGCTGCGTCTGCAGAGCGGTGAGGCCCAAATGGACGTCCTGCAAAAAATATATGAGAAAGATCTGACCGTGAAAGAAACCGAGGAAATGGTGGAGAGGCTGCGAGAAAATTTAATCACTCCTGAAAACAAGGGCAGGAACAACCATCAAGCGGTTTCCATCTTTATAAAAGATGCCCGGATATTTGTGAATACTATAAAGGAAACGGTTCGCAGGGCGAAGCAAACCGGGGTGGATATGAGCATGCAAGAAAAAGAAGATGAGCAAAATTATGAGATTGTAATTCGTATTGCTAAAAGAAGCCGCAATATGAGGGCTTTGTCCCCCTGATAAGCCTGGTAAAAAGCTGCATATTATATGATAATATTAGGAAGCATTCCATGTTCAGGATGGAGTGCTTTTATTTTTTTAGGCAGGATTTCTTTTACTGCAGGAGGAATTTATAATTTGTAGCTTTTCGAAAGGTGGAAGACCATGACCAAAATCGTTGCCGTAACCAATCAAAAAGGAGGTGTCGGAAAGACTACAACCGCCGTAAATCTATCAGCCTGTATAGCCACCTTGGGACACCGGGTGTTGTTGGTGGACTGCGACCCGCAGGGAAACGCCAGCAGTGGGCTGGGGATAAGTAGACGGAAAAATGCCCTGTCCATATATGATATCTTATTGGAAGACAAAGACGCTGCCAGTGTTATTAAAACCACCAGCGTCCCCCTCCTCAATATCCTTCCCTCCAATATACAGCTGGCAGGTGCAGAAGTTGAGCTGGCCGACATACATCAAAGGGAATACCGCCTGCGAAAAGCACTGAAAGAGGTAAGGCAGTATTATCAATACATAATCCTCGATTGTCCGCCCTCATTGGGACTTTTGACTATAAATGCGCTAACGGCAGCCAATTCGGTGATCATACCGCTGCAGTGCGAATACTACGCCCTGGAGGGTTTAAGTATGCTGGTTGATACGGTGCAGCTGGTTAAGAGACGGCTAAACCCGGCCCTGGTAATCGAGGGCATAGTTTTTACCATGTTCGACGGGCGCACCAACCTTTCTATTGAAGTAGTGGACGAGGTTAAGAAGCATTTTAGCAAGGAAGTGTACCGGACCATTATCCCCCGAAATATAAGGCTAAGTGAGGCGCCCAGCCACGGTATACCGATTATACAATACGATCCCAAATCACGAGGGGCCGAAGTTTACAGAGAGCTGGCAGTGGAGGTGTTGGAGCGTGGTTAAAGGAATAAGGGGCCTGGGAAGAGGACTGGAAGCGCTTTTATCAAATGATGAAGAGACCTTATATACGATCAATGATATTGAAATGGATTTGATCCAACCGAGACCGGATCAACCGAGGCAGAACTTTGATGAGGAAAGCCTGCGTGAACTGTCGGAATCAATAAAACAGCATGGAGTATTGCAGCCCATACTTCTTCGACCTCTGGGGGGAATATACCAGATCGTTGCCGGAGAACGCCGCTGGCGAGCAGCCCGGCTGGCCGAATTGAACACCATTCCGGCCGTGGTTAAGGAAATGCCTGATGTTCAGGCGGCAGAAATATCTCTGGTGGAAAACCTGCAGAGGAAAGACCTGAACGCAGTGGAAGAAGCGCGCGCATTACAGAAATTGAGCGAAGAATTCAACTATACCCAGGAACAATTGAGCAACCGGCTGGGCAAGAGCAGAAGCCACATTGCCAATACGATCAGATTATTGAGCCTGCCCCAAAAGGTCTTGGATATGGTGGAAAAGGGCATGATCAGTGCCGGGCATGCCCGGGCCCTGGTGGGTTTAAGCCAAACCGAACAGTACCGCATGGCTGCTCAGATAGCCGGTAAAGGAATGAGCGTTAGAGATATTGAGGAAAAGGTCAGGAAGAGCAGGAAGGCGCCCCAACCGGATAAGGCGACCATTGAAGTCCTGGAAATAGAGGAGAGAATTCAAAAACACCTGTCAACCAAGGCCCGAATTAAAACCAAAAAAAAGGGTGGAGTTCTAGAGATCCCCTATTTTGATGAAGAGGACCTGGAGAGAATTCTGGAGATAATCGGGATCGTATTGGATTAAGACGATTTGCCGGTAGATATAAAATGTTTCACGTGAAACAAAAAGAGATAGACGAGTGTTTCACGTGAAACATTTTCATCCCCTGCCGGTCTCCTTGGGGCAGTGCTCAAGAGCGTACTGGTATACAAGAAGAATAGGCAGATTGTTCTGGCGGGCAATGGTTTGGCAATCTTCGTATTCGGGTTTGTAACGGCGGCTGCCGTCCGGCAAAAGAACTGATTTCACGGTGATTGAACCCCAGGGACTGTCGATTGATTCTAAATGGCGTCCGGCCACCAGGCGGGATTGATAGGAGCAGCGAACCCCATTACTGGTCGAATGAAAAATGATGAGGGAAGAAACTTGAGCGGCCCATTCCGGGCGGGTTAAGACGGTAAGCAAATAACCGGGCCGCGCCTTCTTCATGATTATCTGACTGGTATAAGCATCAATTACCGCGGGATCCTGAAACAGGGTTTCGAACAAAAAAGCATAGTGTTCGGCACTCATGTCATCAATCTGGGTTTCCAATACAGCTATCTCCTCTTGAGTCAGAGCGGAAGGGCTTCTTTTCCCCAGGACCAGACGCAGGATATTGGGAACGGAATCGCTGCGCCGGCGGCTGCCAGCTCCATAAGCGATTTTTTCGGGAGAAAACGGAGGAAGAATGCCGAATTGAGGCTTAAGCGCCTTTAAGAGAGCTGCACCGGTTGGGGTAACCAGCTCCATGCCGGCCTGGACACCGTAACAGGGCATCTCCTTGAGAAGCAGCGCAGCGGCCGGTGCCGGCCCCGGATAAAGGCCGTGCTGCATCTTTATCAGGCCGTCGCTCCAGGGAAGGGAGGCGCAGAAAAGCTCATCGATGCCCAAGTAGTGGAGTCCATAAATTACTCCGACGATATCGACCAGAGTGTCAGCAGCGCCTATTTCATGAAAATGAACTTCATCAACGGCGATGCCGTGCACCTGAGCTTCGGCTTCAGCTAAAAGAGAAAAGACCTGGCTGGTTTTTTCCTTTACGCCCGCGGGCAGTTGAGAATCGGCGATAAGCGGGTTGATGTCGCTCAGGTGGCGCATGACGGGAGATGGGTCTACAATTCTGAGCCAACGGGCTTGAATACCCTGGACGCGGGTGGTTTGTGAATCAATTTCGATAGCAAGGCCCAATTGCCCAACGATTTCGTGTAACTTCTCCAGAGGAAATCCGAGCTCAATTAAACCGGCCAGCAGCATATCACCCGAAACGCCGGAAAAACAATCAATATAAATAAACACCTGATAGATACCTCCTTCTTTTGAGAGCTAAGGTCATTTACAATTTATCATGGGAAAAGTTATTATGGATGCAAAAACGTAAATAATATCGTCAGGGATGATACATAAATCACTACCATATTAGTACAAGGTTGGTAAGCACCATGTCAAGAAAAAAACGGCGTAAGGTTCAGCACCTGACTTTCCTGGTGATACCCGAAAACGCAGGAAATATGCTAAAGATGGGCATAACCCGTAGAAAGCTAACCATTGCCGGAGTTGCCGGCGGTATTCTCGCCTTACTGATTATCGGGATCCTGGTTTCATATTCAATAAATATGAATCATATAAGACAGGTGAACAGAATCATCGACGATAATGAAGAAAAGCAAGAGACTATAGAAATTCTAAATCAAGAAATGGGCCAGATCAAGAAACAGCAAGAGGACATCAGTAAAAAGCAGGAGGAAATAAAACGGATGATGGGAATCAAGACTGAATCCGCTATTCCTGCTAAAACCAAAGATGGGGGCCAGGGAGGTGAGGATCTACCCCTAAATCCGTCCTACGGAGACACCACCAGTTTGATCCTGATCCAGGCGATAAAAACCGATCTGGCCAAACAAGACCAGGAGCTGGACGAGCTCATAGCCCGGGTAACTGACAATACTGCCTATTTCAGGAGTGTTCCCAATCAATGGCCTTCCAAAGGCGAAATCAGTTCCGATTTCGGCTGGCGCAAGTCGCCCTTTGGCGGTAAAGAAACCACTTACCATGACGGTATCGATATTGTCAACAGTTACGGCTCGCCCATTGCAGCCGCCGGGGATGGTAAAGTCACTTTTGCCGGGACCAGAGGGGCTTATGGCAATGCGGTGATGATAGACCATGGCTCGGGATTCACCACCCTCTATGGACACGCTTCCGCTATCCTGGTCAAAGTGGGGCAAACGGTAAGCAAGGGGGAAGTTATTGCCAGGATGGGCAACTCCGGTAGAAGTACGGGAACCCATGTGCATTTTAGCGTCTTCAAGTGGGGGGTATGCCAGGATCCCATGGTATATTTGCCCTAAACGGGTAAAGGAGGACACCGGATGTTTAAGAAAAGAGCTAAAAATTTTTCCCAAATAGAGAGCCTGATAGCCAACGGAGTTACTATCAAAGGCAACATCATATCCCAGGGATCCATGCGGATAGACGGTTTTGTCGACGGCAAAATGGACATCAAAGGTGATCTCATCATTGGGGAAAACGGACATGTTAAAGGGGAGTTTCAGGCAGAAAACGCCATGCTGGCCGGTAAGGTAGAAGGTGCACTTATTGTGCGTCAGCGCTGTCAGATTGCGGAAACCGGATTGATGATGGGGGATATCACCTGCAGTGTTTTGAGTATCGAGGAAGGGGGAACCCTGCACGGAGCCAGCAAGATGAACTATAATAAAAATTCCTCCGATGTATTATTAAGCGACAAGACGGATAGCAAGAAAGACCATTCTAAACATACTCGCGCTTCGAATAAAACATCCGAATCGCTGGAATAAAAGAAGGATGCTCACTTCCAGCGGGCGGTTCAGCTTTTCCCGTAATACAGGTTTCTCTAAATAATGAAGAAATTCCGCAGGGGATGATGAGGTGATCAATTTGTTCCAAGATCGTAGACAGGCAGGGCGTTCGTTGGCGCAAGCGCTGAAATCCAAAGGCATAGATTTTGACCTGGTTATGGCGGTGCCGCGAGGAGGCGTCATAGTTGGCGAAGAAGTGGCTTCTTGCTTTGGCAAACCGCTGGATGTAGTAATGGCTAAAAAAATTGATGATCCCTGCCTGCCGGACTACGCGATTGGGGCAGTGACACCGGATGGAGAGATCCTTCTGCATGAGGGCGTTGATAATGAGTTGATTGCCAGGGATCATGACGAAATAATCAAACTAGCGGAACGTATTAAAAATGAAATCAATTCGCGGCTCAAAGAATTTCGCAACTACCACCAGCCCTTAAATCCAAAAGATAAACGGGTCCTCTTGGTCGATGATGGCATCGCTTCAGGGTTTACGATCAAAGGGGCGGTCAGTTATCTGCAGAGACTGCAGGCCAGGCAGGTCTTTATAGCGGTTCCGGTTTGTTCCAATAGTGCATTCACCAGCCTTTCTAAAATTGTTGATGAGATCATATGTTTGGAAATTCCCCGGGCCTTCTATGCCGTAGGTCAGTTTTACCAGGATTTCGCAGGGGTTGAAGACAGTGAGGTTATTGAATCCCTCACCAGGATCAGTCAAACTTCTGGTTAAATGGCTGGTTCATTCCCGGGTAGCGGCTCAACTGGCTGAAGGCCAGGTATAAACCTTTGGCAATTAAATCGGCCATCCTATACACAATGTACAAACGAGTGTTCTGCAAGACCAGATGTTCAAAAAAACCTCCCACATTTACCACCCCGGAAATGTGAAAATCACCGACTTCAGGCAGACTCTTTTTTAAGGCGGTACCAGGTTTCAAACTGCCCGCCCGCACGTTAATATATCCGATCCGATCCGTGTTTCCCAAGCAGGCGTCCACGGCTCCGATAATTGGCCTATCCGGCCGGTTGTTTATATCCTCTAAAATCTCTTCCAGATTGGTAGCGTGAACCGGATGTTCTAGACTACCATATATTTCCATGCGAGAAGAAAGGCTGCGCAGCCGGGTTCCAACCAGCGGTCCCAAACAATCGCCGGTAGCGCGGTCGGTACCAATGTTTATAAAAACCAGGGGGCGTGAATAATCGGTGTTTATAGAAGTAAACAGGGAGCAGACACTGGATTGCAGTTTGGTTAGAGATCGGGGATCTTCATAATGGAATGACGCCTGAGCGTTTCTGTCGGCCATCTTGCTCAACAACAAAAAGCACCCTCCTTACTTGTATCTCCATAATATTCTTGCCTCTGGAAATATTTTTATGCTGTAAATAACCGGCCCCAGTAATATTTATGACTAACAACGGGGTACCATGACTGGGGGCTGAAAAAATAAAAACGCGGTTAATGGTTATTTTTGCTTACCTGGGTGCGGTGATCGGAGCCGGGTTTGCTTCGGGGCAGGAGGTTGTGCAGTTCTTTGTCTCCTACGGTGACGGCGGGCTGTGGGGGGCGCTTGCCGCGACTCTTTTGTTCGGATTGAGCGGCGCCCTGCTTATGCACCGGGCCCACTACTTTAAGATTTCACGTTATCAAGCCCTATTTTCGACCATTATGGGGCATAGGATGAGCCTGGCAGTTGATGCGGGTTTGGGTTTATTTTTGTTTTTAGGCATCTCCACCATGTTTTCAGCCAGCGGGGCCGTCTTTTATGAGCATCTATACCTGCCCAAGAATGGGGGAATAATGGCGGCCTACCTAGTAGTCGCGGCCTTTCTCCTGTGGGGTAAACGGGGTCTGGTCTTCTCGTACAATATTCTGGTTCCTCTAAAAATAGTCTTGCTTATGGGGGTAGCCGGTTGGGTGGCATTCGGACCGGCATCCCCGGATGACAGCAGCGCGGTGTTAACTTATGTTTATCCGGAGTCGCGCTACTGGATGCTTTCCTGCGTGCTTTATGTAGCCTACAATTTCTCACTGGCGATGGTGGTCCTGACCGAATATCAGTCGATCGGCAGCCGGGAAAATTCCATAAAAGGAGCCTGGTGGGGAGGGGTTCTGCTAGGCATGCTGGTACTGCTCACCTACCTGGCGCTCAGTAAGCACCTGCCGGCGGTATTGCACTATGAAGTTCCGATGCTGTATGTGGCCGGCCAGGTATCCATTACGGCCAAACACGTGTATACGCTGGTACTGTGGATGGGGATAATCACTACAGCCATTGCCAATACCTATGGCTTTGCCCAGCGCTTTTCCGCATTTACGGGATTGAACTACCGGTTGTGCCTTATACTCTGCATGACCATGGCCTTGCCTTTATCAATGAAAAGCTTTTCCCAGCTGGTGGGGTATATCTATCCGCTGTTTGGTTTGCTGGGGCTGCTTATTCTGGGCGCTCTGTGGCTGGGGGCAGGAAAAGACATGGGCCGGGACTTGTATTATAATGTAATGAAGCAAATTGTCGGGCAAGGAGGTAAAAGGTGAGCAGCTTAAAAAATATTCCTCCCATTGATGAAGTAATTAAGCAGCCCCGTGTACAACAATTGATCGAAAAATACAACCGGGAGCATGTTTTAACCCTGGCCCGGCAGGCCGCCGGCCAGCTGCGAGAGGAAATAAGACAAAAGCGGATGGATATAGACCGGACCCAGGCTACCGAGATGATTCTGGCCAAAGTGGAGGAGGCCGCAGTCAAAGCCAATCAGGGCAAGATGAAACGGGTGGTCAACGGCACCGGAGTCGTCCTGCACACCAACCTGGGAAGGGCGCCGCTCAGCGAAAAGGCTGCCGCCCATGTTGCCGCCATGGGGAGATACTACAGCAATCTGGAGTTGGACCTGGAAAAAGGGGAGCGGGGTTCGCGCTACCAGCACGTCGAGGAATTGCTGGTTAGTTTGACCGGAGCCGAGGCCGCCCTGGTGGTAAACAATAATGCGGCGGCAGTATTATTGGGCTTGACAAGCTTTGCCCGGGGAAAAGAAGTGATTGTCTCCCGCGGCCAGTTGATCGAAATAGGGGGGGCTTTCCGTGTACCGGAAGTGATGAAGCAATCAGGCGCCATTTTGATCGAAGTGGGGACCACCAACCGAACCTACCCGGCTGATTTTGAAAGAGCCATCACTGAAAACACGGCCATGCTGTTTACGGCGCATACCTCAAACTACAAAGTGATGGGATTTGTTCGAGAGGTTGACCTAAAAGAACTTGTTCAATTGGGAATGAAATACCAGATTCCGGTCATGCAGGATCTGGGCAGCGGTTGCCTGCTCAATCTGGGCGAATGGGGATTACTCGAAGAACCCAATGTGCCGGAATGCGTGGCCAGCGGGGCGGATATCGTTTGCTTCAGCGGTGATAAACTGCTGGGCGGTTCACAGGCCGGCATCCTGGTAGGTAAAAAGCAGTATATCGATGCCATGAAAAAGAATCAATTGCTGCGTGCCCTGCGGATAGACAAGCTGACCTTGGCGGCCCTGGAAGCCACCTTATTGGAATACAGCATTGGACAGCCGGCCCAGAATCTGCCCGTGATAAACATGTTGAGCAGATCCCCGGAAGAACTGCAAGGCAAAGCCAGGCGCATATTACAGGGTTTGCGCAGGGTATTTAACGGGGATGACAGAATCGCCGCCTTGGGCTTGTGTAAGGTTTCAGACACCATCGGGGGCGGGGCGTATCCTACCTATGAGATGCCCGGATATGGCGTGCAAATAGAGTTTTCCATGATGTCGGTAGAAGCAGCAGCCAAAAACCTGCGCCTGGGAGACCCGGCCATGCTGGTTCGTAAACAGGACGACCGGATCATTATCAGTGCACGGACCATTTTTGATGATGAAATAAAGCTTTTACCTGGTTTGCTTGCCCAGGCGATGAGCCTTTAGATTTAATATAAGGAGATCAGCCATGAAGCCATTGGTAATTGGAACAGCCGGTCACATTGACCATGGAAAAACAACCCTGGTAAAGGCCTTGACCCATATTGACACCGATCGTTTGAAAGAGGAGAAGCAGCGGGGTATTTCCATTGAACTGGGCTTTGCGCCTTTCACGCTCCCTGGTGATCAGCGGGCCGCCATTGTTGATGTTCCGGGACACGAGCGATTCATCAGGCATATGCTGGCCGGCGCCTTTGGGATTGACATGGTTTTGCTGGTTATAGCCGCGGATGAAGGGGTGATGCCTCAGACCCGCGAACACCTTGACATCATTGAGCTTTTAGGGATCGACAAGGGAATCGTGGTTATCAGCAAAATGGATCTGGTAGATGAGGAATGGCTGCTCCTGGTGGAAGACGACATTAAAGAATATCTCAAAAAGAGCGTACTAAAAGATGCACCGGTAATAGCCGTATCTGCCACAGACGGAACCGGGCTGCCCGAGCTGGTTGAGGAAATAAGCCGGATGTCCGCACAAGTCATAGAAAAGCCCGCCCTGGGTCAGGCCCGCCTGCCCATTGACCGGGTTTTTACCATGTCCGGTTTTGGCACCGTGGTGACCGGCACTCTGTGGTCAGGCCGGCTTAATGTGGGCGACAGCCTGGAACTGATGCCGGTGCAAAAGCCCATCAGAATCAGAACGCTTCAGGTTCACAACGAAAAAGTGCCGGAAGCCCTGGCCGGCCAACGGGTGGCCGTCAACCTCCAGGGTTTGGAACTGGCTGAAATAAAGCGGGGATATTGGATAGCCAGCCCCGGATTTTTACAGCCCAGCTACCGGGTTGACACCCGGCTGCGGTTGCTGCATTCCAGCCCCAGGACCCTGAAAAACTGGAACCGGGTTCGCTTTCATTTGGGGACCGATGAGGCGATGGGCAGGATTGTGCTGCTCGATCGAGATGAGCTTACCCCCGGAGAAGAAGCCTATGCGCAAATAGTAATGGAAAAACCGGTGGTCGCCCATAAAGGGGATCGCTTTGTGGTCAGGTATTATTCCCCGGTTACCACTATAGGCGGGGGAACCATTATCGATCCCCAGGCTCCCAAACAGAAGCGTTTTCGGGAAGACGTCCTAGAAGACCTGGTGGTTAAGGAGGAAGGAACCCTGTACGACCTGCTGCTCCATGAGCTGGAAAGCAGCTCCACCCTGATCTTGAGTCTGGAAGAGTTGAGCAAAAAATGCGCCGTCGACCGGGAGCGGGTTAAAGACGAGCTTGGGCAGTTGATTGACGATGACCGGGTATTTGAGATAAAGGATGCCGGGTTCATCAGCACCCTGGCTATGGATGATATCAAAGAGCGGATCAGCGCCACCCTCAGGGAATATCATAAAAAATATCCCTTGCGCCCCGGCTATCCCAAAGAAGACATGCGCAGCCGGTGGTTTGCCAAGGTGGACGGCAAGGCCTTTAACCGGATGCTCAAGTACTGGGAAGAGACCGGGGGGATAAAAAGCAGGAACAACCAGCTTATGCTGGGAGAATTCGAAGCTCAACCCAATGAAGAGCAGCTACGTATGATCGAGCAGTTTATGGGGATCATGAATGATAATCCCTTTGCCCCGCCCGCCCTGGATGAAATAAGGCAGCCGCTGCAGGTGAATGAAGCAGAATTCAATGAAATAGTAAATTATCTGATCAACGGGGGACAATTGCTTAAAATAAACCAGGAAATATATTTTACTTCTCAGGCGATTGAGCGCGGGAAGGAAATATTGAACAATTATTTTGCCGGGGAAAAAGAGCTCAGCCTGGCAATCGCCCGCGATTTATTAAATACCACGCGCAAATACGCCCTGCCTTTGATTGAATACTACGATAAGATACGCTTTACCAGGAGAATTGGAGATATCCGCGTAAAGGCATAATCGCCGCCAGTACATATAAGAACCATATTTTCCAGGAAAAAGGGCTAATAATTCAATGAAATAATATGGTATTATATCTAATGGACTCGAAATAAAAAGCTATGAAGCGGTTAGGTAAATCCTTTCTGGTTAAAATTAAGGAAAGAGATGGAAAGATCAATAACCTGGAAGCGGATCGGTCCTGGTGGGTCGCCTGGACTTCAAATCCAGTTTGCGCCGTAGTGATCCTGCGGTGGGTGGGTTCGATTCCCACACGCTTCCGCCAATAGAGAATCATAAAGTGCCTGGAATCTTGCCCGGTTGAGCCATATCCGGACAGGACGAATTTTAAGGCGCTTTTTTATATGCTCCTTTCCGCCGTTTACCTCACCCATGACCAATAGACAGAAGGTAGGGAGAAATCCCTATTGGGGTGGGGTTGATTTTTCAATCACCAGACAGCCGGCGATTATATCGTGCAGGGCCTGCTTTCTTTCGGTAAAAGCGGCCATAATAAAGCCGATAAATAAAATCAGAGCCGACAAGTACTTGGCAAAATAACGCCGGGTAGCTCTATCAAAGGTGATCCGTTGACCGTTTTCATCAACCACGATAATGCCCAGGGCCAGTTTGCCCAGAGTGCCCTGGAGTTTTGAACGCTCCATCAAGGCGTAGTACAGCCAGTTGGTGAGCAACCCTACCAGAAACACGATCAAAAAAGCCGCGCCCAAAGCGGATACAACAGCACCCTCACTTCCGCCCACCAGGGCGCCCAGCCCGGCCCCTAATAAAGCGCCTATTACTCCCAAGAGATACAGCAAGGGTATAAAAAGTAGTCCGAGCACGGATAAAATAGCCCAATCGATAAAGGCTGCCGCAAACCGTGTCCAAAATCCGGCGTATTCTAAAGATTTAGCGTTAGGGTCAACTTCAAGCTGCTCAGGGATTCTTTCCTCTAGTTCCATTCTGAAAACCACCTCCCTGCTTAATGATCCTGGCAGGTGTAATATTTATTGCTTCCTTTGCATTATATTCTGGTAAGCATTAGCCTTCCTTATATAAAAAGTTACCATAACATTATCGAATTAGGAACCGTCGTGCCAACGGGAACCAGCATTCGGCTTAAACCTGGTTACGACGATAATTCTTACGCTACACTGGTTAATCGATAAATTTTAGACAGGAGCTAAAGTTTGTAATTTGTTTATCCGATTATTTAAGTTAGACTTAGTAAAAATAGCCTATGCAGGTAGACCGATTTACCTAGGCCAGGGTAATCGGTATTTCTCAGGACTTCCTAAAATATCCTCTACAGGGGTGGTTGAAATGCAGAAAAAGATATTGATTTCATTACTGCTATTTCTCGGTGTATTCTTCGGTTTGACAGGTGAGGTTAAGGCCCAGGAAAAAGAAATTGGCGCTTATGCTATCGATCTGTCAATTGCAGTTTCTCCTATGAATGCCGAAAATGCTAGCCTCGCCGGCACTATGCTTGACGGAGTGGTTGTCAATCCGGGTGAGGAGTTTTCCTTCAATGACACGGTGGGTAGGAGAACGACGGCTAAAGGATTTTCGGCCGGCTACATAGCATCTCAATCACGCAGTGACATGGCGGTAGGTGGAGGAGTATGCATGACCGCCAGCATACTTCACCAGGCGGTTAAAGCCGCGGGGTTGGAAGTACTGGAGAGACATAACCACTGTATCCGGATCAGCTATTTACCGCTGGGCGAAGATGCGGCTGTGCAGTATGGGGTTCAGGATTTCCGCTTTAGAAACAATCTCAATATTCCGGTGATCATTCGTACAATAGTTGATGACCGTTTAAAGATAGCGATAAACATTGAAGAGAAACCTAAAAACGTGTATTTCAACGGCTCTTTATTAAAGTTTGACACCCCACCCGTCATCGATCATGGCGCTCTACTGGTCCCGGCCTGGACCATGGCCGAAACCCTGCAGGGAAAAGTAAGCTGGATCGCTCAAAATCAGAGCATGGTACTTACCAAAGATAATACCAGAATTGTATTCACGGTTGGCCAGAGCAATGCCTGGGTTAACGGGAAGGAAAAACAGATGGGAGCGGCCGTACGCATCATAAATAACCGCACTATGATACCCCTTCGTTTTATAGCCAATGAATTAGGTGCCGATCTCACCTGGAATGTATCTTCGCAAAGCGCTTCCCTGCGCATGCCTGAGTACCGCCTGGCCGGGGTCGTTGCCAGCGGCGGGCAAGCGGTTGAGCGGTACCAACTGACTTAAGTAGGAATTAAGCAACTGCCATCTAAAAAGGCTTGTATATCTGAAGGGCGGGTCGATTCTGAAAAACAGAATGCCCCCCATTCTTTATCGTTATGCAAGAAAAGCCAACTTTACCCCATCCGCCTATCCCTCATTTAATCGTCTTTTGACAGCCTACCGTTAGGACCTTATTACACGTTGCAACAAAATGAATAGAGCAAGTATAGCTCAAATAAGCCTTACGGGCAGTAGCAAAGGAGACCGCCTACAGGCAGTCATAAAAGTTTGCAAACCCCCTGGGTTAAGGCAAATATGCAGCGATTAGTGTGTTATAATCAATGATAATTCCAAGGGAAACGGGTGATAGGGTGATTTTAAACGGGCTGGATTACCTGCTGACAGGGGTTCTGGCCATAAGTACCCTGGCGGGATTTAGAAAGGGTATGGTGCGGGCCCTGGGCGGGATAGCCGGGGTTCTGCTGGCTATCGTAGCTGCCGGCTTGAGCTACCAGCAGCTTGCTTTTTGGCTGCAGGCCCAGTGGGGTTGGCAGAGCCTTCTGGCCAAATGGATTGGAGAGCAACTGCCGTCCTGGGCCATACCCGCTATGAGTTTGAGCAGCATGGGGATGACTAACCCGGTCTATGATCTCTCCTATCTTTTACTCCTGGCCATCAGTTTTATAATCATATTGATCGGTGTTGGCGGGCTGGGGCAGCTGCTCATCGAAGGGCTGCACCGCTTGCTTGAAAACACCCCTCTGTCGGGAATAAACCACCTGCTGGGCATGGCGGCCGGGTTTGTGAAAAGTCTTTTGATCCTTACCCTGCTGACCGGGCTGATATATCCGGCCGCCCGCTTAGGGGCTTCAATGGGCTGGGATCCGGCCATTGCGGTATACAATCAGATCGATACATCCAAAATGGCGGCGGGGATGCTGGTTTTTTTCAAAGAACTGTCCGCCTGGCTGGGGCTAAATGCATAGCAGGGCAATCCAGCCGGAAAGCTAATAGCACAGGTATAACAAGGAGGCTCGATAAATGACGGTTTCTAAAAAAGAGGAATTAAAACGCATTGCCTGGACCCATATGGATGAAGCCACGGTGCAGATGGCGCACAAGTTCGGCCGGGGTTATATGGAGTTTTTGGATAACGCCAAAACCGAGCGGGAGGCGGTGACCTATATCGCTCAGATGGCCCGCAAGAAAAAGTATGTGGATTTCAACGAAGTCAAACAAATAAAAGCGGGTCAGAAATTGTTTATTAACTATAAAGATAAAGTCTGCGCCCTGCTGGTGATGGGGCAGGAACCCCTGGAAGAGGGCGTGAATATTATCGCCTCACATATCGACGCCCCCCGGCTGGACCTCAAGGCCCGCCCTCTTTATGAAGCGGATAATGTGGCCCTGTTTAAAACCCATTATTACGGAGGAATCAAGAAGTACCAGTGGGTGGGAATGCCTCTGGCCCTCCACGGGGTGGCCATTCGCAAAGACGGGCAAAAGCTGTATTTTAAGCTGGGTGAAAACCCCGGTGATATTGTCTTTACCATAGCTGACCTGCTGCCCCACCTGGCCAAAGATCAGATGGAGAAAAAACTATCGGAAGCCATAAAAGGAGAGGATCTAAACATCCTGGTCGGCAGTCAACCCGATACCGATGCGGAAGGTGACGCCATAAAAAAGAGGATCCTCAGACTGTTAAAGGAACAATACCAGATGGAAGAAGACGATTTTACCAGCGCCGAATTCGAGGCGGTGCCGGCTTTTCCGGCCCGGGAGATTGGATTTGATCGCAGTATGATCGGCGCTTATGGACAGGATGACCGGGTCAGCGCCTACACCTCCTTGCAGGCCGTCCTGGATATCGAAAAACCCCGGCGGACCGCTATCTGCCTGTTTGTCGACAAAGAGGAAATAGGCAGTACTGGAAACACGGGGTTGCAGTCACTGATAATCGAAAACATGATGGCTGAACTGATGCATAAAACCGGCCAGGCGGATTACTATTATGTCCGCAAGGCGTTGGCCAGCTCCAATGCCATTTCAGCTGATGTCAACGCGGCAGTTGATCCCAACTATCCCGAGGTTTTTGAAAAGCTGAATTGCAGCTTCCTGTCCCAGGGGGTGGTTATGACCAAGTTTACCGGCTCCCGGGGAAAAGCTGATTCCAATGACGCCCATCCCGAGTACCTGGCCCGCCTGCGCCGGGTTTTTGATGAAGAGGGCGTAATCTGGCAAGTCGGGGAACTGGGTAAGGTCGATCTGGGCGGGGGCGGAACCGTTGCCCAGTATATGGCCCGTTATGGAATGGAAGTCGTGGATTGTGGAGTGGCTTTACTGGGGATGCACTCTCCCTTTGAAGTGGCCAGCAAAGCAGATATATATATGGCATATAAGGCTTACAAAGCCTTTTGGCAAAAAATCTAACGAAGGTTTATGTTTTGGGGAGGTGAGTGGGATGACGGCTAAACGTTTGACGCAGATGGTCAGGGCAGCTGGTTGAGCGGCCAAAATAGGGCCGGGGGCCCTGGAAGAGATCCTAAAAGGTCTGCCCCAGCCGGTTCATCCCAACCTGCTGGTGGGGATAGATACTCGCGACGACGCGGGAGTTTTTAGACTGACCGATGAACTGGCCTTGATCCAAACCGTGGATTTTTTCACCCCCATGGTTGATGATCCCTATGTATTTGGCCAGATCGCGGCGACCAACGCCTTGAACGATGTCTATGCCATGGGCGGTAAACCCCTTATGGCCATGAATATTGTCTGTTATCCCGAGTGCGAGGATTTAAACATCCTGCACCGTATACTCGAAGGGGGTTTGAGCAAGGTCAAGGAAGCCGGCGCCCTTTTGGTGGGCGGCCATACCGTAGACGACCTGGAACCCAAGTATGGACTGGCGGTGGCTGGATTGGTTCACCCGGCCCGGGTTTTAAAAAACGATGGGGCCCGGGTAGGCGACCGTATTTATTTGACCAAACCGCTGGGCACGGGAATCATCTCTACGGCCATAAAGGCTGAGATGGCTTCAACCGAAGCCTATGATGAAGCGGTCTACTGGATGACCCGCTTAAATAGCGAGATTCCTGATTTGGTCCAGGACCTGACGATTAATGGGTTAACCGATGTAACCGGATTTGGGCTGCTGGGACATCTAAGCGAAATGGCACAGGCGAGTAATGTTGAAATAGAAATAAACGCCGGGCGGATTCCCTTTATTAAGGCGGCCCTGGACTACGCCTCCTATGGACTGATTCCAGCCGGAGCCTACACTAACCGTGAATACCTGCAAAAACATACCGAAGTAGATGGAGACCTGGAGGGACCGCTTACCGATCTGTTGTTTACGCCTGAAACCGCAGGCGGTTTGCTTATTGCAGTCGATGAAGCCAATGAAGCCAAGTTGATAGAGGCATTAGAGCGCCGGGGGAGTAAGGCGGCCCGGGTAGGGAGAGTCCTGCAGCCGGGTTTCAGACCGGTGAGGGTTAAGGACTAGCTTGACGGGAAGCCATATGGGGGAGGTTTAGCAATGGAACGAAAACAGTTTGCCTTGGGGGATACCGTGCGCATGAAAAAGCAGCATCCCTGTGGAAGTTACAATTGGCAGGTGATTCGCACCGGCGCTGATGTCAAGATAAAATGCACTGGCTGTGGCCGAATTGTAATGATGCCCCGCCTTCAGTTTGAAAAACGCATGTTGAGGGTGGAATCTTAAACCAAATACTTCCCTACGGCATATATTAATAGGTGAAAGGATCTCTAAGGGGGTGGGACCGTGCATCTGAAACTGGTGCCCAATCCAGGTTTCAACATCGGCGATCTGGTAACGGTAAAAAGCATGCCACCGCAGGAAAGGTTTTGTATAATCGGCTTTAAGAGAAAGGGCCAGGGGGATCCGGTAGCCGTACTTAAGGCGCTGTTTAACGACACTTATATTATTGAAAAACCGGTTTCAGAGCTAAACAGCCTGCTTATTAAGGGGATTCTGTAAAATACTAATAAGGATGGGGAGAATAGACTCCCCTTTTTCTATTCGAGCATAATTTCTTGCATCAACAACTAAATCCTGGTATAATTCTTAAGTGCCCTGCTCCGGTTGTAAGGCCGGAGCCGTTACCTGTCTATACAGGTTTAGTCCATAGGGAGGAGGTGTTACGATGCGCGCTTACGAGATATTTATGATCTTAAAACCCGACCTGACTGATGAAGTTATTGCCGAAACCAAAGAGAAACTGCAAAAAATTATTGAGTCTTTCGGTGGAGAGTTTGTTAAAGAAGTTGAGGGTTGGGGAAAAAGGCGGCTGGCATACGGCATCGAAGACTACCTGGAAGGTATCTATGTTTTATGGTACTTTAACGGGCAGCCCGAGACCGTAGATGAGCTCGACCGGGTCATCAAGATATCGGATCGCATTCTGCGCCATATAATCATTCGCAAAGACGAGTAATCGTTATAATTTTGGAGGGATGAACCGTGCTGAACAGGGTGATTTTAATTGGCAGGTTGACCCGGGATCCAGAGCTCAAATACACTCCAAATGGTACAGCGGTTTGCACTTTTACCCTGGCTATCGACCGGAAATTCAATAAAGACGAAACGGATTTTATTGATATCGTAGTCTGGCGAGGCCTGGCCGAAACCTGTGCCAGTTACCTGGGAAAAGGTCGTCTGGCCGCGGTTGAGGGACGGCTGCAGGTTAGAACCTATGAAAACCAGGAGGGGCAAAAGAGAAAGGTTACCGAAGTTGTTGCTGACGATGTCCGGTTTTTGGACAAAGCTGGGACAGGTTCCACCTCTGGCTCATCCGGCAAAGCCAAAAAAGATGATTGGAATGCCCTGGGGCGCGAACTAAACCTCAACGAGGTCGATTACGTAAATCAGGAAGGAGAAGACGAGATTCCTTTCTAGACCGAGGAGGTAAGAGAGTTGAAAAAAGAGCGGAGAAAGAAACGCAAACAATGTAATTTCTGTGCCGACAAGATCGAGCATATAGAATATAAAGAGATCTCCCGTCTTCGCCGTTACATTACGGAAAGAGGGAAAATTCTTCCCCGGCGTATAACCGGAAACTGTGCGCATCATCAGCGCCAGTTGACGGTGGCCATAAAAAGGGCCAGAACCATGGCTCTGCTGCCTTACACCGCCGAGTAGACACCCAGCCCTCATTCTTGAGGGCTTTTTTTATTGCTGGTTAAACAAGCAGGAAAAACCCTCTGGATTGAAGAAAGTTCCAGGGAAAAGGGGGTGTATTCGTTTGACCCGAAGAAAGGGCCAGGAACTGGAATATGCCAGTGATTTAAACATAATGGAGTGGATTAAAGCCGATCTGGTTGAATCCGTTGCCGCCCTTTTAAAAGCACTGGTGAAAAAAGATCAGGAAGATATCAGTGACGCAGTGGCCACGGTCTTGATCAGTACCTACCTGTTGGGGCAGCGGGCCGGGGTAAGCTACCAGTCCATGGAGAGCATGGTAAAATGGAAGCTGGCCAACAGTCTGGACTTAAACGAAGATGGCTACACGGATCTGATGGGATTACTCAAATATTTAGAGCAGCAGAAGAGGTGACGATATAGAGGTGGAAGAACAAGCAGTTGATCAGATGGGGCGCGATAATTCCGGTAGGCCTCATTCATTTATTTTCTACGCTCTCACTACTTCTATTTTATGTTTTCTGCTACTGGCCGTCCCGGCATTAACCCTGTTGCTAACCATCGCCTGGGGTATCCTGGTAGTCTTGGCCGGTCTTTATTTTAAACCGGTTTATTTATGGCTTATGGCCCTGTTAAACGGCTTTAGCCTTATGCTTTATGTCGCCCTGGCCCACCGGGCTTATGGGACGACCCTGGTTCTACAAGAAGGTGCGGCAGCCCTCCTGGCTTTTGGGTGCTTTTTCGGCCTGGCCATATATACTATGGGATTCCTGGCGGCCCGGGGCTGTGACTATTACAAAATTCGAACCTGGGGAATAGCGGTTGTTTTGGCCGGTGTTTCCGTGTACCTGGGATGGGCTTACTATACTCAGGGCAGTATTGGCATCGAAGAAATGGAAACCGAACTCAACCGGAGGTTGGAAGAGGCCGTCAATACCTATGAATCCACCGGCATGTTGGAAATATATGCCCAGCAGGGAATCAGCAAACAGGATCTCCAGGCTACATTTAAAAACCTAGCCCACACCGTGGCGCGCCATTTGCCGGCCAGTTACTATCTTCAGGGGATAGTGGCAGTATTTTTCATCCTCTTAACAGCCAGTTTTTTAAGCCTCAGGCGAAAAATAGATCGTCTAATAAGAAAACCTTATTTAAATGAAGCCATGCCGTGGGTGTTGGCCTGGGTTGTTATTGCAGGTTTGGCCTTTTGCCTGTGGGGCTATGACCAAAAGGATGTCTATTACTATATAGGCTCCAATATTCTAGTGGTCATGGCGCCCATCACCTGTTATTATGGCCTGGCGGCCGTGGTTTACAAGATGGGGGAAATGAATCCCAACCCCCGCCGCTGGCTGATGGTTGTTTTGATCATTTTAAGTGCGGTTTTTCTTCCTTCGGCGATAATATTTTTAAGCCTGTTCGGCTTGTTTGACGCGCTCCTCGATTTTAGAAGGCTACGCTCACGAAGGGAGGAACCGGAATGAAAGTGATATTGAACCAGACGGTAAAAAACCTGGGCAAAGAGGGAGATGTCAAGGAAGTAGCCGACGGCTACGCCAGAAACTACCTGATACCACAGGGGTTGGCCCGGGAGGCCACCAACACTATTTTGAAAGAAACCCAGGAAAAGAAGGTCCGGGAGCAAAAGCAGAAAGATAAAGAAAAAGCCCGGGCCGAGCAAATTAAAGAACAGCTGGATGGAAAGACCATAGAAATCAAGGCCCGGACGGGGGGCGGGGACAAATTGTTCGGTGCCGTAACCGCCCGGGAGATCTCTGACGTGTTAAAACAAACCATGCAGGTAGATGTTGATAAAAAGAAGATCGATTTGGCCGATCCGATAAAGCACCTGGGCCAATACCGCGTCAAGTTGAAGATCTATCCTTCCATCCAGGCGGAGCTAAACATCATAGTAGTAGCAGAATAAAGCCGGGAGGATGTACAGTGAAACAAGATTTGGTGAAAAGAGGCAGTAAAAAAGGTTTACCTTACGATAAGGATTCTCAGTTGCACCAAAAGATCGAATCACTGTACAAACGCCTGGAAAACACCTATGGGGAAGTAGAAATAAAGCGGCGGGCCAACAAAATCCAGGTTGCTGACCTTCTAGACTCGCGAAAAGTCGAGGACCGAATGCTGGCCCTGCACCGCTTGATCAAAAAAGATATGACGCTCGAGCGACTGCCCGAAGAGGACCTGCCAGCGGCTCTGGAACGGCTGGAGGAAATGGTAGTCGAAGACTGCGCCCGCCGGGAAATTGAAGCAGCCCTGCAACAACGGATTCAGGAGCGGGTTGAGGAACGCTATAATGAATACCTGCGGGAAATAGAAGTTCAAATCCTCAAAGAAGCCAACAACACTCCGGAAAATGCTCAGACCCTGAAAAAATATGCTCAGTTGGAAAAGCTGGAACGAAAGAGATTGAATTGTTCAGTCCTGGACCTTTTGCGCCCTTCCAGTTTGGAGGATATTGTCGGGCAGGAACAGGCCGTTTGCGCCCTTATTGCCAAGCTCAATACCCCCTACCCTCAGCACATTCTGCTTTATGGACCTCCCGGAGTGGGTAAGACCACCTGCGCCCGTCTGGCCCTGGAGATGGTAAGGGGGAAGGACGGCAATCCCTTTACGGATGACGCGCCTTTCATAGAAGTGGATGGAAGCACCCTGCGTTGGGACCCGCGCGAAGCCACCAACCCGCTGCTGGGTTCGGTCCATGATCCCATCTATCAGGGAGCGCGCCGCGACCTGGCCGAGCAGGGTATACCTGAGCCCAAATTGGGACTGGTTTCAGATGCCCACGGGGGAATCCTCTTTATAGATGAAATTGGCGAGATGGACCTTACCCTGCAAAACAAGCTTTTAAAGGTGTTGGAAGATAAGAGGGTTCATTTCGATTCAGCCTATTACGATCCGAGTGATGAGCGAATACCGCGCTATATAAAACAGATCTTTGAGCAGGGAGTGCCGGCCGACTTTATTTTAATCGGGGCCACCAGCCGCAGCCGGGAGGAAATCAATCCGGCTTTTCGGTCGCGCTGCATGGAGGTCTTTTTTCAGCCTTTGAGCCCCGAGCAGATAAGGGAAATCGCCCGGAAATCGGCTGCCAAACTGGGTATTGACATAGAGGATGAAGTGCCCCGCTTAATCAGCGAATACACCAGCGATGGCCGGGGAGCCAATAAACTGCTGGTGGATGCCTTTGGAATGGCCATAAACCAGAAGAGGAGGCGCGCCCAGCGCTTTGTAGTTTCCGGGACTCATATTCGGGAGGCGGTGCAGAACAGCCGGCTGGTGCCGCAGCAAAATCAACTGGCCCGGGATACCTCGGAAATAGGCAAGATATTCGGTTTGGGCGCCTGCGGCTTCCAGGGTTCGGTGTTGGAGTTGGAGGCCGTGGTTTTTCCGGCTGAAAAGAAGGGACAGGGGAGTATTCGTTTTAATGATACCGCCGGTTCCATGACCAGAGATTCGGTCTTTAATGCCGCTTCGGTTCTGCGCAAGGAAACCGGGGAAAGGCTTCACAACTACGACCTGCATATAAACATCGTTGGAGGAGGCCGGGTTGACGGTCCTTCAGCCGGTACCGCCATATACCTGGCAACCCTGAGCGCCATACAGGACCGGCCGGTCCGACAGGATGTAGCCGTCACCGGGGAGCTTTCCATTCAAGGCCGGATTAGAGCGGTGGGAGCCATCAATGAAAAGATACTGGCAGCCAGGCAGGCGGGAATGCGGACTCTTTTAATACCCAAAGAAAATATCAAGGACATCCCCTGCGGATTTACGGGTTTAAACATAGTTGGAATAGAAAACATCAACGAAGCCTACCACCACGTTTTTGCTTCATAATGAAATCACTCACCTCCCCACTTAAAAGCTCCCCTAAACAGCCGCCTTTACCACGGGTTAAAAAACCAGACGAGGGCAAAGCCACCTTTAGTTGACACTTTAGGGGCCATTTGCTAAGATGAGTTTGCTGGCAAAACCAGCGCTATTTTTGCGTGCGCAGTAGACCAGGAGGTGAAGTAATGTCAGCTCTAGTATTGGTGGGAGCACAGTGGGGAGACGAAGGCAAGGGCAAAGTAACCGATTTCCTCGCTCAACAGGCAGATTTGGTGGTCCGTTACCAGGGCGGCAGCAATGCCGGTCATACGGTTGAGGTTGTGGACGAAAAGTTCATGCTCCATTTAATACCTTCTGGCATTCTCTATCCCAAGACCGTTTGCGTGATTGGGAATGGGGTCGTAATTGATCTCGGTAAGCTATTGGAGGAATTAGACGGTCTGGCCAAACGGGGCATAGATACCGACCACCTTCGCATCAGTTTGAGGGCGCCGGTAGTACTGCCCTACCATAAGAAGATCGATGAGCTAGAAGACCGCAACAAAAAGATAGGGACAACTAAACGGGGCATTGGACCGGCCTATGCCGATAAGATCAACCGAATCGGTTTCCGCCTGGGGGATTTTATCACCGGAGGAGAACCGTTCAAAGAAGCCTTCCAGGCCCAGGTGGCCTACAAAAACCGCCTCATTGAAGAAATATACGGCGAGCAGGGATTTGACGCCCAGGAACTTTATGATCAGGTAATGGGGCAGATCGAAGCCCTGCGCAAATATGCGGCAGATACATCGTTGCTGGTATACACCGCCATCAAAGAGGGCAAAAAGGTATTGTTCGAAGGCGCCCAGGGAACCCTTTTGGACATAGACCACGGTACCTATCCCTATGTAACTTCGTCCAATCCCACCGCCGGAGGCGCCTGCATAGGTGTTGGCGTTGGACCCACTTTTATCGATCAGGTTTTGGGAGTGGTGAAGGCTTACACTACCAGAGTGGGAGAAGGCCCCTTCCCAACTGAACTGACCTGTGAAATCGGGCAGGCCCTGCGCGAAAAGGGAGCCGAGTATGGCACTACTACCGGAAGGCCCCGCCGGTGCGGCTGGCTGGATACGGTGATTTTGCGCTACGCGGTTCGGGTCAACGGTTTAACCAGCATGGCCATCACCAAGCTGGATGTCCTTGACCAGTTTGACACGATAAAGATCTGCACCGCTTATCGGTACAAGGGCGAACTGATCTATGATTTCCCGGAAAATCTGTCGGTTCTGCAGGACTGTGAGCCGGTATATATCGAAATGCCGGGCTGGAAACAGGATATCAGCAACATAACCAGCTTTGCCGATCTGCCGGAAAACACCCGGAATTATATAAATAAAATGGAAGAACTGTCGGGGATCAAACAGTCAATAGTAGCGGTGGGACCGAACCGCATACAGACCATTGTAAGCGGCACCTTTTTTAAGTAAGTCGAGCCTCCGGGAGTTTTACCCTTGAGGCTTAAAATGATATAATAAACAGGCAACGGGCGCATAACTCAGCGGGAGAGTGCTACCTTCACACGGTAGAAGTCGTGGGTTCGAAACCCTCTGCGCCCACCATATGAATCAAGCAATATCGGGGTTTTCGGACCCCGGTATTTTTGTTTTATTCTTTACTTACTGAGTGGTGATTTTCTGGGGTGTGGGTTGCTTTGAGACTATTTTGAGGTTAATTGATATATTAGATAAGGGTTTGTTGCTAGTTGTTAGTATCTATGGAAATACTTTTTAATAAATAGCAGTTGCCCGGGGGAGACCCCGGGCTTTTTTAGTTTGTTGATGAATTATTAATGAAAATAAAAGAGGCTATTTTTTATAGCCTCTTTGGTATTTTAATATTAGTGGCGGAGAAAGGATTTTGAACCTGCGAATTTAATAAATGAATTAACTAATTTGGGTTAACTAACTGAAGTCGACTTAGTGAACAGGTAATTCAGACTCACATTGATTTGGATTAATTAACTTGAATTAACTAACTGGTTTTTACTAAAATATGGATAAACCTTTATTTCTCCGCCACTTGAGGATATTATATTTTCTTTGTAATATTAAGTCAACTAGCAATTTTAAAATTTTATACAAAAATTTAACCTGGACGCATATCCAGTGATACCTTCCATCCTTCTGAATCAACTTTATCACGTCTTTAAACTTTCATGGTCATATAAAACCATCAAAAGTAAATGGCCACGTTCTTTAAATATAAGATGATAAAATACAATAAGCATGAATGGCTTGATCAGATTTTGGAAAGTGAGGAATCCGGCTGGGCAGTAGTAGCAGCCCTAGCTGGTTGTACGGATGAAGAAGCAATTAATAGAAGGCATGGTTATATGCGGCAGTCTGCTGTGGGCGGGCACCTTAGATTTTAAAGACCTGAGTAATATACAATTGGCGGCCTTATACATTTTGGGCATATGGCTGATTACCTTTATAAGCAGGATTTTTCGATCCTGGACCAGGAAATGAGCGTAATGCGCTGTAAACGGTGGAAAGGAGGTCTACGAAGCCATTATTTGGGGAATAACACCTGCATCCATAAGTGTTAAAATATAGCGAGAGATAGATAGAGAGAAGAAGGGAAACAAATAAGGGGGCTCTGGCATGTTAGATTTGAGCTTGCTGGACATTAATGAACTTTTAACGGAAAGTCCTTACATGGCTCTGGTTATAGTTGACCAAGACGGTTACATTACCGTTATGAATCAAACCTTTCTTGAAGCACTTGGTCTGGATAAAAGCCAGGCGATCGGCAAACATGTGCTGGAAGTACTGCCCCACTCGGAACTGCCTGAGGTACTGCGCACCGGCAGAATTGACAAAGCGGATATCTGGCCCATCAACGGCAAGGATACCGTAGTGACCCGTATACCTATTGTAAAGGATGGGGAAATTGTAGGAGCTATAGGGCAGAGCTTCTTTTTGGACATGTCCGGAGCCCGGATTCTGATGCAAAAATTGCAGGAAACCGAGGAGGAATTCCGGGCTTATTCCGAGGCCTTGATTGAAAGTCCTTATATGGTCTACGTAACCGTAAACAAAGAGGGCTATATCACCATGATGAACCAGACTTATTTAGATGCGCTGGGTTTGGAGAAAAAAGATGTGATCGGGAAAGAGATTAGAGAGGTTATACCGAACACCAGACTCCCGGAAGTGCTGCGTACCGGTCGGATAGATAAAGCGGATGTATGGCCGATAAACGGAAGAGATACCATAGTAACTCGTTTACCGATAATGAAAAACGGCGAAATAATCGGAGCGGTTGGCAAGAGCTTGTTTCTAGATATGTCCGGGGCCAAGATTATGATGGAGAAGCTGCAAGAAACGCGGGAGGAATTTAAGGCGTTGTCGGAAGCTTTGACGGAAAGCCCCTATATGGTTTACGTCATTGTTGATAAGGATGGGTATATCACTACCATGAACCAGACATATTTAAATGCCATTGGTTTTAAGAAAGAAGAAGTACTGGGCAAGCATATATTAGAAATCACACCCCATTCCGAGCTTCTGGAGGTCTTGAAAACCGGTCGGATTGATGAAGCGGTTATCTGGCCCATCAACGGGCAGGATACTATAATTAGCCGGATGCCGGTGATTAAAGATGGCCAGATCATCGGAGCTATAGCCAAGAGCCTTTTTATGGACATATCAGAAGCCAAGATTTTTGTGCAAAAGCTGCAGGAGAGTGAAAAGGAATTTCAGGCCATTTCGGAGGCTTTAATCGAAAGCCCTTATATGGTTTATGTTATCGTTGACAGAGATGGCATAATAACCGCTATAAATCAAACCTACCTGGATGCCCTGGGATTGGAAAAAAACCAGGCGGTGGGAAGGCATATAAAAGAGGTCAGCCCTACATCACAACTTATGGAAACCTTGAAGAGCGGAAGGATTGATCAGGCGGACATCTTTTCCATACAGGGGCAGGATTATATTGTTACCCGTTTGCCGATTATTAAAGATGATGAAATAATCGGCGCCTGTGCCCGTAGTCTATTTATGGATATGTCCGGCGCCAAGATCCTGATGAAGAAGCTGGAGGAAACAGAAAAAGAACTCAATATATATAAGGAAGAACTTCGCCAAGGCTATCGGGCCAAATGGGAGTTTAATGACTTAATCGGGGAATCAGAAGAGTTTGTCAAGGTTAAATCTATGGCACAGCAAGCCGCACATACTAAATCGACTGTTTTAATTACTGGTGAGAGCGGCACTGGCAAAGAATTATTCGCCCATGCCATCCATAATTTGAGCAAGCGCCGGGACTACCCTTTTGTGCGTATCAATTGCGCGGCTCTGCCAGAAAATCTATTGGAATCAGAGCTGTTCGGATATGAAGAGGGTGCTTTCACGGGAGCCAAAAAGGGAGGCAAACCGGGAAAATTTGAACTGGCCATGGGCGGAACCATCTTTCTGGATGAAATAGGCGATATGCCATTGCCCATGCAGACCAAACTGCTGACTGTTTTGCAGGACAAGATGGTGGAGCGGGTCGGAGGAACCAAACCCATTTTCGTAAATGTAAGGGTTATAGCCGCCACTAATTGTGAGCTGGAACAGATGGTGGCAGAGCAGAAGTTTCGCCAGGACCTCTATTACCGGCTCAACGTAGTGCGCATCAGCATACCGTCACTTAAGGAAAGAAACGAAGACATTCCGCTGCTGGTAAACTGGCTTATTGAAAAGATCAATAACCAGCTTGGCACCCATATAAACAAAATTTCCCATAAAACCATTGAGCTTTTGCAGAACCATGCCTGGCCGGGTAATGTCCGGGAGTTGGAGAATTTGCTGGAAAGGGCTCTAAATCTGGCTGACATGAACCGGGAAAACAGCTTGACCATAAAACACTTTCCCAGTCTGGTGGAAAAGGCCTTCCTTCAGAATGATCCAAACGATCAAAACGAGGCCAGCTTTGCCACCCTGCCGGATGCCATTGAGCAATTGGAAAAACAGATCATTATTCAGGCTCTGGAAAAGACCCATGGCAACAAGGTTCATACCGCCAAAATGCTGGGAATTCACACCTCGGCGCTCTATCGCAAGCTGGAGAAGTACGGCATAGAGCAGTCTTAAGGACGGTAAGCTTTGAGGGAGAATAGCAGTCATTATTTTCCATATATAGGTCTCCCAATTTGAGAGAGTATGGTTATACAAATATTAACTGATTTTTAGGCAGCTTGAGGAAATAACTATCTCAATATAGGACAATGGTATTTTATACCAAAGGACTAAATAAAAGGGCGTTATGCTGAAAAGCCACGGCAGGACGCCCTTTTTGCATGCCCTCCAAAATTTTTTGGGGACATGGCATGGATTTTGCTTCTATCTAAAGTACAGCAGAAACCATTGCCTCGCTTTAAGCGGTTATTCGATACATCTTACTTTGATCATTAAAGGGGGTATGCTAGAGAATCGAGCGTTTTAGTCGTCCTAGAAAATCAATATAAGGAGGTTATTTTTAATGGAATTCAACAAGATCGCTGTTTTGGGAGCAGGCACGATGGGCACCGGTATTGTCTGGGCTTTTGCAGTGGCCGGCAAAGAAGTTATCGTGTATGACATCTATCAGGAAGTGGTAGATCGCTGTATAGCCAATGTTAAAAAAGGTATTGCCAAACAGGAAGAAAAGGGTAAGGTTCCGGCTGGAACCGCAGACGGCTTGAAAATAACCGGTACCGTTAAGCTAGAAGATGTCAGCGCGGCTGATTTCGTTTTAGAGACCGTTTTAGAAAAAATGAACATTAAGAAAGACGTATACGGCAAACTGTCTGGTATTCTGGGCGATGACATCATTGTTGCCACCAATACCTCGGCACTTCCCATCACTGAAATCGCCACTGCCTATAAGAAGCCGGATAAAGTGGTCGGTATGCATTTTTTCAATCCTGCTCAGGTAATGCAACTGATTGAGGTTATTGCAGCTGCTCAGACCTCCCAGGAAACGGTTGACGCCGTCTTTGCCCTGTCCAAGTCTATCAACAAGAAGCCCATTCAGGTAAAGGAAGGCCCCGGATTCGTGGTTAACAGAATCCTGGTTCCCGGTATAAACGAAGCTGCCTTTATCCTTTATGAAGGACTGGCCAGCGTGGCTGACATTGACACGGCTATGAAACTGGGTGCCGGTTGGCCCATGGGACCCCTGGCCCTGGGCGACCTGGTAGGCATCGATATCGCCCTGGAAGTCTGCAATACCCTGTTCGAAGAGACCGGCGATCCCAAATATCGCCCCGCCCCTCCGTTAAAACAATATGTACGGGCCGGCTGGCTGGGCATGAAGACCAAGAAGGGCTTTTACAGCTATTAAGCCTTGGTACACACGAAGTTCAATTTTTATAGGGGGAAAATTTGAAAATGGCCTTTGAAAATATCATTCTCGAAAAGGAAGACTATCTGGCCATCCTTTACATTAACCGTCCCAAGGCTTTAAACGCCCTGAACAAAGACACCTTGACCGAAATGAGATTGGCTATTGCGGACGTCTCTGCCGATCCGAGTATAAAAGTAATGATCATTACCGGAGCGGGAGACAAAGCCTTTGTAGCCGGTGCGGATATAGCCTATATGCAGCCCCTGTCCGCGGTCGAAGGACGCGAGTTTTCAGACTACGGAGAGAAGACCATGCGCATGTTCGAATTGATGGAAAAACCGGTTATCGCAGCTATTAAGGGCTTTGCCCTGGGCGGCGGCTGCGAACTGGCCATGGCCTGTGATATCAGGCTGGCGGCTGACAATGCCCTGTTTGCCCAACCCGAAGTGGGACTGGGGGTTATCCCTGGGTTTGGCGGCACCCAGCGCCTGCCCCGCATAGTGGGCGAAGGCCGGGCCAAGGAACTTACCTATCGGGCTAACACCATTAAGGCCGACGAGGCCTATCGCATCGGTCTGGTCAATCACGTTTATCCGGCTGATCAATTAATGGATGAAGCCAGAAAAATGGCCAAAGAAATAGCATCCAAAGCCAGCCTGGCGGTTGGCTTCGCCAAGTTCGCCATCGGCAAGGGACTCCAGACCGACCTGGATACCGCTATGAGCATTGAATCAGACATGTTCGGCATGTGCTCCTCCACCTTCGATCAAAAAGAAGGCATGGGAGCTTTCCTGGAAAAGAGAAAACCGGTATTCCAGGGTAAATAAGAAAACAGATCATTACTATTTGAGGAGGCATTTAATAATGGCGAAAGAAATACAAGATGTTGTGATCGTAAGTGCGTGTAGAACGCCTATAGCGAAATTTTTAGGAAGCTTAAAAGATATTCAAGCCATTGATTTGGCTGTTACCGTTGCCCAAGAAGCCATTAAGAGAGCGGGAATCAGCCCTGATATTATCCAGGAGATCGTTATGGGCGAAGTTTATCCTCACATGCAGGGTTCACTGCCTGCTCGCCAAGTGGGCATGAAGGCCGGTCTGCCGGTTACCAGCAATGCCTGCAATGTAAACCAGAATTGTGCTTCAGGTATGCGCGCTCTGGACGTCGCTGTGAACCATATACAACTGGGGAAAAACGATGTTGCATTAGTAGTGGGTGTAGAGAGCATGACCAATGCACCCTACATGATTCCCAAAGCCAGAATGGGCTATCGCATGGGTCCCGGTCAGATTGAAGATGCTATGCTCCACGACGGCCTGGTGGACCGCCTGGTTCCCGGCCATATGGGGGTAACTGCTGAAAATATTGCTGAGAAATACGGAATCACCCGGGAAGAATGCGACCAATTAGCCATGATGAGCCATCAAAGAGCTACTCGCGCTACCCAGGACGGAACCTTCCAGCGGGAAATCGTGCCGGTAGAAATCAAGTCCAAAAAGGGCTCCAAGTTCTACGATAAAGATGAACATATGATTCCCGATGCCAATATGGAAGCCATGGCCAAACTGCCCGCCGCCTTCAGAAAAGGCGGAGTCGTTACAGCCGCCAATGCTTCCGGCTTAAATGACGCCGCTGCCGCGGTTATCGTTATGTCCAAAGCCAAAGCACTCGAACTGGGTGTAAAACCCTTGATGAAGCTGATAAATATCTGCGCTGAAGGCGTAGCCCCCGAAGTGATGGGTCTGGGTCCGGCAGTTGTTATTCCCAAATGCTTGAAAGAAGCGGGCATGAAATATGAAGACATAGAATATTGGGAAATCAATGAAGCCTTTGCCCCACAGTTCATCGGAGTGGGCCGCATGTTGAAAGAAGACTTCGGTATCGAAATGGATCTGAGCAAGGTCAATGTAAATGGTTCCGGAATTGGGCTGGGGCATCCGGTAGGATGTACAGCCTTGCGTATTGTTGTTTCCCTGTACTATGAACTTGAAAAACAGGGTAAGACAGTCGGCGGAGCTTCCCTCTGCGTAGGCGGTGGACCTGCATACTGCTCACTGTGGACCAGAGACATATAGCAATATATAGGACGTAACTTTCCTGGGTGATGGCTTTCAAGGCCATCACCCAGGTTTTTAAAAACCTAGCATGAATGGAGGAAAACTAAATGGCATCAAATTTTGCAGTAAACAATATACGCGATTTCGAATTCATAATATCGGAATGGCTGCCCACAGAGGGAGTCTTCAGTTATCCGCAGTTTGCTGACTATTATTCCCGCGATGACATCAAAGCGGTCTTAGGGCCTATCCTCAAGATGTGCAAAGAAGTCATCGAACCGACCAACGATGACGGTGAAAAAAATCCGGTTACCTTTGCCGACGGCAAAGTCACTACCCCGCCCAGCTTTGGGCCCCTTTTCCACAAATTGCAGGAAGAAGGTTGGGGAACCAGCAATGTCGACGATTCCGAAGACGCCATGGTTTTGCCGGAAATGCTCTATGCCGCGGTATGGGAAATGATCTGCGCTGCCAACCCGGCTTTCATGCCCTATATCCTTTTGACCAGCGGGGCAGCAGGACTTATTCAAAGCTATGCCGATGACAAGTTAAAAGCCATGTTCCTGCCCAAGATGATGGACGGAACCTGGTCCGGCACCATGTGCCTGACCGAGCCCAGCGCCGGCTCAGACGTGGGCGACATTCTCTCCAAGGCTTATCCGACAGATGATCCGCGTATTTTCAAGGTCAAAGGCAGCAAGATATTTATCACCGGCGGCGACAATGACTTTACCGAAAACATCATCCATCTCTATCTGGCCCGGGTAGAGGGCGCCAGAGCTGGAACCGCAGGTATTTCATTATTCGTCGTCCCCAAATACTGGGTTAATGAAGACGGCAGCCTGGAAGACAATGACTTCGTAACCACCGGAGCCGAGCATAAAATGGGTCTGCACGGATCAGTCACAGCCGCCCTGGCTGCGGGTGAAAACGACGGCTGCCGCGGCTGGCTGCTGGGCGTCGACCCCCGTGAAAACGATGGCAAGGGCCAGGGCATGGCTCAGATGTTCCAGATGATGAACCTGGCCCGCATGGAGACCGGTCACATGGCTCTCTCCTGTGTAATTAACGCCTACGCCAATGCCCGCGACAATGCCAAAGAGAGAATCCAGGGCCGGCTGATGACTGATCCCAAGGCCGGACGTGTAGCTATCATCAACCACGAAGATATCAAGCGCACCCTTATGGCGGGTAAAGCGCATATTGAAGCCATCCGGGCCATGATGTACCGGGTTTATCTGGCTTTTGATCAGCGCCACCGGGATCCCGATCCGGCCGTCAGAAAAGCGGCCAGTGATCTGATTGAAATGACCACCCCGCTTTGCAAAGCCTATCCTTCCGACGAAGGCTGGTGGCTGTGCGGTGAAGCCATTCAAAGCTATGGCGGCTACGGCTATTGTTCAGAATATCCGGTCGGCCAGCTGGCCTGCGATATGAAAATCTACTCCATCTGGGAAGGAACCAACTTCATCCAGTCCATGGACCTGGTAGGACGCAAGATGAGCATGAAGGGCGGCTCCGTATTTGCCGGCTGGGTGCAGGAAATGGTGGATTTCTGCGAGGCCAACCAGGGCAACGCAACCTTTGCCAAGGAATTCGCCAATCTGGAAAAGGCTCTGAAGGCCTATAAAGAAATGACAGCCGCTTTGCAGGGATACTTCAAGAGCAATGTAAGCCTGGTGCCGCTCTACTCCCGCCGGGTGCTGACCGCTTCCGCCCAACTTTACTGCGGCCGTCTGATTTTGGATCAGGGCCTGTTAGCTGACAAGAAGGCTAAAGAATTGGGCTCCGATCATTATGACTACAATTTCTATTCCGGCAAAGTAGCCACTGCTAAATACTACCTGCGCAATGTAGTACCCAACGTCTGGGCGGTTTCCGAAATCGTTTTAGATGCTGACACTTCAGCAATTGATGTTCCGGTAGATGTTTTTGAGTACTAGGATTTAAAGGGAGGATGTAATTTAAGTGAATTACAGTTCGGAATACCAGCGCAAGTTAACACCTGTAGATGAAGCCCTGAAAGTAGTCAAATCAGGGGATCTAGTTCATTATGGGGAGTTCATGATGAATTCCGCCTACCTGGATGCTGCTCTGGCCAAGCGAGTCGATGAACTGTATAACGTTAACATAAGGACTACGACTTGTCCGTTCCAACCCAAGGCGGTACTGGCGGATCCGGAGAGAAAGCACTTTATTTATAATGACTGGCATTGCAGCGGGGCCAGCCGGAAATTGCATGACAAGAATCTTTGCAACTATATACCGCTGACCTATCATGAAGCCAACAGTTTTTACTATCGAGGTTATGTGGATGTTGATGTGGCTATGATAAAAGTAGCGCCCATGGATAAACATGGCTTCTTCAATTTTGGAACATCGTGTTCCCTGACTCCTAATGCTTGTGACGCGGCCAAGATCGTTATTGTCGAAGTCAACCCGAGTGTGCCGCAATGCCTGGGTGGCAATCGGGAGTCAATCCACATTTCCGAAATCGACTTCATTGTTGAAGGGGACAACCAGCCCATGCCCCAGTTGCCAGAGCTGCCCATATCCGATACCGATAAAAAGATCGCCAGCATCGTGATGGAGCAGATTGAGGACGGATCCTGCATTCAGCTGGGTATAGGCGCTATGCCCAACGCAGTTGGGGCCATGATAGCCCAATCGGATCTCAAGGATTTGGGCGTGCATACCGAGATGCTGGTTGACTCTTTTGTCGACATGTACGAGGCGGGGCGTATAACCGGCCGGCATAAACAGCTGGATAAATGCAAGATGGTTTACACTTTCGCCATGGGAACCAACAAACTCTACGAGTTTATGGACAACAATCCCGCCTGCGCCCTTTACCCGGTGGAGTATACAAATGATCCTTATATTATTGGGCAAAACGACAATGTCGTCGGGATTAACAATGCTATAGAAGTCGACCTCTATGGCCAGGTCGCCTCGGAATCAGCAGGAATACGGCATATTTCAGGCACCGGAGGTCAGCTGGACTTCATATCCGGATCCTATATTTCCAAAGGCGGTAAAGGCTTGATCTGCCTGACCTCAACCTTTAAAGATAAGGACGGAAATCTGAAGTCGAGAATCAAACCTATTCTGACCCCCGGAGCAATTGTTACCGTACCTCGCAGCATTAATTTCTATGTGATAACCGAATATGGAGTGGCCATGTTGAAGGCCAAATCGACCTGGCAGAGAGCCGAAGCCTTGATCAACATTGCTCACCCCGATTTGCGCGATGAGCTCATTAAAGAGGCTGACAAAATGAATATCTGGGTAAGGAGCAACAAAATAGTTTAATTTCAGTCAAACAAGCTATAATACGTTTTGCGCCCCAAGTTGTGATTTCCCCCTTAATCATATTAGCCGGTATGGGTACCCAACCCATAACCCCCTTATATCACTTCTCTATAGGCAGGGTGATGGAAACAGAAACATCACCCCCCTATACTCTTTTTTTCTTAATTAGGAAATGAATAATCGGGTAAAAGAGGATCCAGAAGGGTGTATTAACATAAATTATTGAGCATGAAGCGACCGGTTTTAGCCAAACAATAAGTAAAAACAAAGGGGGCGATAGACATGGTCAAACCGGGCACCATAAAGTTCTTGTTCCTGTGCAGCGGAATATTCCTGGGAGCGGTTTGGGAAATGGCCAAAGTGCATGAAAAGGTAGCCCATCCGGTTAGAGAGCAATAGCAACAAATTAGGATGTTTTCGCGAAAATGTCGAAGTTCCCGTGGCAGGAGAAACACCGGTTTTAAGAGAATAACTACAGAGCGCCAAATCGGTTAAATCCGGTTTGAATTAAAAGAAACAGGGCGTCAGCCCTGTTTTTAATTATAGGCGGGAGAAGAGAATGCGCATTGGTATCGATATTGACAACACCATAACCCGAACCTCGGAGATCATTCTAAAGTACGCTCAATGCTTTGGCCGGGAAAACCACTTGAATTTGGTTCCCAACCGGCAGGCTTATTTATTAGAAGATGTTTTGGGCTGGCCGGGACCGGAGGTAGAAAGATTTTTTGCCAGATCTTTGCTGGATATTTATACCCATGTTAAGCCCCAGCCCATGGCGGTGGAAATAATGCGTGAATGGAGCAGCCGGCATAATCTGGTTTTGATCACTTCGCGCCAAAAGTATTCCCCGGGGATCGAACAGGCCACCCGGGAATGGCTGGGCAGGCATCGGGTTGTGTACCACAAATTGATCATGAACACTACCAGCAATTTTCACTATTCCAGCAAAGTAGATGCCTGCCTGGACAACGGGGTGGAGATTATGCTGGAGGATCACCACGATCAGGCTTTGGAGCTGAGCCGCTGGCTGCCGGTCCTGCTCTTTTCCTATCCCTATAATCAGCATCTCCAGGTCAGCAACGTCAAGCGGGTAAAAGACTGGTTGGAGGTTAAAAACATCGTCCAGAATCTGGAGGAAAGCTGTCAGTTCCGGAAGGGGCCAGACGCAAGATCGCCCGGCCTACTCCCCGGACGGTATGAGGAGGGATAAATCTCGTGAATGACTCGATAAGGCAAATTGTAAAGGCGATGAAGCTGTCCCCCAATACGGTAGTGGTAACCGGGGCGGGGATCAGTACGGAAGCAGGGATCCCCGATTTTCGAGGGCAAAACGGCATATACCGGCAACTGGGTGAAAACCGGGTAATGAATATCATCAATATAGATTTCTTCCGCCGTCATCCCGATGAATTTTATCATTTTTACCGCCAGTACTTTACCTTTCCGCCGGTGGAGCCCAGCAAGGCCCATCTTTTGCTGGCTGAAATGGAGAAAAAGCGCCTCATTAAGGGAGTTGTAACCCAAAATATTGATAATCTGCATCAGAAAGCAGGGAGTAAAAACGTCATCCCCATTCATGGTAATGCCGAGCAGTTCATATGCACTGATATACGCTGCCAGGGAACCTTTGACAGCAGCTGCCTGGACCGCCTCCCCGATACGGTTCCCCGCTGCCCGCTGTGCGGAAGCGTTATAAAACCGGATGTGGTTCTTTTCGGGGAAAACATCAAAAACTATGTCGGCGCCAGAGACATGATCCTGAGCGCCCGGCTGCTGATCGTGATCGGCTCCTCCCTGACCGTATACCCTCTGGCCGGTTTCGTCAAAGACTTCAGCACCTTTGCCCAGGACCTGGTTATAATCAACAAGGGGCCTACCGAAATGGACCATGCGGCCCTGGTTAAACTGGAAGTGGGGAACCAGACCACCGGGGATCTGCTGGAGGCTATTCTGGATGGACTAAACAAATTTTAAAGGGGTAAAATTCTTCAAATAATTTTGCGCAACCGGGAGATACTTCCCGGTTCTTTGTTATAATAGTCCGGTATTTCTATAGTACTATCAGCCTGCCCAAAGTTGTGTGAAAAAGCAGGGAAAAATGTAAGAAGTGGCGAAAGCACACCTATAGTTACCGTTGTGACCAGAGTATGCTAGTACACTGTCAAGCCTAATTTAATATCAAACCTGGTTTCGATTTCCGTATTGATTGTCACCGCTTATAAAACCCATAATACATATTTGCCAGGATGGCTGGTGCCTGCGATTTTCTATAGAAGAAGAGAAGGTGCCGAAGTATGGTTGTTAGAGCGGCCGTTTTATACGGGAATTTTTTAACCAATGTAGATTGGGGCTGACAGTGTACTAGGGGGTTGGCAGGATCTTAAAGAGATTAAGGAGTGGTGAGATGAGAAAGGGTAATTTCAGGAAATGGATGGTGTTGTTCTGCGCGGTGCTTTTACTGCTCGGCACTATGAGTGTGGCCGGCTGTAAGAAGCAAACCGGAGATACCGGAACCACCAGCACAAGCACCGGCAGTGAAAACGTGGCCCCGCCCAAGGTACCCACCTGGGATGAACTGGCCACCACCAAAGACGCCAATTATCCCCCAGCAACAGAAATATCCGGGCGTTATACCGGAGTAATGGTTTTCACCGAGGTTAATATTCCCCAGCAGACCACAGGCGCCACCAGTGAGGAACAGGCCGGAGAGGCATGCGCTTTTGCCATCCTGGCAGCTCTCAAAGATGCTCCCCTGCCGGTAGTAGTTGATTTACAGGTTGGAGCCGATGGCAAAGGCACCATGACCATGAATATAGAGGGGCTTACGGACCAGGACAGCAGCAGCAAGCCGGAAGCAGTTCCGGTAAGCTACGCCAACGGCAAGTTGACTATCAGCAATCCGTCCAGCGGCAGTGATACTATTGACACTCAGGATATCAGTATTTCTTTTTTGACCAAAGAATACCAGCAGGGACTGGGCGCGAAGGCCACTGAAGAACAGGGTAAGACCAAGGCTCTGCAGGATGAGATAGCCGCTCTCAAAACCAAACTGGCCAGTGCCGCCGATGCTGATAAAGCCAAACTGCAGCAGGAAATAGAGCAGAAAGAAAACCTCGTCAAGATGAGAACTACGTCTTCTGCCTATATGGAACAGCTGGCCAAGACTGATGCCAAGCTGGTCCTGAACGGAATCTTCAGTTCCAAAGCCAAGGATGGTTCGTTCTCCATGAAGGGCATAATGACCGCGGTTAATGCTACCGTAACGGTGCCCAAGAACTAGGGAGGCAATTTGTATCCACAGATAGTATTATCATGGGGAGGCCTGGCGCTGACCCTTTCATCCTACCGGCTTTTTATGGGGCTGTTCGCCTTGAGTGTATCAGTTGGCGCCTATATAGTCGGAAGCCGGAAACAGTTGAATAGAAGAAGCCTGTTATTTATTATTTTGCTAGTCAACCTGGCTGCCCTGCTGGGCAGCCGGTTGCTTTATCTGTTCAGCCAGGGAGGGCTTACTTCGCTTACCATGGCCCGCGTTTTTGATCTGCACTTCCGGTTCTTTTCAGTGTATGGCGGGTTGGTGCTGGCTGGCATCCTGGGATTGGCGGCCTGTCTGTTCCTGCGTTTGAATCCCTGGGTGGTGGGTGACGCTTTCGCTCCCGGTTTGGGTATAGGGCTGGCTCTGGCCAAAACCGGTTGCTTTTTAAACGGCTGCTGTTTTGGCAAAGTTAGCGGCCTTCCCTGGAGCGTTTCTTTTCCGCCCGAGGCCCAGGCATTCAGCTACCAGATCATGGCCAGCGGCATGACCTTATTTTCCCGGACGGCTCGACTGCATCCGGTTCAGCTGTATGAAGCACTGGCTGCTCTGGCCGGTGCGCTTGTCTGCATCTGGGTCTTGAAAAGATACGGCCGAAAAATCTCGGGCCTGGCCATTTTAACTTTGGGCCTGTGGTTTACTGCCTGGCGATGGGGGCTTTACGGATTCCGGGCATCAGTAATCCGGGGGTCCCTGGATCATCAGATATATCCCTGGCTATACGGAACCCTCATAGTCATCTGTTTAATATTAATGATCGTAAGAATTAAAACCGCACAAAGTTCACCTGCCCATCCTTTAGAAGGGTGATGATAGAAGTGAATTCAATTCAGTGGAATTAATAGATAGTTAACCGTTTTATGAGTAGGGGGTTGTTCTTTGGACCCGAAAAATTTATGTCTGGCCTGTATGTATGACAGAGGCGAAAATCAGATCTGCCCGGTCTGCGGCTGGGATGAAAACCGGGAATTCCCGCCCGGTCAAAACCTGCCGCCGGGTACTATTCTGCAAAATAAATACTTGATTGGCCGGGTGCTGGGTCAAGGGGGCTTTGGCATAACCTACCTGGCCTGGGACATGGATTTGAACATAAAACTGGCCATAAAGGAATACCTGCCCCGGGACTTTGCCACCCGCAGCCTGGGAGAGACGGAAGTCTCGCTCTATACGGGGGATTCCAGCCGGTTTTTTGAGGAAGGCCGGGAAAAATTCCTGGAAGAAGCCAGAACCCTGGCCCGTTTTGAAGAGCATCCCAACATCGTTTCAGTCCGTGATTTTTTCAGAGAGAATAAAACCGCCTATTTTGTAATGAGTTACATCGAAGGCGTTACCATCAAAGAGTATTTAAAAAAAGCGCCGGATAACCAACTCGATTTCTCAACCGCCCTGGCTATAATGATGCCGGTGATGGACGCTCTGGCGGAGGTTCATTCGGTGGGCATTCTCCACCGGGACATCAGTCCGGATAATATCTTTATCACCGATAAGGGAGTAGTAAAGCTCCTCGACTTTGGGGCGGCCCGGCAGGCGTTGGGAGAGCACAGCAAAAGCCTTTCGGTGGTTTTAAAACCCGGCTACGCTCCGGAAGAGCAGTACCGGAGCAAAGGCAACCAGGGGCCCTGGACCGACATCTACGCGGTGGGGGCCACCATTTACCGGATGATAACCGGCCGGGTTCCGCCTGAATCCCTGGACCGCCTGGCCCGGGAAGAGCTGATCCCGCCTTCCCAATTGGGAGTGGTGCTGCCTCCGGCCGGCGAAGCGGCTTTGCTCAAAGCCCTGGCGGTTCTGGCCAATGATCGCTTTCACAACATCAGAGAGTTTCAGCAGGCCTTGAGCGCCGGTCAGTCTCCGGGCGCTCAGCAGAGCGTGCCCCAGTCTCCGGACTACCAGGCTCCCGTTCAATTCCAGGTTCATCAGGAAAAGAGCCCCGCGGTAAAACCCCGCCCCCGTCTGTTGCTGGCTGCGGTGGCTGCGATCCTTGTATCTCTGGTGATCGGCGCCGTCTGGTGGATGCTCAGTCCTGAAAAGACTACAGGAAGCTATGTTTTTGCCGACGGACGCCAGTACCAGGGGGATCTACAAAACAATGTACCGCACGGGCAGGGCACCGTAACCGTGCCGGCCCAGGGAAGATACGAAGGTGAGTGGCGGGGCGGTAAAGAAACCGGCCAGCATACCTTTACCTATACCAACGGCAATACCTACGTGGGCGAAATGGCGGAAGGCCAGCCCAGCGGCCAGGGCGCCATGACCCAGGCCAACGGAACCACCTACACCGGCACTTGGAAAGAAGGTAAGCCGGATGGCAAGGGCCTGCTGAAATCGGCCAATGGCAGCTCATACGAGGGTGATTGGAAGATGGGCATCCAGGACGGCCAGGGCCGATACGTCTTCCCCGACGGGAATATATACGCCGGTGATTTCAAGCAGGGAGCCATGACCGGCCAGGGAACCATCAACTACAATACCGGAGCCGTATATACCGGGGAAGTTAAGGATGGCCTACTTGAAGGCCAGGGAGTTTATGTTTGGCCCAACAAAGATAAATATGAAGGCGGCTTTGTCAACAATAAGAAAGAAGGCCGGGGCAAACTGACCCGGGCCAACGGACAGGTACAGGAAGGAATGTGGAAAAACGATGTCTTCGTATCACCGTAATATCTTAAAATAATACTACCAAGCATATTTTTAAATACAGGAATTGGTGAGGAAAATGGATGTAAACAGACTGTGCCTGGGATGTATGGCAGACAAAGGAGAAGCTGCTGAGTGCCCATACTGCGGCTGGAGGGAAGGGAACGCGCTGGGAGCGGGCCAGCACCTGCCGCCTGGAACCATTCTGCGCGGCAAGTATTTACTGGGCCGGGTGCTGGGACAGGGCGGCTTCGGCATAAGCTATTTGGCCTGGGATCTGGATTTAAACCTCAAACTGGCTATAAAGGAGTACCTGCCCCGCGATTTTGCTACCCGGGCTCCGGGCAACACCGAGGTTACCGCTTATACCAGTGCGGATTCCCAGGCCTTTTTCGATGAAGGCCGGGAGAAATTTTTAGAGGAAGCCAGAACCCTGGCCAGTTTTGAAGATCACCCCAACATCGTATCGATCAGGGACTTCTTCCGGGAAAACAGCACCGCCTATTTTGTAATGAACTATATAGAAGGCCAGACTTTTAAGGAATATATCCAATCCAAAGGCGGCCGTCTGGAATATGAAGACGCCCTGCAGATAATGATGCCGGTTTTCGATGCCCTGCGGGTCATACATCAAACCGGTATCCTGCACCGGGATATCAGCCCGGATAATATTTTCATCACCGGCAAAGGCCTGGTCAAGATACTGGACTTCGGAGCGGCTCGTCATGCCATGGGTGAACACAGTAAAAGCCTGTCAGTTATACTCAAACCGGGCTACGCCCCGGAAGAGCAGTATAGAAGCAAGGGCAGCCAGGGCTCCTGGACCGACGAATATGCCGCAGCCGCTACCTTCTATCGGGCCTTGACCGGAGCCGTTCCGCCCGATGCTTTGGACCGCATGGCCCAGGATACCATGCAGAGTCCCTCTCAACTGGGTTGTAAAATACCGCCCGCTGCTGAAGCGGCCTTGCTGAAAGCCTTGTCGGTAAGAGCCGAAGACCGCTTTCCGGACCTGAAGGAATTCCAAAATGCCCTGGCGGCTGCCAGCCCTGAAGTACTGGCGAGGGGGCAGGCCGCGGGTAAAACCGGCTACGCGAGCGCCGCCCCGGCTGGGGCGCCGGCCAGGCCGCAGCAGGCGCCGGCGGCAGTGCCCCAAGCCAGCCATATGAAACGCAATCTAATTGTAATCGGCGCGGTCATATTGATAGCCGTAATCGGCTTCTGGATGATAAAGAGCAAATATACGCCCCAGTATTCCGGAGGCATAGTTGATGGAAAGAAGGATGGTTACGGAGTCCTTATTATGCCCAATGGCGACAAATATGAAGGCGAGTGGAAAAACGATCTCCAAAATGGCAAGGGAACCTTCACCTATGCCAACGGTGATATATACGAAGGCCAATGGGTCAACGGGAACCGTGAGGGCAGCGGAACCTTTACCTGGGCTGACGGGCGTAAATACGTGGGGGCCTGGAAAAACGATCAGCGCAACGGAAAAGGCCTATACACCTGGCCCAGCGGCGATCGCTATGAAGGTGACTTCAAAGACGGCCAATTAAACGGCCGGGGAGTATATACCTATGCCAATGGCAAAGTAATGGAAGGCACCTGGCAAAATGATACTTACGTTGGAAAGTAACTAGTAGTCTGTAACATCTAAAAGTTTAGTTTATCCGCC
>DHRK01000068.1:46967-64093 GCA_002410325.1 Syntrophomonas sp. UBA5314
ATACTGGACGTATTGCGATTGACGACAACAAAGTCCTGCGGAAATTTGGCCGGCGGGGAATTAAAGTTTTAGGTGTTACAGACTACTAGCCCACCTGTCAAATTAGACATATCTAACTCCGGATTATATTCTTCCATTGGAAGGGAGGTGACTTTAAGAATGGCAAAAAAGATACTTATCATACTGGGAGTTCTCATTCTGATCCTGGTTCTGGCTCTGGGTTACCTGGGCTTCCTCCCCTGGTTGTCAAGTGTTTTTGGATCGGATCGCCCGCGTGATCTGGGTGTAAGGCCTATGCCGCAGGACCTGGACAGCGCCATGACCAAACTGGCGATTCAGGCAATGCCCCCGGTGGTGGATGACAATGCCCGCCAGCAGTTGATTGCTGACGCAGCCAAGAAGCGTCCGAAATTAAAGGTGCCCAGCAAAACGGAACAACCCCAACCGACCCCCGGGCCGACCAAACCCAGCGGACCGGTAACCAGCGGTACTTTCATTCAGGTTCTGGTAACCACCTGGCAGCCGCAAAACGTGGACGTAGTCCTGACTTCCGCCGAAATAACCGGCCTATTGCAAACCGGCAGCTGGAAGAGCTGGCCCATAAGCAATGCCCAGATACTGATCAATACGGACGGCAGCGCTGAAATGGTAGGACTCATTTCCGTCAACCGGCTCTATATTTTCGCCGGTATGACCGGTATTCCTACCTCCATGATCGACGACTTCTTTGACTACGTTAAGTTTAAGCATGACTTCCCCTTCTATATTAAGTCCAGGGGACAGATTGACAACAATAAGGTGCAGATGGTTCTGGAAAAGGTCGAGGTCGGCCGATTATCGATTCCGGCTTCCGTTTTGAACCAGTACCAGGGTGAAATCACCGGCTTCGTTCAGTCCTATCTGGTACAGGGCGGTATAGCCAAGCAGAAGAAATTCAATGTCAAGAGCATGAAGGCGGAAAATGGCAAGCTGCGATTTGTGGGAACTATCCCCAACGCTTCTCCGCACTGGACCTACCAGGATCTGCAAAAGGTGCTGAGCGAACAAAACCAATAAAATATTGAGCCGAGCAGGGATTCCCTGCTCGGCCAGTTGACTACCGGGTGAGGATGTTATAAAATATCCCATACACCAGTTGATGCGGGAGTAGCTCAGTGGTAGAGCACCGGCTTCCCAAGCCGGGTGTCGAGGGTTCGAACCCCTTTTCCCGCTCCAAACGCCTATATTACGGGTTTCGAGAGTGCGCCGGTGCTCTACTACAGAGCTTCTCCCGCATTCGGGACACCCGGCCTACCCTTCTTAACTGAAGTCAGTTAAGGAGGGTTTTTTGATGCCTAAAGCAGTAAGAAAGCTAAGTATTAAACCAGTTGTCAGCGCAAAACTGTCAGAGACAATTCAGCAATTCATCTCCTTTAAGGAAGCTCAAGGGATGTCTGAGCGTACCCTATCAGATTACACTAACAACCTTTCAAAGTTCCTACTATCCAGCGAGCAGGATAGTATGGAGATGGACTCCTTAGAAGCCACTTTATTGTCATACCTAAAGCAATACAAAGACAAGTCGCCAGTCACCTATAACCTCCGATATAAGAATCTACATTGTTTCTTAGCATGGACTGTTGAGAGAGACATATTGAAGGCAAATCCCCTTAAGCGGCTTGGGCTCAAGGCCAGGAAAGAAGAGGGGAAGATCAGGCATCATGAGCCTGACACCATCCAAAAGCTATTAAAGGTAATAGACACCGCCACCTATACTGGGTTGCGGGATTATTCCCTGATCCTGTTGACTCTAGATACAGGCATCAGGCCATCTGAAGCATTTGGTCTTAAGATAGACGACTTTGATAGCGCATATAAGAAAATCCAGGTTAGGAGTGAGGTTGCCAAGACAAGGACAACAAGAGAATTGCCACTATCAACACCTGTGGTAGAACTCATTAAAAAGCTGATATCTGTACGGTTTGAACAGTTTGGGGACCTGCTTTTTATAAGCTGTGATGGATTTCCGCTCAACAGAAACAGCTGGAACAGGCGACTGACTAACTACTGCAAGGAGGCAGGTTGTCCTCAGGTAGCCCCCTATGATTTGCGACACACATTTGCCATAATGTTCCTGCGAAATGGAGGGAACGTATTTGCCCTACAGAAGATTATGGGTCATGCTGATCTTGAGATGACAAAGAGGTATGTAGTTCTGTCAGAAAGTGATATTGAGAAGCAACATACGGCAGCTTCTCCGGTGAACAACTTTATAAAGAGATCAAGCCGAGTTAAAAGGCTACTTAAGTAAGCTACATTTGCAAGGGAATTTATGAACAATGTCCTGATTAGACAGCTAAGGGGGCGCATATTACGCCCCTAATCTACGGAATACGATCGGGAAAGATTTGAAGGGGTGCAAAGCAATCTATATATATTAAACGATAATGCACCCCAGGCAGCCTGAATCATTATCCCTGTACCAGTTCCCATAGCTTCTCATAGCTGTCAACTACATCATATTTGACATTCTCGCCGCTAATGGCACGGAAATGCTCGCGAGCGCAGTGAGCTTTGGCTTCCTCAATCTTACGAAGTTCCATTGTGGACATATCGCCCTTCGTTTCAGCAACAAAGTAGATGTGTTTCACCTTACCTTCGTAGAACGCAATTGCCCAGTCGGGGTTGTACTTACCGACAGGAGTGCTGATATAAAAGCCCTTTGGCAGTTTGACATAGACCTCGACCTCTTGGCTATGTGCTTCCAGCTCTGCAGCAAAGTCGCGCTCGTTTGTTGAGTCATAAATGACATAGTCGTACAAATGCCGTTTGGCTTCTATAGCGTTTACGCCCAAGGCTCCTTTTTTGAGGTCGGGTTCAGTGAAAATCTCCGTACCGAACACGGATGCTAGCTTGTCGTAGGTGATATGCTCGATAATTGCCGTGGCTTTCTGCTCGTTGATAATGTTGGCGGCTCGGATAATGAATTCTTCTGGGTTATCGGCGAACTGGCTAAACACTGCTTTTTCAATGCCGACCAGTATCGCAGCTACGGCTTTCCGGGTCAGCCCTGTTTCGGCTACGATTTTGCCCACGAGGTCGTAGCGAACCGAACTGCTCGCTTTCATCTTCGTGTAGGACGACGCTTCCTCACGCACCATATCGGCGCGGACAAATGCCTCGCCTGCTTGTAGTTGAGCTTTGGACTCGATTGTCTTTGCCTGTTCGCCTTTCTCCACCTTGAAATAAATCTTTGATACGCGCAGCCTGGCATTCAGTTTCGCGATAGCCTTTTTGACAAGTTCATCCTCATCAAAGCCGACGACGTAGTAGCTTCTGCGGTTGATGCGCGACCAGAGTTCTTGGAACGCGCGGCTGTTCATCTTATCTTTGTCAAGCGTGACTTCTACGTTGTTCTTACGGGCGTTCTCTGGCTTGTTGGCATTCGGATCGTAGACGGAATCAAGCACAGCGATAACATCTGTTGCACGGCCGGCGGCTTCAACCGGCACTTCAAGCGTACCGTTCTTTTTTGCTTCATAGTATTTTTCTGTCAGTTCACCGCGCTTGACGTAGCCGTTTTCAATCAGGCTCTCATAAATTGCAAGGGCAGTATCCTCGCCGAATTTCTCAATAAACAAATTCGCCTCCACCTTGCGAGGACGATCGGCGACTGCTTCGGCAATTTCACTCTGCAAGCGCTTGGCAAAACTGTCATAGCTTTCGTTGGCGATAACAGTCAGCACATTGATATTATGTATTTCCTCGCGAGAGAGGACGTTCTCGTCCATACGCTCGCCACTCTGGTTGACGGCAAGGCGTAAGCCGCGACCGACTTCCTGGCGCTTGCGGACATCGCTACCGCTCTGTTTCAGCGTGCAGATCTGAAATACGTTGGGATTATCCCAGCCCTCGCGGAGAGCGGAATGGCTGAAGATAAACCGCACAGGCTCGCGGCGGTCAAGCAGGCGCTCCTTGTGCTTCATTATCAGATCGTAAGCATCAGCATCATCGGAGGTACGTTCCTTCTTGTCGCCGAGTTTGCTGTCAATCATTCGACCGCTTTTCTTGTCTATAGAGAAGTATCCGTCGTGTGTCCGCTCGGCAGGTATGCCCTCAAGGTATTTCAGATAGTCCTCGGAATCTTCAAGCGAAAGCTGCATACTGCCAATAATGGCGTTATATTCTTCCTCGAAAATCTGCGCATAAATACCGCCCGTTGGGTTGCCGTGCGCGTCGTACTGTTTATACTTCGCCACCTCGTCAATAAAGAACAAGGACAGAACTTTTATGCCCTTTGCAAACAACTGTCGCTCCCGTTCGATGTGGGAGAGGATAGTTTCCCGTATCTGAATGCGGCGCAGCTGCTCTTCACTGACCGAACCGATAACATCGCCGGCGAACAGCTTCTTGCCATTGGTAAATTCAACAGATGAATCACGCCCGTCAATCCGCAGGACTGTGTAGCCGTCCTTGTACTCGGCGAGTTCGCCGGAGTTATCGAAGAGGCTATAGCCCTCAGTAACAACCCTCGTTTTTGGACTGAATCCTGTTTTATTTTTAATGTCAAACTCGATTGTCGCCGTCGGGTTGCCTTTAGAGAGGTTAATGCTCTGCACATACACATACCCCTCGGTGGCGGTACTGCCAGAAACCGATATGCCCTTGACGGCAATCTTCTTAACAAGCTTCTTGTTGTAAGCTTCGAGCGCGTCAAGGCGGTAAATCATATTATATACGCTATCCGCGCGATGGGTCGCCGAATAGCGGAGTGTAACCAGCGGAGCAAATTCTTTCAACCTCTCTTTGGTAGCCGCGCCCTCGACCGACTGTGGCTCGTCGATTATCAGAATCGGGTTCGTCTTCGCCAAGATGTCAATGGGGCGGCGGGAGCGGAATTCGTCCAACTTCATATATATACGCCGCGCATCCTTGCCTCTGGCGTTGAACGCTTGGCTATTGATGATCATCGCGTTTATAGCGCTATCGGAGGCGAAGCGGTCAATCTCGGTAAGCTGCGCCGAATTGTAGATGAAGTAACGGATTTTCTTGCCATAATCTTCGGCAAAATGCTCTTCGGTCATTTGGAACGATTTATATACGCCCTCGCGGATGGCCACGCTTGGCACGACAATGATAAATTTGCTCCATCCGTACCGCTTATTGAGTTCATACATCGTCTTAATATAGGTGTAAGTCTTACCTACGCCAGTCTCCATCTCTACGGTCAGGTTATAGCGTCCATCAAGGGCGTCGGACAGCATGATTTGCCCAGATCGTTGAATTGTACGAATATGCTCCAGAACCTTGTCATCGCTGATAACCACGGGCGCGTTGTTAAAGCCCGAGAAGTTTCGGGCATCGTAAAGCCCCATTTGCCCAAAGCCGGGGTCTATCATATAGGTCGGCGCGTGGAACGGCTGACCTGAGAACACGTCGCAAACGGCAGTCGCTGCATCCGATTGGAACTTTTGGTGCCGGAATTGTAGCTTCATCATCGCACCCCCTATATCACTCTGACCGTGGTATTAGGCGCGAGGAGTTTGAAAATCTCGAATACGTTTATTTTCTCTGGCGAACTGGTAAAGCCGTTGTCACGGAACACGGCACGGAGTGGCTTGCGGCTTGCAATCTCGCGGATTGCCGTTTCGCTGATTTTCTCCTCAAAGCAAGCTATCAGGTCGCCGCCGTTATAGGTGTGGACGGTGAAGCCGTCTATCCTCTCGTGATAGTGCGGCATAGATAGCGGCAAGCCCCAGTCGAGCAGGCAGCCGAAGAGCAAGTCCATGTCATTTCGATCTTCCTTTATGTTTGATTGCATCATCAGAATCATATCCTGCGTGTAGTCGCCCGCCGCATAGTAAACCTCGTTCATGTTCGTGTCATCGAGTTTTAGGACTCGGAATCCGATGTCAAGCCCCTGCGCAGTTAAGCCCGCCTCGGCTTTGATTTTGTCCCCGGCGCGGCGTATACGCTCCTTGCCAAGTTCGCAGATTGTATGTGCCTTGCCAATTGAGTCTAAAAAGCGGATTGCGGCTTTAATTGATTCTTTTGTCTTGGCATCACTACTTCTCGCAAGCGCTTCATCAAGATCTTCAGGTAACTGAACCATTATGTGTTTGCGCGCACCACCATCGTCTGCGTTTAATTGCATAACTGCATGAGCGGTTGTTGCTGAACCGGAGAAAAAGTCCATCACCAATGCTGTTTTGTCGTTTTTACATGCGGCTTTAACGCAGTCATAAACAGCATGCAGGCTTTTAGGGAAAGTGAAGGAGGCTCCCCCAAACAGCTTATCAAGCAACTTTGTGCCGTACTCACTTGAATCGTATCTTGCATTTGCCCACACACTTCGCATGGTTCCTTCATCTTTGTTAAAGATGATTTGAATGCTTTTTCTACCCATTTTGGGTTCGAGTTTCTCGAATATAGCATCCACACTCTGCCTTGCATAACGCCACTTTTTTTCATCACCGCTATCAGTCATTGGCCATATCTCAACAGTTCCATCGGGGAGATCAATATTTGCCGAAGCGGGGTGATAGTCATCGCTTGGAACATCACCAATCTTGACTATCTTTCCGCCTTTCACATAAAAAGGGTAGAAACAAGCACGTGCATCTGTCCTATCGGATTCAGTGCCACTATCGCGTAACGTACGGGAATCAACTTCATCTTTCGGAAAATCAGCCAGATACTTTTTCCCATCAGCTGGATAGACAAAAATCAGATACTCGTTGACGTAGGAAAAATTGATGCCTTGTTGTCCACGCGGATTGTGAACAACCGAAACATAGGAGTGCTCGAAGGCAGACTCAACGAATAACTCCTTGATTATCAACGATAGTGCCGCAAATTCATTTTCGTCTATGGCAACAACAAGAACTCCGTCTCTTGATAGCAGATTTCGTGCTACCATAAGCCGTGAGTACATTGTAGTGAGCCAAGCAGAATGAAAACGAGCATAAGTCCTCGGATTAGCAACAAGGCGAGCGCCTTCTTCATCTATTTCACCTGATTCTTCAAGATAATCGTCTGTATCAACCGAAAAATCATTACGGTAGATGTAGTTTTTTCCCGTATTATAGGGCGGATCGATGTATATCATTTTGACCTTGCCGGGGTAGCTCTCCCGCAAGAGCTTTAGTACGTCAAGGTTGTCGCCCTCGATATAGAGATTTTTCGTAGTGTCCCAATCTTTGCTCCCACTGCTGCAGTAAGGCTTTCCTGTGCTGTCTGAACCTGACGGGGTTATTTCATCTTCTACCACAGGACGAAGAGTTTTGCGTATGGGGAGACCCGCCTCGGCAATCGAGGCACGTTTCCCCACCCAAGTGAACTCGCAGGCTTCGTCTCCGAATATTTCCTCACCTACATACGAACGCAGCAGGTCAACATTTACTTTGCTTTCCGCAACCACGCCAGGGAAGAGCTCGGCAAGCTTTGCCATGTTTTCGGCAGTCAGGTTAGGAGTCTCGAATTTCATTTTATTAAGCATGGGTTGTTTCCTCCTATTTTTTTGCGTTTCTTATACCACGATTATCTTTTCAAATTCGTGGTTCATCGAATTAACACCTCTAACTCGGTTCGAAGCCGTTTCAGTTCGCCGTTCAGCTCGACTTGACGGTTGAACTGCTTTTCGCGCAGGACTTTCTTTTCTAAGGCTGCAATCTTACGTTCAAGTATCTGTCGTCGTTTATCACAGTCAACCGCCTCGGAAATATCGCCCTCCGTACCGAGTCGCCCGCCCGCAATTTGTCGTATTAAATTCTCATAAACGGCGTCCAGGTTCAGCCCCTCGAACTTCAGCGTAAACTTGTCATGCAAAAACCAGTCCGTATTGTAGAAAATGCCCGAAGCTTCCATCCACGACTGCGCCTCATCCCCGAAGGTCAGCACAAATAGGATTTTGTATGGTATCGCTTTAGCGATGACGGGCAAGATGCGCTTGTCAAGCTCACGCTGCCTTAAAGCTACCTCGAACACCTGAATCTCTTTCACGGTTTCGCCGGTAGCGACGCCAACCGTACCGTTCGCCAGTTTGTTTCGCCAGATGACCGACTCTATCTGGACTTTTATCACGTCGCGCAACTGGGTGGTTAGCGTCGCATTGGCGTAGAGTTTTTCTTTCGCCACACGGCGGTTAACCTCAGTCGAGCGGGGTAACCCTAACATAGCGTCACCTCACCACAAGAAAGCAAATCATCTCAAAATCGTCCAATCCGCTGATTTTGGTATTTAGGGCAGACGTGCCGCCCGGACTGAATAGGCTGTCGATGTCGTTTTCCGCTTTCACGTCAATGATGGAGTTAATCGCGTCAGTCAGCAGTGAGGATACGCTCCGCATATCCCGCCCGTCCTTTGTCTCGGCGTTGAATTCACGGCAAATATCCATCATGGGCATGTCCTTCCCCTTACACAAAGAGCGGTACTTATCGAGCAGTTCCTTGGGCGAAAGGTGGTCACAAACGACTTCTCCGTCCCTTCCCACATATACCATATAAAATGGGTGAAGTCGGTTCTGCATATCGATGTTCACGCTGTTGTTACGGTTCTTGAGGACAAACACCACACCCTGCGGGCAATCCTCTGAAGCGGGAACAACGGCGTGAAGTCCAAATGGAACCGTGTCCATGTCGCCGTTACGCTTCACATATTCAAGCAGGTCGAGACGGAACTCGTTTAGCCCCAAGTCCATAATGGAGACGCCTGACTGCATATCTTCAATATTCACGACTTCCTCCTGAAGCCGTTTTAGTTGCGCCTTACGGTATTCAAGGTCGCCTTTTTCCTCTGCATTGATAAGGTCGTCGTCACCTGTGGCGGTCATCACGGAAATTCGCATTCTCGTTTCTACACGCCCTTTAAGGGAAAGGTACTCATCCAAATCTACGTCCGGCCAGAAATTTACAAGCTGAATAACCGCATTGCGGCTGCCAATACGGTCGATTCGCCCGAAACGCTGAATAATCCGCACGGGATTCCAATGAATATCGTAGTTGATACAGTAATCGCAGTCCTGTAGGTTCTGGCCTTCCGAAATACAGTCGGTGGCTATCAGCACAGAGATGTCGTTTTGGTTGTTCGGCATCAGCAGGTTCTTGTCTTTTGAAATCGGGGAGAACAATGTCAGCACCTCGTTCATCGAAGCCCGCTGCCCCTTAATCGTCGTCCTGCCGTCCACGCTGCCTGTGATCATCGCTGTATCAAGTCCGAACTTCGACTTTATAAATGTGCTTATGTTTGCGTAAAGGTACTCCACCGTATCGGAGAATGCCGAGAAGATAAGGATTTTGCAGTTATCCTTATTTATTGGGTTGGTCAGCTTGCTCTCGATCAGCCCAAACAGGGTCTGGAGTTTGGTGTCGTGTTTTGGCGTAATGTCATCGATCATCAGTTTCAGCAGTTCTAAGGTGTCGGCATCCTCCGAGAGCCTGTTACGCCATGTCTTGTAATCCATATCGGCGAGGTCGATTTTGATGTTGTGTTCGGAGGTGAAGTACTCCGTGTTGCGGTCGTCGTCATCAAAGTCAACATCGTCACCCATAAGTTCCCTACCATTAATAACGGAGCCACCTCCAACGGTAAATGCGTCTATCTCGGCAATGGTATCATCAATCAGTTTTTTAACGCGCCCGAGGGTCAAGCGGAAGGACTCCACGGAACTTTCGAGGCGTTTCAATAGGTTAATGCTCATTAAACGTCGTATACCCATTTCGCGCCCGGCGCGGTTAATATTGATCGACGTGTCTACATACTTAGCAAGTTGGCTCGGGAAGATGAAATTGGTCGGGATATAAACCGAGAGGTTCAGCTTCATCAACTGATCATAGATTTCTTTATAGTTTATCGCACTCCCCAAGTCGCTAAGGCGGGGCCGCAGGGAGAGCGGCTTCAACCGTTCGGGGAACGAACCTATCTCACCCATGTTGTAATATTTCTCAATGTGCTTGCGGGAGCGGGCGATGGTCACGCTATCAAGCACCTCAAAAAAGTCAAAGTCCAGCGCCTTTAGGAGTAAGTCCGTAGTCCGTTCGCCTTCAGCCTGCTTATTCCATTGGTTGAACACCTTTTGTGCGTTTCGGAAAATCTCGTCTATCGTGCGCTTCGTTCCCAGCTTGTCATTAATTAGATTCGGGTTGCCCTCATAGGCGAGTTCAAGCTGATTACGCAGGTCTATAAAGCGATTGTTGACCGGGGTCGCCGAAAGCATTAATACCTTCGTCTTCACACCCGTGCGGATGACACGATTCATTAAACGAAGGTAACGATTCTCGCGGCGGTCTTCACCATAGAACTCGCCGCCATTTCTGAAGTTATGTGATTCATCGATGATCACAAGATCATAATTGCCCCAGTTGAGCCTGTCCAGATCAAGCCCGTTAGATTTGCCACGATCCCTCGAAAGGTCTGTATGGTAAAGTACGTCGTACCTCAGACGGTCTGTGGCTATTGGGTTATTGATGTAGTTATCTTTAAAAGTGTTCCAGTTATCCGACAGTTTTTTAGGGCATAGTACAAGCACGGAGCGGTTTCGGTTCTCGTAGTACTTGATGACCGCAAGGGCGGTGAATGTTTTACCCAGGCCGACGCTGTCCGCTAGGATGCACCCGTTGAAGGTCTCAAGTTTATTGATAATCGCTAGAACCGCATCCTTTTGGAATGTGTAAAGCTTATTCCAAATCTTACTCTCTTTAAAGCCAGTCGCCTCGTTTGGCAGTACGTCCTCGGAAACTTCCTCCAAGAACTCGTTGAAGATGTTATATATCGCCACAAAGTAGATAAACTCCGGAGCGTTTTCATTGTAAGCGGTTGTGATGCCATAAATGACCTGCTCGGTCACGTCCTGCATCAGGTTCTTGTCATTCCATATCTGGCCGAACATTCGAACGTACTCGCCCGAAAGCGGCGCAAACATTTTGTTGACTGGATTGATGATATTGTTGCCGCGCTCACACCCGATGTCAGCGGTGGTGAATCCGTGGAGTGGCATATAGGTCGTTGTTTCTTCGCCGATCACGTTCATAAACCCGCTAATGTTGCCTCCTGTCAGGTTAGAGCGGAACTTCACTTTCTTGCGAATCCAGTCGGCGCATTCACGCGCAATAGCCTTCTGGGTAAGTTCGTTGCGAAGTTTAACTTCGAACTCTGTACCGTATAAGGAACGCTCGCGATCAAGGCGGGGTATGTAGAACTCCCGTTTTTCTTTAGGAGCTTTCTCTTTCAGGAATGTCGGTGAGGTGAAAATAAAGCGCAATTCATCAATGCCATCAAGCTGCTTCTTGAGGGCTTGATAAGCGTAAATGGAAAAACACGCCGCCGCCACGGACAGCTTGTCGCCCTTCTTTATTGTGACTGTCAAATCGTCCTTGACGGTTTTGCTCACATTGTCGAACATTTCTGGCATTTGCATATTTTTTACTCCCTAGATTCAATAGTGATTATCCCTTCATACACCCAGGGTTGCCCAGCGAGCTTCTTTTGGTACCCAGAAACTGCACGATATTCATCCGGGTCTTCAGGATCAGCACCCTGAGAGCGATCAGCTTCAAGCCTAGCATGCATTTCTTCAAAGGTATCAGAGATATACTTTAGGAAGATAAACCCAGTGCCACATGTTGATATTCGGCTGCATCCATATTTGATCGCTGCGCATCAGCAGCTTTCCATAGCTGACTTTCAGGCCTAAGTTAGCTGAAGTCTCATTAGCCATATTTTACCTTTATTACAGAATAGCTATTGCATAGTATGATCAGTAAGAATATAGGCAGGAATTCGACAACTTATCTTCCATATCCTGCTATATATCTACGGGGGCCTTGTATAAATGAGATTTATGTAGGGTTCGATAACTTGTTCAGGTGGGGGAAGAACAAGGGTGGTTGATTTCTGTTTTAATAGAAGAACGGGTAGTAGTTATTATTTGATCTTAACGTTATTCCCACATAGGGTCTTGCTCATATCCAAGTACTTCATTGGCGTCAATCTCCTGAACTATCGCATGTTCAATTAATCCCAGTAATTCATCCAGTGAATTAAAACAGTCGAGTCTCATTGAATAATCACCCATATTTATTTCCTCACGAAGGATACGAATCATTATTTCAATGCGCCTATTTCTTGCCAGATCGTTAAAAGATGGACCTTCTGCAAACTCTCTTAATGCGCGGGCCTTAGTATTGAGGACTAAGGTAGTCAATTCTATAGCAGCTACAGAGCTGATGATAGAACTTGTTTCGCTATACTGCTCTGTTAAATCCAATAGGTGCACTTGATTGTCATTATTATCGTTGTCTGTGGCATCTGCTCCAATTATACTGCCAAGTATCCAACTCTTCAGATTAGGCGTTTTTGCCATAATACTTGCTGTATTTATAAACCTCTTTTTTCCACCATATCGACTTAACTGACTCTTCAACGTATTCGGATTTAAGGGGATATTCATAATACCGGAATGTTTAATTATAGTAGAGTAACTAATCTTATCGGGATCAATGCCTACTTCTATCATATCTGTTATGACTGCAAGGGTGTCTAACTGGGTTTTATTCTTGGGCAACAGAAAAAGTGACCTCAAACCATAATGTTTTATGGCTCTATCTATTGGTATTGCTCCTGTTAGCTGATTGGAAAGAACAAAAAGCTGACGGTGTTTAAAACCAGAACCTTGTGAAGCCATCTTTGTATCAAAAGGTCTTATTCGACCCAATGCTTGGATAAAGTTACCTTGTTCGATGATTTGGCTAATGTCTTCAATAGATATTTCAGAGTATTTACTTATATGGCACTCAACGCCTGTGATCTCGTCATGAAAACTCAAGTGACCCCAATTATCAGCTCCAGCATCCATCCAAACCTTTTTAGTCTGCTCTATAATCTCTTCAACATGCCATCCTGTATCAAAAGCAATTCTCGCCTGCTGAACTAAATTGTTATAACCAAGCAAGGGAAACCCCATAACAGTAACAATATCGGCGTTTTCAAGATCATTTAGACCACTCACATTACCAAAGTAGGTTATAAGACCTCCACCAGTTATGTTAAAGAGATCCTGGGTTACCTTATCAGCCACTGATTTATGTGTTATGAGGTTCCACTCTTTCCCACCAACATATAATGCCATGGTCCGTAATAGTTTTGATGCTATGTTTGTAAGTTGGGTAGGACCGTTGTTATATTCGAGTAGACTTCCTCTCGGATATTGCCCATCTAGAATTTGAGTTACCTGAACATGGTGCTCAATTGGGGCGTCATTAGGCAAGGAGACAGATTGAACCGGTTTTCCTAGAAGCCGTTCATATTGTTCGGTAGTAGTTGTTGAATCTAAAATAATAAGGGGTACATCAGGTGGCAGTAAAGCTGACCTTATATAAGAGTATTTCTTACCACTCTTCCACAGGTCAGTTTGATATTGTGCTAAATATATAAGGTCATAAATTAGGAGCCTATTTGAGGCAGTTGAATTCATTATTTGTAAACTGTTTACTATGGCATCCCAAACTGTGTTTGCATTATTTGATGTCCATTGTAATGTGTGCCGTGCCGGTTTTTTACCATTACTTACTGATCTTAAGGCGCTTAGTAGATTTGCACGTGGAGTGCCACAGAGATAGGAGTTTGTTATTACTTTTTCAGTAAAGGCTATATCTTGATCGGTAAAATCAACTTGCTTTCGGTACAAACTTAAGAAGCATTCATCAATTATGATCAGAGAAGGTACGACAGTATTCATAATTATTGGATGGTGTAGATGATCGTGAACCCCAATAACTATTTTTGCTGATGCTGCATCGTTAAATCGCTTATAATACTCACAGGTATTTTTAGAGAGGCATTTCATACAGTAAAGCGATGCGATGGGGTACCCATGTTTGCCAGCGTATTCTAAATTTGTACTATGTGGACAATGCAGTGAACCTTCATCAATAAGCTTTCTTCGGGATGCGAGTTTTACAATTGGGCATCTGGTGGGCTGATTTTTAGGATTAATCTTATTTACAATCTCATCAGATAAATTATGCCGAGGAGTCAGTATTAAGACTTTTTCCGTTGAAGTGCTCTTGTATGATAGCTTTAAAAGTAACTCTTCAACGAGGTGAGTAGTTTTTCCAAGTCCATTTGGAGCTCCAAAATGGTATATACCTCCTTTATGTAGTCCGCCATTTAATAGATTGCGGCAATCCTTTTGTAACTGGCCTCTGGCAGAATTCAAGGTACTTACTAATTTGCCATATTGGATCCCTTGGCGGCGGGTAGCAGCATGTTCGTATATTATATCTAAAGGGGAGATATACTTAAAACAATTATTACACAGCCCATAACACGCAATATCGTTGCATTTCGGTATTGGGATATCACCAGTAATGATCTTAAGGTAACAATCTGTATATTCAGCTAAGTTCCATGCTGCAGAATCTTTCATTAAAAGCTTTTGCCACTCTGCTTCACCTTCTATGCCTAAGTGTACTAAGATGGCGCCGGCATCTTTCCAATCTTTCCTAATCATCGAAGGCTTCATCCGAAAATCATTCATGAATGTACAGGCTTTATAAAACATCTTTAGCCCTTTTTGCTTTATTTGAAGTCTGTACCTCAAATTATCCTTAAAGTTACCAGCCATAAGAAGAACCTCCACAATCCAGTTATCTTGCTGTTAAGTAATCCGCGAATCTTATAATAGCGTAAAGGGTAATTCTTATGGGTGCATTTTATCTTAAAGTATTTATACGAAAATGCACCCTAAACTAATCAAAAAAGACTTATAGGTAGGTATTAACGAACCACGGAAAAGGCAAAGTACGATATGCTATACCCCATAATTCAACACAGGTGTTGTACTTCCCTTCAAGAAATGGCTATATATCGAAGCTGTTGAGTATCAGAAATAACAAATAGAGTTGAGTATTTTGGCGGGCTGAGGTTTAAGCAAGGTGAAGAGATTTGTTTGAGCTTAAGCTATGAGTCCACCCAGGTAATTTTAAGGGCCTTGTAGCTCATTTCTCCGGCTCGAAAATGCAGAATGAGAATAAAAAAGCCCGGAGCCAGAGCTCCGGGATAGAGGTTATATTGCATCGTAACAACCTGGATCATGCCCCCCCAGGTTACCTATGACCCTAGTTATATACGATGAAATCCTTTATACATTCTGGGCTGATGACTGTATTGGGAACTACTGGGATGCGTATGACGGTCCACGCTTGATCTTCTGCCGCCTTTGCTTTCTGCCGGTCTTTGTAAGCCTGTTCCCCACAATGCTCTGGTCCATCGAACTCAATTATTACCTTCTGCTCTAAAAGGGCAAGGTCATAGAGATAATTAGTACCCGATAACCATAGCTCAAACTCATGGGGTATACGTTGAGAAGTTAAAAGCTCTTCGAGCTCGACGTATTTCCATGCTTCCCGCTTTTTAATCATGGCGGTTACGATGGGCATGCCATGAACAAAGTTCTGTTGACTGGTCTCGCGAGCTTTCATGCGCCGATAGATAGTCACACTGCCCTTTGATGCACACGAACGGCTACAGAAACGGGGTTCTTTTGATCCTGTCATAGCCAAAAACTCATTACCACAATGTTCACAGGCTTTAACGATCTGAACGCGTCTTTTGCGGTTAGAGTTCAAATGTTCTGAGGAGCATTTAAGAGAGCAGAATTGCTTATAATGTCCTCTCTTCTTATGTCGATTATATTCCTTAACGGATCGCTCAAATTGGCTACCACACTGATCACATGTTAATATCATAACCTTATCCCTCCAGATTAAGAGTATTTTGAGATCCCATAATGGCGGCGCCGCCATGGGTCGTTATGTCATTGGATGCGACCTCTAATATCTCCTCTGAAGTGGATTGGTTTTTATTGAACCGTAAGTAACTATAAAAAAGCCCCTATATAGGGAAACTCTATATACATTTTCGGGAGGGTCTAACATCAGGATCTAAACAGTTATGCGATGTTCGGGGCCCTACCGGGTTTATAAAGTAAAAAGTGACTTATAAGTTGAAAAGAAAGGATGGAGGGCATAAAAAACCCCTGGCTGGGGTGTTTGTGTTTTGCCTTGACAGAGGTTATTAAATCAAAGTGTGTACTGAGGATGAAACCGGCATAGTCGGGCATAGCAAGATTATGTCGGTGGGTTACCTGATTACAAACCCCATTCCTGATAAGTTTCTATTGAATAGATCCCTAAACCACCACCTTTAGGAAGATTGTTGACGTTGAACTGGTCTACAGCGTCTATTAATGGAGCTTGTTTAAAAGGAATGTGGATAACATTGGCAGTGTTGTTTTCTATCCTTGCTTTCAAGGCTGCCGGCCATAAAGATTGTAATCCTCTAGGATTAAGAATACGGTCATATTCAGTGTAAGCTGCTATAATGGGGATTCCGCAATTATCGACTGCGTAGGCTATTTCAAAAGGAATCCAATCATTATCTAGGCGTGTAGTATCGCCAATAATGAGGATCATGTTTTTACTTCTTAGCAACCTTGTTACTAAAGCTTTTCTTAGAGTCTCTTTCTGACTGGTATCCCTCACAGCGCTTGTCTTATCATGGCTATTAACAAAGTGGAAGTCATTGTCTTCTCTGACGTTCCATGCTTGTAATAACCTATAGTACTTCATGTCTGATTCGGTTTGATTTGATGTTCCCTCCGCGTGAAATGCAACATAGGTTCCTGTTCTTCTATATTGTTGTGTCATTCTGACCACTCCTTTACCAACATGCTTAAATCCAGGCGGGAGAAGACTTCTTCGGTAAGAGTGACATGAATCTCCTTGGCAATCTCACCTTTTTTAGATTCGGCAAATATTGAAAGCAAGATTACTTCCAGAACGCCAAGATACGGAAGGCTTATGCCTGCTAACCCTGTACCCATTAATGGAACCGCAATAGGATTTCCATTGTTATTATTGCGAACAGACTGCCAAAGTTTTTCAAGTGTGTTCCAAAGGTCTTGAATGTCAGCTTTTGCCTTTTTAGTGTTGATATCTGTATGAGCCAAGGCTGTAAAGAAAAGCCTATGTTTCCCATGTGGAACTACTGCTGTAGTACCAATAGGGTATCGTTTGGTTCGTCCTGATGACCGGGCAACATCCATAAACTCATATTGGGATAGGGACTGGTGTGAACGGTCAATAGAAATA
>DHRK01000012.1:0-16605 GCA_002410325.1 Syntrophomonas sp. UBA5314
ACAGAAGTTGAGTGTTCTCTATTCGATGATAAGATTGGTTACCCCAATGACGACGAAAACCTAAACCGAAACCATTGTGGATCCGGAAAAATGATAGCTGTTGATGCCGACGGAAATTTTTTTCCGTGTTTAAGATATGCTGATTATTCTTTGAAAAATCAAAAACCTTATATTATCGGGAACATAAATGATGGAATCGATTTTGATAAAGTTAGACCTTTTTTAGCTTTAGACACCAAAAGCCAAAGTGACGAAGAATGTATCGACTGTGAAATTGCTATGGGTTGTGCATGGTGTCAGGCTAATAATTACGATGCATCCACTTCGGGTACCAATTACCAACGCGCTAAATATATATGCAAAATGCATAAAGCAAGGTGCAGGGCCAACAATTATTACTGGGGTAGGTTGGATAAGGATTTTGGAATTAGAAAACAAGGATATTATGGGCGTTCGCATAAAAGACACTTATATTTTATATTGTCCGACGATGTAATTGAACATTGTAATTATAAAAGCAGCCAAAATACCGGTAATATAATGAGCGAGCAAATCTTAGAAAAAGCTTTTAAGTTTTGTAATGATCACTTATATACTCCAGTAATTCTTCACTCAAAAAATAAGGATCTAATATTCGATTTTAATCAATATTCCAAAAATGAAAGAATTGAAATTGTCGGTGGAAATAAAAAGCTACTCTTAAAAAATTCGGATAGGATCATTACTGTGATTGATAGTGGAGCAACTAGTTGTGAAATAGCAGATGAAAAAAATTGCATTCTAACATTGGATGAGAAAAATATAAACAGCTTGGCAAGTATGGTCGAGGAATTAATCGAAAAAGTTTCGAGAATAAATATCAATTTGATTATGAAGGGAAGAACTCTTGACTTAGACATTTATGAAAGGCAATTAAAACGGATGGTCACTATGCTAATTGAATATTACAGAGCTGGAGAAATGAAAGAAATTAACCTTATAACCGACAGATTATTTTTAGACAGAATGGATAACTGTGAATCCGGTAACTACAACTTTTCTGTTGCTCCAAATGGAAATTTCTACATTTGCCCAGCTTTTTACTTTAATACTCCAGAATTGGAGGTAGGATCCCTGGACGAAGGGATTAACTTAAATAAGGAACATTTCAAATTGAAAAACGCACCGTATTGTTCCAAATGTGATGTGTATCATTGCAATAGGTGCGTTTATTTAAACAAACTTTTAACCAATGAGTTTAACACGCCATCTTCGTCTCAATGCAAGAAAAGTCATTTGGAACGAGAAATGAGCCTTCTACTATGGAATACTCTACGTTCGGAGGATATAAATTTACCGATAATCACCACACTTACTAGCCTTGATTATTCTGATCCCGTTGAGTTGGTAACAGGAAAACTTGCCTTTAAACCATATAACTTAAAAAACTGCTGAAGGAGCTGATTTTTAATGGAGAAGACTTTGGTTGGTAAAGTAACAGATCTAGAAAAAGAAAATATAGAAAATTTATATGAAAGGATGAATTCTCTACATTCTTTAAGCCTTACTCTGGCAGCCAATAACGATCTATTTTTAGAAAAGAGTTATATGGCAGACAAAATAATATCCGATCTGGCTCACACCCAAACAGAATTTAATAAATGGTGGGATTTTATAGCCGATAAATACAATTTAGACAGAACTGTAATGCCAAGCTATCATGTGGATTTTTCGGATGGTAGCCTTTATTGCTTGAAGGAGAATATTGTTTAATTTACTGATTATTCATTCCCTAATAAAGTATAATCTCTATCTCTTCTAAAATTCATGCCTTTAATGCTTATTAAATCCGTTAGGAGTCAACCTTTTCCTTATGTTAGGCCACTCCAAGTTTAAGCTTACAGATTTGGAGAAAGATAAAACTTTGGTTCTAATGCAAGGAAGGGTGGCTATTCCAAATTGGGAAGGAGGTGAAAAACATGAAACTTGATAGTAAATTGACTCCTAATAGCGGTGTTACACCTTCAGGTTGCACTTGCCAGGGAGGCTGTTTCGCCACATGTTGGGGATGTACTGGATGTGAAGGTGGATGCGGTCTGGGTTGCCAGGGCGGTTGCTGGAGTGGTAATAAAACAGTGTTCTAAAGCTAGACTTTCTTAAGTTCTTGTTGCTGATATTGAAAAATAAGGCTATCGTCGAGGGGTGAACTTCCCTGGTGTCCTTTTGGCAAGCTTCACCCCTCGGGAGAGCCAAATAATTTTGATTGGCAATCCCATGGATAGGTATTTTATGGAGTTTATATGGAATTATTGACTAACAAAGAAAAAAAGCTTTTTATGAGAACCCTCGTATATATTAAGCCGGTCAGGTTCTTAATGGCTGGTTTATATATTGTTACAATATTGACTACTATATTAGAACTTATACCTATATATTATATGGGAAAAATAATTGATTTAATTATCTCTAAAAACTATAAAGGAGTAATTGACACCATTATTACACTTCTGGTCATTTTTCTGTTTACGGCAGTATTTAGTTTTGCTGAAACCTATCTTAACAACCTACTTAAGAATAAAGTAGCCTATTCCATAAAAAATGAATTTTTTTCCAAAATTGTAAGATTGCCAGCCGAAACGTTTGATCAGATTAGGACTGGTGAATTTATATCACGTATCGAAGAAGACACGGCAATCATATCCAAATTTTATATAGAAGATATATTAAACATTATTTTATCAATAGTTACGGTGTTAGTTACAGGTTATTTTATTATTAAACTGTCAGTGTCATTGTCTATAGTTGCAATGCTTACTTTCCCCTTCACATTTCTGATATATTACTTATTCGGTAAAAAAATAAAGAAGCTTTCACAAGAAGGCAGAAAAATTACGGACAATTATTTTAGCTTTATTCAAGAAACCTTAACATCCATCCGGGAAATCAAATGTTTAACAATAGAATCAAAGGTATCTGGTAAATTCAACAATTTCAGTGAACAATTTTTACAAAACAATATGAAAATTGCCATTGCCTCAACCTTTTCCGGTTTGTTAAATTTTAGCGTTTCAAACATATCAGATTGGGTTATTATTGCCTATGGAGCCTGGATGATTATCATGGATAAATTATCAATCGGCTCTTATGTAGCTTTCAACGGTTATATTTCTAGATTCTTAACATCTGTACAAAAAATAGTATCTACTAATTTAACTATTCAATCAACGGCAGTATCGTTGGAAAGGCTCTATTATTTATTAGATGCTCCTAGTGAAAAGTATGATCATTGCTCCCATTATGAAGTATTAAATGGAGATATTAATATAAAAAATATAAAGTTCCGGTATAAAAATGCAAGTAGCGATGCTATTCAAAACATTACGATGAATGTTAAACCGAATACCCTAAGCACGATAGTTGGAATGAATGGTTGTGGTAAAAGTACGCTGTTAAATCTCATGGTACGGCTATATGAGCCCGAAGAAGGGGGTATCTTCATTGACGGCAAGGCCATAGAAGAAATCAGTTTGGAGTCTTTGAGGCGAAATATTACCTATGTACGGCAAGACCCCTTCTTATTTAATGCTTCGATCAAAGAAAACCTGTTGCTCGCTAGTCCGGAAGCAACGGATGAAGAAATTCTTGAAGCTTGTAAAAAGACCTACATACTTGATTACATTGAAACCTTACCCGAAAGATTTGAGACAGTTATTGGGGAAGGGGGTATTATTTTATCGGGAGGGCAAAAGCAAAGATTGTCTTTAGCCAGGGCAGTTCTTAAAAAATCAAGAATTATCTTGCTGGACGAAATAACGTCTGGTTTAGATGGGGAGTCTGAAAATTATATTATGAAATGCGTCCAGGAACTCGCCACAAATCATACCATTCTCATGATAACACACCGCTTGACCAGTATTATTGGCTCTCCTATTATTTATGTGATGAACGAGGGAACTATTGAAGATGTGGGTACCAGCGAAGAGTTGAGTAGCAGATGTGAAATATACCAGAGATTGTTTAAAAAATCAGGCATTTTGAAGAAAAGATGGGATGATACTAAGAGGAAAGGAGATGAAAGAGATGAAACAGGATAGCAAATTAATTGCCAAGAGCGATGTTACGCTATCATGGTGCCCATGCCAGGGTTCTTGTTTCGCCGGTTGTACTGCCACTTGTTTATTTGCTTGTGGCGGAAACTGTGCGAATGCTAACTTGACGGGTATATCCTGAACTGAACTTGTTGACAAACCACCTTTCCTTGTATAGCCAAAATCGGAACAAGCATGATTTAGCATATTCAAGAAACGCGCAACGAAATGTTGCCGGAAGTTATTCTTAAAGCTCCAAATTCTATATGAGCGGTTACCCGCGATGTCAATCCGATTAGAAACTTCCTCAAAGCTAAATGTTACAAAAATTTTCATTAAAGAAATATATTAACTTTTTTAGAAAACCATTTTGCTTGGGAAGCTCATCTAATGTTTCTCCCACCGATTCTATCAGATCAAGTTAAAAAACCATCATTAAATAGTACAGTATATCAGACCTGCTTTACGATAGATTTGTGCCATTACTTAACCTTACCTACCGGTTTGATCCAATCATTAATAAGACCACTATTAAAATTTACCGAAGCTCACTGTAGGAAACTCTCAGCTTGACATGCTGGTTTGGGTTCGGTACTTTTAGTATGCTGGGTTTCTTATTCAATATAGTATTTAATATTAAGTACAATCTAAACCTGATCGTTACTTGAACTCCATTAATATGATATATATTTTATCTATCCATGGAGGGAAAAAATGAAAATACTCTTCGTATGTTCAGGTAATACCTGCCGGAGTCCTATGGCTCAAGCTTTGATGCAAAAAATCCTGGAAGAAGAATCGAATACTAAAGAAATTAAGGTATTTTCGGCAGGATTACATGCGGTTTCTGGGCAGCGAGCTTCAAAAGAAGCCTTGGAGACCATGCGACAATACAGCATAGATCTATCCAATCACCGGGCCCAAGCACTGAATAGGCAGTTAATTGAAGATGTAGATTTAATATTGACTATGACCCATATGCAATGTATGCAACTACGCAACAATAATCCAGGGAAAAAGGGATTTATTTATACACTTTCAGAATATGCACGTGCGGGGGACTATGATGTCGATGATCCGTATGGGTTAGGCTTGGGTGAATACCTGAGGACGGCCGAAGAATTACAAAAAATGGTTCGACGAATTTTACCACTATTGAACAAATGATGTAGGGGGCAAGAGATTTGAAAATTGCTATAGGGAGTGACCACGCAGGCTTTTCTTTGAAAAACTATTTAATAAAAAGCCTTGAAGCGGAAGGCATTGAAATGGTTGATTGTGGGACGTATTCTGAAGACCCAGTTGACTATCCCGATATAGCCTTAGCACTATCGGAAAAGGTACTGCAAAGTCAAATTATTGGTATTTTGGTCTGCGGAACGGGAATTGGGATAGCTATAGCAGCGAATAAAATTATGGGGATTCGCGCCGCTGTCTGCCAAGATATATATACTGCTTGTTTATCGCGCAAACATAATGACGCAAATATTATAACTATAGGCTCACGTATAACTGCTCCAGAATATGCAATGGAAATTGTAAAAACATTTATTAAAACTGAATTTGAAGCAGGTAGACACCTGGCAAGAATTGAAAAGATATCTTCTATAGAAAAAAAATGTCGTGAGAGGAGTTAAGGTAGTGGATTACATCGAAAACTATGTGCGAGCCGTAGATCCGGAAATCGCCGATGCCATCTCCAATGAAGAGAAAAGGCAAAATAACAGCCTTGAGCTAATAGCTTCGGAAAACTTTGTATCTAGAGCGGTAATGGCTGCTCAGGGATGCGTAATGACCAATAAATATGCCGAGGGTTATCCCGGCAAACGCTATTATGGCGGATGTGATTATGTAGACGTAGCTGAAGATCTAGCCCGGGAAAGGGCTAAACAGCTGTTTTCCTGCGAACATGTCAATGTTCAGCCCCATTCGGGAGCCCAGGCCAACACCGCCGTTTACTTTGCAGCTCTCGATCCCGGCGACACGGTTCTGGGAATGAATCTCAACCACGGCGGCCATTTGACCCATGGCAGCAAGGCCAATATATCGGGGCGCTATTTCCGTTTCATGGAATACGGGGTAAGCGCTGAGACTGAAACGATTGATTATGATCAGGTTGAAGAGCTGGTCCTGGAGGTGCGTCCGCGCATGATCGTGGCTGGAGCCAGCGCCTACCCCAGGATCATCGACTTTAAGCGCTTTCGTGAAATAGCCGATAAAGTTGAAGCCTATCTCATGGTAGACATGGCCCACATAGCAGGATTGGTGGCAGCCGGTCTTCATCCCAGTCCGGTTCCTTATGCCCACTTTACCACTACCACTACTCACAAAACCCTGCGCGGACCCAGAGGCGGACTGATCATGTGTTCTGAAGAATGGGCCCGCAAGATCGACAGCGCGGTTTTTCCCGGAATTCAGGGCGGGCCTTTGATGCATGTTATTGCTGCCAAGGCCGTATGTTTTAAAGAAGCCTTGTCTGAGGAATTCAGCCAATACCAGCGGCAGATTGTTGACAACGCCGCTGCCCTGGCCCGGTCCCTGGTGGAAAACGGCCTGCGCCTGGTATCCGGTGGGACCGATAATCACCTGATACTGGTGGATGTTCGTCCCAAAGGCCTGACCGGTAAGGAAGCCCAGGCTATCCTGGACCGAGTCAATATCACGGTGAACAAAAACACGATTCCCTTTGATCCCGAAAAGCCTATGGTAACCAGCGGCATCAGGATCGGCACCCCGGCCATAAGCAGCCGCGGCTTAAAAGTCCCGGATATGAAAGAACTGGGGGCGGCTATTGCCATAGCCCTGGATAATCCGAACAGTGAGGCCAAACTGGATGAGGCCCGGGCTATAGTCGGGAACCTTTGTGACAAATATCCCCTGTATAACGAGTAATACAGGAGGATGGCGCTTATGAAGCAAATGGAAAGGCCGGGCTGGGATGATTACTTTCTCCAGCTGGCCGATCTGGTAGCCACCCGTTCCACTTGTTTGAGGAGGCACGTGGGTGCTGTTCTGGTGAGGAATGAACGCATTATATCCACCGGATACAACGGTGCCCCGCGGGGTCTGAAGCACTGCCTTGACACCGGCTGCCTGCGGGAAGAGAGACAGATTCCTTCCGGATACCGTTATGAATTGTGCCGGGGCGTGCATGCCGAACAAAACGCTATAATCAATGCCGCTTATTATGGAATCGCTACTCAGGATGCGGTTATATATTGCACTAATCAACCATGTATTATCTGTGCCCGCATGATCATCAACGCGGGGATAGTCAAAGTTGTCCACCGGGGCGATTTTGAGGATACCCTGGCCCTGGAATTGATGGAAGAAGCAGGTATTACCATAGTTGAAAAAAGGAATATGGGGTAATATATTATGGATACCAAAAACCTGGCTTTACCGCGCTTGAACCGTCTTAACCCCACCCTGGAATCAACCGCTTTGAAGCTGATGGAAGAGGCAGGGGAACTGGCCCAGGTAATTGGCAAGTACCGGGGCTTAAGCGGAGAAAAGGTCGTTCTGGATGAGGAACTGGTCGTCAAAGAGATTGCCCGCGAGCTGCTTGATGTGGCCCAGACGGCAGTAACCATGATGTTTGTAATGGAAGAGCAGCATGGCATTGATCTGTCTTTGATGGTCCAGGAACACCTGGACAAATTGGAGCAAAAAGGTTATTTGTCCAAATAAAAGGATTAACAGAGTACTCAGGGCCATTTTCAGGAAGAGCCAGAATCGATATGTAATTTTGTAAATAATAAATTTTGTAATTTTGAAGGATTTTGCTTCGAGGGGTAGAATGTACTAACCTTGTCGGTTTAGAAGACAAAAAGTATTTTTTGTCTTCTGGCCCAAGTGAACAAAATCCCTTAATATCGGGTTTCACCCATAAAAATGGGATTCAATCGGGGAAAAAATTTGCCCGGGTTAAAAAAGGATTTTGCTTGTTTGTGACGAATATGACATGAGGGATTAGGTTCGGGACCAAATTAAAGGTGGGAGGTAATGGCGGAAAGAAAACCCAAGAACTGGGCTAAGTCTCTGGCCGATGCGGTAAACCTGGTAACTTCCATTGCTGCGGCAGTAGGTGGATGTGGCTATCTGGGTTATTGGCTGGACGGTAGATACCACACTGATCCCTGGCTCACTTTAGTTGGAGCCCTGTTGGGGATTGCAACAGCCATCAAAATCATGTGGGACAGGGTTAACGATCAAAGTCGAAAATGATCTTTGTGCTTGCTTAGAGCGGATATTCTTTCCTGGAATATGTAACCGGGAAGAAACACCCGGTTATTCATATTGACTGTGCTCCTTCGGGAGCAATCTGTTTCCCTATAACGCAAAACTCTGGGATAAAATCCATTAGGGAAGGGGGGATAAAGCAAATGATCTTTGGAATGTGGGATGGACCTTTATTCCATATTGGGTCGATTAATGTAGACCACTTGGTGGTAACCGAATGGGCAATCATAGCGTTGATTGGAATATTTGCATTTGCGGCCACCCGTAATATGCAGGTAGTGCCGCGGGGCCTGCAGAATGTCTGGGAAGCAGCAGTAGTATGGACCTACGAATTCTTCACCCAGTTGATGGAAGAAGAGCACGTAGCCAAGAAATGGGCTCCAGTGCTTACGTCATTCTTCCTCTTTATTCTGATCAGTAACTACAGTGGTCTCATCCCGGGCGCGGCTCACGTTGCGGGCTACCAACCGCCCACTAGCAACTGGAACGTAACTATGACTCTCGCACTCGTCACATTTTTCTCGGTGCACATCGCCGGTTTTTCAGAACATGGAGTACACTACCTGGGGCACTTTGTCAGCCCAAGCTGGGCAATGCTGCCGTTGAACCTGATTGAAGAAGTGGCACATCCGTTGTCCCTCACCGTCCGTCTTTTCGGGAACATATTCGGTGAAGAAATGGTTATAGCATTCTTGCTGTTTATGGCGCCATTCGTCGTACCATCTTTAATTATGGGCCTTAGCTTGTTATTAGGAGCTATCCAGGCAATCGTGTTTACAATCCTGTCTTCCAGCTATATTGCAGCTGCGGCAGGGCATGGCCACTAAATCAAGATCAATGAAAATTTAGGCTCAAAGATATATTTTTGAGCGGGAAAGGAGGGAAAAAGATGGGCAGTACGATAGCATTAGGTGCTGGTCTGGCTGTATCTATCGCCGGTATCGGTGGTGGTATAGGAATGGGAGTAGCCGGAGGTAAAGCTTTCGAAGCAATCGCACGGCAACCCGAAGTCGGAGGGGATGTAAGAACTCTTCTGTTCATTACCCTGGCTTTTATTGAAACTCTGACTATTTATGGTCTGCTGATTGCATTTATGCTGGTTACTAAAATTAGTTAACAAAAAAACATGGTAAAAACACACAAGTGCTAAGATTTGCGGGCGATAGGGCAACTAAAGACGCCCTATCGCCCCAAATATTTTGGCATAAGATTGGAGGTAGCACATCCGTGACAATTAAAAAGAGACAAGTTGTGGCAGTAGTTGTACTTGCCATGATAATGGTACTGGGATTTGCAACCCTCTGCATGGCATCAGAAGCAGCAGGCGGAGCAGCCTCGGCGCTTCATCAGCCTGAAGGCAAGCCCCCTGCGTTTGGTAGTTTATATGTCATAGGCTGGTCGTTGGTGAACTTCCTGATTCTCCTTGCGTTGGTCTATAAGTTTGGGTATGGTCCCATCAACGCAATGCTGGAGCAGCGTACCACCACTATCGAAAGCTCTCTGAAGCATGCGGAAGAGGTTAAAGCTGAAGTCGAAGAAATGAGAAAAGAAACCCAGGCCAATCTTGCCGATTCCCGCCGGGAAGCCCAGGAGATAGTAGCCCGGGCAACCAAGGCCGCCGACGATGCCAAGAACGAGATCATCGGTAAAGCCAAGGAAGAAGCAAGCGGCATCAAGAACAAGGCTACTGCTGAAATTGCAGCTGCAACCGAAGCCGCCAAGGCTGAGTTGAAAGACACGGCTGCCAGTCTGGCTATATTGGCTGCAGAAAGAGTTCTGGGTCGGGCCATTACGGAAGACGACCACAAAACCATGGTAAAACAATTTGTTAATGAGGCGGGCGATTTACTATGCTAAATAAGAGCGTCGCTAGGCGCTATGCCGAAGCGCTATTCAGCCTTGCCCAAGAGTCCAATAAGATTGATGAATTCCAGGCCGAAATGGAAAAAGTCGTTGCAGCTCTGGCTGAAGTTCCGGAATTTAAAGGATATTTAGAACACCTTTTAATTCCCGCCAAGGACAAAAAGGAAATCGTCAAGCAGATCTTTGCGGACCAGTTGTCCCAGACCACCCTCAACTTTGTGTTTGTTCTTATTGACAAGCGGAGAGAAGGGTATCTGGAAGTGATAGTTGACGAGTATAAAGCGATGGCAGACGAGTCAAAGAACATCACCAAGGCTGATTTGATCTCTGCCAAAGAGATCTCGAGTGATGAGGTTCAGTCTCTGGCTGGCAAATTGTCTGCATCCACCGGCAAGGTAGTGCAGCTCAATCAGGTGGTCGATGAGTCGCTGATCGGAGGCGTAAAACTACGCATAGGCGACCGAATAATCGATGCGACCGTTGCCAAGAGACTGGAGATGCTCAAAGAACAACTGAAGAAAATTAAGATAAGTTAAGCGATAGGGGTGAGCACATAAATGAGTATTAGACCGGAAGAGATTAGCGCGATACTAAAAGCACAGATTGAGCGCTACCAATCCGAGGTCGAGGTCAGCAATGTGGGCTCTGTAATATACGTCGGTGACGGTATAGCTCGTGTTTATGGCTTACAGGGAGCAATGGCTGGCGAACTTCTCGAGTTTCCCGGAGGAACCGTAGGAATGGTTCTGAACCTGGAAGAAGACAATGTCGGCGCCGTTCTTTTGGGACAGTATTCCCACATCAAGGAAGGCGACATCGTAAAAGCCACCGGAAGAATCATGGAGGTTCCCGTAGGCGACGCATTGCTGGGTCGTGTTGTCAACGCTCTGGGTCAGCCCTTGGACGGGAAGGGCCCAATTAATACCAATTCATTCAGACCTATAGAAAAGGTGGCACCTGGTGTTGTTACCCGTTTTCCAGTTGACACTCCGATGCAGACCGGAATCAAGGCTATCGACTCCATGGTTCCCATCGGCCGCGGTCAGCGCGAGTTGATCATCGGCGACCGTGGTACCGGTAAGACCGCTATCTGTATTGACACCATCATCAACCAGAAGACCAAGAAAGACCTCATTTGCATATACGTCGGAATCGGACAGAAGCAGGCTACCATCGCCGGTGTTCAGACCCGTTTGGAAGAAGCCGGCGCCATGGATTACTCCATAATCGTAGCCGCAACCGCATCCGAACCCGCGCCTTTGCTCTACATGGCTCCTTACGCCGGTGTTTCCATGGCTGAACAATACATGTCCCAGGGCAAAGACGTTCTTATCATCTACGACGACCTTTCCAAGCACGCGGTCGCTTACCGCGAAATGTCCCTGCTGCTCCGCCGGCCTCCCGGACGTGAAGCTTATCCAGGGGACGTTTTCTATCTCCATTCCCGCTTGCTGGAAAGAGCCTGCAAACTCAACCAGAACTATGGTGGCGGATCGATCACTGCTCTGCCGATTATCGAGACTCAAGCAGGCGACGTATCGGCCTATATTCCGACCAACGTTATATCCATTACCGACGGCCAGATATACCTGGAAACCGACCTGTTCTACGCCGGCCAGCGGCCCGCCGTAAACGCCGGTCTGTCAGTTAGCCGAGTCGGCGGCGCCGCCCAGACCAAAGCAATGAAGGGCGTTGCCGGACAGCTTCGCCTGGACCTGGCCCAATACCGTGAGCTGGCAGCTTTCGCCCAGTTCGGTTCTGACCTGGATAAAGCCACCCTGGCCCGTCTGACCCGCGGTGAGCGCGTTACCGCCCTGCTGGTTCAGCCCCAGTATCAGCCGATGCCGATGGAAGAGCAGGTAGTTTCCCTTTATGCAGGCGTTAACGGCTACATGGACGATATTCCCAAGGCTAAAGTCGTGGAATTTGAAACCGATTTCTTGAAATTTATGCGCAGTGCAAACGCCGACGTTCTGGCGGCCATCAGAGACACCGGAAAAATGGATGATGCTGCTACCGAAAAATTGGTGAAGGCAATAAATGACTTCAAAGCCACTTTTGCAGTGTAGGGTGGTGAATTAAGATGGCAGGAGCAGGTGTAAGAGACTACAAACGCAGGATTCGCAGCGTCAAGAATACCCAGCAGATCACCAAGGCTATGAAAATGGTGGCTGCCGCCAAGCTGCGCCGCGCCCAGGAAAAGGCCGAATCATCCCGGCCTTACAATGAAACCCTGCGCGGTACCGTGGCTCGTCTGGCATCAGTGGCATTCGACGTTCGTCATCCCCTGCTGGAAGTCCGCGAAGAGGTGCGCAAGGTAGGTTATATTGTTGTCACCGCCGACCGTGGTCTTTGTGGAGCTTATAACACCAACATTATCCGCGCGGCACAAACAGCTATAGCCGAAGATGAACGCAAAGCTGAAACCGGCATCGTAGCCGTGGGCCGTAAGAGCCGTGACTTCTATCGCAAACGCGGCCCGATTGACGCCGAATTCGTTGCCCTGGGCGACGAAATCAGCTACGCGGACGCCAGGGAAGTTGCACAGTATGTTATCAATGCCTATGAAAATGAAGAAATGGATGAAGTCTACCTGGTATACGCAAGGTTTGTTAACGTTCTGCGCCAGGTGCCAACTGTAACCAAGCTTTTACCGTTGGATCCTCCCAAGAGTGAAGGCGATGCAGAAGAGGGTTTCGTTGACTACATCTACGAGCCCAGCGCGGAAGATATCCTGGTATCCCTGCTGCCCAGGTATGTAGGAAGCCAGATATACAACGCCATGCTGGAAGGAAAAGCCAGTGAGCATGGGGCCAGAATGACGGCTATGGGCAATGCTACCCAAAATGCCGGTGAGATGATCGATAATTTAACGCTAGCAATGAACAAACTAAGACAGGCTGCTATAACCGATGAGATCCTCGATATAGTCGGTGGCGCTGAAGCCTTGAAGAAGTAAGAAGATTTAGTATCCAATTCTTTCAATAAAGGAGGAAAGTTGGAATGGCGAACGTGACGTATGGAGAGGTAACTCAGGTTATTGGCGCCGTTGTTGATATTCGTTTCAAGCCAGGCGAGTTACCGGATCTAATGAACGCTGTTACCATCAAGAGCGCTGACCAGGATGCAGGGTACACTGGTGCGGCAGATATAGATGTTACCCTTGAAGCCATGCAGCTACTTGGAAATGACGTAGTCCGCTGCGTGGCCTTGAGCCCGACCGATGGAATAGCCAGAGGTATGAAGGCCATTAACACTGACGCTGCTATCAAGGTGCCGGTTGGGGAAGGCGCCCTGGGACGTATTATAAACGTTTTGGGCAAAGCCATCGATGACGGACCCCCGGTTGATGCCGCTGATTACTGGGAAATCCACAGACCGGCCCCGGCACTGGTTGACCAGCTGCCCGCAACATCGATTCTGGAAACCGGAATCAAGGTTGCCGACCTGATCTGCCCCTATGCCAAGGGTGGTAAGGTTGGGCTGTTCGGAGGCGCCGGCGTTGGTAAGACCGTTATCATCCAGGAACTTATCCGCAACATCGCCTATGAGCATGGTGGATATTCAGTGTTCACCGGCGTGGGTGAGCGCAGCCGTGAAGGAAACGACCTCTGGGGTGAAATGACCGAGTCCGGCGTTATCAGCAAGTGCGCCCTGATATTCGGCCAGATGAATGAGCCTCCCGGAGCCCGCCTGCGGGTTGGTCTGACCGGACTGACCGTTGCCGAGTACTTCCGCGATGTAGGGGGACAGGACGTTCTTATCTTCATCGACAATATATTCAGATTTGCCCAGGCCGGTAACGAAGTGTCCGCTCTGCTCGGACGTATGCCGTCCGCGGTTGGCTACCAGCCCACCCTGGCAACTGATATAGGCTTGCTGCAGGAGCGTATTACCACCACCCGTAAGGGTTCCATCACTTCAGCCCAGGCCGTTTACGTCCCGGCGGACGACTTGACCGACCCGGCACCGGCGACGACTTTTGCTCACCTGGATGCCACCACGGTTCTTTCCCGTCAGATCGCCGAGCTCGGAATCTATCCCGCGGTGGATCCGCTGGATTCCACTTCTCGTATTCTGGACCCGGTTATCGTCGGTGAGAAGCATTATTCCACCGCCCGCGGCGTGCAGACCATACTGCAGAGATATAAAGAACTGCAGGATATCATCGCTATACTCGGTATGGATGAGCTGAGCGACGAAGATAAGCTGATCGTGGCCCGGGCCAGAAAGATTCAGCGCTTCCTGTCGCAGCCTTTCCACGTTGCCGAGCAGTTCACAGGATCGCCTGGAATCTTCGTACCGGTAGCTGAAACGGTTGATTCCTTCTATCAGGTTCTGGAAGGCAAACACGACAACCTTACCGAAGCGGCCTTCTTATTGGTGGGTAATATTGATACTGTTATTGCCCGGGCCAAGAAACTGGAGGGATAGCCTATGGCAGACAACACCTTCATGCTAGAAATCGTAACTCCGGAACAGATCCTTTTTAAAGATGAGATCGAGTTTCTGGTTGTTCCCGGTGCGGAAGGTGAATTGGGAGTAATGAGAAACCATGCTCCCCTGGTTACATCCTTGAAAATTGGGGTTCTTCGCTATAAAGACCAGCGCGGTGAATTCCGCAGAATGGCGATGAGCGGGGGATTTCTCGAAGTCGTCGACAATGTAGCCAGAGTACTGGCCGAAACCGCTGAACGCGGCGAGGACGTGGATGTACTGCGTGCTAAAGCCGCCAAAGAAAGAGCGGAAAGGCGTATACAGCAGCGTACCGAGGACATCAATTTAGCCAGAGCTCAAATGGCTTTACAGAGAGCCATAGCCAGAATTAGAGCCTCAGAAGGCAGATAAGAGAAAAAGTTCTAGAATTACAAAGCCGGAAGGTTGCAGCCTTCCGGCTTTGTACTAGAAATTAGCCTGTGATGGTAATATAATGAGATGAGAGGAGTTATATGAGGTAGAATAGATGAATCCGATATTAAAGACCTTAATAATAGTAACGGCCGTATACTATTTAGTGAAAGGACTCATTTACCTCGTCTTGTGGCAGACTACCAAGAAACTTGAAGAGCGCGGCTTGGAGGCCAAGCGAAAGGCTAAAGAAAAACGGGAAAAGGAAGCGGAGATCCAGGCTGAACTCTGGCAGAGGCAGAAAGAAGATGAATAGATTATGAAAGGGAATGGAGGGATAGGATGCTTCCCAAAGCTTTCCTTGTATTGATATCTATGGTGGTACTGGTCTCCATAGTATTCGGCTTTATCATTTGGAGGCACACAATCAGTTTTGAAAAAAAAGCCTCCATCTACAAACAGAGAAAAGATGAGTATCTGAGGAATTTAGAAGAAGAGGCCCGGAAGGCCAGAGCCATGCGCAATTCCGATCCGGAAGGGAATCTGGACGGTAATTAATAACGCAACTAAACGGCGACTGACTATAAAGCGAATCAGTATTTAAGTATGGGGACAGACCGCTGCTTTAAGAGGGTCTTAGTCCCTGTATTTGATCAAAGGCCCGGAGCGACTCTGTAGGCGAATAGCGGCGTTATAAAAGAATCTGCTCCAATTTATATACACAATATACGGAACGTTGTACTAATCCTGCCAGGAAGGCAGGTTTTTTTTATTGCAAAGGCATGGATAAAGACCCTCAAGGGTGGCAAAAATCAAGATGACCGAGAATAATTGGATGGAGAAGCTCGCTTTGAAAAAAATTTTAATTTACATAAGCCTCTTTATAATATTATGCACGGCTGGTGGTTTTGCTCTGGATTCGGCAAGAGCTAAGTACGTGGATGAAATACCTCCATATTGCCTATCTTTTGCATCAATCGGTGCAATTTTTCAAGAATCTCGCCTGGATGCATGGGCAAAGATAAATACAGATGTAGAAGAAGCTGAGATTAAAAAAGTTAAGGCATCTCTGGGTTTAGGCGAAGCTACCTGGACCAGACAGGCCGATAAAAAATCCAGCCATTACGCGCTCTTTCAGGGAAGCAACAGCTACCTTATTACCTGGGAGCAGAACACGCCCGAACAGGCTTTCCTGAGAATTACAATAAAATCCTCTGACCCAAACGCTAGCCTGGCGCAATATGAAAATAGAATTACCGGCTTAGCCGGTTATAACTGGAACATCAACTATACAATAAGCGGAGAGATCAATACGATAGTTGATGATCAATCGATGCAGGTATTGATGGACACCCTGCTAGAGAATTTAAAGGGAAGGCAGACCAATAATTACCGTTATGGAGATTCCTGGAGTGCCACGGCAACCAGTTTTATAAAACCCGTTATTCCAAATTACTATCATTTTGAATCAGCCCTGAGACGAGAAAAAGAATCGGGAAAGACCCGGGTCTGGATCGGCATACCCGAAATACAAAATTCTTATTAGGCATTCCAGGAGGTGATAGCTTTTGCAGATGCAGGTTAA
>DHRK01000012.1:16794-31983 GCA_002410325.1 Syntrophomonas sp. UBA5314
GATCAGGTTACTATAAACCAGGTGCCTTGCATAAGGGACGTTTCGGTAATCGTTGAATTGATCAAAAGCCTCGGGGTAAAAGTTCATAGAAGGGGTGGAAGCCTTAATTTTTCAGACATCAATAAAACCGGTCAACCGCCCTATGAATTGGTCAGGCAGATAAGGGCCTCTTTCCTGGTTATGGGTCCCTTATTAGCCACCCGGGGTATGGTAAGAATTGCCCTGCCGGGGGGGTGTGCCATTGGCACCAGGCCGATTGATCTTCATTTAAAAGGGTTGGAAGCTCTGGGCGCCAAAATCAGCCTCTCCCGAGGGGATGTAGTGGCAAAATCGCAAAAGCTTACCGGGAATCATATATATTTGGATTATCCAAGTGTGGGGGCAACGGAAAACATATTGATGGCGGCCGCTCTGGCCGAGGGAGACACCTATATAGAAAATGCCGCCCTGGAGCCGGAAGTAGTTGATCTGGCCAACTTTATCAACAGTATGGGCGGTCAGATAAGCGGGGCGGGAAGCAATGTGATCCGTATTAAAGGAGTGGCAAGGCTCGGTCCCAGCAACTATGATCCGATCCCGGACCGGATAGAAGCGGGCACTTATATGGTTGCCGCCGCAGCTACCGGAGGGGATGTAGTGATAAAAAACGTTATTCCTGAACACGTTAAAGCCATCAGCGCCAAACTTATTGAAACCGGTGCCATCGTCGAAGAACAGAACGAGCAGATTCGGGTAAAAAGAAGCGGCGACATAAGGCCGGTATACATTAAAACCCTGCCCTATCCGGGTTTTCCCACTGACATGCAGGCTCAGTTCATGGCCTATTTGACTCTGGGAAAAGGGAGCAGTGTAATCACCGAATCGGTTTTTGAAAACCGTTTTATGCATATTCAAGAATTGCTGCGCATGGGAGCATCGATAAAAATTGAAGGCCGTACAGCGGTGATAAAAGGCTTAAAGGAAATGACCGGGGCCTGTGTCAGGGCCAGTGACCTGCGGGCCGGGGCGGCCCTGTTGATAGCGGCACTTACCGCCCGGGGGCCTACCACCATTCTCGACAGTGAACATATTGACCGGGGATACGAGTGTATAGTAGAGAAAATGAATGATCTGGGAGCGGAAATCATTCGCAGCGAATTGTAATAACCAATGCCTGGGGTTCATAGACTTAGGCATGAGAGGTTTTTACAGGTTTAAAAAGAAATATCGGATAATAACGGCAGGCCTTATTGGCCTTTTTCTCTTGTATTTGGCTTTTTCAAAAGCACCTCAGCGTAAAGTCGACGAACCGCAAATAAAGCTTTACTTGCATGAAGAAAAAAAGGTCACCCAGCTGGGGCTGGAGGAATATCTGACGGGAACGGTTGCGGCAGAAATGCCTGCTTCATTTGAGAGCGAGGCATTGAAAGCGCAGGCGGTCGCTGCCCGATCCTATACCTTACGACGCCTGCAGGCTGGTCATAAATATGAATCTGATTGCGATATGAGTGATGATGTAAACGAATGCCAGGCTTACATCAGCAGAGAAGCCTTTGAAGAAAGACATGGAAAAAAGGCTGACCTGTGGGGGAAGATTGCCCGTGCGGTAGAAGAAACCAGGGGAGAGATTATGACCTATGACGGGCTTCCGATAGATGCTCTCTATCATTCAACCTGTGGGGGCCGGACCGAGAGCGCGCAGGAGGCCTGGCACAACAGGGTACCGTATCTGCAATCGGTTTCCTGTGCATACTGCAAGGATTCAGGGCATTATGCGGAGCAGAAAAATTTCAGCAACGCCGATCTGATAAAGGCTATCGGGGAAACGGGCCAGATACAAGTTGTAGAAACGACCGCCAGCGGCCGGGCCAAAGTAGTAAAAATTAATAAAAGACGCATAAGCGGAGAAGAATTTCGCTCCCTGCTGGGACTTCCCTCCAATTGGCTGAGCATCAAGACAAGTAAAACCGGAGTAACAGTCAATAGCCGCGGGTACGGCCACGGGATCGGTTTGTGCCAAAACGGCGCCAATGGAATGGCCAAAGCCGGATTTAAATATCACAATATATTAAAAACCTATTATCAGGGTATTGATTTTCTGAAATTAAATTATTGATGGAGCATGCCAGTTCTGACTTTTTCTCCTCTGAATATATTTTTGGTATAGGGCTTATAGAGGAGGAAGGTCATGCAAAACTATATCAGGAAACGGGCGGTTAAAGTAGCCCAACACATCATGTTAACATCAAACACGGTGCGTCAAACGGCAGAAGTATTCGGCATAAGTAAAAGCACCGTGCACAAAGATGTTGCTGAACGCCTGCCCCGGATCAACCGGGAAATGGCTGAACAGGTAAAGACTATACTGGAAAAAAATAAAGCCGAGCGGCACATTCGCGGTGGTGAAGCGACTCGCCAAAAATACGCGGCCCACAGTAAAATAGTCTAATCGGGCACCCTGAATCTCATAGTAATAAAATGAATTAACATGTAAAATAGGTTTAGATTGTAGAAACTAACCTAACAGGGAGGGCCTTTACTTGATGTGGGGAAGCGAAGATATTGGCATAGATTTGGGGACTGCCAGCGTTCTGGTTTTTAAAAAGGGCAAAGGTATAGTTTTGCATGAACCGTCCGTAGTGGCGATTGATAAAAATAGCGATAAGGTTATCGCGGTGGGTGAAGAAGCCAGGCAGATGCTGGGAAGGACCCCGGGGCATATTGTAGCAGTTCGCCCACTAAAAGATGGTGTTATCGCCGATTACGATATGACTGAAAGAATGTTAACCTATTTTATTAAGAAAGTAATCGGGCGAAAATTTTTTTTCAAACCCCGGGTGGTGGTATGCATACCCACCGGAGCCACCGATGTTGAGGAAAGGGCGGTGCGCCAGGCCACTTTGTCTTCAGGCGCGAGACAGGCCTTTATTATTGAAGAGCCTCTGGCGGCGGCATTGGGTGCCGGCATAAACATCTCGGAAGCGACCGGCAACATGGTAGTTGACATAGGCGGCGGGACTTCGGACATAGCAGTCCTTTCTCTCGGAGGCATTGTGTGCAACACTTCCCTTCGTATCGGGGGAGACAAGTTTGACGAAGCGATCATTCGTTATGTACGCCGGGAATTTAATTTGATGATCGGTGACCGTACGGCTGAGGCGTTGAAAATCAATATCGGAACCGCCTATGTAACAGAAAAAAACCGCAATCGTTTTATGGAGATCAAGGGGCGGGATCTGGTAACCGGTCTGCCTAAAACCATAAAGCTGTCCTCGGAGGAAAGCTGGGACGCTCTCCAAGAACCGGTTGATGCTGTGATCGAAGGGGTAAAAAAAGTCCTGGAAGTGACTCCGCCGGAGCTGGCGGCTGATATAGTAAACAACGGGATTGTAATGACGGGCGGAGGTTCTTTATTAGACGGGCTGGACATCCTTCTGTCCAGACAAACCAATCTGCCGGTTCATTTGGCCGATGATTCAATAAGCTGTGTAGCCAAGGGAACCGGCAAAACACTCAATGAATTGAAGGTTATGGCTAGGGCACGCAACCGCCTAAAAGGCGGGCCCAGACGCGTCCTATAGGAGCCCAGGCCGGCCCTGAAAGCGAATTCGCAGCTCCTTGCCGTCCTGGCACCGCTGCACTAGCCCGTCCTTGGGCGTCGTCTGCGTTATAAAAAAATCTGCTCCTCAACGTACTTTAGTACGCCTCGAGCGCAGATTTTTTTATGCCTTGCTCTTCACTTCCAGGACCGCCCTGGTGGTTTTCTTAAGGCAAGGGGACAGTGGGGACGGTTCTTGTTGTCCCATCTGAAAATAATTTAGGATGGGACAACAAGAACCGTCCCCACTGTCCCTCCCCCACTGTTGCAATCTATAGCTAAAGTAATGCCGGTGCCTTTTCGATAATTATTATGATCAGGATTACGGAGGATACGCTTTTGATAAAAGGGCTTTATTCGGCGGCTTCGGGGATGATGTTGGGCTTGGCCAGGATGGATGTCCTGGCTAACAATCTGGCCAATGTAAATACTTGCGGTTTTAAAAAAGACGTGGTCGTGTCAACCGCATTTCCGGATATGCTTATCAGCCGCCTGGAAAAGAAGGAGAACGGGGAAGCGGGAAGTTACCAGCAGATTGGCAAACTGGGCACCGGAGCCTGTGTCGGCCTTCAGACCAGCGACTTCACCCAGGGGAACATGAAGCGAACCGACAACCCGTTGGATATAGCCCTGGCCAATGCATCGTATTTTGTGGTGGAGACGGCCAACGGGGAGAGGTTCACGCGTAATGGGCAGTTCAAGTTAGATGGCACCGGCCTCTTGACCGACCTATCGGGAAACCCGGTGATGGACGTCAATGATGAGCAAATCGTTGTTGAGGGTGATTTCCAGGTGGATAAACAGGGAAATGTATTTGTGAACGGAGAGGAATTTACCACCCTTAAAATTGTCAGCTTTGCCGATCAGACCAATACCATGACCAAATTGGGCGGCAGCCTCTGGCAATCAAGTACAGCCTATACCGAAGACGCCAACCCGCAAGTATTGCAAAACTATGTTGAGGATTCCAATGTAAACGCGGTCAGCGAAATGATTGAATTGATAAAGGCGACCCGTTCTTACGAATCTTTACAAAAAATCGTCCAGGCGCAGGATGAATCCCTGGCTACCGTTATAGAAAAAGTCGGCACAGCCAGATAGCCAGTGATACTATTTTATAGAACCAATGCAACCCGCTTCTTGTAAGCGGGCTTCTTTGTTGGGTCCTGGCAGGTGTCGACGCTGATTTTTAATTTTAGACCGGGCCCAGGCAGGAAAAGATACAGTAAAAAGCCAATAAGTGAGTATTAAGACAGCAGAGACGGATAGGACTTGAAAATGGATAATAAAGCCGAAATTCTCGGTTGCCATATCGATATAATCGACAAGCATCAGGCCCTGGAAAAGATAAATGAAATGATCTCGGCTAAAAAGGGCGGCCAGGTTATAACCCTCAATGCCGAGATTGCGTTTCAGGCCCAAAAAGATGAAAAGCTGCGTAATCTGATAAACGGGGCCGATCTGGTAACACCGGATGGAATCGGCGTTATCTGGGGCGGTCGTCAGTTGGGTTACGATTTTCCCGAACGGGTTACCGGGATTGACCTCATGGTCTCCCTGTGCCAAAAAGCAGCCGATATGGGATGGAAGGTATTTCTATTTGGCGCCGCTCCGGGGGTGGCCGAGGCGGCTGCCCAAAGCCTTTCCAAGCAGTTCCCCGGGCTGGCGGTGGTAGGCTGCCGGCACGGTTATTTTAAGGATGATGAGAGCCGTGAGATCGCCAGAGAGATTGGCGTTTTACAGCCGGACGTCCTTTTTGTGGCCCTGGGGGCGCCCAAACAGGAGTATTGGATCAGGGAACAGCGGGAAGTGATGAAAATTCCGTTGTGTATGGGGGTTGGGGGAAGCTTCGATGTGATTGCCGGGGTTAAAAGCCGGGCCCCCGGGTGGGCTATTCGCTTGAACCTGGAATGGTTGTACCGGCTGCTGGCCGAGCCGTCCCGCTGGAAAAGACAGTTAGCTTTGCCGCGCTATGTCCTTGCTATAAAAAAAGCCAAATGGAGAAGATAAGACGCAGCCGATGCAATTGATTCCGATGAGGCGAGGAGAGGTCATTGTGGAAGAGGACAGAATTTTTGCTCTGGACATTGGGACACGTAAAATACTGGGCCTGGTAATGCAAAGGCATTCCTCCAGCTACCGGGTGCTGGCCAGTGAAATGATAGAGCATCGGACCAGGGCCATGTACGATGGTCAGATTCATGATGTTGAGGCGGTCGCTCAGACTATCCGGGAAGTAAAAGAAAAGCTTGAGGAAAGACTGCAGATCCAATTGGAATCAGCGGCGGTGGCCGCCGCCGGGCGCGCTCTCAAAACCGCCCGGGGCAAAGTCAGCAAACAGCGGACCAATATGGATGAGATAAGCACCCAAGAAGTGAGGGCCATTGAGATTGAAGCCGTGCAGCAGGCTCAGTACCAGTTGGCCCAAAATGAAGCCGGGGGCAGTGACAACAACTACATCTGCGCCGGGTACAGCGTGGTGGAATACCGCTTGGAAGGACAGGAGCTGGCCAGCCTGGTTGGTCAGGTGGGCAGCGCGATGGAAGTTGAAATAATCGCCACCTTCCTTCCCCGGGTAGTGGTGGACAGCTTGCTGTCCGCCTTGCGCAAAATCGATCTGGGGATTTTCAGTATGACCCTGGAGCCGATAGCCGCCCTTTCGGTGGCCATTCCTCCCGAAATGCGCCTTTTAAATTTGGTGCTGGTGGATATCGGGGCCGGGACCTCGGATATAGCGGTGGTCAAGGAAAACACTATTTTTGCTTATGCCATGGTCCCGCTTGGCGGCGACGAACTGACCGAGCATATTGCGGGCCGCTACCTTTTGGACTTCAATGCTGCCGAGCACTTAAAAAGACAGTTGTCTGGGCAGGACGAAGTTGATCTTGTAGATATCCTGGGAAATCAGACCCGGGTAGCCAGCAGCGAGGTTATAGAAACGCTGCAGCCGGTCATTGATGAATTGGCAGCCAGTATCGCCGAACAGATAGAGGCCCTCAACCAAAAGAGCCCGGACGCGGTTATATGCATTGGGGGAGGAAGCCTTACTCCGGGGCTTCCCGGCCGCATTGCCGAAAAGCTTGATCTGCCCTTAAACCGGGTGGGCATTCGCACTCCGGATCGCTTCTATCACATAGAGGTGCCGGCCGATTATTTAAAGGGGCCTCAGGGAGTCACTCCCCTGGGTATAGCCTATAATTCCTTTACCTCTCCCCCGGTCCCATTTATTAAGGTGCGGGTCAACGAACGAGAAGTAGCCTTATGGAATATCGGGGAGCTCAGTGTGGGAACCGCTCTGCTAAATTCGGGAATCGCTTTAAACAATATTTTTGGAAAACCCGGATTGGGAAAGACCATTATGGTCAACGGGCAGGTGCGCCAGTTTAAAGGGGAACTGGGCGGGCCTCCCCACATAACGGTTAACGGACGGGAGGAACAACTTGAGACTCCCATTCAGAACGGGGATCGTATAGAGTTCCGCCGGGGCCAGGACGGCAAGCCGGCGATTGTAAAGATGAGGGATCTGCTGCCCTTTACCGAGATGTATGTTACGGTTAACGGAGAAAAAATGAAGCTCAAGACCAGCGTTAATGTTGATGACCGTCCGGGACATGATGAGGATGAAATCCCCGACCGGGCCCGGGTGGATTACCGGCGTTTTAACAGCCTGGCCGATGTTCTGGCTGCTGCGGGAGTGCCCGACCATATCCTAACCGAGAGAGTCTATCGCTATTATCTCAATGGGCAGGAAAACCTGCTGCGCTGGCGTCCGCTCAGGGTTACGGTAAACGGTAAGGAAGGACGTATGGATCAAAATGTAGATCACCAGGCTGACATTCAGTATACCATCACCCAGTTGCGGCCCCGGCTGCGGGACATTTTAGGTAATAGTGAAGCCTGGGATCTGAATGTTACGGTAAATGACAAAAGGATATCGCTAAAAGGCAAGGGAGCAACCATTTTTATGAATGACCGGGTAGTGGATTTGGATCACGAAATAGAGGAAGAAGCCCGCATAAAGGTAGATAAAACGAAGAACTATGCTATCTTGAGCGACGTTCTGGGGGTGATCGACATCAAGCGCAACTCGCGCGGCCGGCTGATTATGCGGGTTGACGGTGAAAATGCCGGCTATACCACCCCTATTTTTGAAAACAGTGTAGTAGAGTTCTATTGGAAAGAGTGAAACATCAGTATAGGGAAAACTTACCAGGCCCTTTGACGGGGCCTTTTTGTTTGCTTTTAAGGAGATTGTATAGAAATATGGAGCATTGGTGAAAAATATTGAAATAAACGTTTGCCAATCCCGTTAATAAGCTGAGAGCAGGATTGGAGATTTAATTGTAAAACTATAAAATTAATTAAAGTCAAAAATAGTCAAAGAGGCGTTGCATTATGAGGAGAAGCCTGGCAGATAAGATTGAACAGTACATCAAGGTATTGATCGAAAAAAGTGGTGCAGGACAGATTGAAATCCAGCGTTCTGAACTGGCTGAAACCTTTTCCTGCGTGCCTTCTCAGGTAACCTATGTCATCAGCACCCGGTTTACGCAAGAGGAAGGCTATTTGACCGAAAGCCGCCGAGGGGGAAACGGTTTTGTACGAATAACCCGAACGCAATGGAGCGATAAAATCAATAATTCATTAAACCGGAATCAGATTAAAAACTATCTGGATGATCTGTTAAAAAGACAACTCATCGGAAATCAGGAATACAACATGCTGGTTTACATGGTTGAGTCGGCCTCGCAGGGTCTGGCTGCGGAACAACAAAACCATCTGTTCCAGGTAATAATCAGCGCGCTCGGTAAATATACTAGCAGTCTGTAATTAAAGTTTAGGTGTTACAGACTACTAATTCCGGTCTGTAAGCTATAGGGGGCGTTTACCTATGTATTGTGATCAATGCAAACAAAAACCGGCCAGCGTTCACGTGACGCATATGTACAATGGCCAGAAAATAGAGTCCCACCTGTGCAGCGAATGCGCCGCTCAAAAGGGCGCCTGGATGTTCGATATGGGCAACAGTCTCAGTATACCCCACTTGCTGGGAAGTATTTTCGGCAATGACCTTCAGGAAATGGCCGGCCCCAGTTATGAAGCTACCTGCCCCAACTGCGGCATGACCTTTTCCAATATAAAACATGTTGGAAAACTGGGCTGCTCGGAGTGCTACACCGCTTTTGAACAGGAGCTGGAACCTACTTTGCGGAGGATCAGCGGCAGCAGCAAGCACGTCGGCAAAATACCGGCCAGGAGCGGCCAACAGCTGGTTTTGCGCAAGCAGATCGAGGATTTGAAAACCAGGCTGCAGCAGTGCGTTTCCAGCGAAAAGTATGAGGAAGCGGTAGAAATACGGGATGCCATAAAAGAGCTAGAGAAGAATTTGGAGTAGGGAGGGTTCCCCCTTGAGCCTGCAGCAGCTTTTAAATGACAGCTATGTTTACTGGATGAATGCCGATGAAGGTCCGGAATCGGATATTGTAATCAGCAGCCGGATCAGACTGGCCCGAAACTTGAAAAATATACCTTTCCCTCACCAGTTAAACCAGGAAACGGGGGTAAAATGCCTGGCTGAGATTGAATCAGCCTGGCGTAAAATCGAGGATCCCCGGATTAGGGACATGGAGCTTGTGACTTTTGATCGCCTGCCCGGGCTGGATCGCCAGATCCTTATGGAGAAACACCTTATCAGTCCCATTCATGCTGAATCAGACGCTCCCTTTCGGGGAGTTGTAATCAATGACAACGGGTCCCTGTGCACCATGCTGAACGAAGAGGATCACCTGCGCATACAGTGCTTCCTGCCCGGTCTTCAGATAAAGGAATGTTATAACCGGGTTCAGGCTTTAGACAATGGATTGGAAGACGGCCTGGACTATGCGTTTGATTCGCGTTGCGGGTTTCTCACTTCCTGTCCGACCAATGTGGGAACCGGCATGCGGGCGTCGGTCATGCTCCACCTTCCGGCTATGGTGTTGAGCGGCCAGATAAAAGTCATCATTCATAATTTATCCCAGTTGGGTATGGCGGTTAGGGGGCTGTATGGTGAGGGAACCGAAGTAGTAGGCAACCTGTTTCAGCTGTCCAACCAGATTACCCTGGGCCAGAGTGAAGAGGACATAAATCACAACCTTACCACCATCACCTATCGCCTGGTTGAACAGGAACGGCTGACCAGGGAAAAGCTGAAAGCGGATATGCCCTATCAATTGGAAGACAGTATTGGACGGGCTTTTGGGATTTTAACCAACGCGCGTATAATGACCTCCAATGAAGCCCTGGCTTTACTCTCCAACGTGCGTTTGGGAGTGGATATGGGAACGATAAGAGGCTTGGGCAAAAAAGCCCTTAATGAATTGGTGGTAGCCATAAGACCAGCCCATTTGCAGAAAAAAGTAGGGCGGGAGATGGACCCCTTCAACCGTGATCTTATCAGAGCCCAGGTTATCAAGGAAAGATTTCCTCATTGGCCGATCGACGAGCACAATGTAATAGAGGGAGGTAGTTAAAATGTTCAGACGCTTTACGCAAAGGGCCCGGAACGCCGTTTTACATGCGCAGGAGGAAGCCCGCCAGTTAAATCATCCGGCTATAGGTACCGAACACATCTTATTGGGCCTTTTAAAGGAGGGTGAAGGAGTAGGCGCCAGAGCTTTGACCAATATAGGAGTTGATTTGGAAAAGGTCCGTAGCGAGGTGAATCTGGTTCTGGGCCAGAGCAGCGAGGGCGGGGAAAAACCGGCCGGAGATCTGCCTATAACTCCGCGGGCCAAAAAGGTATTTAATCTGGCTTTTGATGAAGCCCGCTTGCAGGGGGTCAATTATGTCGGTACAGAGCATCTTCTTCTGGCGGTTTTACGTGAAGAGGAAGGAACGGCCGGGCAGGTTCTCCTGTCTATGGGGGTTAAGCTGGAGGAAGTGCGCGAACAGGTCATGGCCCTGTTGGGAGGAGACAACCAGAACAACTACGCCCAGGGCAACAACTACCAGGAACCGCAGGCCAACCAGGGTGCCCCTCCTCAGACCAAGCGCAAGAATAAAAGCAAAACCCCTACCCTGGACAATTTCAGCCGCGATCTGACGGCTGATGCCAGTGAGGGCCGCCTCGATCCGGTTATAGGACGCAACAAGGAGATCGAGCGGGTTGTTCAGGTCTTGTCGCGCCGCACTAAAAACAATCCGGTGCTCATAGGGGATCCGGGGGTAGGCAAAACCGCCATTGTTGAGGGTCTGGCTCAGAGGATTGTGGAAAACCAGGTGCCCGAAATTCTAAGCAACAAAAGGGTTATTGCCCTGGATCTCTCGGCTATGATTGCCGGAACCAAATACCGGGGCGAGTTCGAAGAGCGTTTAACCAAGATCGTCAATGAAATACGCTCGGCGGGAGATGTCATCGTATTTATCGACGAACTGCATACCATAGTCGGTGCGGGCGCTGCCGAAGGCGCGATAGATGCGGCCAATATTCTAAAACCCTCCTTGGCCAGGGGCGAGTTCCAGTGCGTGGGCGCTACCACCCTGAATGAATACCGCAAGCATATTGAAAAGGATGCCGCTTTAGAAAGGCGGTTCCAGCCTATTCTGGTGGACGAACCCACGATTGAAGAAAGCATCGCTATTTTACAGGGTTTAAGGGATCGCTATGAAGCTCATCACGGGGTAAAAATAAGCGATGAGGCCATAGAAAACGCGGTGCGCCTTTCGGCTCGTTATATAACCGACCGTTTTCTGCCGGACAAGGCGATTGACCTGATTGATGAAGCGTCATCCCGGGTTCGCCTGGCCAACTATATAGTGCCTGACTCTTTAAAAGCCAAGGAACAGCAGTATAAAGACGTCTGCCATGAAAAAGAGGAAGCGATCAACGCTCAGGAATATGAAAAAGCGGCCCAGCTGCGCGATGAAGAGCAGAGGATCAAAGATGAGATCGAAAGCGAGCGCAAAGAATGGGTGAACCAGAGAAATCTTAAAGTAGGTTCGGTGACCGAGGATGAAATTGCCAATATAGTTTCAAGCTGGACGGGCATTCCGATCATCAAGCTCACCAAGGAAGAGAGCGAGCGATTGGTAAACCTGGAGCAGATTTTGCACCAGCGGGTGGTAGGCCAGGATGAGGCGGTGGGAGCAGTGGCGACCGCAATTAAAAGGGGCCGGGCCGGTTTAAAGAATCCCAAACGGCCGGTCGGATCATTCATTTTCCTGGGGCCCACCGGGGTGGGAAAAACCGAGTTGGCCAGGGCCCTGGCCGAGGCCATGTTCGGCAGTGAAGAATCCATAATCCGGCTGGATATGTCCGAATACATGGAGAAGCATGCCGTTTCCAGGATGATAGGCTCACCTCCCGGCTACGTTGGATATGATGAAGGCGGCCAGCTCACTGAAAAGGTGAGAAGAAAGCCCTACTCGGTTATCCTGCTGGACGAGATCGAGAAAGCCCATCCGGACGTTTTTAATATATTGCTGCAGGTTCTGGAAGATGGCCGCCTGACCGATGGCCAGGGCCGGACTGTCGATTTTCGCAACACGGTTGTCATTATGACCTCCAATGTGGGAGCGGAATCGATCAAAAACAGCCGCAAGGTAGGCTTCAACAGCAAGACCGATGCCTCGGCCTCTTATGAAGAAATGAAGGAAAGGGTTCTGGAACAGATGAAGCACACCTTCCGGCCGGAATTCATCAACCGGGTGGATGAGATGATCGTTTTCCAGAGCCTCAACGATGAGGAGTTAAAACAGGTGATTGAACTGCTGCTGAAAGAACTCACCGAACGCATGAAGGAAAACGGCTATGAGCTGGAAGTGAGCGAAGCGGTCAAGAGCATGATCCTGCAAAAGGGTTATGATCCCAAGTTTGGAGCCCGCCCCTTAAAAAGGGCTATCCAAAAGCTGCTTGAGGATGCCATAGCCGAAGAAATCCTCAAAAAGACCGTCAACTTCGGTGATCGGGTTACAGCTGATGTAGAAAACGATGCCATCGTAATAAACCGGGCGTCTTAATACAGCATAATTTAAATGGGAGCCAAAAGCGGCATAATTAAAGTTTTTTTGTGGAATAAGCGATAGAAATCATTATCGGGATATAGCAAATTTAACCAGTAGAAGTAGCATATAATGAAGGGGATAAGATGGGGAAAGAGCTTACCAGGTTTGTCTGCGGGGAATGTGGTTTTGAATCACCCAAGTGGCTGGGGAAATGCCCGGGATGTCACTCCTGGAATACCCTCAGTGAAGAAGTGGTCAGAAAAAACCAGGCATCCAGAAAACCTGAAGCCCGGGCCCTGCCTTTACCCATGATATCAAGCGAGGAAGCCAGCCGCTTTAGCAGCGGCATAGCCGAGCTGGACCGGGTTTTAGGCGGAGGAATAGTCCCCGGCTCCCTTATCTTGCTGGGGGGCGACCCGGGAGTCGGCAAATCAACCCTGCTCTTGCAGGCAGCGGATAAGATTTCCCGGGCCGGAGAGAAAGTGCTTTATCTTTCCGGTGAGGAGTCGCTTAAACAGATCCGCCTTCGGGCCCGGCGCCTGGGTATAAACGGCGAACTGCTCTATCTCATAAATGAGCCGGAGGTAGACCTACTTGAGCACTATTTGGACCAGATCAATCCGCGTCTTTTAATTATCGATTCCATTCAGACCGTGTATTCCAGTGAAGTTTCATCAATACCGGGGAGTGTTGCCCAGCTTCGGGAATGCACGGCGCGCATTGCGACTCTTTCTAAAAAACGGGAACAGGCCGTCATCCTGATCGGGCACGTAACCAAAGACGGCGCCCTGGCGGGGCCCAAAACCCTTGAACACATGGTGGACGCGGTGGTCTATTTTGAAGGCGACCGGGATTTATCCCTGCGCATCCTGCGCGGAGTAAAAAACCGTTTTGGCTCCACCGATGAGATCGGTTTAATGGAGATGAGCAGTCAGGGATTAATAGAAGTTCCTGATCCATCAGATGTTTTTCTATCAACCCGCGGCCAGCCCAGTCCGGGCACCGCGGTAGCCGCTTGCTTCGAAGGCAGCCGTTCCTTTCTTATTGAGATTCAAGCCCTGGTGTCGCCTTCCGGCCCGGGCTACGGACGCCGGATGGCGGCCGGTGTGGATCAAAATCGTTTGGCCTTAATTATCGCGGTTTTGGAGAAACACTGCGGATTTCAATTATCAAACCATGATATATATCTCAAGGTGAGCGGCGGAGTTTTCCTCAAGGATCCCGCTGTAGACCTGGGAATCGCCGCCGCCATCCTGTCCAGTTACAGGGAGCGGATCGTACCCGCGGATACCGTGTTTATGGGTGAAATAAGCCTTTCCGGACTGGTTCGTCCGGTGCACAGTATAGATCAGAGGTTGCGCGAAACCAATAAGATGGGTTATAGCAAAGTCGTCCTGCCCAGGCAGGCCAAGCGCCAGTATGAAGGCGGCGGCCTGGAGTTGCTGCCTCTGGCAAGCGTGGAGAAACTGCTAGACTTGATGGAAGGGTGAGAGGGTCTTGGAAGATTTGTATCAAGGGAAATTTAGAAAATCATTGCACAAGGTGGCCCCGGGTACTCAGTTTCGTATTGGGATCGAGAACATACTTCAGGCCAATACGGGAGGCCTGATCGTTTTGGGTGATTCGTCTGAACTGATGCAGCTGGTCAGCGGCGGATTCTACATTGACTGTGAATTCAGCCCTTCCCGCATTTATGAATTGGCCAAGATGGATGGGGCTATCATACTGAACAGTGATGCTTCGCGGATCCTGGTTGCCAACGCCCAGCTTGACCCTGATCCCAATATACCTTCCAACGAAACGGGTATACGCCACCGCACCGCGGAACGGGCGGCCCGTCAGACCGGTGAACTGGTGGTGGCCATTTCCCAGCGGCGCAAGGTAGTAACCCTTTACATGGGCAGCGTGATATTTAGACTGAGGGATCTGGAATACGTTTTGGTCCGGGCCAACCAGGCCCTGCAGACCCTGGAAAAATACCGCAATGTATGGTTTAAGGAGCAGCAGCGCCTGGGCGGGTTGGAATTTGAAGATTTAGTGACCGTATCCGATGTTTGCGGGGTACTTAGGCGCTGCGCCAAGGTTTTGAACATAGCCCGGGAGATTGAAGACTCCATTGCTGAATTAGGTACCGAGGGGCGCCTGGTAAAAATGCAATTGGATGAAATGTTGACCAACGTTGAAGAAGAAGCCCGTTTTATCATCCAGGATTATTCCAATGTGCCGGATAAATCACCCCAGGATCTGATCAATGCTATACTGCGGGCCTTTGAAGAGGACGTTTCAGACTCCGTTTTCATAGCCAGGATCCTGGCCCTGGGTTCTTCGACCAGTCATCTCGAAGTCCAGGCTTCTCCCCGGGGATACCGGATGCTACATAAACTGCCCCGCATCCCTATGTCTATCATAGAAAACCTGGTCGAACGCTTTGGCCTGCTGGGCAACATACTGCGGGCCAGCATCGAAGAGCTGGATGATGTGGAAGGAATCGGCGAAGTGCGGGCCAGGTCCATCAAAAACGGCCTGCGCAGGATGCAGGAGCAGTTATTCCTGGAATATATGGAATAGGATAGTACAACGTTCCGTATATTGTGCACATAATTTGGGCAGATTTTTCCGAATTACTG
>DHRK01000003.1 GCA_002410325.1 Syntrophomonas sp. UBA5314
ATAGAATTAGGGTTGACAGACTACTAGAGAGCGGAGGTAGGGTATGCTGGTTGATTATCATATTCACGCGGCCGCCCATGGGGAGTATCAGTATACATATGAATGGTTGAACTGCTTTGTGGAAAAAGCTTTATCCCAGGGCATTCACGAGATCGGTTTCTCAGAACACGACGAATATTTGGATAGAATCAAACCGGAGCTAATTCAACAGATAAACCAGCAGCACAGAGGGATAAACGTCCGCCTGGGGCTGGAGATCGATTTTATCCCGGGCCGTAATGAGGAGATCCGGCGTTTGATTTCCGCCTATGATTTTGATTATATCCTGGGGTCGGTGCACTTTATATCGGGCTGGGGATTTGATCATCCCGATGAGCGGCATTTTTTTGAACAGAAAGACATTGACGAGGTGTACCGGGATTATTTTGACCTGGTGGCGGGTGCGGCCCAAAGCCGGCTTTTTGATGTGATGAGCCATCTGGACCTGGTAAAGGTATGGGGTCATCGCCCCCGCAGCCCGGTTTCCAATATAGTCGAACCGGTTCTGCAGGGTATTAAACAGGAGGGTCTGGTAATAGAAATAAATAGCAGCGGCTTGCGCAAACCGGTAGCTGAGATATATCCGGCCTTTTCCATTATTGAACGCATGGCCGCCATGGGCATAGCGGTTACCATGGGCTCCGACGCCCATCATCCCGATCAAGTGGGATATGAACTGGCCGAGACCGCCCAACTGCTTAAAAGGGCTGGTTATCGCAAGATGATTAAGTTTATCTCCCGGCAAAAGGTTCAAGTTGATTTATAGAATAGAGTGAGGAGATAGAGGTATGGCCTATATTGCATTGCTTCTGGTCAGCCTGGGCGTAGTATTGGCTGGAGCGGAGGTATTCGTCAACGGCATCGAGTGGCTGGGAAAGAAATTGAATCTATCGGAGGGAGCGGTAGGCAGTGTGCTGGCGGCCGTGGGGACGGCTCTGCCTGAAACTATCATTCCTTTTATAGCTATAGTTTTTTCCGGCGGTAGCCAGGGCAGTGAAATAGGAGTAGGCGCTATTTTGGGAGCTCCTCTGATGCTCTCCACCCTGGCTATGTTCGTTACCGGAATGGCGGTCGTGGTATTTGCCAGGCGAAGGCGCCAGGGTAGTAAAGTGGTGGCTGACTACTCAACCATGAGGCGGGACCTGCGTTTCTTTATACCGGTTTACGGAACCGCGATTATCTGCGGATTGATACCTGCCGAGTACCGTCACATGCAGCAGATCATTGCCGGGGGCATGATCCTGGCCTATATCATTTATGTGAGAATTATGATTACCGAGGAAAGGGACATAGAATCTGACGAGGACCTGCCAGTCTGTTATTTTTGCCGCAACAGTTCTTCTCCGGCCTTGCCTATCATTCTGCTCCAGGTGCTGGTGGCTCTGGGGCTTATCGTCCTGGGCGCCAAACTCTTTGTAGACTCAGTGCAAGCCCTGGCTTTTATCTACCAGGTGCCGGCTTTTGTGCTGGCCTTGATAATTACCCCCATAGCCACGGAATTACCTGAGAAATTCAACAGTATCATATGGATCGCCCGGGAAAAGGACACCCTGGCCCTGGGAAACATAACCGGAGCCATGGTATTTCAGAGTTCCCTGATTCCTGCCATGGGCATTTTTTTGACTCCCTGGCAGCTGGACAAAAGCGCCCTTATCGCCGGGATTATCGCTTTGACTTCGGCCAGCCTGATCCTGGCTGAAATCAGTTTCAGAAAACATGTCAAGGCCCGTACCCTTTTGCTGGGCGGATTGATGTACGCAGTCTTTATTGGAGCCGTATGTGTGGGGTGGATTCGCTAAGTAGAACTTATAAGCTACTTCATTATTAAGACGATATTTTACCAACCAGACTGTTGCCCAGCGGGGTTTTTATTTTGCTGATAACCAGGCACACCAAGAGACTGATGGCGGAACAGAGCACAAAGGAAATAAGGATCTGAAGAATGGTCCCCAGCGGAGCCAGGTAGGTCTGGGCCAGGGCATTGATATAAAACAGAACAAAGGGGTGGATAAAGTATCCGCCGAATGAGTAGCGGCCCACCCATTTCAAGCGGCCGGCCAATCTGGTGCATTTGGACTGGAGCAACTCGGTCAGGTAATAGAACAAAAACAATGAAGAAACCAGGTAGACGATCATAGTCATGCCCAGCGGCAGAGTGATCTGGTAGTTGATCACATAACCGGCCGCTGCGCCGGGATGGCCGGATTTTATCATCAAGTACATGATGTAAGCGAAGCTAAGGCCAAATACGAGCAGGTTGGCCTTGCTGATCTTTTGCAGAAAAACCCGCCATTTGTCCACGTACAGGCCGGCAAAACCACCCAGCAGGAAGTAGAAGAACCAGCTTAAAAAGAGTCGATCCCGGTAGTCCAAGAGGCCTTTGAGAATAGGCGACTGGACCGCCGGATAGAAAACGGGAACCAGGTAGTTGTAAAACCACAGGTACAGGACGTATAGCAAGAAACTTACCACTATGAAAGTGTAGGGGTGTTCCTTAAATTTGATGACCAGAGAGCGAAGCAGGGGAAATAAAAGATAAAATTGCAGGATCATTACGATAAACCAGAGATGATAGAAGGAATCGCCTTTCAAGGTCATCCAAGCGATGCGGCTAAGCACTGATGCCATGGAACTTGCCGGGACGCCTGAAATCAAGCTTATCCAGACAAAGTAGATCAGGGTCCATAAAAAATAGGGAAGGAAGATCTGACTGAAACGCTTGTCAATGAAGCGACCGTAGTGCAAGTCTTCTTCACCGTGATTGTAGAACAAGACCATACCGGTGATAAAAATGAAAACCGGTACTCCGTAACGTATAAACAGCAGCAGGAAAGCCGATGTTGCCGCTGCCCCCTGACCAATGCCGGGATTGTACATAAAACAGGCCAGGGTGTGCTGCATTACTATGGCTAAAAAGGAAATTGCCCGGAGATGCTCGATTTCATCAATACGGTGTTTGTGCATAATTACCTTCCTTAATTTAAAATGATAGGCAAATATAAACTAATGATTTACATCGGAAAAAAAGATAGTGAACTGAATAGTAAAGGAAAAGGATGGGCCGCAACATATTTTGGCCCACCTTATTAAGATAACATATTATGCCGGGCTGTCTCATCCCCAAATTAAGTTTAAGAAGACCAGTACTTGCGATCCAGGGTGCGATAGTGAAGGGCTTCGCCGATGTGCTCCATCTTTATTTGCTCGGATGGCTCCAGATCGGCTATGGTGCGGGCGATTTTTAGGATGCGATCATAGGCCCGGGCGCTTAAATGGAGGCGCTCGAAGGAGGCTTTAAGAAGGTTGTGGGAGGCTTCGTCCAGCCGGCAATACCTGCGCAAGTCAGCCGGGCTCATTTGTGAATTGAGGAAAACCCTGCTGCCCTGGTGGCGCCGCTGTTGAATATCCCTGGCCAGGATTACCCTGTCCCGCAGGGCGGCGCTGCTCTCGCCATCCGGACCGGAATGGAGATCGTCCAGCTTTATCCGGGGCACTTCAACATGCAGATCCATTCTATCCAACAGAGGTCCGGAAACTCTTCCCAGATACCTTTGAATCTGCAGCGGAGTACAGGTACACTCAATATCCGAGCCATAGTGGCCACAGAAACAAGGATTCATGGCCCCGATCAGCGAGAAGCGGGCGGGATAGGTATAAGTGGCCTGAACTCTGGCCACGCTTATCTCTTTATCTTCAAGAGGCTGGCGCAATGCTTCCAGCACATCGCGGTTAAACTCAGGCAGCTCGTCCATAAACAGGACTCCATTATGGGCCAGGCTGATTTCTCCGGGGCGGGGTATCCGACCGCCTCCCACCATGCTGGCGGCGGATGCGCTGCGATGAGGGGAGCGGAAGGGCCGGGTTTCGACGAGCGGGTTTTTCGGATTGAGTAAACCGGCCACCGAATATATCCGGGTAGTTTCCAGGATCTCCTCCCGGGTCATGGGGGGAAGGAGCCCGGCAAACCTCCGGGCCAGCATGGTTTTACCGCCTCCCGGAGGCCCCAGCATGAG
>DHRK01000056.1:0-14515 GCA_002410325.1 Syntrophomonas sp. UBA5314
GTTATCGGTATTGAATAATCAGACATAAAATTTCCGGGATTTCGGTGAGGGACTTGGATAACTCAAGCCCTTCACCACTACACACCCGGAGGCGTGTATAAAATGAACCCAGTCTAAGGAGGTTTTAGTCATAGTGAGTGGGCAGCAAAAGGTAAGAATTAGACTCAAGGCATTCGACCATAAACTGCTGGATCAATCGTCCTTGAAGATCGTCGAAACAGCGCGCAAGAACGGTTCCAGTGTTTCCGGTCCGATTCCCCTGCCGACCGAAAAAAGCATTTATACCATTTTAAGGTCGCCCCATGTCAACAAGGATTCCCGGGAGCAGTTTGAGATGCGCACCCATAAACGCCTGATTGACATTTTAGACCCCAATCCCAAGACGATCGATGCATTGATGCACCTGGATTTGCCTTCCGGAGTTGACATCGAGATCAAACTCTAGGTCAAATCAGGGCTGAGAAACCAGTGGGTTAGAGGTTTCAAAGCAAGGCATTAGAGAAGTGAAGTTGGATACCACTTCCAACCGCTCACCGAAAGATAAGGAGGCACAATCTGTGATAAAGAACGTTAAGACCGCCATCATGGGCATAAAGATCGGCATGACCCAGATCTTTGACGAGGCCGGCAAAGCGGTTCCGGTAACCGTGGTTGAAGCCGGACCATGTACGGTTATTCAGAAGAAGAATGTTGAGGCAGATGGATACAACGCTATTCAGGTAGGCTTTTACAACCTGAAGGAAAAATTAGCGAACAAGCCTTTAAAGGGGCATTTCAAGAAAGCTAATATCAAACCCTTGCGCTATATCAGGGAGTTCCGCCTGGAAAATGTTGATGAATATGAAATAGGCCAGGAAATCAAGGTCGATGGGTTTTCCGCAGGAGACCTGGTTGATGTAATCGGCACCTCCAAGGGTAAGGGGTTTGCCGGAGGGGTAAAGCGGCATAACTTTGCCCGCGGCTCCATGGGGCACGGCTCCAAATACCACCGCCGTCCCGGTTCACTGGGAGCCAAGGGTCCGGCCCGGGTGTTCAAAGGCCGCAAGCTTCCGGGAAGACTTGGAGGAGAGAGGGTTACGGTTCAGGGTTTGAGGGTAGTAAAAGTCTATCCGGACAGAAACCTGTTATTGCTCAGAGGTTCTATCCCCGGTCCCAAGAAGGGCCTGGTTATTATAAAAAACTCGAGTAAGGCCTAGCGTTGTATAAAGGAGGTAAGCGATAATGCCTAAAGTTCCGTTGTATGATATGAGCGGAGCCCAGATAGGAGAAGTTGAACTAAATGACAGCCTCTTCGGCATCGAGCCCAATGAAGCTGTTTTGTATGATTTTGTCAAAATGCAGTTGGCCAACAAGCGGGTAGGCACCGCATCGGTGAAGACCCGGGCGGAAGTGAGCGGCGGCGGGCGCAAGCCGTTCCGGCAAAAAGGAACTGGCCGGGCCCGAGCTGGCAGCATTAGAAGTCCTCTGTGGCGGGGCGGCGGAATTGTATTCGGCCCTCAACCCAGAGACTACTCCTACAGGCTGCCCCGCAAGGTGCGGCGGCTGGCTCTGAAGTCGGCTCTGTCTTCCAAGTTCAAAAACGACAGCATCATTGTGGTTGATGCTTTGAATTTCGAAGCCCCCAAAACCAAACTGATGGTCGAGACCCTGCAGAATTTGAAAGCCGGCCGGAAGGCCCTGGTGGTTACCGCCGACGGGGACCAGAATGTTTCCAAGTCAGCCCGCAATATCCCGGGAGTTAAGCCTTTACGAGCCGACTTTGTAAACGTTTACGACCTTCTCAATTACGACACCCTGCTGATTACCAAGGATGCCGTGGCCAGGTTAGAGGAGGTATACGCGTAATATGAAAGACCACCGTGATATTATTTTAAGACCGATTGTGACTGAGAAATCCATGAACCTCCTGGCCGATAACAAATACACATTCCTGGTGGATAAAAAGGCCAACAAGACTGAGATCAAGAGCGCCATTGAGAGCATCTTCAAAGTAAAGGTCGAGAACGTAAGCACCATGATCATCAAGGGCAAGCCCAAGAGAATGGGACGCTATGAAGGAAAAAAACCTGACCGTAAAAAAGCCGTCGTAACCTTGAAGGCCGGCCAGAAGATAAGAATCTTCGATGGCATGTAATCTAGCCCAGGGATCGTATAAGGAGGGAATCAACGAATGGGCATAAAAAAATACAAGCCTACAACACCAAGCCGCAGGCAAATGTCCTCATTGACTTTTGAGGAATTGACTAAAAAAGAACCCGAAAAGAGCCTGACCGCTCCTCTGAAGAGCAAGGCGGGGCGCAATGCCCACGGCCGGATAACCGTACGCCATCAGGGCGGCGGGCACAAGCGTAAATATCGCCTGGTTGACTTTAAACGCGTTAAGGATAACATTCCGGCTCGAGTAGCCGCCATTGAATATGACCCCAACCGCTCAGCAAATATTGCTTTGCTGCATTATGCGGATGGAACCAAAGCCTATGTCCTGGCCCCCAACAACTTGAAGGTCGGGGACATGGTGGTGTCTGGTCCCGAATCGGACATCAAAGTCGGAAACGCCAAGCCGTTGAAGGACATTCCCGTAGGTTCACTTATTCATAATATTGAGCTCCGACCTGGAAAAGGCGGGCAACTGGTCCGTTCAGCCGGCACGGTAGCCCAGCTGATGGCCAAGGAAGGCGCTTATGCCCATGTGCGGCTGCCTTCCGGGGAAGTTCGCCTGGTGCATGTCAACTGTCGGGCCACCATCGGTCAGGTAGGAAACCTTGATTTTGAAAAGCAGAATATCGGTAAAGCCGGAAGATCACGCTGGATGGGCATCAGACCTACAGTTAGAGGCTCGGTAATGAACCCGGTGGATCATCCCCACGGCGGCGGTGAAGGTCGGCATCCGATTGGCAGGAAGTATCCGGTTTCTCCCTGGGGTCAGATTGCCATCGGTGGGAAGACCCGTAAGAAAAAGCCTTCTGACAAGATGATTGTCAAGAAACGCAAGTAAGGGAGGTCTTTAAATGGGTAGATCGTTAAAAAAGGGACCTTATTGTGAAGCTAAACTGCTCAAGAAGATAGAAGATTTGAACCAGACCGGACAGAAAAAGGTCATCAAGACCTGGTCCCGCCGGTCCACCATCATGCCGCAGATGCTGGGGCACACCCTGGCCGTACACGACGGGAGAAAACACATACCGGTTTACATCACCGAGGACATGGTGGGGCTGAAACTGGGTGAGTTTGCCCCGACCAGGACCTACCGGGGGCATGCCGGTAAATCTGAAAAGTTCAGCCGTTCGCGCTAGAAAGGGGGAGCAAGAGTAATGGAAGCAAGAGCACAGGCCCGTTATATTCGGGTATCCCCTTTCAAGGCACGTCAGGTGGCTGATCTGTTGAGGGGCAAAGATGTAAAGGAAGCTGTTGGTATATTGCGTTATACCAACAAGAAATCAGCCCCGCTGATCAACAAGGTCTTAAAGTCGGCTATGGCCAATGCTGAGCACAACTATGACATGGATTCCGATGACCTGTACGTAGCCGAAATATATATCAATGAAGGGCCTACTATTAAGAGAATGCAGCCCCGGGCCTATGGAAGAGCAGACGTCAGGCGCCATAGAACCAGCCACATCACCGTGGTGCTCAAGGAAAGGGAGGTAAAATAGTGGGTCAGAAAGTACATCCTAAGGGATTTCGAATGGGAATAATCAGAGACTGGGATTCCAACTGGTATGCGGACCGTGAATATACCGACCTGCTGCATGAAGATTATAAAGTGCGCAACCATATCAAGACCCGGTTTTATGCCGCCGGCGTTTCCCGGGTGGAGATTCAGAGAACCGGCAACCGGATGCGCATCACCATTCATACCGCCAAGCCGGGAATCATCATCGGGCGCGGCGGAACCGAAGTTGAAAATCTCAAGCTTACTCTTAACAATATGACCGGCAAGAATGTCAACATCAACATTCAAGAGATCCGCAAGCCGGAGCTGGACGCCCAGATCGTGGCTGAAAACATGGCCCAACAGCTGGAAAAGAGAGTATCCTTCCGGCGGGCCATGAAACAGTCGGTGGGCAGAAGCATGAGGGTTGGAGCCATAGGAATAAAGGTGGCCATATCCGGACGTCTGGGCGGAGCGGAAATAGCCCGCACCGAGTGGTATGCCGAAGGCAAGGTGCCCCTGCACACCCTGCGGGCAGACATTGATTACGGCTTTGCCGAAGCCAACACCACCTACGGCAAAATTGGCATCAAAGTATGGATCAACCGGGGAGAAATACTGCCGGAAGCCAAGCAACGGCCCAAGCAGAAAGCAGTGGAGGAGGCAGATAGATAATGCTTACCCCTAAAAGAGTTAAATATAGAAAGCAACATCGCCCCCACGCCAAGGGGAATGCTCATAAAGGTCATCAGGTTACCTATGGCGATTACGGCTTGCAGGCCATGGATACCGGCTGGTTGACCAACCGCCAGATCGAAGCGGCCCGTATTGCCATCAACCGCTATATCAAAAGAGGCGGAAAATTGTGGATCAAGATATTCCCGGATCGTCCTTTGACCGTGAAACCGGCTGAAACCCGAATGGGAAAAGGCAAGGGCTCACCGGAACACTGGGTGGCCGTTGTCAAGCCGGGCCGGATCATGTTTGAACTTTCCGGAGTCAGTGAAGAGGTGGCCAAGGAAGCCATGCGCCTGGCTTCCCACAAGCTGCCGATCAAGTGCAAATTCGTAAAACGAGAAGAAATGGGTGGTGAGGCTAGTGAAAGCTAAAAAGTTTAAAGAGCTGACAGACGACGAATTGGAGAAGCAGGTTTCCACCTACAAGGAAGAACTCTTTAACCTCAGGTTTCAGCTTGCAACTGGCCAACTCGACAACCCGATGCGTATTCGTGACGTACGGAAGAATATAGCCAGGTGCAAGACCTTACTCAGGCAAAGAGAACTGGCGCGAGAAAACAAGGGCTAGAAGGAGGTCTAGGAGTGGCTGAAGAACGTGGAAACAGAAAAGTTAGAATAGGAACCGTAACCAGCAACAAGATGGAAAAGACCATTACCGTTCTGGTTGAGACTGTAAAACAGCATCCTCTTTACAAGAAGACTATCAGGACCAGTAAAAAATACAAGGCCCATGATGAAGCCAATGAAGCTAAAATCGGCGATGTTGTAAGGATCATGGAATGCCGGCCTTTAAGCAAAGATAAACGCTGGCGCCTTATCGAAGTCGTCGAAAGAGCCAAAACTCTGGAATAAGTCAAGACTTGAAGGAGGTTTAATACCGTGATTCAACAGGAGACCATGCTTCAGGTAGGTGACAATACCGGAGCAAAACGGGTGCTATGCATAAAGATCCTGGGCGGCTCCATGCGCCGTTATGCAACCGTCGGAGACATCATCATCGCCAGCGTTAAGGAAGCGGCCCCCGGCGGGGTGGTCAAAAAGGGCGATGTAGTGAAAGCTGTGGTTGTGAGAACCAAAAAGGAGATAAGACGCCCCGACGGATCGTACATCGCCTTTTCGGAAAATGCCGCCGTGATAATTGACGATAATAACAACCCCAAAGGTACGCGCATATTTGGGCCAGTAGCCAGGGAACTGAGGGATAAAAACTTTATGAAGATTGTATCTCTAGCTCCTGAAGTTCTTTAGGCATCGGAGGTGGAACAGTGAGCATAAAGAAGGGTGATACAGTGCTGGTGCTAGCCGGCAAGGAGGCAGGGAAAAAAGGTAAAGTCCTCCGGGTGGTCAGCGCCAATCAAAAGAACGCCAATCATAGAGTAGTTATCGAAGGCGTAAACAAGGTCAAGAAACACCAGCGCCCCAGCCGGGCCATGCCCCAGGGCGGTATTTTGAGAATCGAAGCTCCGGTAAACGCTTCTAATGTCCTGCTGGTTTGCAGCCACTGCGGGAAGCCGACTCGCATCGGCCACAAAATCCTGGACAACAACGAAAAGGTCAGGGTTTGTAAGAAGTGCGGGGAATTACTGGATTAATCCCCCGGGAAAGGAGGCACACATAAATGGCAAGGCTCTATGAGCTTTATAAAAATGAAATTGTACCCAATCTGATGGAAAAGTTTCAATATTCCAGCGTTATGCAGGTTCCCAAGGTAGAACGCGTAGTCTTGAACATAGGGGTAGGGGAAGCCATTCAAAACCCCAAAGCCCTGGACGGCGCCGCTAACGATCTCAGGGTTATCAGCGGTCAAAGACCGGTTATAACCCGGGCCAAGAAATCCATAGCCGGGTTTAAACTGCGTGAGAAAATGGCCATTGGCTGCAAGGTGACCCTGCGCGGAGCAAGGATGTACGACTTCCTGGAGAAACTTATCAATTTGGCCTTACCACGAGTTAGAGACTTTCGCGGCGTATCTCCCCAGGCTTTTGACGGCCGTGGCAATTACTCCCTGGGAATTAAGGAACAGACCATATTCCCCGAGATCGAATACGACAAGATCGACAAGATCAGAGGTTTAGAGGTGGTAATCGTCACGACTGCCAAGACTGATGAAGAAGCCCGGGAGCTTTTGAGAGGCATGGGAATGCCTTTTAGATCATAGGAGGTAAGCTTAATGGCAAAAAAAGCGATGATAGCCAAACAAAAGCGGGTTCAGAAGTTTGAAGTTCGGGGCTACAACCGCTGCAAGATCTGCGGGCGGCCCAGGGCTTATATGCGCAAGTTCGGCATGTGCCGGATATGTTTCCGAGAGCTGGCCCACAAAGGCGAACTACCCGGAGTAACCAAGGCCAGCTGGTAGACTCAAGGTTAAAGGAGGAATTGACTATGGCCATGACAGATCCCATTGCCGATCTTTTGACCAGAATCAGAAACGGTAATATGGTAATGCATGAGACCGTTGAAGTGCCCAGTTCGAGGATCAAGATGTCCATCAGTGCGATCTTGCGGGAGGAAGGGTACATCAAGGATTTTGAATATATAGAAGACGGAAAGCAGGGCATTATCAGGATCTATCTGAAATATGGTCCCAACAAGGAAAAGGTTATCACCGGCCTGAAAAGGATCAGCAAACCGGGTTTGCGGGTCTATGTAAAGAAGGACGAGATCCCCAAAGTATTGGGCGGGCTGGGAACAGCCGTGATATCAACTTCCAAGGGGCTGATGACTGATAAAAAGGCCCGCACCGCCAAATTGGGCGGCGAAGTAGTATGCTACATCTGGTAACTGGAGGAGGGCTATAAGAAGTGTCTAGAATAGGCAAACAACCGATAGTAATGCCCAAAGGGGTGAGCCTGACTATTGAAAACGACGTGGCCACAGTGAAGGGCCCGAAAGGGATCCTTACCCAGGCCATTTCTCCAGATATCATTGTTGAGCAGGAAGAAGGGCAGGTTCTGGTCAAGAGAAACAGCGACGCCAAGCAATACCGCGCTCTGCATGGATTGACCAGAGCTCTCCTGGCTAATATGGTAAACGGAGTAACCAATGGTTTTGAGAAGAAGTTGGAGCTGGTGGGCGTGGGTTATCGCGCTCAGATGCAGGGTAAAAAGCTGGTCATAAGCATAGGCTTTTCCCACCCGGTAGAAATTGACCCGCCGGAAGGCATCGAATTCGAGGTGCCGGCAGTGACCAAGATTACGGTCAAGGGAATCGACAAGCAGTTGGTCGGCAACACCGCTGCCCACATCCGCGCCATAAGGAAGCCGGAACCTTATAAAGGCAAGGGCATCAAGTATGAAAACGAAACCATCCGCCGTAAGGTGGGTAAAGCCGGTGGGAAGTAAGTCGGGAAGGAAGTGAAACAGCTTGATTAAGAAGCCCAGCAAGAATGCATTGCGAGTCGGAAAACGGGCCCGCATCCGTAAAAAAATATCGGGGACTGCAGAAATGCCCCGTCTGTGCGTATATAAAAGCTTGAGTCACATCTATGCGCAAATTATCGATGACGCCAGCGGCAGCACCCTGGCAGCGGCTTCCACCCGGGAAAAAGCCCTGGAGGGCTTGGAGTCCAAGACCAACCTTGAAGCTGCCCGCCAGGTGGGGGCGCTCATAGCCAGCAAGGCCAAAGACCAAGGGATTGCCACGGTGGTGTTCGACCGCAGCGGCTACAAATATCACGGCCGGGTAGCGGCTCTGGCTGAAGCCGCCCGGGAAAATGGCTTGGAGTTTTAGAAGAAATTCTAAACGTGAGGAGGTAAAAGATGATTGACAGGGAGCAATCGGGTCCGGAGTTTATAGAAAAAGTCGTTAATATTCGCCGGGTTGCCAAGGTGGTCAAGGGCGGACGCAGGTTCAGCTTCAGCGCTCTGGTAGTCGTGGGCGATGGTGAAGGAAAAGTTGGAGTCGGCAAGGGCAAAGCTACGGAGGTGCCGGAAGCTATTCGCAAAGCCATTGAAGGCGCTAAGAAGAATATGTTGAGCATTCCCCTGATTGACGAACGGACCATACCCCATTCTATCGTGGGCCGCTTCGGGGCCGGCAAGGTCATGCTAAAGCCGGCGTCACCAGGAACCGGAGTGATAGCCGGCGGTCCGGTGCGCGCCGTTTTGGAATCAGCCGGGGTTAAGGATATATTGACCAAATCATTGGGTTCATCCAATGCTATAAATATGGTTCACGCCACCATGGAAGGCTTGAAGAGCTTGAAGAGAGCCGAAGACGTAGCCCGCCAGAGGGGCAAAACCATAGATGAGATTATCGGCTAAGGAGGGTTAGGGAATGGCCAAGCAGATTAAAATTACCTGGACCAAGAGCTATATAGGTTACCCCGAGACCCAAAGAGCTACGCTGAAAAGCCTGGGTTTGAAGAAACTCCATCAGACCCTTATCAAAGAGGATACTCCGCAGCTTAGAGGGCAGATCAACAAAGTCAGCCACCTGCTGACCGTTGAAGAGCTTGATTAGGAAAATTAGGGAGGTTTTAACGTGAAACTCGAGGAGCTTAAATCTCCGCCCGGAGCCAACAAGCGCGTAAAAAGAGTTGGCCGCGGTACCGGGTCCGGCCACGGCAAGACTTCCACCCGGGGGCATAAAGGGCAGAAGGCCCGCTCCGGTGGAGGCGTAAGGCCTGGTTTTGAAGGCGGTCAGATGCCTTTGCAGAGACGCCTGCCCAAACGCGGTTTTACCAACATATTTAAAAAAGAATACGCCATAGTAAATGTGGAAGATCTGAATATTTTCCTGGACAACACCGAGGTCACCCCTGAACTCTTGCAAGAGGCGGGCCTCATCAACAAATATAAGGACGGCATCAAGATCCTTGGCGATGGCGAGCTGGAAAAGAAACTCGTAGTCAAGGCGCATAAGGTCAGCCGGCAGGCGGAAGAAAAAATCACCGCCAGGGGTGGTAAGGTTGAGGTGATCTAATGCTGGATTCTGCTAAAGCAGCCTTTAAGACAGGTGATCTCAGATTCAAAATACTCTTTACCCTGTTCATGATGCTGGTGTTTCGTTTTGGCGCCCATATTCCCACCCCCTTTGTAGATGCAGAGAGGTGGGCCCAGCTGGCCAGCGGACAGATGTTCGGATTCTTCGATATCATATCCGGCGGGGCGTTTAAACGGTTCAGTATTTTTGCCATGAGTATAACCCCCTACATCAACGCGTCGATTATTATGCAGCTGCTCCAGGTGGTCATTCCCAAATTGGAGAAGCTGTCCAAAGAAGGCGAAGAAGGCCGCAAGCAAATCGCCCAGTATATCAGGTACGGAACCGTGGTGCTGGCATTCATTCAGGCGATCGGAATGTCCATAGCCCTGGGCCGCAGCGGCTCTCTGACCCATAACAGCATTGGGGTTTATTTGCTTATCGCGGTAACTCTTACCGCCGGAACCGCCTTCCTGATGTGGATAGGCGAGGCCATAACCGACAAGGGCATCGGCAATGGAATATCTTTAATCATCTTTGCCGGTATCGTTTCCAGGCTGCCCTCCCAGGGGAACAGCATTGTGCAGGCATACCAAGGCGGGATCATTAACGTATTCAATATCCTTTTGTTTGTGGTACTGGCCCTGGCTATTATCGCCGGAATCATTGCCGTAAACGAAGGGCAGCGGCGGCTGCCGGTTCAATATGCCAAACGGGTGGTGGGACGCAAGGTCTATGGCGGGCAGAGCACCTTTTTACCCCTGAAAGTCAATGCCGGCGGAGTTATACCGATAATATTCGCCATATCCCTGCTGACCATTCCGGCTACCATTGGTTCGTGGATGGATCCGGCCGGTAGTTTTAACGCTTTTATAAATCAATGGTTTAGAGCGGACAGCGTTGTTTACAATCTGGTTTACGGCCTCTTGATCGTGTTCTTTACCTTTTTCTATGTTGCGATTATCTACAATCCCGCTGACGTGGCGGACAACGTCAAAAAATACGGCGGGTTTGTTCCCGGAATAAGACCGGGCCGGCCCACGGCTGATTATATCGACCGGGTGCTGTCCCGTTTAACCCTGGCCGGAGGTTTTTTCCTGGCCATCATCGCAATACTGCCCAATATCGTCATCGGATGGACCGGAGTGACCGGCCTGCAATTCGGAGGAACTTCATTGTTGATCGTGGTAGGTGTGGCCCTGGATACTATGAAACAGATAGAGTCACATATGTTGTTGCGGAGCTATGAAGGTTTTGTGAAATAATAGGAGATGAACGGTATGAATATTATCTTAATGGGCCCTCCGGGTGCGGGGAAAGGTACTCAAGCCGATATAATCAAGATAAACTATCCCATTCCCCATATATCGACCGGGGATATGTTCCGGGATGCGGTAAGCAAACAAACTCCTCTGGGGGTAGAAGCCAAGAAGTACATGGACTCCGGGCAGCTGGTTCCCGATGAAGTGACCATCGGAATCGTGGCCGAAAGACTGGCCGAGCCCGATTGTCAGAAGGGATTCCTGCTGGATGGATTTCCCCGTACCATTCCTCAGGCTGACGCCCTGGAAGAGGTAATGAAGAAACTGAATAAAAAGATAGACGCGGTAATAAATATCTTTGTGCCGGATGACATCCTGATTGCCAGGATTACCGGAAGGGTAAGCTGCCGCGAATGCAAGACGGTGTATAATTTAAACACCAATCCTCCCCAACAGGCGGGAGTCTGCGATAAGTGCGGCGGGGAGTTGTTCCAGCGCAGCGACGACCAGGGGGATACGGTTGTAAAACGCCTCCAGGTCTATGGTGAACAGACCAATCCACTCTTGGCCTACTATGAAAAGAAAGGCCTGGTATACAATATTGACGGCGACCGGGGCAGCCAAGCGGTCTTTGCCGATGTCAAGAATATCCTGGAGAGCCGGTAATGATTATATTGAAAAAACGGGATGAAATAGCCAAGATGCGCAAGGCCGGGCAGGTCGTGGCCAAGACCCTGACTCTGCTGGAGAAGGCGGCCAAGGCGGGAGTGAGCACTGCAGCCCTTAATGCCCTGGCTGAAGAAGAATGTAAGAAAAGAAATGCCATCCCGGTTTTTAAGAATTATCCCCACGCCCGGGGCGGGTGGGCTTTCCCAGGAGTTATATGCGCTTCGGTCAATGAAGAAGTGGTTCACGGGATTCCAGGCCCCCGGGTTTTAGAAGAGGGAGATATCATCAGCATCGATTTTGGAGTCTTATTAAAAGGTTATGCCGGAGATGCAGCTATCACCGTGCCGATAGGGGATGTGGCTCCGGAAACCCTGCGGCTGCTTAAGGTTACCGAAGAGTGTCTGATGGCCGGCATCAAAGAAGCGGTGCCGGAAAACCGCCTGGGCCAATTATCCCATGCCATTCAGGCTCACGCTGAAAAAAATGGTTTTTCAGTGGTGCGGGATTTTGTGGGTCATGGCATAGGCAGGCAAATGCATGAAGAACCGCCAGTGCCCAATTACGGTCCGGTTGACCGGGGGCCGGTGATCAAAAAAGGTATGACCCTGGCCATTGAACCGATGATCAATGCAGGCACCTACAAGGTTTTGACCAAACCGGATGGATGGACGGTTGTTACCGCCGACCAAAAGTGCTCAGCACACTTCGAACACACGGTGGCGATAGGAGAGCATGGACCGGAGATCCTTACCATGCGGTGATGGGGGTGGCTATTAATTTACAAGGACCTTTTGGGAAGAGTGGCATTTTCCAAATCAGGGCGAGACTCGGGGAAAATGTATATGATCTTTAAAGTAATTAATGAGCGTCTGGTTTTACTGGTTGACGGGGATATTCGAACCAATGACAATCCCAAGGTAAAAAACCTCAAACACCTGAACATCACCAACACGGTTGCTCATCAGATCAGGGAAGCTTTGCTGAGAGGGGAAGTACCGGAAAACCAGGTTATCAAGAGCAGTCTGAAGATGATAAAGGAAGCCGGAGAAAGAAATGGGAAGGAGGTCTGGTAAATGGCTAAAGATGATGTCATCGAGGTTGAGGGTATCGTTTTAGAACCTTTACCCAACGCGATGTTTAAGGTAGAATTGGAAAACGGTCATAAGGTCCTCGCCCATATTTCTGGAAAGATGAGAATGAATTTTATCAGAATACTGCCGGGGGACCGGGTGATGGTGGAATTATCCCCCTATGATCTGAATAGAGGAAGAATCATATATCGATTTAAATAAGGGCAACTGTACTGTAGTAAGGAGGTAAAGGCAGTGAAAGTAAAACCTTCAGTGAAGCCGATGTGTGAAAAGTGCAAAATTATAAAGCGTCATGGCAAAGTAATGGTAATCTGTGAAAACCCCAAACATAAACAAAAACAGGGTTAATAGGAGGTGAGCGAATTTGGCGAGAATAGCAGGAGTTGATTTGCCGGCCAACAAGCGAGTAGAAGTATCATTAACCTATATATTCGGTATCGGACGGCCGTCATCCCAGAAAATCTTGGCACAGGCAGGTATAAATCCGGATACAAGAGTAAAAGATTTAACGGAAGAAGAAATTGCCAGATTAAGGGATATTATTGAAAAGGGCTACAATGTGGAAGGCGACCTGCGCCGCCAGGTCAGCATGGATATAAAGCGGCTGATGGATATCGGCTGTTACCGGGGAATTCGGCACCGCCGCGGCCTGCCGGTAAGGGGACAAAACACCAAGAACAACGCACGCACCCGCAAGGGACCCAAACGCCTGGTAAGCGGCAAGAAGAAATAGTGGGAAAGGGGATTAACTAAGTGGCCAGGAGAGCAACCACCAGGATAAAACGCCGTGAGAAAAAGAATATCGAGCATGGAATTGCTCATATCAAATCCACTTTCAATAATACCATCGTAGCCATCACCGATAAGCAGGGCAATGCCATCAGCTGGGCCAGCGCCGGAACTTCGGGCTTTAAGGGATCGCGCAAGAGCACTCCCTTTGCCGCCCAGCAGGCCGCTGAATCTGCAGCCCGGGCCGCCATGGAGCATGGATTAAAAGAAGTGGAATGCTACGTCAAAGGACCGGGAGCCGGCCGGGAAGCCGCCATCAGGTCCCTGCAGGCCGCCGGTTTGGAAGTGAGCATGATCAAAGACGTCACTCCTATTCCGCACAACGGATGCAGACCGCCTAAAAGAAGAAGAGTATAAGGAGGTAGTAGGTTAAGTGGGAAGATATACAGATTCAGTCTGCCGCCAATGCCGCCGGGAAGGCGAAAAGCTCTTTCTCAAGGGCGACCGCTGTTATTCTGAAAAATGTGCGGTGGAAAGAAGACCTTTCCCCCCGGGCGCGCACGGGCAGGGGCGCAGGCCCAAACCCAGTGAATATGGTATTCAGCTTCGTGAAAAGCAAAAAACCAAGAGAATATACGGCTTGATGGAAAAACAATTCCGCAATTACTTTAAAAAGGCCGATCAGCAGCAGGGCATTACCGGTGTAAACCTTCTGGTCCTGCTGGAGCGCCGCCTGGACAATATAGTATATCGTCTGGGATTCGGTGCTTCCCGCAAAGAGGCCCGGCAGCTGGTTACCCATGGCCATTTTACGGTAAACGGCAAGAAGGCCAGCATTCCTTCGATGCTGCTTCGGGTGGGCGATGTGGTACAGGTCAAAGCAGGCAGTATGGATTCACATAAGTTTAAAGAACTAAAAGAGCAGGCTTCCTACAAGACACCGCCCGAATGGTTGTCGGTAGACGCCGAAAATATGACGGGCAGAGTATTGGCTTATCCGCTGCGCGAACAGATCGACACTACGATCAATGAACAGCTGATAGTTGAACTCTACTCCAGGTAAATAACCTCTAAAAAAGAAGGGGGTAGATGGATGCCAAACATGGAAATGGAAAAACCTCGCATTGAATGTGTGGACAAAAGACCCGAGCTGAATTACGGCAAGTTCGTTATCGAGCCATTGGAGAGGGGTTATGGTACAACCCTGGGCAATTCCCTGCGCCGGGTTTTGCTTTCATCTCTGCCTGGAGCGGCTGTTACCTCAATCAAAATTGACGGGGTTTTGCATGAGTTTTCCACGATTCCCAATGTGGTGGAAGACACCACGGAAATCATTTTGAACATAAAGAAAATGGTGCTCAAGTACGAGGGCAATGAGCGCAAGATAATCCGTTTGGAGCATAGCGGAGCCGGAGAGCTCAAGGCTTCTGACATAACCCCCGATGCGGAAGT
>DHRK01000056.1:14708-42913 GCA_002410325.1 Syntrophomonas sp. UBA5314
TCAGCGCCGATCAGCAGCCCTTGAAGAATGAGGATATCGTTGGTTTGATTCCCATCGATTCGATCTTTACTCCGGTAAACCGGGTGAATTTCACGGTGGAAAATGCCCGCGTAGGCAAGAGAACCGACTATGACAGCCTCACCCTGGAGATATGGACCAATGGCAGCATAAGCCCGGAAGAGGCGATCAGTTTTTCAGCTAAAATCCTCATCGATTATCTTAAGCTCTTTACCGAGATTGACGACACCTATGCCCAGGTGGAGATCCTGGTTGAAAAGGAAGAGGAAAAGAAAGACAAGGTTCTGGAGATGTCCATCGAGGAACTGGAACTTTCCGTGCGCGCTTCCAATGGGTTGAAGCGGGCCAACATCAACACGGTTGGCGACCTGATCGAAAAGACCCGGGAAGAGATGAGCAAGATCCGCAACCTGGGACAAAAATCATTGGAAGAGATCGAAAGAAAACTCAAGGAATTGGGGCTTTCGTTTAAAAAACCTGAAGACTAGAAAGGAGGGGCTCCTTTGAGTTACCGCAGATTAGGGCTCAGGAGTGACCATAGAAGAGCTCTGCTCAGAAATGCAGCAACCAGTTTGCTGACGGTTGAAAAGATAAGCACCACCGAAGATCGGGCCAAGGAAATCAGAAGGATTGTCGAGCGCATGATCACCCTGGGCAAACGCGGCGATCTGCATGCCAGGCGGCAGGCCCTGTCATATTTGACTACCGATGCGGTAGTGCATAAATTATTTACCGAACTGGCCGAACGGTACAGCGACCGCCAGGGAGGCTACACCCGTATGGTGAAAACCGGTTTCCGCAAAGGTGACGGTGCATCCATGGTTATTTTGGAGCTTGTAAAATAGCAATTATTCTATTTCGATAAGCGCTGGAGGTTTTTAATAAACCGGCATGGAGGATTGTGCAAAGATCCTCCTTTATCCTTGTCTGGGGTCAGACGAGGGCAAGGCCAGTGGGCGGGTCTGATTTGGCCATTACATTCCTTTGTTATAAGTGAGGTTTTTATAATGACCAGGATACGCCTGACACTTCAATACGACGGTAGCGCTTATCACGGGTTTCAAAAACAGGAGAACGCCTATACGGTGCAGGAATGCCTGGAAAACGCGATTTTAAGGCTGACCGGGGAAAGGGTGTCGATCATCTGTGCCGGCCGGACCGACGCCGGGGTGCACGCCCTGGGCCAGGTGGTGGCTTTTGACAGCACAGCCACCATACCCGGAGAGCGCTGGAAGATGGCGGTAAATACCTACCTCCCGGACGACATTCAGGTGCTGGCCAGTAGCCTGGCCGGAGCGGATTTTAACCCGCGCTTCCAGGCCTTGAGTAAACAGTACACTTATTATATCTACCGGCGTGATGCGGGGAGGGTCATGTTCAGGAATTACGCCCTGTGCACCCGGGTGCCGCTCGACCTGGCGGCGATGCGGGAAGCGGCCGCTTTAATAGTGGGAAGGCGCAATTTTAGAGCCTTCTGCGCCAGCGGTTCATCGGCTAAAACCTTTGAGCGTCGCCTGATGAAATGTATGGTGGAAGAAAAGGGGCCTTTTCTAAGCTTAAAAGTTGAAGCGGACGGATTTTTGTACAATATGGTCAGGATAGTCATGGGCACCCTGATGGAGGTAGGGCAGGGTAAATATCCGGCCCAGCGGGTTGAAGAAATCCTGCTCTCCCAGGATCGAACCCTGGCCGGGCCTACCGCGCCACCCCAGGGCTTATACCTGCGCCGGGTCATCTATCCTGATTGACCAGGCCAAGGCCGGAGCATAAGCCTTCCCAGGGCCGGTAAAAAATGCTTCATTTCTTGACAAGTCGGTTTAAGTTTGGCTAAGATTAAAAGGTAGTCTCTATAATTGTGCCCTTCCTAGCCCCGTGGGTAGGCCGCAGCGATAGAGCCGTATAATTCGCTTAATTCCACCAGGATTGGTGAACTAGCTACAGGAGGGAACATCTTGAAAACGTTTGTGGCAAAACCGGCGGAAATCGACCGCAAATGGTACGTTATAGACGCCAAAGGTCAAACCTTAGGGCGCCTTTGTTCTGAAGTGGCATCCATTTTAAGAGGCAAACATAAGCCGATTTTTACTCCTCATGTGGATACCGGCGACTTCGTAATTATTATCAATGCTTCGGAAGTAATATTAACTGGCGACAAGCTCAATAAAAAGCGCTATCGCTATCACACCGGCTATCCGGGCGGTTTGAAAGAGGTCAGCTACCGCGACCTGATGAACAAGCGGCCGGAAAAGGCCATTGAACTGGCGGTTAAAGGCATGCTGCCCCACAACAAGCTGGGAGACAAAATGTTCAAGAAGCTGAAAGTCTACAGAGGCGGCACCCATCCCCATCAGGCGCAAAAGCCTGAAGTGAGAGAACTGAGAGGGTAAGGAGGATAGAGATGGCAATAAAAGTGGATTACTGGGGAACCGGTAGAAGAAAGAAAGCTGTAGCCAGGGTCAGGCTGGTACCCGGTCAGGGCAATATTGTTATAAATAACCGTAGCTTTGACGATTACTTTCCCAATCAGGTAAGCCGTCTTATCGTGCAGCAGCCTCTGGTAGTCAGTGATGCCAGCGGACGCTTTGACATCCACTGCCGGGTGCATGGCGGTGGAATATCCGGACAGGCCGGAGCGGTTCAGCTGGGCATAGCCCGGGCCTTAACCAGAGCCAACCCCGACCTGCGGCCGGTACTTAGGAAAAATGGATTCTTAACCCGCGACCCGCGCATGAAAGAGCGTAAGAAGTATGGCTTGCATAAAGCCAGAAAAGCCCCGCAGTATTCAAAACGTTAAATCAGGACGAATTACGGAAACGAATCGCGGCTTCTTGCCATCCTGGCACCGCCGCACTAGCCCATCCGTGGGCGTCGTCTGCGTTGCTCACAAAGCCCGCTCGTCAGTGTATTTCAATACGCCTCCGACGCGGGCTTTATTCGTGCCTTGATCTTCGTTCCCGTAATCCGCCCTGGTCCCATAATGGAAGCGACTCACAACTCCTTGCCATCCTGGCACCGCTGAACTAGCCCATCCGTGGGCGTCGTCTGCGTCATTTAAAAGCCCGCCTCAGTCGACGTACTTGTGTACGCCTCAATCGGCGGGCTTTTCAATTCCTTGATCTTCGCTCCGCTAAATCGCTCTGACCTACATCAGGAATACTTATCTAAAGCCCGCTCGTCAACGTACTTCAGTACGGCTCCGACGCGGGCTTTATTCGCGCCTGGACCTTCGCTTTTGTAGCACGCTCTAACCGTTCCCGAAATCATTTTATTTTCTGATTAAAGTTTTTCGCTTGGTTGTTGCGATATACATTATATAGTGGTAACATGAATTCCGTACTCTATATGTTGTGGGTACTGGTTTTTGCAGACCGGGGCCGGACTGGGTATACTAAAATCATGAGGGGGACTGGCGATGGAACTTACCAGCGATGGGTTGAAGATATTTAACGAGCGGTATGCCGATAAAAACGACCATGGGGAAGCGGTTGAGACTCCTGATATGGCCGTAGCCAGACTCAGCCGGGCGGCCGCCCGGGCTGAGGAGTTGTATCCGGGAAAGGCTGTTGATTTTTGGGAGAAGGAGTTTGCCAGGGTTCTGGATTCTCGCTGGTTCGTGCCTTCGACCCCCATCTGGGCCAATATGGGCAAAACCGACCGGGCCAACCAGCCGGGGGCTTGCTTCGTTCTGGATATACAGGATGATCTTTATGACATGTACCAGACCCTCTTGGATTCAGCGATGATCACCAAGTCGGGCGGGGGCATCGGGTATAATTTCTCCCGCATCAGGCCGCAAGGGGATCTGGTCAGATCGACCAAGGGCAAGGCCAGCGGGGCGGTTGAACTGATCCGCCTATATGATGCCAGCGCGGCCATGATAAAACAGGGCGGAGTGCGCCGGGGGGCCTTTATGGGAATACTCAACTGCGACCACCCCGAAATTGAGGATTTCATACGCTGCAAGCTGTCAGGAGAAATAACCAACTTCAACTTGTCGGTAGGAGTAAGCGATGAATTTATGAACCGGGTTGCCAGTGACGAGCAATGGGAGCTCAAGTTCGACGGCGAGGTACGCAAGATCCTGGCCGCCCGGGAACTGTGGGAGAAAATCGTCAGTTCCGCCTGGGCCTGCGGCGATCCCGGACTCATCTTTCTGGACCGCATCCAGGAAAGCAACCCCATTCCGGGCCGGCCCATGAACTGCACCAATCCCTGCGGCGAACAGCCCTTGAGTCCGGGTGAGTCATGCCTGCTGGGTTCCATCAACCTGGCCTTGATGAAAGAAGAAGACCGTGACGAGGTGGCCTGGAGCAGGCTCAAGGAGACTGCCCGGATCGGGGTCCGGTTTTTGGACAACATGATTGACGTCGGGGAATATCCGCTTGCTTTTATAGCTGAAAATACCCGGGCCAGCCGCAAGATCGGCCTGGGGGTCCTGGGGCTGCACGACCTTTTGCTGCAGATGAAGGTGGCCTATGACTCGCTGGAAGGTATCGAACTGGCGTCCAAGGTTATGGCTTTTATCAGGTCCGAGGTTCATAAAGCCTCGGCTGAGCTGGGAATAGAGAAGGGAAACTTCCCGATCTGGGATGAATCGGTATATGCTGCCGGAAAGGAGCCGCACCGCAACGCTTCCTGCCTGACCATAGCCCCCACCGGAACTATTACCCTGCTGGCCGGGGTGGAAGGGTACGGCATTGAACCGATATTTGCCATCGCCTACAAGAAGACCTATTTGCAGGATGGAGTACCCGAGAAGTTTAACGTGTTCTCCCCCCTGTTCTTAAAGGCCTGTCGGGAAAGGGAAGTCGATGAAAAGGTCCTGGAAGAAGTTGCCGTCCAAGGAAGCTGCCAGGGGGTGGAGGGTATACCCGCCGACATTCAACGCCTCTTCCGGGGGGCCCAGGAAATCGATCCCATGGATCACCTGGCCATGCAGGTGACCTTGCAAAAAGAAGTGGATAATGCCATATCAAAGACCATTAATCTGCCGGCCGGCGCCGACCTCGATATGGTGGAGAAGATTTACTATGAAGCCTGGAAGCAGGGGTTGAAAGGGATAACCGTTTTCCGGGAAGGTTCCAAGCAGGGGATCATAGAAATCGGGGACGCCCCCAAGGCCTCCAAAGACCCTGCGTATATTCCCCGGGGATATATTCATTCCCGCCCCCAGTGGACTTCGGGAATAACCGAGCGGATCGACACCGGCTGCGGCAAGATGTATCTCACCGTCAACCGGGATCCCAACACCGATGAGGTTATAGAGACCTTTATTACCACCGGCAGCGACGGAGGCTGTCTGATTTTTACCGAAGCCGCCTCCCGCTTGACTTCGATGGCCATCCGGGCCGGCGTTTCACTGCCGGACATTATTGAACAGCTGAGGTCCACCCACACCTGCCCCTCCTGGGCCAGGGCGAGAAGCACCGGCAAACCATTGAGCTCCGGAAAAAGCTGCCCCAGCGCCATTGCCAACGCTCTGGAAAAGTATGTGGATCATAAAGAAGAGGGAAAGACCAAGTCGGCCCAGGTCCGGGGAATTTGCCCGGAATGCAAGCAGCCCAGCTTTGTGCCCTTAGAAGGATGTTATACTTGTTTGGGATGTGGTTATTCGAAGTGTTGATCCAAGAAATTTTGTAGTTTTGACCGGACCCTCTTTAACAAATAAGGAGGGTTCTTTTTATTCGAACCGGCCGGCCATGCCTAATAAAAACATCAACTGGGGCATATATAAGAAAGTGAGTACAAAGGCAGGCAGGTGAGGATAACATGATAAGAGTTTGGGCCGGGGGAAGACTATTGAAGCCACTGGGTTTTATTCTGGCCTTGTTGATTCTGGCCGCTCTGGTGTGGCTGGGCAGCCATCAGGAAGACGAAGAGCATATGGTCTTTTCATATGGCCTGGCCGGAAGGATCATTGTGATAGACCCCGGTCACGGGGGGCTGGATGCCGGAGCCTCCAGGGGGGATCTGGTGGAGAAGGAAATAACCCTGCAGATCGCCAAAAAGCTGGAGCAGATGCTGAGCCAAGCCGGGGCCATGGTGATTCTGGTCAGAGGCAATGAGAGCGACCTGGCCGGGGATGAATTCACCGGAGCCATTCGTGAACACAAAAAAGAAGACATGAGAAAACGGGTGGAGATTGCCAATGAAGCAAACGCCGACCTGTTTGTCAGCATTCACACCAATGCCGTTCCCGGCACTATCTGGTCCGGAGCCCAGACCTTCTACAAGCCGGACAGCCCGGAAAGCAAGCAAACCGCCCAGGCCATTCAGCAGGAATTAAAACGTATTCTAGGGAATACTAACCGTAGTATTGGAGCTGGCAATTTTTACGTGCTGAAGAACGTCAATATGCCAGCGGTGCTGGTGGAGGTGGGTTTTATCTCCAATCCCCAGGAAGGCCGGCTTTTGGCCGATAGCCAGTACCAGACCCGGGTTGCCTATGCGATCATGGCTGGCATAGCCAATGCGCAGAGTCAGGCGGGGCAGCAAGCTAAAGATTAAAAGATCAAGAGGGTTAACAGAGTACTAGGACAGGAGATGATAAGATGATCACTTACGCGGCCCTGGCTCCTCATCCTCCGCTCCTCATCCCTGATATCGGAGGAAGCCGGCTGAAAGAAGTAAGCCCCACGGTAGAGGGAATGAAGCAACTGGCTCAAGAAGTGGCGAAAAGCTCTCCTGAATGTCTGGTTTTTTTCACTCCCCACGGCAACGTCTTCGGAGATTGCCTTTCGGTTTTGGGTGAAAGGCAGCTGGAAGGCGATCTGTCTTCCTTTGGCAGCAGGTTCAAGGTTCGGGCCGCCAACGACCTGGCTTTGCTGCAGAAAATCGCCCAGGAATGTTTGGACAGGGATATTGCTCTGGTGATTCTGGACCGGGATATCGCGGAAAACAACCGCTTGAATCCTGATTTGGACCACGGCATACTGGTGCCCTATTATTATTTAATAGAAGCCGGGTTGGGCGACATCCCGGTAGTGGCCATAAGCATCGGCTTTTTGAGCGAACTGGAGCTCTATCAATTTGGACAAACTATCCAAAAAGCGGCCGCTCAGGCGGGGCGCCGGGTGGCTATTCTGGCGTCCGGCGACATGTCTCATCGCCTCAAGGATGAGGGACCCTATGACTTTCACCCTGACGGACCGGTGTTTGACCGGACTATTCAGGGATTGCTGGCCGCCGCCGATTTCAACGGCCTGTTCCAACTGGGCGGCGAGCTGAGAACCAATGCCGGAGAGTGTGGGTTTCGCTCGATTTTGATAATGGCCGGCTGCCTGGATGGCCTGGATGTCCAGCCCCGGGTTTTCAGCTATGAGGGGCCTTTCGGGGTGGGCTATTTAACAGCCGGTTTCAAGCCGCAGGGTGCCGCTCCCAGCTTGCTTGCGCAACTGGAAGACGCGGAACATAAGCGTTTGCAGGAGGAAAAGGAACAGGCCAGCCTGCCTGCCAAATGGGCGCGCCTGGTTTTAGAGCAGTATCTCCAAGACCAAACCGTACCCCAACTGCCCCCGGAATGGCAGGAACTTAAGAAGCATCAGGCCGGAGCCTTTGTATCCCTGAAAAAGAACGGACAGCTTCGGGGGTGCATCGGCACCATCCAGCCGGTTTATGAGAACCTGGCCGAAGAGATCGCCGCCAATGCCATCAGTGCCGGAACCAGGGACCCGCGCTTTATGCCGGTTTCTCAAGGCGAAATGGACAGCCTCAGCTACTCGGTCGATATTTTGGGCGAAGCAGAGCCATGCCGCCGGCAGGATTTAGATCCGAAACGCTACGGGGTGATAGTCACCTCCGGTCAAAGGCGCGGCCTGCTGCTGCCCGACCTGGAAGGGGTCGACACGGTGGAACAGCAGTTGACCATAGCCTTGCAGAAGGCCGGCATTAAAGCCAATGAGCCTTATGCGATCGAGCGTTTCGAAGTAAAACGCTATCGCTAACTTTGTACTGGAAGCCGGATAGGGGGGATGAGTGGTGCCGATTCGTGAAGCCCTGTTCTACGAAGGACTTGAGGAGCAAAAGGTTCGCTGTCTACTTTGTCCTCACCGGTGCCGGCTGCGGCCGGGGCAGACTGGCATATGCCGGGTGCGTAGCAATGACCAGGGCCGGCTGTATTCGCGCAACTACGCCGAGGTGGCCTCGATGGCCCTTGATCCGATAGAAAAAAAACCCTTGTATCATTTTTATCCGGGCCGCAATATCTTATCGATTGGCACCGTGGGTTGCAATCTTAAATGCGGCTTTTGCCAGAATTACCAGCTGGCCCACCAGGACCCCTCTACCATTCCCGTTGCCGCGGCTGAAATGGCCAGGCTGGCCCTGCACAGCGTCGCTGATGATTCTATTGGACTGGCTTTTACTTACAACGAGCCGGGCATCTGGTTCGAATACCTGCTTGAGGTGGCCGGCCTTTTAAAAGAGCTGAACCTCAAGGTGGTTCTGGTAAGCAATGGATTTATAGAAGAAAAACCGCTCCGGCAATTGCTGCCCCTGGTGGATGCCATGAACATAGATGTAAAGGCTTTTTCCGAAAGTTTTTACCGGCGCAACTGCAAGGGGCGCCTGGCCCCGGTGCAAAAATGTGTTGAGACAGCCGCCGCTGGGCAGGTCCATGTAGAAGCCACTACCTTATTGATTCCCGGGGAAAATGACAGCGAGGAAGAGATGAGAAGCCTGGCTTCCTGGCTGGGCGCGCTAAACCGGCACATCCCTCTGCATCTATCCTGCTATCACCCGGCCTATAAATTCAGTATGGCCCCAACCGATCCGGTAGTGATGACCAGGGGCCGCGACATCGCCCGGGAATACCTGGATTTCGTGTACCTGGGCAATCTGGCCGCAGAAAACAACACTTATTGCATCAACTGCCAGGCCCTGCTCATAAGGCGGGGTGGTTACAGGGTAGATGTAGTCAACTGGACAGAGGGAAGGTGCAGTCAATGCGGAGCCCAAGTTGACTATATAAAAAATTAAAGGGAAGAGCTCAGCGCTCCTCCCTTTTGTATATGAAAGCCCGCGGCAATTTAATCCCGCCAGGCTATTCACACCTGTTGTAATCTTACCCAGCCCTGCGCCGCTTAATACCTTTAGGTGACGAGTACCGTTCCGTTTTAACCATGCAGAATACCAAACATAACGGCGCCTTATTTAACAAGGAGGCCGATTTTTTTTATCCGCGCGGCATATTATACTGTTTTCAAGTTAATGCAAGGAGGTTTATAAGCGTGCCGAAAATTACTTTTTACTGCCTAAACAGCTGAAGAACCTGCCAGAAGGCCAGGGCCTGGCTTGCCGAGCAGGGTGTGAATTTTACCTACCGGGATCTACTGAAAGAACTGCCCGGTTTGGAGGAACTGAAGCAACTGGCCGGAATGGGGGGAATTGACCTGAAAGGGTTGGTCAACACCCGCAGCCAGGCTTTCAAGAAGCTCCGGCCCCCGCTGCCGGACCTGGATGAAGCAGGGGTAGCCGAACTCATCCAACAAGAGCCCCGGATCATGGTGCGGCCGATACTGGTTGTCGGCCAAAAACTGGCCATCGGTTTTAAGGAAGAGGAATATCAGCGGCTATGGCCTGGTCAGAACAGACCGTAGTACAACATTCCGTATATTCGTGCCCACAATTTGGGCAGATTTTTCGGAATTACTACGTTGTCGTCAATCGCAATACGTCCAGTATTACTCATTCCTCCGCCTTGTACTTCGAAAAAATCTGCTCCAACTCATGAACACAATATACGGAACGTTGTACTAGAATACAAAAAGTATACAGTATAAGAAGTTGCAGGGTGCTTGCAAAGAGCGGTTTAGATGCTATAATGGGATACGGCTAACAATGATAAAATATATTGCTGAGGACAAAGGCGTCCTCCATGCGCACGGAAAACGTGGGGCTAGGAGGCGTTTTTTTTTGGGCCCGGTGGAGGGAGGAAAAACATGAAAAAGGGATATTTGATCCTGGAGGATGGCACCCAATTTCAGGGGACTCTGATCGGTGAGGCCGGCAGCAGCGATGGCGAAGTGGTATTTAATACCAGTATGGTGGGATACGATCAGATCATTACCGATCCTTCTTACGCAGGGCAGATCGTGGTTATGACCTATCCGCTCATTGGAAACTACGGGGTGTTTTCCGAAGCGCTGGAATCGGCCCATCCCAGCCTCAAAGGCTTGGTTATCAGGGAGCTGGGCGCCAGAGACGGCTCCCGTCATTATCAACAGGAAGACACTCTGGAGAACTACTTGATCAAAAACCGGCTGCCTTGCCTGATGGGCGTAGATACCAGAGCCTTGACCCGTTTGCTCCGCAGTCGGGGAACTATGGGAGGCGTCTTGACCGATTCCGACGACCATCTCGAGGACCTGGTGGAGCGGGCCCGGCAGGCGGTTAAACCCCCTCAACCCGGCTATGTCCTGCAGGTCAGTGGCAGGGAACCCCGCCAATATGGTCAGGGCCAGCGGGTGGTGTTGATGGATTTTGGAACCAAGAAAAGCATCATTACTTCACTGGTTCAGCGGGGCTGCCAGGTTATAGTGGTTCCAGCCGCTACGACAGCCGAACAAATACTCGATTACAAGCCCCAGGGCGTAGTCCTTTCCAACGGGCCGGGGGACCCTATGGACTGCCCGTATGCCATCTACAACATTTCCCGTCTGATAGGGAAGGTCCCGATTATGGGAATCTGCCTGGGACATCAATTGCTGGCTCTATCTCTGGGAGCGAATACCTACAAACTCAGGTTTGGGCACCGGGGGGCTAATCACCCGGTCAAGGACCTGAAAAGCGGGCGTATATTTATAACTTCGCAAAATCACGGCTACGCAGTGGAGGCTGACTCTCTGCGCGGCTCCGGGGCCGAGGTTTCATATATCAATATGAATGACGGCACCGTAGAAGGGCTGGTGCACGAACAGCTGGGATTGAGGTCAGTCCAATTCCATCCTGAGGCGGCGCCGGGGCCACAGGACACCCGCTACCTTTTCGACGACTTCGTAAAGGCCATCGCCTAGTCAGCTTCCCGGCCAGGCAGCCCAGGGTATGAGCTGTAAAGGGGGCAAGAACCGTGAATAGTTTAAACCGATGTTCTACCGGAGTCCCGGCTCTAGACCGGGTTTTGGATCACTTGCGTTTGGGCGATAATGTGGTATGGCAGGCTGATTCGGTTATTGACTACGCTTATTTTGTGCGCTGCTTTGTCCAGCAGGCCTTGCGGGAACAGCGCCGCCTGGTTTATATTCGCTTTGGCCAGCATCGCAGAATAGTCCAGGACGACCCCCTGATCAAAGTATACTACCTGGAGCCGGTGCAGGGATTTGAAAGCTTTTCCGCCCAGGTGCACGAAATAGCCACCCAGGAAGGGCGGGGCGTCTACTACGTGTTTGATTGTTTATCAGACCTCCTCTCCACCTGGGCTACCGATCTGATGATCGGCAACTTCTTCCGGGTAACCTGCCCCTATCTATTTGAACTCGACACTATCGCTTACTTCTGCCTGCTGCGCAACCGCAACTCCAATGACACTATCGCCCGCATCCGTGAAACCACCCAGCTGTTCTTGGATGTGTACCACCAGGGAGAGCAGGTGCTGGTCCATCCGCTCAAGGTATGGAACCGCTATTCGCCGACCATGTTCCTGCCCCATGTCCGGGTGGGAGAGGATTTTGTACCCATAACCAGCAGTATGGAAGCTTCCCTGCTCTTTTCCAGCTTCAACTGGAGGGGGCCGGGAAACGTTGAAAGCAAACTCGATTACTGGGACCGGGTTTTTCTAAAAGCCCAGGAAATGGTGGAGAGGGTCCGCAGCGGGGAAAAGGTATCCGCCCAGGAAGAAAAGGAGATGGTGGAGCAGCTCTGCCGCATGATGATCGGCCGGGAGGATAAAGTGCTGAGCCTGGCCTACCAATATTTTACCCTGGAAGACCTTTTAGAGATACGCAACCGCTTGCTGGGATCAGGATTTATAGGGGGCAAGTCGGTGGGCATGCTCCTGGCCCGAAAGATCTTGCAGGCGGACCCGCAGAACAACTGGGAAAATTGGCTGGAGCAGCATGACTCCTTCTACATCGGCGCGGATGTTTACTACACTTTTCTGGTGGAAAACGGCTGTTGGAACCTGCGCTTGGAACAAAAAAAGGAAGAAAGCTATTTCAGTGCGGCGGCGGTTTTAAGGGAGAAAATTCTTACCGGGGAGTTTCCCGGGGCTATAAGGGATCAATTGAATCAAATGCTTGATTACTACGGACAGTCTCCGATCATTATAAGGTCCAGCAGCCTTCTGGAGGATGGATTCGGAAACGCTTTCGCGGGCAAATACGAAAGTGTATTCTGCGTAAACCAGGGCGAGCTGGCCGAACGCTATGCGACGCTGGAGAAGGCGGTTAAAACGGTCTATGCCAGTACCATGAGCGACGATGCCCTGACCTATCGCTGGCAGAGGGGTATGGCCGGCAGCGACGAGCAGATGGCTTTGCTGGTGCAGCGCGTGTCGGGTTCGCATCACGGGTATTATTTCTTCCCCGATCTGGCGGGGGTGGCCATGTCCAACAATCCTTTCGTGTGGCGGGAAGACCTCAGCGCCGAGGCCGGCATGATGCGCCTGGTCCTCGGTTTGGGAACCAGAGCGGTCAACCGGGTGGAGGAAGACTACCCCCGGGTGGTGGCCCTGGATAAACCTTTGCTGCGTCCGGAGAGTTCTGCTGAAGAAGTACGCCGCTATTCCCAGCACAAGATCGATTTACTGGATGTATCCTTAAATGAACTGATTTCACTGGATATTGGGCGTTTATCAGATATCAGCCCTGACATCCGGGCCTGGCCTTTAGTGGCCGAGCATGATCATGAAACCAGCCAGCGCATGAAAGCCATGGGCTACGAAGACCCGAGAGCCTGGACACTTACTTTCGAAAAGCTATTAACCAAAACCGCATTGGCTTCCGCGATGCAGAATTTACTGCAAACCCTGGAAAAAGCTTATGATTATCCGGTTGATACTGAATTTACCATCAACTTTATGCCTGATCAGAGCATGCGGCTTAACCTTTTGCAATGCCGTCCTCTGCAAACCTGGAAGAGAACCAACCGGCCCGGCCGCCGGGAAGCCAGCCGCGATGCGCGGATTCTTATTAAATCCCGGGGACGTTTTATGGGAGGGGATGACCTGCCCATCATTGAACGGATCATTTATGTGGAGCCGCATGCCTATGCCGCCTTGACCGTAAATGATAAATATCAGGTGGCCCGATTGGTGGGAAGGATAAACCGGGCTTTTGCTTCCCGGCTTCGTTCACTGGCCTTTATCGGCCCGGGCCGCTGGGGGACCAGCACTCCTTCACTGGGGGTGCCGGTCAACTTTGCGGAAATATCCCAGGCGGGCCTGCTGGTTGAAGTAGCCGTAAGACAGCAGGGTTATATACCGGAGCTTTCGTATGGAACGCATTTCTTTCAGGATTTGGTGGAAACCAAGGTATACTACGCGGCTCTATTTCCTGGGGAAGAGGGAGTCGTATTTGACGATCAATACCTGTACCAACAGCCCAACCGCTTCCCGGTTTTGTGGCCTGATTATGCCCGCTGGCAGAATGTTATCAAGTTCATTGATCTTCAATCCAACGACCAGGCCTTGTATTTGGATATAGATTGGAAAACCCAGGATTTTTACGCCTATATCGACAAAAACCGGGCCTAATAGACCGACATTAATCTCAACCAGGAAGGGGATATAGACCTTTAAGGCGAATACTATCCGTATCAACGCATATAAATACCAGATCTATGCAATCCTAATTGTCGAGCTACATGACAGACGGAGGTGTCGCCGGTGAGAAAGATAGAGGCCATAATCCGCCCAGCCAAACTGGAGGAATTGAAAGCAGCCCTCAACGAAGTAGATATACGTGGTATGACCGTATACAATGTTATGGGCCGGGGCATGACCCAGGGGGTCATTCAGTACTACCGGGGTCAAGAGGTAAGCGTTGATCTGTTTCCCAAAGTGAAAATAGAAATAATCTGCCATGAAGAGGACCTGGAGATGATTATCGATATAATCCTCAAGGTTTGTTCCACCGGTCAGATCGGCGATGGAAAAATATTTGTCTTTCCCCTGGAGGAAATCATCCGCATCCGAACCGGTGAACGGGGAGCCTCGGCGCTATAAGCAAACCTGCAACAGCAGACCATAGCAGCGCCTTTTGCCAATACTATCCCCGGACCGGTGAGAGGATGGTATGCTTCTATCCGGCTTTCCCAAGCTGCGCCGTTGATACGTCTTTTTTCTGGTTTATCGCACCCTGTTAAGGGGTGCTTTTACTTTTCTAGCTGGACTGCCAGCGGGCGGCTATGGGCATCCTGCGACCCCCGCCAAAGGCTTTGCTGCTCACTTTCAAGCCCGGCGCGGCCTGACGTCTTTTGAACTCGTTGCGGTCTACCTGTTTAACCACCCAATGGACGGTGTCTCTATCAAAGCCCAGGTTAATTATCCGGGAGGCCGGGCAGCTTTCTTCTATATAATGGTAGAGGATCCGGTCCAGGATCTCATAGGGAGGCAGGGAATCCTGATCCTTTTGATCCGGCCGCAGCTCGGCGGAGGGGGCTTTGCTGGTTATTGCCTCCGGGATGACTTCCCGGTGGCGGTTTATATAACGGGCCAGTTCGTATACCATGACTTTGGAAACATCGGAGAGAACGCTTAAACCTCCGCTCATGTCCCCGTACAGGGTGCAATAGCCCACCGCCATTTCACTCTTATTGCCGGTAGACAGGACCAGGTAGCCGAAGGCATTGGAAAAGGCCATGAGCAGGTTGCCCCGGATGCGGGCCTGGATGTTTTCCTGGCTCAACCCGGTGGCGGCCGGATCCCAATAGGGCTGCAGGCTGTTCTGGTAGGCCGAGAAGATGTCGTTGATGGGCAGGGTATGGTGCTGAATGCCCAGCCGGGAGGCAAGCTCCAGGGAATCATCTACACTTCCCATCGACGAGTAAGGGGAGGGCATAAGCAAGCCAAGCACGTTTTCCGGGCCCAGGGCTTCGGCTGCCAGGCAGGCGGTAACCGCAGAATCGATGCCGCCTGATAATCCTAAGACTGCTTTCTTGAAGCCGCTCTTGTGCAGGTAATCTCTTATTCCCAGGCAAAGAGCCTGATAGAGAGCTGCGACCGGCTGCAATGGGACAAAGGAATGCCCGGATTCGTGAATATCGAGGTCAATAGTATGTAGCTCTTCATCAAAAGCCGCTCCCTGCCATAACAGCATCCCTTGCTCATCGAGTACCATGCTCTGCCCATCGAAAACCAGCTCATCATTGGCACCCACCTGGTTGACGTAAACAAGGGGCAGCCTATGCCGGCAGGCATGACTGGATAAAAGGTTGTAGCGGGTGTTGTCTTTTCCGATCTGGAACGGTGAGGCGGAAATATTAATAAGCAGCGAAGCGCCTTCTCTGGCCAGTTCGCCAATGGGATCCTTGTTATAGAGGGGTCTGGGCCAGAACAGGGGATCATTCCAGGCGTCCTCACATATTGATATACCCAGCCGCTCTCCACCAAAAGGAAAAACCATTATTGAGGCAGCCGGATCAAAATAACGGGTTTCATCAAACACATCATAGGTTGGCAAAAGGCTCTTGTTTTGCTGGAACAGAATTTTGCCTTTCCCTATCAAGAGGGCGCTGTTGTACAGCCCCTTGCCCAGGCTGGCTCCCGGTTGAGGAATCCCCAGGAGAATCGCCGTTTCCGGATAATGTTTGGACAGGGCTAAAACATCGTGCAGCACCGCATTGATCTGCTGGATAAACCAGGGCATTTCAAGAAGATCGCGGGGCGGATATCCGGTTAAAAACAGCTCGGGCAGGATCAATAATTGGCTGCCGTCTTTTTTAACCTGTTCAAGGGATTGCTGTATCTTATGCAAATTGTGTTCAAGGTCTCCCACCAGCGGATTCAACTGAGCAATGCTGATCTTCAAATAGGCCACCCTCTCCAGGATGATTTTTATATAGGGTAACATCCCGGTGTTCGTCAAGCAAGTTGAAGAGACTTTTTGGCACCAGATACGGAGAATTTTGCAACAGGGGGACGGCAAGCTGTGTAAAACTTAAGTTTCGTAAAATTTACCTCCACTAGTGCCGCTAATAGCACTATATTCGCTATATCTGCCCCACTCAGAGTTGAAAAGTAGCTAAATTTATTGCGACTTTAGCATAGGGTAGGTTGTGGAAAGAGTTTTCACACAGTCTGACGGAGATTTTGTTGCAGGATGGGCAGGCACATTTGTATGAAAAAGAACATATATAATCGTGAGGCAAAGGCGCCGGGGCATCCCCAGGCGCCCTTTTTTTGGAGCTAAATAAGGAGTGAAAATATGTGTGGGTTTAGCGGCTGGATAGATTGGAAAAGGGATTTAGAAAAGCAGACTGCAACTATAGAAGCCATGACCGAAAAAATGGCCCATCGTGGACCGGACAGCAGCGGCTATTTCATATCCGGGCGGGCCCTTCTAGGCCACCGGCGGCTGGTGGTGGTTGACCCGGTAGGAGGGATTCAGCCCATGCAGCGGACTTATGGAGGGCGCTCCTATACCATAGTCTACAACGGTGAATTGTACAACACCGACGAGCTCAGAAGGGAACTTGGAGCCCGGGGATGGGAATTTCAAACCCGCAATTCCGATACAGAAGCCCTCCTGCTCGCTTATATAGAATGGGGGCCTGACTGCCTGTCCCGCTTCAACGGAATTTTTGCCTTTGCAATATGGGATCACCAGTTGGAAAGGCTGTTTATGGCCAGGGACCGATTGGGAGTAAAACCACTGTTTTACTGCCCAATAAAAGATGCCCTGGTTTTTGCATCAGAATTGAAATCCCTGTTGGCCCATCCTGATGTCAGGCCAGTACTTGATGAGATCGGTCTGGCCGAACTCCTGGTGATGGCCCCTTCACGAACTCCTGGCCACGGGGTTTTTCGAGGGATTAAGGAATTAAGGCCCGGCTGGTCGCTAAGCTTTTCCCGGCAGGGTTTGCACCTGGAGCAGTACTGGCAGGTAAAGAGCCTGGTCCATACTGATGACCTTGAAACATGCACCAGAACCGTTGCTGAGATATTCAGCGATGCGGTATACCGGCAGACCCGGGCTGATGTGCCGGTGGCCACTTTCCTATCGGGCGGCTTGGATTCCAGCGCGGTTACCGCGCTGGCCGTTCCAGCTTTGGGTGATCAGGGGCTGCCTACCTTAAGTTTTTCCGTTGATTATGCCGGCAATGAAACCCACTTTGCCTCCAGTATGTACCAGCAGGACGCGGATTTCATGTGGATAGAACAGGCGGCGGAAATGCTTCACAGCCAGCATCATTCGATAATTCTAGACAACCGCGAACTGGCCGACAGCCTGGTCTGGGCTATGCAGGCCGCCGATTATCCGGCTATGGCTGATATTGACAGCTCCCTGCTGCTTTTTTGCCGGGAAGTAAAGAAATACGTTACGGTGGCTCTTTCCGGCGAATGCGCTGATGAAATATTTGGAGGTTATCCCTGGTTTCACTGGGAAGATAGGGGCGATGAGACCTTTCCCTGGATCCGTTCCGTTGATGAGCGCCTGGCTTTAATAAGTCCGGATCTCAAGTCCTGGCTGCCTGATTACTTCCGGGGCTACCTGTTGGAACGCTACCGGGAGGCGGTGCAAGAGGTGCCGGTGTTGGATGGGGAATCTGATTTTGACGCCCACAAACGGCGCCTGTTTTACCTGTGTCTGACCCGGTTTATGCCTACCCTGCTGGATCGCAAAGACCGAATGAGCATGGCTAGCGGATTGGAGGTGCGGGTGCCCTTCGCCGACCACCGCCTGCTCGAATATGTGTGGAATGTCCCCTGGAACATAAAGAACCATGGCCAGCAAGCCAAGGGATTGCTGCGCCGTTCATTGCAGGGAACTGTGCCGGATTTTATTCTCAACAGGCCCAAGAGCCCTTATCCTAAAACTCACCATCCGGACTATCTCAACCTGGTCAAGGCACGGGCGCGGCAAATTATAGAATCGAAGGATGAGCCGCTCGGTCAGCTGTTGAATACCAACGCATTAAAATCACTTATGCAGAGCGGGCAGCAGGTCTTTTCCCGACCCTGGTTTGGCCAGCTTATGGCCGACGCTCAGTATTATGCCTGGCTGATTCAACTAAATACCTGGCTTAAGGATTACTCGGTTGAAATAAAAGTATAGATAGATCACGGGGGGACAATGGGGACGGTGCTGATTGTCCCCGCCCCTGTTTTTTACTCCGGCCACAGGCTTTTTTCCCAGCGTTCTGCATAGTCATCATGGTCTCTTTGCAGAAGGCCGGCAAAACATTGAACCGCCTTTAAGGCGTCCCCCACCGGATAATAAAAGGCGTTCCAATTCTCGCTGTCTTCCCCGTCATGGTTGGGAATCACCCAGTCAAATTGCCAGGCCAGCCGCAGCTCGACGGGGGCGCTGCGAGCTCTTTTTTCTATGTTCTCCAGATCCGGCAGGGACAGGAACCCTTTTTGTTTTTGGGTGCGCCGCAATAGTTTGCGCCGCTGAATATCGGTCACCATTTCCTCAAGATTGACACCCAGTTCTTTGTACCAGAGAATCTCACTCCTGGACAAGGGGGAGAGAAATACTCTTAACATCGAGACTTGCTTCAGTTCGGGCAGTTCCCACAGGGCCTGAGGGACAAAAGGATTCCCTTCGAAGAAGATATCTTCGCCTTGACCAATGCTTGCACTTAAATCATCAAGATCGACTCCCTGGAGATCCCCCCGTATATTTAGTAGCACAAAGCGCTCGTTTTTTCCCAGGGCTTCCATCTCATCACGGGAGCGAAAATAGTAATCCACTCCTTCCAACTCTCCCGGTCTCGGTTTTCTGCTGTTGTAGAGGACCAGTTTGTGCAATTGGTTGGCCAGCCGGGGATAAAGCGTCTCCAAGGCCTGGCATAGCGGCCCTTTACCCACACAGGACGGTCCGCTCAACATCACAAATCTTCCACTGTTCAAAGAACATCCCCCCGTTTCTAAAGAACCCGCTGGTATTATGGCCATTTGATGCATGCCAGCAATCTTTTGTTCCCTGGTAAAACATAACTGCTGGAGTATTTCTTCGTTTCTTCCTCTCTTCCCTTTAAGTTGAACCGGACAGACATCACAATATTGTGAATAGCTGCTATATGCACTATTGGGGGTATGAATATGCTGTTTTTGAGCAAGTATACAATATTCCGCGGTTTTTCTACTTGTGCAAATTGTTAGAGCCATTGTAGAATGAAAAGCGAAGATAACAGACGAATGAAAGTTAATAAGACTATTTGGGCAATGACGTCCTTCGGATAGCTGGCAACAAGAATTGTAGCCTTATTCAGAGGCGTTTTTTGTTTTTTAGGTAAGCTAGTAATGTAAGGTGGTGGTGCATTTGATCGGGAAAATAATTGTTGCCCATCCGTCAGCTGCCGAACGGAAGATAATCGTAGATATCCTGCGCAAGGCCGGCCATCAGGTGGTGGCTGAGACCAGCGACATGGGCCATACATTCCGCCGGGCCAGAACCCTGTACTGTGACCTGGTGGTAGTTGACAGCGGCTTAGAAGGCGGTTCGGGGATCAAAACAGCAACCATAATAGAAGAGGATCAGCTGGCCGCGGTTCTGTTCCTGGCCAACTCCGACAACGATCAATATGCCAAACGATTTCATTACCTGGTCAAACCTATCTACGATTACACCCTGATTCCAGCCGTGGAATCCGCTCTGTTGTTCTGGAAAAGGCAAAATGAAATGCTCTCCAGAATCAGGCAACTGGAGGACAAACTGGAGACTCGCAAATTAGTTGATAAGGCCAAGGGGATACTGATGTCAAAGAGTGAGATGAGCGAGAACGACGCCCACCGTTTCATTCAAAAAGAAGCTATGCGCAGGGGCGCCACCCTGCGGGAAATAGCAGCCGAAATCATAGCCAGGGCTTCGCATGGAAGTGACGCACTGGGAAAGGAGAGTCGATAAGTATGATGAGCAAAGAAAAGAAGATTGAAGTAATTGAAAAGGTAAAAGAAAATGGAGTCCGCTTTATCCGCCTCCAATTTACTGATGTTACCGGAGTATTAAAAAACGTCGCCATTCCGGTAAGCCAGTTAGAGAAGACTCTTGATGGAGACCTGATGTTTGACGGCTCTTCAATAGAAGGTTTTGCCCGGATAGAAGAATCAGATATGTTCCTGATTCCGGATCCTGATACCTTTGTGGTATTTCCCTGGCGGCCGGCCAATGGTGCCGTAGCCCGCATGATCTGCGACATATACAAACCCGAACCCAATAAGCTTCCCTTTATCGGGGATCCGCGCAGCAATCTGAAGCGTATAGTCAAAGAAGCAGAAGACATGGGCTTTGTTTTGAACGCCGGCCCTGAATGCGAATTCTTCCTGTTCACCTGTGATGAGCAGGGCCATCCAATTTTAGCCACCCAGGATGAGGCCGGATACTTCGACCTGGCTCCGGTAGACCTGGGCGAAGACGCCAGGAGAGATATGGTTTGCACCCTGGAGGATATGGGCTTTGAAATTGAAGCCTCTCACCATGAAGTGGCCCCCGGACAGCACGAGATCGATTTTAGATACGGCTCGGTTCTCAATGTAGCCGATGACATTATGACCTTTAAACTGGTGGTTCGCACCATCGCCCAGAGACACGGCCTGCATGCCACTTTCATGGCCAAACCCATAGCCGGCATCAATGGATCAGGCATGCATACCCATCAATCTTTATCCAGCCTGGATGGCAAGAACCTGTTCTTTGATCCTAATACGCCCAACAAGCTCAGCGAGCTGGCTCGCTATTACATGGGCGGTATTATGAAGCACGCCCGGGCTCTGACCGCTATCACCAATCCCACGGTAAACTCCTATAAGCGTCTGGTGCCCGGCTACGAGGCGCCGGTTTATGTGGCCTGGTCGGAAGCCAACCGCAGCTGCCTGGTCAGGGTTCCCGCCAAGCGCGGAAACTCGACCCGCATCGAGGTTCGCCATCCCGATCCCATGTGCAATCCCTACCTGGCCATGGCGGTTATGCTGGCCGCCGGACTGGACGGCATCAAGAACAAGATCGAGCCGCCGGCTCCCGTGGACGCCAACATCTATCATATGACCCTGGCCGAGAGAGAACAGCAGGGCATCGTAAGCCTGCCCGGCTCCCTGCCAGAAGCCCTGGCCGCCTTGAGCCAGGACGAAGTCATCAAGGCTGCCCTGGGATCCCACATCTATGAAAAATTCGTGGCTGCTAAAGTTGCCGAGTACGAGCGCTATAACATTGACGTTCATCCCTGGGAGATCCGCGAATATCTGAAGAGCTTCTAGATGTTAAACAAAAGCCGGGGTGTATGCCCCGGCTAAAGCCCTTAAAAGATGAATCCTGCTATGATGAAATTCCCTTCCATCAACGTACTCGATAAAGGAGAGCGGCCTTGTTTTAAAGCCGGGGCTTCCTTCTGACCTTGAGTGCTTCAGAAAGATTATTGCGCAAATCAAGCCTTTTGGCATTTATCTTGCTCTAAAGGGCCAACTACGGAACAAAAAGAGATGGGTACAATATGACAATAATAGAAGAGTTTAGAACAATTGCAGGCGATATAAAAATTATCGACAAACCGGAAGAAAAAGAGATGTACAGCCATGACATCGGCGACGTACCCTCTTTCATGACCAAAATGTTATTTAAAACGCAACCATCCTTCGTGGTGCAGCCTAAAAACGTCGCAGAAATCAAAGAGGTTTTAGCCTTTGCCAATGAGAAGAAAATCCCGGTTATACCACGTGGAGCCGCTTCATGGGGATTTGGCGGCGTCATCCCCACCCAGGCCGGGATCGTGGTTGATCTGTCCCCTTTCAGAAAAATCATCGAAATCGACCCGGAACAAAAGACCGCCCGAGTTGAGGCGGGTGCACGCTGGAGCGATATAGACATCGTGGCCAAAAAGCAGGGGCTGTCCTTGATGACTTATCCATCAAGCAAATTTTCCACAGTGGCGGGATGGATTGCAACCGGCGGCTACAGTATCAACAGTTTCCGCTATGGCCACCTGTCAAAACAAATCCAGTCCATGACCGTGGTGACCGCCTCGGGTGAATCCAAAACGCTGACTCCGGCTGACAAAGAATTTGCCTATTATATCTCTACCGAAGGTGTCTTTGGCATCATCGTGGAAGTAACCCTCACCCTTAGACCAACACCGCCGGCGTCTTTTTCGCACCTGCTCTATTTTGGAAATGCCTATGCAGCCTTTGATTTTATTGAACGCTTTGTAAACAGTAAAGAGAAAGAAAACATCAACGTGAATGTCATCCGCTTCCTGGATGAAAACCATTTGAGCGATACCAATGAGGTCATGCACGATAATGTATTTAAAAAGAGTCCCTCAGTTCTGGTGGAATTGAGCAGCGCGGATGATGATCAGAAATTTTTATCATTTTTATCACAAATGGCCGGCATTGATGAAGCACCCAGTTATGTGGCCAGCTATTTATGGAACGAGCGTCTCTTTGGCGCCAAAGCCAAACGCCTGGGTCCGAGCATCCTGACCAGTGAAACCATTATCCCCATCCGGAAGGTGGCCGCCTTTATTGAGAAGGCCCAAAAAATGGGGACGGCTTTCGGGGTGGAAGTGTGTATTGATTCCTACATCCTGGATGAAAAACATGCCCTGGTGATGACCCCTTATCTGTGCGACTCAAGAAAATTGAAATACTATCTCAATATGGCCCTGGTTCCGATGCTGACCCAGACGGCGTTAAACTTTGGAGCCGAACCGTATGGCCTGGGCATCTGGAGTGCTTCTTTTATCAATCATTTATACAGTAAAGAAAAGCAGAAGGAACTCCGGGCCTATAAAGCCAAGGTTGATCCGAACAACATCATGAATCCCGGCAAATTCTTTGCGGTAAAATCGAAATTCTTTAACATTCCGGCCCAGATCTTTCATCCCTTCTTCTTAGGGATAAGCATGCAGGTGATGATCTTCTTAGCACCGGTCACCGGCAGGATGGTCAGAATGATCTTCGGAAAAGACCAGAAGCTGGACAGCCTTGATGCCGAACTCAGCACCCATGCCTGCGCCAAATGCGGCAACTGTATAGCCGTATGTCCGGCCTATCTGGTAACCGGCAATGAAGCGATAACCGCTCGGGGTAAGTTGGCCCTGGGCAAAAAACTGCTGGAAGGCAAAAACGTAACCCCGGAAGAAGCTGCCCTGGCTTTCATGTGTATGCACTGCAAGAGCTGTGAGGAGATATGCCAGACCAACCTGGAGCTCATGATGCTCTGGGATGCGCTGGAAAAAAGGCTTGAAGGGACATACGGCCGTCCGGATGAACAGATTGCCGATTTCCTCACAAAAGTTGATCAAAGCAAGGAATACTGGGAAATGGTGGACAGGAAGGGTTGATTTTTAGCAACAAGAAAATTGCTCTGCCATCAGTTCCCATGGACAGCAATTTTCAGTACTTTATTCCTTAATCCTTGCCAAATATTTGGCAAGAACCATAAATTCCTAAAGTACAAAAAACTATAAAGAAAAGATGGAAAAAGATTATGCCAAAGAAATATCATATTCATCCAAAAGTGACCCCGCTGGAGATGGAATATCTCTATAAGTTCAAAATCACCCGGGGAGCAAACTGCATCAACTGCGGAAAGTGCACCAAGGTATGTATTTATGAAGCCCATAAGCGCAGAAAAGGCGATCGGCGCAAAATGGCGGACCCCAATACGGTGGTGTGCCGGAACTGCTTCAGGTGCATTCAGGAATGCCCACGCGGAGCCTTGGAAAAATCCCTGCACCAGGATTTTGTCAATATCAGCGGCTCCTTCTGGAAAGCGGACATGTTCTTGACACTCTGGAAGCAGGCCGAAGACGGCAAGGTTCCCGTGACCGGCGCCGGATACCGCGGGCCGTTTAGCGGGGCCGGCTTTGACAGCATGTGGACCGACATGTCGGAAATCGTGCGCCCCACCCGTGACGGAATTCACGGCCGGGAATATATCAACACCGGTGTAGAGCTGGGCCGCAAGCTGGGCCATCTGGCCTTTGACGCCGAAGGCCGCCTGTTGACGCAGCCGCATCCCACCGTTGATATCCCTATTCCTATTCTCTTTGATATACCACCGGTGCAGTTAAGCCCCAATGTCAGGCTTGCTCTGATCAAGGCCGCCAGTGAAATCAGCACCTGCGTTATTTTGCCGGCGGCGGATATTAAGCCGGAGCTCGCAACATATAGCACCAATATCATTCCGTTTATAAGCGAGGGCGAAATTGACAAGTATGCAGACATTCTAAAGAGCGCCCGTCTAGTCGCCATTGATTATAGCGATGCCCTGCCGGATAAACTGGCAGGCATAAAAGAGCGCCTCAATAATATCAGCAATGCGGTAACCATCATCCGCGTTCCGGCCGTCAGCGGCATTGAAGGCATCGTCTCCAAGCTCGTAAACAACGGCGCGGAGGTGATCCATGTCGTGGCCGATTATCGCGGTCAGGAGATAAACAAAGACCAGGAAGCCAATTTCAAACCGCGCCTGATCAAAGATATCATCCGCTCCATCCACTTGCAGCTGGTCGAGGAGAGAATCCGCGACGAAATAACCCTTATCTTCTCCGGCGGTATAGCCATGGCTGAGCATGTGCCTAAATCAATGCTCTGCGGCGGTGATCTGACGGCGATAGATATCCCGCTGCTCATCGCCTTAGGCGCCCGTTTATACGAAGAGCCGGAAAAGCTGCTGCTTCTGCCGGACGGCCTCGAGAAAATATCGGTCGATATCATGACCCAGCGCATGGTCAACCTGATGGGCGCATGGCATTCCCAGATTCTTGAGATGATGGGCGCTATGGGTATCCGCGAAGCCAGACGGCTGCGCGGAGAAACCGGCCGGGCCATCTTCTTTGAAGAGATCGACCAGGAAACATTCGGCAAATTGTTTAAACAAAATTAAAAAAATGGGTGAATAGAATATGAAACCATCAACAGTAAAAATTAAAAAAATGCCTTCCCGGTTTAAACACCAGGTGCCCAAGTACAAGATTACCCGGTCGGATGATTGCATTAACTGCGGCACCTGCGCCAAGACCTGTCCGTATGGCGTGCATGAACGGCCGGAAGGGCATAACCGGGTTAATCCGCCCATCAATTACAAATGCAGCGGCTTTGAATGCCAGTCCAAGGAATTCTGCTGCATTACCCAGTGTCCGCGCCAGGCTTTGAGCCTATCGCTCCATCCCATGTATGAAACCTTGGGAGATCCCCGCTGGACCGCCGACATGATTACCGGCACCTGGATCATGGCTGAGACGGGCTATCCGCCGGAGCGTACCGACCTTGAATATAACGTGGGCAACTCCGGCGGCGGCTTTGATAAATTGCGCTTCAAGTTCCCGGCCAACCCGCCCAAGGTGGATAAGTCCGAGATCTCAACTGAAATTCCACTCAACCGCCGCAATGACGGAAGAGCGCCGGTGGGCATTTCCACTCCGGTCTATGGCGGCGGGATGTCATTCGGATCCGTCAGCCTGCCGACCATGGTTTCCAAGGCCCACAACGCGGCTATATGGAATACCTTTACCTGCACCGGAGAAGGCGGCTACCCGGAAGTTTTAATGCCTTATGATGATCATGTCATAACTCAGGTTGCCACCGGTCTGTTCGGCGTGCGGGAAGAAACCATCCAGCGCGTTAAAATCATCGAATTTAAATACGCCCAGGGCGCCAAACCCGGTTTGGGCGGCCACCTCCTGGGCGAGAAGAATACGGAAAGCGTTGCCAAAATGCGGGAAGCCGTTAAAGGCACCTCCCTCTTTTCACCGTTTCCTTTCCACTCGGTGTATTCCATCGAAGACCACAAGAAGCATATCGACTGGATCAAGGAAATGAACCCCATTGCCCTGGTTTCAGTCAAAGTCTCCACGCCCAATGATGTGGACATGGTGGCGGTCGGTTCCTACTATGCCGGTGCCCATATCATTCATATTGATGGCGGCTACGGTGGCACCGGCGCAGCACCGGATATCGCCAAGAAAAACATCGCCATGCCCATTGAGTACGCCATTGCCAAGGTGCACAATTTCTTGAAGGCCGAAGGCGCCCGGGATGTGGTAACCCTGATTGCCTCGGGCGGCATCCGCACTGCGCACGACCTGGCCAAGGCCATCTGCTTGGGCGCCGATGGTGCGGTCATCGGCACGGCGGAACTGGTCTCTTTAGAATGTGTGCGCTGCGGCAACTGTGAATCCGGTCGCGGCTGCTCCCGCGGTATCGCCTCCACCGACTCGGAACTGGCGGATCTATTTACCGAAGAATGGGCCACCCAGCGTTTAACGAATATGTATCATGCCTGGAATTATCAGCTGGTAGAAATCCTGCAGAAATTCGGCATGAAGAGTGTCAAAGAACTGGTAGGCCGGACCGACCTGCTGGAACATATCGATTACAGCAAATAAAACGGAGTTGGATTAACATGGATAAAGCTGACAAAATATTAGAATCGCGTAGTGAGCTTTTACGTCAGGTACCGTCGCTGGCCCCTAACCCGGAAGAGGAAGGCGGCTGTGGAGTTACCGGATTTATCAGCTCAATTCCGGTTACCGGAAAAAACATCTTTGAGCCTTCGGCACAGATGCACAATCGCGGCAATGGCAAAGGCGGCGGCATCGGCGCAGTCGGTTTTGTACCGGAAGCCTTAGGCGTTTCCCGCCAGGTCTTGGATGATGACTACATGCTCCACATTGCCCTGCTGGATAACAGCGTGGCAGCAGAGATCGAAGAGACCTATATCAAACCGAACTTTACCATAGATAAATCCGATAAGCTTGATACCTTGGGTGACTATCAGTCCATCGGCCTGGAAGTAAGGCCGCCGGATATCATGCGCTATTTTGTGCGCGTCAAGGACGATGTACTGGATGCCTTCATCCAGGAAAAGGGCCTGACCGGCGTGGAACGGCGCGATGCGGAAGATGAGTTTGTGTATCAGAACAGCTTCAAGATCAATACGCGCTATTATGCCTCGCTGGGCGAGAAACAAGCCTTTGTCATGTCGCATGGCCGCAATATGATGATCTTAAAAATTGTGGGCTATGCCGAGAATGTGGTGCGTTATTACAAGCTGGATGATTTCAAGGCGCATGTCTGGCTGGCTCACCAGCGCTATCCCACCCGCGGACGGGTCTGGCATCCAGGCGGTTGCCATCCTTTCAGCGCGCTGAACGAGGCGTTAGTGCACAATGGCGATTTCGCCAACTACCAGTCGATATATGAATACCTGAAACAGCGTAATTACCAGCCCCTGTTCCTGACCGATACCGAGGAAGCGGCCCTGCTGCTTGACCTGTGGAGCCGCGTGTACAAGTATCCGCTTGAACATCTGATTGAAGCCATGGCGCCGACCTCGGAAATGGACTTCGATATGCTGCCTCCTGAAAAGCAGCAGCTCTACAAGGCCATTCAGACGCATCATGTGAGCTCCTCACCCGACGGTCCGTGGTTCTTCATCATCGCTCGAAATGACGTCCGGGATGGCCAGTTCCAGCTGATCGGCATTACCGATACCGCCATGCTGCGTCCTCAGGTATTTGCCCTGCAGGAAGGCGAAGTGCAGGTGGGACTGATCTGTTCGGAAAAGCAGGCCATCGATGCCACCCTGATCTCGCTCGTCCGGGAAGATGCCCGCTTTGGGCCCATTGCCGACAAGTACTGGAATGCCCGCGGCGGTAGCTATACGGACGGCGGCTCCTTTATCTTCAGCCTGAAGGATAGCGGCGACGCCAGCGGCAATAAAAAGCTGGTCTGTACTGATAAATTCGGCCGGGTCATTGAAACTCCCAAGGATAAAGAAATCTGTGATGTTGCCAAGCCGGTTGAATCCAATGCGGCCTGCATGGAGATCGAGAAGAAGCTGCAAGCCCTTTTTGCTGAAAAAGATCCGGCAGCCGCCACCCGGAAAATAGTGGCCTATATTCAGGAAAATATCGGCGGATTCGATACCAACAGCCTCAGGTTCGCTGCCCAAACCATCAAAAAACATGCGGATGAAAATGATGACTGCAAGCAAACCGCGATTGACAGTCTGACTCTTTTGAGCGACTTGCGCTATAATACCGGCAGGATAAAGAGAAGCTCTGTCCAGCATGTCATCAAGCTCGCT
>DHRK01000028.1:0-10299 GCA_002410325.1 Syntrophomonas sp. UBA5314
GCTAATTATTTTCGTACTAACTTACGCCGGCGAGTATTAAATAAAAAACGGCTAGTAGTCTGTAACATCTAAAAGTTTAATTTATCCGCCGAGAAAAATTTTCGCAGGGGGAGGCCAAGGAGAGAGTAATACTGGACGTATTGCGATTGACGACAACAAAGCCCTGCGGGAATTTGGCCGGCGGGAATTAAAGTTTTAGGTGTTACAGACTACTAAGGCCGGAAGGAGATGCCGTCCTTCCCCTCAAGCCGCAGTATGTGCCGAATAAATTATATTGCCGCCGCCTGTTCAGCTGTACACAAAACCTCATTAAAACCACGGATAATATTGAAAAGATAATCTGAGTAAATACTATCATACTTTTCCTGGCGAAAGATTATCTCGGCCTGCCGGGCATGGCTGCGGGCGATTTCATAACAGTCGGCTTTTTTACACAACTCAACCGTCATGCCGGCATGATAGCCCAGGCCGCTGAGCCGCTCCTCTTCCTTTACGCCCGCTTGGGCCAGGCGGGCCGCTGAAGCAAAGACAATCCGGTATATGGGCATACGGCTCTTTTCGATCCCCTCCTGCCAATCCAGGTTCATTTTGTATTTTTCAATGAGACCCTGATTCACCTCGGCCATCATGTTTGAGAACATCGGCAGTAGGACGTCCAGTTGCTCGTCAACCAGAATGTTTAAGACTTGTCCCAGCATGTAGTCTCCGATCAGAATGGAAAATTGCAGATCCCGGTTAGGCTTCTGCCCTTCCTCATCGTCTTTTATATGCTCATGAATACTGTTGCTAAAATAGATTATCTTGGATATGGTGGCCAGGGTAGTAGAAGTGGCAAGATCATGTCCTATATGACGGTAAACCGACAGGGTAAGAGCCGGCAGCATCACAAAGGTGGGATCATCTTTCAACTGCTCATAGTAGGTCTCTACTTCTTTCCACCAGGGATTCAGGCAGGTTTTAAAATTAGCCTCAACCTGCAATAGTTCTTCCTGCAACCCCCTGGTAAAACCCCAATTCATCAATGAATCCTCCTTGAACAACCCTATATTACTTTAAACAATGATCACTTCTATTCTATAGCATTAAAGCTCTTTTTTCCTTATTTAAAGATTTTCCTTTATATAATTTACCTGAATTCTTTCATTATTTATATAATTTATTAAAATAAAAGCCTCACTTGTAAAATTCAAGCAAGGCTATCAGTTGCTATCATATATCTCTCTGTAGCTTCTTCGGTCTACTAAAATAGTATCCCTCCTACATACTCGCTACCAGGCGCTTTTCACTCATCTGGCTCATGCCCCGCTTTACTTCTGAAGCATTGACATACTCGGCACCAAATTTTTCTGCCAAGTAGTTGCAGGCATCCCAAGGGTTAACCTTCTCTCCGCAGGTGAATACATCGACAGCGGCATAACCCAATTCCGGCCAGGTATGAATCGCCAGGTGTGACTCAGAAATTACAACAACACCACTTACCCCTTGCGGACTAAACTTGTGAAAGACAAGTTCGCGAATTTCGGCGCCAGCCTCCAAAGCAGCATTCACCATTATGTCCTGAACTTTCTTAATATCATTCAGGATCTCGAATCTGCATCCATGGACCTCAGCAAGCACATGTCGCCCCAAAGACTGCAATCATTTCGCCTCCCTTCTCATTTTTCAATCCTTTTTCAAACCTCCCTTCAGACGTTTTCGGCTAGACGTACATGTAGAATTTTAGCACATTACACCCGCATGTCAATAAATAGTCGGGGCTTTGGCTAAAAATCTTCGCAAGCAAGCGGCCCAGCCGTTGCCAAATGCTTACTAACTCAACTTTCGCAGTTGACAGAGTCATGGATTCGGAGAAACTTGCGCAGGAGCCTAGTGATCCCTGCGAAGGGGAAAAAGCGAAGAGGTCGAGCACCAGGACGGTGCGAGCACGCTACTGAACACGGATGTGAATTAGCGCAGCGCCTCTTGAGCTTCGATACAAGCAGTAGGTATCACTTGGCGACGAAGCTGGCACGAAGAAGCCATGATTCTGTCAACTGCGAAAGTTGCGTTACTAATAATAATGCAGCTAAATGCATTATGGTTACAGACATTTTATGAATCCCGGGTTTTATATAGCATGCCCACCGCCTTTATGGAAAGCAACCAGGGAGCTTTTACCAGTCGGCGGCAAAAAAAAAGACTCCTTTGCGAGTCGTTTAACAGCATCGCCCCTGACCGGCTGATTTAATCCAAATTATTAATAATATTATTGAGTCCGTGGATAAACTCCTTTTGATTATATTCACCGATAATGTCCAAAAGAAGCGCGTTAAAATCCACCGCCCGGTTTGATATCTCCTGGGCTATTTCTTTTCCCTTGGGCAGAATAAAGACCCGGATGGCCCTCCGGTCCTGGGGGTCAAGCTTGCGTTCCACCAGGCCTTCGCGCTCCAGTTTATCAACCAGGACAGTCATCGAGGAACTGTCAATAAGACAGCGGCTGCCAATCTCTTTGAGAGTAATGCCATTCTCCTCCAGCAGACAATAAAGAACAAATCCCTGGGGTATACTGACTCCGCCATAGGCAACCCTGGTATTTAAGGCGCGCTCCATCTTTTTCATAGCAGCCCGCATGTCGAAACACAAAAATCCATTAAGTCCCATATCAGCAGCTCCTTAAACGTCTGGTCCCATTATTAACCGTAAATATCCTCAACTAATGGAAACCGGAATTCAAACTAAAGCCTATCAGTCACAACAACTCCCCAATTCATCTCATAATATTGTATATAATAATTCCAGACCAGACAACGGGATTATGCCTGGTATAACGTTCCGTACTTGAACAATTACCGGTTCAATGATATTTTAAGTAAATATAATACAGGAGGAAAAAGCTTATGCCACGCAAGAAAAGAATCCTTACCGGTGACCGCCCCACCGGCAGCCTGCACCTCGGGCATTATGTCGGGAGCCTGGCTAACCGGGTAAAGCTGCAGCACGAATATGACAGCTACATTATTATAGCCGATGTTCAGGCCCTTACTACCCATTGGGAAAAGGATGAAAACTTGTCCCGGGATGTGTTTCAGATAACCAGTGACTATATCGCCGCCGGTCTGGATCCGGCCGTATCCACCATATTCCTGCAAAGCCGGATTCCTGAAATACACGAACTAACCATGTATTTTTCCATGTATACGCCGGTCAATATATTGAGGCATAACCCCACCATAAAAACGGAAGCAGCCCAGCATGGGTTTAAGGATATGACCTATGGCTTCCTGGGCTACCCCTTAAGCCAGGCCGCTGATATCAGCATCTTTAAAGCTGATCTGGTTCCCGTCGGCGAGGATCAGATACCCCATATTGAATTGGCCAGACGCACCGTGCGCCGGTTTAACGACCTGTACCGGCCGGTTCTGGTTGAACCTCAGGCACTGGTCGGAGAAGTGCCCCGACTGGTGGGCCTGGACGGCAAAGCCAAAATGAGCAAGAGTTTAAACAATGCCATATACCTTTCAGATAGTGTCGAGGCGGTCAACCAGAAGGTCAGGAATGCGGTAACCGATCCAGCCCGCATCCGTAAAACCGACCCGGGGCATCCTGAAGTATGTACCGTGTTTGAATACCACCGGGTTTTTAATCCGTCCTCCACTCCCCAGGTGGAAAACGACTGCCGCAACGGCAAAATAGGCTGCGTGGAATGTAAAAAGAACCTGGCGGGTATATTGAATGAACTGCTGGAGCCCATGCGGCAGAGAAGAGCGGAACTGCTCAGGAACCCGCAATCGGTTTTAGATATACTTTCCGAGGGAACCAAAAAAGCCCACCGGGTAGCCAAAAAGACTATGGAAGAAGTTCGAGACGCCATGAATATAAACTACAACAAGAGCATTCCACTCCTGGACGATTTCAAGTCCCGGTCATAGCCATATCATACAGCTCGCCCCCAAAGCCTGTTTCCTGGCATCACTCGCCTGGTAGCGGGCTTTTAATTTCACAGCCCCGCTAAAAACATGCTAAAATAGTCTGATGCATCTTGGATAAAAGGAGTACTTCTATGAAAATAAACGAATCTCCGGGCCACCTGGCTGCCCTGTTCATTGCTCCCGTCGAATCTCCCGATGAAGACGTTGAAATGATGCGGGTTCTCATAAACCTTCTCCTAAAGGCCGATAAAAAGCCGGCCCACTGGCTGGAAATAGCCATTCGAGCCGGCAGTTTACAAGATATCGTTCGAGAAGGTGAAGATCTGGACTACCTGACCGCCATGCAACAGCTGGCCCGGATGCAGACCGAAGACGCATCGGAAAGAGAAATGCACCGCAACACAGCTCTGGAAGCGCTTTTGCGAATACCTGAAGAGCAAAGAAGCACTGAACTCTACGCCTGGTTAAGGCAGAATCTCGCCGCCGCCGGGTAGAATAGGGCGCGCCGGCCACCTGGTAAAGGCGGCGTTGGTCTTTAAGCTGCCGTCCGGTTCAATGGGCGCTGTATATTATGGTGCTGAACATGAAACACTAAAAAACCGGGAGATACACAGCTTATCCGGATAAAAGCGCTGCTGATGAAAATAAAATACCGGTTGTGAAATCCTGGTTATATATATACAATTTAATATTAAATGAAGATTTATGGGAGTGAACGAGAAATGAGTCAACTCTATCCTTTTACCGTCCATTATGTGGGGCAGGAAAAACACCTGGTACTTCCTACTGTTACCTCAATAGTACTGGTGCAAAACCTGTATGATGTCCTTTTTCAATATGTACTTACCCCGGAGCAGGAAAAAAACCTGGAGTTTTTTATAAAGAGGCTGGAGGCCCATATTAAAAAGAAAGCGCGGGCTCCTTTTTCTATGCCGGTACCGGAACTGGAGTTTTTAGGGGATGGATTAGAAGAGCTGCGGTTGCTCAATTGGATGGAGTTGCCGGTTCTCAAGTTCTCGGTCGAGCTTGAAGATGATCCAGGGCGGAGTGCGGAACAAGAAGAAGAGATCATGGAGCAAATCATGGATTCTTTTCAGGATTATATGATCATCAGCCGCATTGAAAACAGCCGGGATTTCTTTTCCTATCCCTACCGTTTAACCGCCTACTAAAATCCCGTAAAGGATAGGAGATCAGCGGCTTAAATACATTTATAGCTGCTAATCTCCATAACACAGTAAAGCCTCCCGCAAAAGCTTGGCGGCTAAAATCGAGGTGCTGTCCCCGGCATCGTAGGGCGGCGCCACCTCAACCAGGTCAAATCCCACTATATTTAGATCGGCTAACTGATGCATGGCCTGCAGCAACTCCCGGGATGATATGCCAGCCCCTTCCGGGGTGCCGGTCCCGGGCGCGAAAGCCGGATCGAGGACGTCGATATCCAGGGAAAAATAGACCGGTCGGGGTCCGACCTTCTCTAGCACTTCAGAGACCTTTTCCAAAACCTGGTCTATGTAAAGGCAGGTGTACTCCCTGGCAAAAGCCAGTTCCTCCTCGGCAGCAGTACGAATCCCCAGTTGGTAAAGGCGGTCTTTACCCAGAATCTCAACCACCCTGCGCATTACCGAAGCATGAGAATATTGCTCCCCCAGATAATCGGGGCGCAGATCGGCATGGGCATCCAGGTGAACTACCGCCAAATCAGGGTAGAAACGGCTATAGGCCTTAATCAGAGGCAGACTGGCCAGATGCTCCCCACCCAGGGAAAAGAGCCGTTTCTGGCGGGATAAAAACGACTCAGCCACTGCTTCAATACGCTCCAGACTGGCCGCAACATTTCCCAGGGGCAAAATGATGTCACCGGCATCGCTGTAGTCACAATCATCCAGCGATATACCCCGGTAAACACTATACTCATCAATGATGTCCGATACTTCGCGAATCCGATAGGGAGCCAGGCGCGTCCCGGGCCGGGCACTGGTGGTCAGATCCAGGGGAACTCCCAGAATCAGTTTGGAGCCTTCCGGTTTTTGAGGTCCACACCCCAGAAAATAGGCGCGCTGTTCCAGATATTCGTTAATGCCACTCATTTACAGCACCTATCCAACAATCTTGGCTACAAAAGGGGGCAGTTTAAAGGCCGCCTCATGTACTTCCGGGCTGTAATACTTCCAGTCCAATTGGGGATTTACAACTGGTTTTTCGGGATCGTATTTTTTAGAACCGATGGTAAAAGACCACAATCCGCCGGGATAGGTAGGCACATTGGCCAGATACAATTTGGTCAGGGGAAAAGCCTGGCTTATACCGCCAAAAGCCATTTGAATTATGTCTTCATTCAAAAACGGCGATTCGCTCTGCACCACCAGCATCCCGTCGTCCCTGAGCGCTTCAAAGCAGTTTCTATAGAAAGTCTCTGAAAACAACTCTACCGCCGGGCCTACCGGATCGGTGGAATCAACTATAATGACGTCGAAACTGTTTTGGTGTTCCTTGATGAATTGAATTCCGTCGGTGATCATGAGCCGGGCTTTGGGATCGGAAAAAGAGCAGGAAAGCTTGGGGAAAAAATCACGCCCCGCCTGGATAACCCTTTCATCTATTTCAACCAGAATACCTTCCTTGACAGCCGGATTTTTGACTACCTCGCGCAAAGTGCCCCCGTCGCCGCCGCCGATTATCACTACCCTTTCCGGGCGGAGATGCGAATTCAGGGCCACCTGGCTGATCATTTCGTGATAGACAAACTCATCCTTTTCGGTAATCTGAATGGCCCCATCCAGGATCAGCATACGGCCGAAGACCTCGGTTTTGACCACTGCCAACTCCTGAAACTCGGTTGTTTCCAAACGCAGGGTTTCAGTGGTCTGGCAGGAGATCTTGAGACCCGGTACCTGCAGTTCAGTTATCCAAAGTTCCATACCCGTTCCTCCTTGTTAGTACCACAAAGGCGCAGCTGCAAAAGCACAGCCTATCTTTTCTACCACATGTTCGGTAGAAGCGATCTTGACCTCGTCGAGATCCAGGTTTCTCACCCGAAAGGCTTCCTGCACCATGCGTATTATTTCCTTTTCTGCCTCCAGTTTACCACACCTGCCGGAGAACTCCATAATCACACCAAAGCTGCCCTGCTTGATTCCCACACCGATAGCGGCGGATATCAACTCCCCGGGTTCGGTACTGGTAATGCTTCCGTAGGCTATGGGCAGCAAAGAGCCCGGCGGTATTTCCAGAGTCGGGTCATATTCGCAGCCGGGGGGCAGTATACTGCTTACCCTTAGCAGGTTGGTGTTTCCTACCCGGGCTTTCAATAGAGCCCGGTCAAATGCGGTAAGTCGACTCTCGCCTTCTGATGAGGCGGCAGTTACAAAGAATTTTTTCGGCAACGGTAAGATGATAAACACCCCCAGTTATTTTTAAATGCACAACATTTTAATTATAAACAAATCAAGTTGTATTTAAAACGTTTTTTCTGCAAAATCCGCCTAAGTTAAAAAGGCCTAACCTTACTGGTTAGGCCCCGTCCGCTCCTCTACCTCCCGTAAAAAATCGAGCATTTTATTGACCGATTTTCGCCTGGTCTTTTGCCGGGGGTAAATGACGTAAAATGATCTCTCCTTGATTCCATCCCGAATAGGCAGGGCTTTTATGCCGCGCCGGTTGTGCAGCCCTTCCACCGCCCAACGGGATACAATGGAAATGCCCATTCCCGATTCAACCGAGGCCAGAACCGCTTCGGTGCTGCCAGCTTCAATATATATGTGCAGATCCTCTTTACGGACCCCTTTGACAGCCAGCAATTCTTCAATAGCCTTTCTGGTTCCCGAACCCTTTTCCCGGAAGATCCACTTTTCGTTCAGCAGGTTTTGAATACTCACTTCTTTCTGTTTGGCCAAGACGTGATTGGCTGGAATAACAGCCATCAGCTGATCGTCCATCAGCTTAAAACCGTCTACTTTGCGGCTGCTCAACCAGGCCCCCACGATGCCCACATCCAGATCTCTTTCCGACACCCGGGTAAAGATCTTCTCTGAATCGGCTATATCCATGCTAATCGCAATATGGGGGTGTTTCTCCTTGAACTCCTTGATCAAAGCCGGTAGAATGTACTGTCCCGGTATGGTACTGGCCCCCAGGCTTATATTGCCCCTATGGCTTTCCGCTGCCTCCTGCATGGCCTTATCCGTTTTGTCCATTGCTTTAATGATTTCCCGGGCACAGTGGTAAAGAGTCTCCCCCGCCTCGGTAGTCCGCAAACGACGTCCCGAGCGTTCCAGCAGCAATACTCCGTAATAATCCTCCAGAGCTTGAATCTGTTTGGTTACGGCCGGCTGCGAAATATTAAACTCATCGGCTGTTCGAGATAGGTTCTGGGTCTCTACTACCCTTATATAAGTCCGTAAAAGATTTATATTCATCCCTTTCACCACCTGCCTCCTGGCCTCAAAACCGAATTATTCCAACCAGTATTTAACGTAAAAATCCATCTAAAATAGTCTGAACCGCCTCAGGTTCGCTCAACCCCAGGGACATCAGTTTTATCAGCTGTTCGCCGGCTATTTTGCCAATGGCCGCCTCATGAGTCAACACCGCGTTGGAGTCCTCGGCCAATAGGGCGGGCATAGCCTGTATCCTGGCATTATCCATTATGATAGCGTCGCATTCCACATGCCCCATGCATTCAGTCTTGCCATTCAACGAAGCTTTGAATACCTGCGCAGAATCGTCCCGGGCAACCGAACGCGAAAATATCTGAGCCGTAGCGTTTTGTCCTTCAATGTCCACATCGATATCTGAACTGGCTCTTTGTTCGCCATGGGTCATAAGGCGCTCCACCAATTTAAGGCTGCCTTTGGCATGTACCCGGGCCGTTGAAACGCGGTGGGTGTCGTCCACCCCCCTGATTTGCACCAGCTCCAATTCAGCGCTGGCTCCTTCTTCCACTGTGATATTAGTTGTCGGGTGCAGAATCCGTTTGCCCAGACCGCTGCCTTCGCCATAGTGCTTTTCGACGTATTTCATCCGGGCGCCCTTTTTGACAATGATGGTGTGTATACCAGAGTGGCTTGAATCAGCATGGCTGTCATTATGAATGCCACATCCTGCGATAATAGTTACCTCAGAGTCTTCTCCAACAATGAAGGTGTTGTAGACCAGGTCCTGAAAACCTGATTTGGTCAGAATTACCGGAATATGCACTGTTTCGTCCCTGGTTCCGGGCTTGATCTCTATCTTGATGCCGGGTTTGTCTGCCAGAGAAGTTATTGAGATATTAGGTGAAGAATGCCTGATTACTGCCTGACCGTCTTTTCTTATATTAAGCGCCCCAGAGGGAACGCCTTTTAGATCAGCAATGGTGTTTAAAAGATTCAGGTCCAGTTCATTCAATTTCATAAAGCATTTCCCCCCGGCACTGTTCTTTCATCTTGCACTCTATATCGTCCTTGATCAGCGGCCAGATTTCAGCCGGAGTGCCCCGCTCCTTGATCAAACCATCCTCGACCACTATGATCTCATCACAGATCGGTAATACGTTTTCATTGTGGGTTATTATCACTGCTGTGGCATGATCGTTGTTCTTGAAGCGTTGGATTATTATTCCCAACAACTTTTGAATAGTCCACAGGTCAACCCCTGCTTCCGGTTCGTCAAAAATACTTAACCGGGCTTCCCGGGCTAAAACCTGAGCTATTTCTATTCTCTTCATTTCCCCCCCGCTTAAGCCCGGCCCCACATCGCGCTCCATGTAGTCCTCGGGACAAAGTCCTACATCGCGGAGGTATTTGCGCATAGCCAGGTTGTCCATCCCCGGTTTGGCAATCCCCAACAGATCGGTCACGGTCAGTCCTTTAAAGCGGGGTGGCTGCTGAAAGGCATAGGCAATTCCCTTTTTGGCCCTTTCGCTGACACTCAGTTCACTGACATCCTCCCCGTCAAAGAGTATCCTCCCCCGGCTGTGTTTATATATCCCCATGATTACCTTGGCAATGGAGGTTTTGCCTCCTCCGTTGGGTCCAGTTACCGCATACAAGCGGCCGGGCTGAAATTCCAGGTTAATATCATGGATTATTTCACGATTTTCGCCATCATCTCCGTCAACCGCCATAGTGACGTTTTCCATTATCAACATGCTTGTCAACCTCCGTTCTTCACTCCCCAAGCGTGCTAATGAATCTTGCTTATTTTATCATAACCAATGATTATGAGTCCAATTGTGTCGAAGTATTCTAAATAGAGGATTGGCGTTGCATAATAAAAGAACCGGGCAAGGGATGAATGAATGGTCACAACCGTTATGGAACAACCCGAAGAAATGGTGTCAGAGCACTAGTACAACGTTCCATATATTCATAAGTTGGAGCAGATTTTTCCGAATTACTGCGTTGTC
>DHRK01000028.1:10522-16620 GCA_002410325.1 Syntrophomonas sp. UBA5314
ATATACGGAACGTTGTACTAGCGAGCCAGGTTTTTCTGACGCTGGCAGCATTCAGGGCAGTAGGCATATAATTTCAAATCGTGATCTAAAACCCGAAAGCCTTTTTTTTCTAGATGTTCTTCCAAGATATGAAGGAGGTCCTCTTGAACTTCGGCTATCGCTCCACAGGACAGGCAGATAATATGATGATGCTGGTGCCGGTCGTTGTCGCATAGCTCATAGCGGAATTTATCGTCAAACATGCTTTTATGCAGGATGTCCATGCTGGCCAGTATATCAAGGGTTCTATACACCGTAGCCATGCCGATCAGGGGATGCTCGTCCCTGGCTTTCTGCAACACTTCTTCAGCGCTGAGATGTTTGCCGCGGTTAGCCACCATAACCTCCAAAATGGCTTCCCGCTGACTTGTCAAGCGATATTTGGAATCCTTGATTTTCTGAGCCAGATTATCATCGAGCATAAACTAACTCCTACTCTTTTAAACTCTACTTTTGACGCAAGTCATTTATTACGGCCTGTTTTTTCAGGTTTTCCACGACATCCGATATCTTTTGAATTTGCAGGCATTCTTTAATTTGAAACTCCAGGTCAGAGTAGCCGGCCTTATCGACAGGTATTATATTGCCCGCTTTTATTATATGAAAACCATATATCGACTTAATGGGCTGGGGACTGATATCTCCAGGTTTTAGTTTCAAGGCGGCAGCTTTAAACTCGGGAACCCAGTTGGTTAAAATATTAGCGGCCTGCAAATAACCGCCCTGGTCCTTGCTGCCTGGATCAATGGAGTATTTTGCCGCCAGTTGCTTAAAATCCTGGCCGCTATTCAATTGGTCGAGGACCTGGTTGGCTTCAGTTTCGGTCTTGACCAATATGTGAGATATTTCAATACTCTGTTTAAGTTCCGATTTATGATCCTCATAGAAATTTTTTACTTCGTCATCGTTAACCTGTCCGATGGACTCGTAAAATTTTTGAACCAGTATCTGGGTTTGGGCCATGGCTCTGATGTCGCCTTCGGTCAGACCTGTGCTGGCCAGCATATTCTTATAGTTCTCCAGCGTTATCTCCTGTTTCATCTGCTCCAAATCACTGTCAACTGCCTTTTCATCTACAGTAATTCCACGTTTATTGGTTTCCTGGGTAATAATCGTATCATTAACCAATTGCTCGAAAGCAGCATCTTTAAAACTCTGTAAGACAACGGCATCTTTATTTGGATCCAATTTAACTCCGTTTTGAGCTTCATATAAAACAGTCCGGAATTTGACCATTTTATTGTACTGGTTTTCACTGATTCCATCTCCGTTTATTTCAACTATAGTTTTGTCAACCGCAGGAGCCGGTGCCTTGCTGCACGCGCCAACGAGTAAGAGCATAGCCAATGCTATAAACAGACGCGATTTTTGCATTATAGACCTCCTCAATCATCTTTCCCCCAAAGTATATCATATAGAAGTGTAATAGCGGAGTAGGTTCAACATACAGTCCTACTATCTCCCTCCCTCGCAGCAAAAAAATGGAGGCCTTCCCCCGCCCTGTATATAATAGACCTACGGGAAGCCTCCACTTGACCTGAGAATACCATTGTTTCGAATTTGCTTACCTAATCTTCGTCCGGATAATCCCTGCACCCGCAGCAATGCTCAAAGTAACAGACCTCTAATTTAGGCCAAAGACTGGTATCGGGATACTCTTTGGAGTAGAAACCCAACAGATCATTGGCGGCTTCATTCCCGGTCAAAAGCAAGCCATTGTTTACTATGCTGCCGTTATACCAGCCCCTGACCAGATCGGTAATACAGATTTCCACCGTCCCAAAAAATCCACCCGGAACAGATTCGCTTCCATCCGGATAGTTGCTGGCCAGCGGTTGCGTATTCCAGGTTACCAGGTCTTCCGACCAGTACTGCAACACCCGGTAAACGTTGACATCAATGTAGCCGGTAATTTCGTTTCTATAGACCGGCAGTAAAAGTTTGGCCTCGGTAATGCAGCTGTTGGGAGGAATAAAATTGCACCCCAAACTGCACAAATTAAATTGAATCAAAGACCGGTAGATATCTCCAACTTGCTTATATTGGCTGATATACAGGAAAGGAACAGCGCCAAAGTTAACATCGGGAAACCATTCGGCAATATAAGCGTCCTGGATAGGAGTGAAGGAAATTTTAGACACGCCAACCATCTCCTTTATCGTATTACATTATATGGTATTAAATCGATGGTAGATTTGTTCCACCTCTGCTTAAGTGTAGGCGGAATACAAGTTAAATTACCCGGGGTACCGATTAAGACCCTATTGCTTCCCACCGTTTATCATCTAAATCCCTTGCAAAGAGCTTTTTAAGTTGCTTCATTGTTGGCAGCAAGGTCTTATATCTTAAAAGAAAACCGTTTTCGCAAACTGCTGCTGAAAACGGCTTATGCTCAGGAATAATGAACCTAACTTTACTTGTCATTTGTCAACCAGGTCATAAGAATATCTTATCGGTGCCTTGGTTGACCGGATGCGAGGGCGGTAATACCCACATTGGTTATAGAAGCAGATTCAACGTTAAAGGTATAAATATCAATGATTTCTACCAGATAGGTGCAGCAGCCCGCGCAATCGTGACAGTCGCACCAAACGAAGCTGAAGGGATCTTTAAATTCCAGATCGATATCTATCAGTCCAATATCCGGAATAGTTATTCCACCGAGACTCACCGATATTTCCTTCTGATAAAGCCAATTGGCCAGCGGAATTCTGGGTCCATGATCACAGGAGCGGCTTAACTGGAATACAACCCGGAATGTAAATCCAGATAGATCACTATCCGCCCGGAAATTGACCAGGCTGGAAAAGTCAATCTTTACGTCTGGATGAGCGAGTTCTCTGGTATCAAGGGTAACGGTTCCCACAACCAGGGTTGGATATCCCCAGGAACCTGCTACTGCATCGCTAGCACCGTTTAATAAATTATTGCCAACCGGCAGGGTTACACCTGTTCCATTTCCGCAATTCAGAATGGTTACCGGGAAGCCTTCCTTTTTGTGATGTTCGGGTCTAGGAGAGCAGCAGTCGTTTCTGTAGTTTGCCAATTTTATAACCTCCTCATTTTATAGATAATCGCTATCATCAAAATCGGCAGTTCTAGATTCTCCATCCCTCCTTATCGGGATAAAATGCGTGGCTGCGTTTGGCAGCTTTAACATAAATTACCAGGTATATGATCACCCTATTCATTTAGCCCCGATAATGTTACCCCCAAAACTATACTTCAAAAAAATAGGCGACGAAGGCAAGCATCATTTTTAATAGAAATCAATAAGGTAGGCACCAAAGGCAATATATTTTTCCAAAGTTTGTTTATAAATTTATGGAAAATCGTAACATTACTCCCTGTTTTGAAATATTGTAGTAGCAAAAACAAAGGAGTTGAAGGGCGTGGCTTCTCTTACCTTACTGCCGATTCAGGACGTTTACGTCTCTGAATGGTATGAAAACCAGAATTTTGATTTCAGCATCGCTCTATTTGTTAGCCAGTATAAACAGCCTGGTGATGATTATAGATCTCTGTTTCAGTTCGATCTTGCCAGCCTGCCCCCCGCCAGCAGCATTGAAAAAGCTGAGTTGGAACTTAAAATTTACCGAAATGAAGTCTCGGACAGCATATCAGTTGAAGCACACCGCTTGTTGAATAATTGGACTGAAGACCAGATCATCTGGAATAATCAACCGCCGTTCAGCCCTGAATCTGATGGAACTGCCTTCATTACTTCAACTACCGCGTTGGAGTTCATTTCTATCGATATAACCAATCTGGCAAGAGGCTGGTACGACGGTTCCATTCCTAATAACGGGCTAATTTTTATTGGAAATGAGGCAGAAAATGATTTGGTGGGTTTTGTCAGCACCAGGGGCTATTATAGTAATGAATGGCCCAAACTCCGGATAGAGTTTGTGGAGGGAGTAATTAATTGTTTTCCGCCCCAGGAATTACAGGTTCCCCAAGAAGGCTGCCCGCTGACCGAGTCATATGCCATTCCGTTGGGCCCCAGAAAAAAAGCCTCTTTCTTAGTTGCCAATCGTTCTGCGTCGCATCATGTGAGGGCCATTGTGCAGGTGGGATTCTCTGACGATCCCGATGAATTATTCTTCGATGTGGGCGAATGGAGCTGTCTGGGACCTTCAGGTCTTCCGGGGGAGGCAGTGGCGTTAAGCACGTCTGAAGTAGCTAAGTTTGCCCGGGTGCTTATCGATGGCTACGGAGGGGAGCATGTTATCGTATTTCCCCAGACCAGAGAAAGCTAGTAGTAAAATTCACCCTGGCAACAAATATAACCGAGCTGATTTGCACTTGAATAAAACCCGGCCTTTGAAGCCGGGTTTCAGCTTGTCGACTTCGTCGACAAGCGGGGGGCTGTCTTTGAAGGACAGCCTCCCGCTCATATTTAACAATTCAATAGCTATTTTATTAGACGATTCCCTGGGCCAGCATGGCATCAGCCACTTTGAGGAACCCGGCTATGTTGGCTCCAACCACCAAATTACCTTCGTAGCCATATTCCTTGGCGGCAGCAGCGGAATCCTTATAGATGTTGACCATGATCTCTTTTAACTTGGCGTCAACTTCTTCAAAGCTCCAGGATAATCTCATGCTGTTTTGGCTCATTTCCAGAGCGGAGGTGGCTACGCCACCGGCATTGGCAGCCTTGCCAGGAGCAAACAGAACCTTGTTGTCCAAAAATACCTTGACCGCTTCAGGAGTAGAAGGCATATTGGCCCCTTCACCCACTGCAAAACAGCCATTGGCCACCAGCGCTTTGGCATCCGCTTCGTCCAGCTCGTTCTGGGTCGCACAGGGTAGAGCTATGTCGCATTTGATGCTCCAGATGCCGGTTCCTTCATAATACTTGGCCTCCGGATGGTCTTTAACATATTCCTTGATTCTTCCTCTTTCGATTTCTTTAATCCGCTGCACGGTAGCCAGTTTAATGCCGTCCGGGTCATAGATATAACCGTTGGAGTCGCTCAAGGCCACTACCTTGGCTCCCAACTGGGTCATCTTTTCGGTGGCATAGATGGCAACATTTCCAGAACCGGAAATAACCACGGTGCTTCCGGCAATTGACTTGCCAGCATCGTTGACCATCGCCTCCACTAAATAAGACAGTCCGTAACCGGTAGCTTCAGTTCTGGCCAGGCTACCGCCCCAGGTCAGTCCTTTGCCGGTAAGCACTCCTTCGTAGAGACGGGTCAAGCGTTTGTATTGTCCATACATGAAGCCTATTTCACGGGCGCCGGTTCCTATATCACCGGCCGGCACATCAACATCGGCACCGATATGACGGAACAGCTCGGTCATGAAGCTCTGGCAAAATCTCATAACTTCCCCATCCGATTTGCCTTTGGGATCAAAGTCGCTCCCGCCCTTGCCGCCGCCAATGGGCAGACCGGTCAGGGAGTTCTTGAAGATCTGTTCAAATCCAAGGAATTTTATTATGCCCTGATATACGGTGGGATGCAGTCTGATTCCGCCCTTATAGGGGCCTATGGCGCTGTTGAACTGAACCCGCATTCCGCGATTGACCTGCACCTTGCCGTTGTCATCAACCCAGGGTACCCGGAAGAATATCTGTCTTTCCGGCTCAACGATTCTTTCCAATATTCCAGCCTTCTGATACTCGGGATGTTTCTCAAACACAGGCTCCAGGGACTCTAAAACCTCTTTAACGGCCTGGAGAAACTCCGGTTCATTGGGGTTTCTTTCCACAACCTGGGCGTAGACATCAGAAACATATGACATGATGATTCCTCCTTTGGAATAGTAGTGTGTCGACCACCATCCCAATTATAGATGCAGGCAAAATCCCTGTAAATAGGTTCAGAGCAGATATACTGTATGCAATTCACCCCTATATAATGCCAGTACAACGTTCCGTATATTGTGTATATAAGTTGGAGCAGATTTTTTTGAAGTACAAGGCCGCTCCTTGCCATCCTGGCACCGCGGCACTAGCCCGTCCCTGGGCGTCGGCGGGAATGAGTAATACTGGACGTATTGCGCTTCACCACAACGCAGTAATTCGGAAAAATCTGCCCAAATTATGT
>DHRK01000070.1:0-4531 GCA_002410325.1 Syntrophomonas sp. UBA5314
AGTTGAAGAAGCTGCCTAAAGCTTCGATTTCTATAAGCATTAAAGATAAGTATTTAGGGCTTGCCATAAACTTACTGATGCAAAAACGTAGGGCTTCAGTATGCGGGGCCGGCCCGACTGAGCCTTCATAGAATACTTTTTTTATTATAAAGCGTATCGAGATGCTACCGCATTTCCTGATACCAGTCTAATCTTAAATAAGTGCTTATCTATATATTCCTTCATTTCGAGAACAGGAATCTTGGTATGGGCCGGTTTGGCAATAGCTATAGATTTTTGGGTTCTTAAAAGCATACCCGCCCGAAAATTTATTCAGGGTGAGCCAACTGTGGTAATACGTAATGGGAAGTTAATGGAAGATGCCATGGGAAGGATTCACTATAATATTGATGAGCTGATGGCTCAATTGCGGAGTAACAAAGTATTTGACCTATCAGCAGTGCAGGAGGCAGTTTTAGAAACCAACGGTAAATTAAGCGTATTGACGAAACCGGAAGAAAGCTCACCAACCAGGAAGGATCTTAATGTGAGTATCGCAACTATGGGAAGACATCCCCTTATTTTAATGGTGGATGGCAATATAGCACACCACCGGCTAAATAGTCTGGGCTTGAATGAAGATTGGCTTAAAGAAGAACTGACAAAACAGGGCATTGAGAATCTTAACAATGTGATGGTTGCCCAATTGGGCACGTCGGGCGAGCTCTATGTCGATGCCCGGAAAGATTGGGAGCTTGAAACAAGGTGAAATGGGATAAAAGAGCATAATAATCGGGTTGTTAAAGGTACTTTAGCTAATTTTCCTTTACTCATTTTATCCATTCTACATATAATAGTTGTAGAAAGGGTGTTTTAAATGTTCGTAAACTCAACAGAGATTCAAAATAACTTTGGGAAGTACCTTGAATTGGCTTCCAATCAGGAAATTGTCATAACTCGAAATGGGCTTCCGATTGCCCGCCTTATTGGGGTGAAAAACACCATATCGTTCCTTTCCGACCGATTAGTCGGCCTTGTCCCGTCCGACGTAGACGAAAAATCGGCGCGGGATGGAAGACTGGCGCGTCAATGAAACTGCTGCTCGACACAAATATTGTTGTAGACATCATTTCACGGCGTGCCGGATACGAGGATTCGCTGAATGTCTTGAGATACTGCGAAGTGAAAAAGGCCGAAGGCTTTGTTTCAACAGCCACAGTTCTGGACGTGATGTACATTTTGCGTAAGCACGTCAGTCCGGAAGATGTGAAAGAAGCGGTCCAGACTATTATCGCCATCGTGGATGTGGTGGATGTGAAGAAGAGCGACATAGTCGGTGCGTTCAACAGTGAAATGACAGACTATGAAGATGTGGTGCAGGCACTGTGCGCCAAGCGAAACAGGGCGAATTATATCGTTACACGCAATTTCAGTGATTTTAGCAAGTCGTCTGTTCCGGCAATCCTGCCGGGTGATGTTTTGAAGCTGCTGAAACAAGACTGATGTATAAGGGCGGGTTCTATATCTGCGTTCAATAAATTGATTGCATCTTCACCAATTCAACTTGGCATCTTTTTTTACCTAACCGTAATGATTTCGGTATTCCAAGGCTTCCGGATGATCATAACCCCGGAGATTTACCGCGTAATTATCTTAAACATCTATGGCCTAATTTGTTCCAAATAGTAAAGCAATTCTGCCCCGCTCCAGAGTGGCCAATACTTTTTGGACTAGCCATCCAACATGCTATTATTGATAGCAAAAATATAGTTGCTCCTTTGTTGGCTCTATCTATTGTGATGGAGAGTGCAATACCTATGTCAAAGGTGGATTTTAATGATTTATAAACCATTGACTGTAAAGATATAGACTGTTATTTAACTGGGATTATCAAGAGTATTTGGAAGAAAAACAGAGTTTATTAAGGGAGGTAATAATGTGAGATCAAAATCCTTATTAACTATTCTGCTGTTTCTGTTGCTTTTAGGACTGTTCTCGTCACCTGCCTTTGCCGCCTCTGAAAGCCAATTCACTGTCGGCAGCACAACGGCCATTATTAACGGTACTCCAGTTACCATGGAAGTCGCCCCTTACATCAAAGACGGCCGGACCTTCATGCCTCTAGCCTATGTAACCCAGGCCCTCGGCGTATCTACAGACCATATCAATTGGGATCCCGGCAGCCAGACAGTAAACTTGATGAACGACACCAATGTTGTCCAGGTTCAGATAGGAAGCAGAGTCATAATGGTTGGCGGCGGCCAGGCTCTAATGGATGTATCGCCCGAAATCATCAATGGACGTACTTGCTTACCGATCGGCCCCATAGCGCAGGCCTTTGGTGCTAATGTTTCCTGGAACGCTTTAAACCAGAACGTGACAATCGGATTTCTTGATTGTGGTGGCCCACCTGTCCTAACTGAGAGTTGAGGCAACAATAGTGAGCCCGTTTTTAGCTTTTATTGTAATAGACAGTCACCAAATATAGCATTAATTTCATATGCTATCGTGAGGTGAAAACATTGAAAAAGTCGACAACTTTTAATACCATGGTAATTTCTGAAGAGATGAAATACGATGATGTCACTGTTTTAAACTATCGGATAGAGTATCCTGAATTCGTTTCAGATAACTACAAAAAGTCCATAAGGGCTGTAAACCAGTTTTATAAAGGCGAAGCCCTGGCGCTGCAAAACAATTTCCGTACCAAGCTTTACCGAATGGCAGTTGAGCAGTATCTGGATGATATCAAAAACGGATTTCCGGTACATGTATTTGAAGCCCTGCAGACCTTTGAAGTAACTTACAACAAAGCCTGTATAATAAGTTTGTATTTTGACAATTACAGGTACACCGGCGGAGCCCATGGCTTAACGGTCAGGACTTCTCAGACCTGGAACCTGAAAACCGGGAAGATGCTCAAACTCAGGGAATTGTATAAGTGTTCCGATAATTATAAATCGTATATTAAAAAGAAAATCATTGAACAGATAAGGGAAAACCCTGATATTTATTTTGTGAATTATGAGGAGCTGGTGGAACAGACTTTTGATGTAAATAATTTTTACTGCACCCCACAAGGAGTGGTGGTTTATTTTCAGCAATACGATATTGCCCCATATGCAAGTGGTATAAGAGAATTTTTATTGCCATACAACAGATGCATAATCGATCCCGCCAGAAAATGCACCAAATAGGCTCTCAATAGTTTGTGAGTTATGGATTCATGCTCAATAATTGATATAATTAGGAAAGCCCAAGCTACTGGGCTTTTCCGTATTTCTGGGTTATTTATGGACCACATGTGCCAGCATTTAGGTTTAATGCCTAGGTACGTTATTTTGAAAACGACGAGGATGTAAAAGGGGATATCAAAGCTATTTTAGGGAGGGGTGAAGATTTTAGAAATAAAATTGCCTTGGACGGCATGGATACTTCAAAATTCAAGGACAATATTGATGTAAAGCTGGTTATGAAAATGCTTACCTGGATTGGTGAGGGGTATGCCGCTCAATTACCCAATATTGCAGAAGTCGATTATAATGCCTTATCCAAAGAGATGGACGATTGTTTGGATTTACTCAAAAACAACTTCTATAAAGAAGAATATATATGATCGCTGGTACGGGCAAAAATGGAAGGAGAATATGTATGAAATCATATGTACTCAGCTTTCAGGAAATCGACAAAACCGAGCTTGCCATGGTCGGGGGCAAAGGCGCCAACCTGGGAGAACTATCCGGACTACAGGGGATACGAGTGCCGGAGGGCTTTTGCGTCACTACCGAAGCGTATAAAGAGGTTATCGGGAATAACGAGGCGTTTAACTCGCTGCTGGATCAGTTGTCCCTTCTAAAAGCGGACAACCGGGAAGGTATTGGTGAAATCAGCGCCAAAATCCGCCAGGTCATCGAAGGAATCGCTATTCCGCAAGGCATCGCTCATGAGATTGCCCGTCCTCTTACCCAACTTGGTGAAAAAAATGCTTATGCTGTACGTTCCAGCGCCACGGCCGAGGATCTGCCGACGGCCTCCTTTGCAGGCCAGCAGGATACGTATCTGAACATTATCGGAAAGGAAGCTATCCTGAGAAATATCAGCAAATGCTGGGCATCGCTGTTTACCGACCGTGCCGTGATCTACCGCATCCAAAACGGTTTCGATCACCACCAGGTCCATCTGTCCGTCGTCATCCAGAAGATGGTTTTCCCGGAGGCGGCGGGAATTATGTTTACAGCCGATCCTGTCAGTGCTAACAGGAAGGTACTCTCCATCGATGCCAGCTTTGGGCTCGGTGAAGCTCTGGTCTCCGGCCTGGTAAACGCGGACAACTATAAGGTGCGTGACGGCATAATCGTTGATAAGAAGATATCCACGAAGGAGCTGGCTATCTATGCCTTAAAAGAAGGAGGAACCCGAGGAGAAAAAAATCGAGGCCGACCGTCAGAACAGGCAGACCCTGACCGATGCGCAGATTTTAGAGCTTGAGAAGGCAGGTAGAACGGATTGAGGCCTATTTCGGCCGTCCGCAGGATATCGAATGGTGCCTGTA
>DHRK01000070.1:4676-25093 GCA_002410325.1 Syntrophomonas sp. UBA5314
TGGGAAAAACCATGTGTATATGTCTTTCGGCCATCAGCAGATGATGACCGACGCCATGAAACCATTGGGGTTATCTTTTTTTCAACTTTTAGGAAATGACGAGACTCCCCTCATTCATGTTGGCGGCCGATTGTTCATTGATCTGGCGCACGATTTGGCTTCTCCCATGGGACGAAAGATAGTGCTCACTTCTATGGGCAAAATCGATCCTCTCATGGATAACGCGATCAAGAGCTTAATGAAACGAAAAGCCTTTTCTGAAGTCATTGTCGCATGGTAAAAGATGGCTTCAGTATGGGTTCAGGGATATTTCTCATGGGCGCTGCCCGTTCAGTTTATCAAGATATACCGCAGCAACAACGGAAGTCATCGTTCAAACTCTAATGTCCCGGAATGAAGCGTCTATAAAAGATCTTAAGCAAAGGATTGCAAACCTGTCCGGTGACGAACTGTTTGCCTTTATTATAGAAACTTATAAGCAATTAAAAGAAGCCATGTATGACCCGCAAGGTATGGCGGCGATTTATGTCGGGGTATATGCAGTGAGTTGGCTTAATAAGAACATGGAAAAGTGGTTGGGCGAAAAGAGTGCAGCAGATTCGCTTTCCAAATCGGTAGTGGGCAACGTTACATCTGAAATGGGGCTTAAGCTGTTGGATGTAGCGGACGTCGTCCGGCAATATCCGGTGGTGATGGAGTATTTTCAGCACGCCGAGGACGAGACTTTTTTTGAGGACTTGACCAAGTTGGAGGGCGGTGACGCCGTCAGCCAATCCATACGGGAGTATCTTGAAAAATACGGCATGCGTTGTTCCGGTGAGATCGATATTACCAGGCCCCGCTTCAGCGAACAGCCGACTGCTCTCGTTCCCATGATTCTCAGCAACATCAAAAACTTTGAGCCGGGTGCTCATAACGCCATATTTGAGCAAGGCCTGCGGGAAGCGAGGCAGAAGGAGCAGGAACTTCTCAACCGTTTGGAACAACTGTCCGGTGGAAAACAAAAGGCCAAAAAGACCAGGAAGATGATCAGCCGTTTGCGCAATTTCACCGGTTATCGGGAATACCCGAAATACTTGATGATTGGGCGTTACTGGATCATTAAGCAGGCCCTGCTGAAGGAGGCTGCCCGGCTCGTGCCAAAGGGGGTTATCCGGAAGAAGGAGGATATCTACTATCTGTCTTTTGAGGAACTCCGGGAGGTGGTTCGTACCAACCGGCTGGATTACAGTATCATAACCAAGCGAAAAGAGGAATACGCGGTCTATGAGAAGCTGACACCTCCGCGGGTAATGACCTCCGAGGGAGAGATTATATCCGGTGAATATGATACCGGCAGTATCCCGAAAGGTGCTCTGGCGGGCATACCTGTTTCTTCCGGAACTATTGAAGGCCGGGCCCGGGTCATTTTAAGAATGGAGGATGCCGACCTGGAGGAGGGCGATATTCTGGTCACCGCGTTTACTGACCCCAGTTGGACACCGGTGTTTGTTTCGATCAAAGGCCTGGTGACGGAAGTAGGCGGGATGATGACCCACGGTGCTGTAATTGCCAGAGAATACGGCCTGCCCGCAGTCGTCGGCGTGGAAAACGCTACCAGGCTGATTAAGGACGGACAGCGGATTAGGGTAAACGGAACAGAAGGGTATGTTGAAGTCCTGTAGGAAAAGCCGGATGACAATGCGGTGGATTATACCGCACTGATGAAAAGCCGGAATCCGGAAAAATATGAGGAATATTCCAGGCTTATGCAGGAAGGCATCAAAAACAAAGACAACCCAACCATAGGCAAAGCAATGAAGATATTCATCGATTGGAGTATAGATTTACACAAGAACCATCCTGAGGCCGTAGCCGGTGCAGTGAAGTCCAGTTCAGGATACACCCTTATTTGTCACCAGGTTCAGCTCGGGGTATACCCCCATAATACTTCACATACGGCATTCCATCTTTATCAAATATAGCTGTTTCAATAACTACTGAGAATCTGCTGGCTGTCTTTATTCCATAATTCTTTTCTATAAAGGATAGTGCTTCATTTATAGGTCCACTGTAAATCACTAGGGCATTCTTAGCATCTCCTATATTGGGCAGGTTATCTTCTATTACAGTATCGACTACTACGACTGCGTCTCTAATTGGCTTGTTCCTATATGGATTTATGATTTCTTCCTTAGTCAGCACTTCAATATACGTCCCGGGTATTTCATTAGCGATTGCTCTAGCTATTAGTGATTTACCGCTTCTGCGTTCACCCACTATCATAGTATTTACACCTTTTCCAGTGCATAGTTTTGTTATTCCTTCTTTATCAGTTTTACTAATAAACCCTTCGTTTTCTAGCTCGTCCAGTGTCACCCCTTTAAATACTCTGTCAATTCTCTTGTTTCTACGAGTTATCCATATCCTATAATTAATGTTCTCGTTGTCCTTATCTTCCTCGTTTTTATCCCCAAATAAAAAGTGTAGTATCTTATGCAGCAATTAAATTCCCTCCATAGTCTTTATTTATATATTTTAGTACTATTTCGTCATTACATAGTACATGATCTAACTTATGAAGCTTTATCATTCATAGGTTACTTTCGGTGGTGCTCGCTAAGAAAGCGGCGGCGGCTCAGCCTCTGCCAAAATTTCAATTACGGTTCGATATAAAAAGGGCTAGCTACATACATTTTTTATGCTTTTATTTCGTGAAACTATAAAAAAACCCGCACCCCTCCTGAAAAATTTTTCTAATGGCCAATACTAATTTCTTTACTTTTAACATATAACAGCATAAACTAAAAGTGAACGAACGTACGCTCGGAGGAAAATAAGATGCCAATATTAAAAGAAAGACAAAATATAGAAAGACGACAGAGAATAATGAAATGCTCTTTAGACCTATTTATCGAGAAGGGTTATTTCAATACATCAATTCGAGATATTATCTATTTGTCAGAAGTCGGAACTGGGACTTTTTATAATTATTTCGCTGATAAGGAAGACCTTTTAAAAGCGCTTCTCGAAGACTTTGCCGAACAAATCATCTCAAGTATAAGCGAGTATTACACAATAGAAAAGGGTTTGTATGAGAGATTTGTAGAGACAAAACGGCTGACCATGGAAGTTTTTGCTCAAAATGAAGCTTTATCCGAGATATATTGTAGAGTTGCCGGAACAAGTGCTTCTATTGATCAATGCTTGCAGCAATTTGAGGATAGGCTGATAGAATTCTACTCAAGAAATATTGAATACGGCATCAAAAAAGGTGTTTTTAAAAATATACCCGTCTCTCCTATTGCCCACTCCATATTAGGCATCGAAAAACTCTTATTATTCAAATGGATCGTTTTCAAGACCATAACCAAAGAGGAAATGATAGAGATGGTTGTCTCTTTCCATGAAACACTGGCTGCCGGGTTGTTAATCAACGATTAGGTTGTTCCGGTATCTACAAGGTTTTTTATTTGCTTTTTAGTGAACGTACGCTCGTTCGCTAATGATATAGTTGCTTTTTGGTTTTCAAAATCGGTTCATGAGGGAGGAATTATTATGCGAATGATCAATCCCGATCACATTAAGGCTGTCATTGACGTTATCAACCAGGGGCCATACTTCCAGTTACTTTCTATGGAGGTAAGTGAGTTGGGTTTAGGTTATTCCAAGGTAGTGGTTGATCTGGAAAGAAAACACCTTAATCCCTTTGGAGGCATTCATGGCGGCGTCTATTCCTCACTTATCGATACTGCCGCATACTGGGCGGTTTATTGTGATGTTGATGATAATGCCGGATTAATATCGCTTGATGTTCAAGTCGATAATTTAGCGCCGGTAAAAGAAGGGCGTCTTTTCGTTGAAGGAAAACGGATAAAGGCAGGAAGAAGTGTCTGTATAGCTGAGGCGACGGTTATTGACAATAAAGGCAAGTATTTGGCTCACGGTATGTCCAAACAGATGTTAACCTCCGGTCTGCAAACAATATCTCAGGCATTATCGGCTATGGGATACAAATCCCTGCCGCCCAAGTTTATCAGTGAAGGTGAGTTGGAACGGGATATGGATTAGTGGGTCAAAACCGTGACGATTTTAAATCTGCTATTATGGTGCCATTATTATGCTCCTCCCTCGGATTGGAGTACCCCACCCCAATCTTTTTTTAAATACTCCCCCCTTGTGGGGGACCTTTTTATTTTTCCATGAATTCCTGAGTCAGCATTAGCCCCCTCGCCATTTTAGCGATTGGCGAGGGTTTCATTCTCCGCTTTTTTATATACTGAGTCCCGGCTATTATTGGCCGGGGCTTTTCTTTTTCACCGAATGTAAGTTTTTTGTCAGTGGACTGTCAGTCCATTTTGATACGCTGAAGAGTAAGCGGGAAGAAGTCATACTTGCTTTTGGGACTTGAAATTTTTGTATATTTTCAAAATAGAAAGGGGTTATGTAATGGGGCTTTTACAAGCGGGAATTGGCGCGCTTACAGGCGTATTGTCCGATCAATGGCGGGAGTATTTCTACTGTGATTCCATGCCCTCGGATGTGCTGGTCACAAAAGGCGCAAAGCGTGTCTCCGGCAGAAGCAGCAATACAAAGGCGTCCGAGAACATCATCACCAACGGCTCAATTATAGCAGTCAATGAAGGCCAATGCATGATGATCGTTGAACAGGGCGTTATTGTGGAATTCTGCGCCGAAGCGGGAGAATTCGTCTGGGACAATTCCACCGAACCGACAATTTTTTACGGCGGGTTCGAACAGGGGATTAAGAACAGCTGGGAGACGCTGAAAAAGCGCTTTACGATGGGCGGCGATCCGGGGAAGGACCAGCGGGTGTACTTTTTCAACGCAAAAGAGATCATGGGCAACAAATACGGCACGGCCAACCCGGTGCCGTTCCGGGTGGTGGACCAGAATATAGGCCTTGATATGGATATCGCCATCAAGTGCTTCGGCGAGTATTCGTACAGGGTGACCGACCCCATGCTGTTTTACAAAAATGTCTGCGGAAACGTTCAAACTGATTATACGCGCGACAAGATCGACAGCCAACTGAAAAGCGAGCTCTTAACAGCGCTTCAGCCTGCTTTTGCGAAGATTTCCACCATGGGCATCCGCTACAGCGCCTTACCGGGACATACAGCGGAGCTGGCGGATGCGCTCAACGAGGTTCTCTCCCAGAAATGGGGAAATCTTCGCGGCGTGTCCGTTGTTTCCTTCGGCGTCAGCTCGGTCACAGCCAATGCGGAAGACGAGGCGACCATCAAGGAACTGCAGAAGAGCGCCGTATTCCGCAACCCGAATATGGCGGCGGCACATCTTGTGGGCGCTCAGGCCCAGGCGATGAAATCGGCGGCGGCAAACGAGGGCGCGGGCGCGTTTATGGCGTTCGCCGGTATGAACATGGCACAGGGCGCCAGCGGGATGAACGCGCAGAGCTTATTCAGTATGGGCGCTCAGCAACAGGCCGAGCAGCCGCCCCAGCCGGCGACGGCCCAAGCACAGTCCGCCGGGAGCTGGACCTGTTCCTGCGGCGCGGTCAACACAGGCAAGTTCTGCATGGAGTGCGCGAAGCCCAAGCCGCAGGACGCGGCAGGCTGGACCTGCACCAAGTGCGGCGCGGTCAATAAGGGGAAATTCTGCGCGGAATGCGCCGCGCCAAAGCCGCAGGGCGTACCGCAATACAAGTGCGATAAGTGCGGCTGGGAGCCCGAAGCCGGCGCGAAGCCGCCTAAGTTCTGCCCGGAATGTGCCGACCCGTTTGACGACGGGGATATAAAATAACACATAAAACAGGAGGTGTTATTATGGGACTCTTCAACAAAAAATTCTGCGACGTTTGCGGTGATAAGATCGGACTCCTCGGCAACCGTAAATTGGAGGACGGAAACTTGTGCAAGGAGTGCGCGAAGCTGCTTTCTCCGTTTATGACGGACCGGCGCCAGTCGACCGTGGCGGAAATCAAGGAGCACCTTGAGTACCGCAAGGCCAACCAAGAAAAGGTGGCCGCTTTTTCGCCGACAAAGATCGTCGGCGGCGAAACGAAAATCTATTTTGACGAGGACAAAAAGCAATGGCTGGTCACCCACCTTCGCGACTGGCGCAGAGAAAACCCCGACGTTATTGATTTTTCGCAGGCGATGGGGTGCATTCTGGATATCGATGAAGACAAGCGGGAGATATATCATGAGGTGGACGGGAGACAGGAGAGCTTTAATCCGCCCCATTATGAATACTCGTACGTTTTCAATATGACGATCCATGTGAACTCGCCGTGGTTTTCCGAAATACAGTTCCGCATCAATGATGACAAGATCGAGCAGCGCGGGGGCATTGCATACCGCGAGGCGCAGGCCCAAGCCGATGAGATCAAGAATACGCTCGAGCAGATAAGGTCTGCTGAACGCGAGGCCGCCGCGGCGGCAAACATGCCAAAGACTGCTACGTTATGCCCACACTGCCAAGCGACGACAATACCTGATGCCAACGGCTGCTGCGAATACTGCGGCGGCGCGATCGGAGGATAATAAAAGGCTTTCGCCCCGGCCGTTACAGGCCGGGGTTTTGCTTTTGCAGGGTCAGTTTTTGGTCAGCGGATTGTCAATGAGGCTTGTTACGACGAAATAGATGTTTACTCAGCGGGAGGGCTTCCATGAATTTCTGAGTTGGCATTAGCCCTCTAAGCTAAATGACCAACGGGTTTATTTTTTTGTTGACATATACAGTTGAACTGTATAAAATTCAACTATATAGTTGAACTATACAGTTGAACGATATAAAAATGAGGGGTAAAGATGAACATATCAAGATATTTACCGCTGACTGAAACGACGTTTTATATTATGTTGACCTTGCGAAAAGCCAGCCATGGCTACGCGGTGATGCAGAAAGTTGAAGAATTAAGTAATGGCCGGGTAAGAATTGCGGCAGGAACCATGTACGGAGCGATTGAGAATTTGATCAAGCAAAAGATGATTGTTTCCGTGCCCTCAGAAGATACAAGAAGGAAAACGTACCAGCTTTCACCTCTGGGGCATGAGATTTTGGCGCTGGAAGTGGAACGTTTGAAACATTTAGTAGAAGTTTATCAAAAAACAGAACCAGAGGAGGTATAAAGTAATGAGAAAGTTTAAAATATTTGCCGATTTTAAAGAAGAAGAAGCCTATCTGAATGAAATGGCGAAAAATGGGCACTTTCTTAAAAAATATACCGCCTTTGGGTTTTATCATTTTACAGACGCTACACCGAAGGAGTTGCACTATCATGTGGATTACCGGAAATTCAAAACACAGGCTGATTTTGAGGATTACCAGGCCCTCTTTGAAGATGCCGGCTGGTTGCATGTTTACGGCACAAAATGGAGCTTGAATCAATATTTTTTACCCAAAAACGATAACACCGACGATGATATTTTTTCTACCAAGGACTCTGCTGCTTGGCGTTATAAGCATCTGTATGAAATGTGCTATCTCAGTGTTGCGTTAGTGGTAATATATTTTTCTGTACTCCTTATCGTTTATGACTTTAACTTAGCGAACATGAGTTTTCTAACACCGGGGCTTTGGGAAATGACCGGTGCAAAATTCTGGAGGGCTTTTTTCTTTGAGCTTCCTTTTATGCTCTTTCGTATTATTCCGGCTGTACTGTTGTTGGTTATGGGTTTTGCATACGCGGTATGGGGAAGCAAGGCAAAAAGAAGCTATGCTAAAATGATGGAGGATGAAAAATAGAACGCAGCCCCTGGTGCAGGGCGTCACTTAAGCAGGGAGCGCGAAGCCAAAGGGCAGCTGAGAGGCTTTTGAACCTCCTTGACACCAAAAACCCTCGCCATTTTAGCGATTGGCGAGGGTTTTTTGACGGTCTAAACCCTTTCTATCCGGGAAGGGTTTGGCTTGTTAAGGAGGCGAAAAGGTTATTCGTAAATAAGGCGATTAGAAGCCCGTACTAAGGTTCTTAGGCATAATGATGGATTTGTCCGGTATAATTTGATATATGGCTGGTATAACCGGTCCGTTGTCATTAATTTTGCCGCCCGGTATATAGGCGCTGTCCGGTAACACCCGGCGTACTTCAATCAGGCTTGATCCATACCAGTAGGAAAAGTCATTGATAATTCCTATTGCGGTAGGATTTCCATCACATGTATTAATAATACAGGGCTTGCCGTTTACCAAACCCATGTAAATAGCTACATGCCCGATATGAGTTTTAGCTGGCGCATCGGAGTTCCAGTAGGTGAATATATCGCCGGGTTTAAGATTTTCAATGCCTACCAGGGTGTATTTTGATGAACCTGATATCTTCCTGGCATAAACACCTTCTACTTTAACCCCAACCGTATTGTAATTCTTGGCTGCCGAAGTAATGGAATATCCGAAGTCTTTATAAACCAACGATACAAAGTTCGAGCAATCAATATTTCCGGTAGTGGGATACTTTGTATGTCCATACTTCATATAACCGTATTCCATATACCAAATGGCCCGCCCGACCAGAGTTTGAGCAAGGCTGCCGTCAAAGTTGGCCCGAAAAGCGTCAACTACCGGTTTTTCATGGCTATTATAATGACTGATACTGGCTGCGGTGGGTGCCTTGGCGGAGTCTGATACCTTTGGCGACGGCGTGTCTCCTGATAATGCAGCGTTCAGGGCCGCCTTGGTTATCGGACCAACCAGGCCGTCCACTTTTAGTCCTTGGGATTTTTGAAAGTTTAATACAGCTTGATTGGTTTTAGGGCCAAACCATCCGTCAATACCATGGGTATCAAAGCCCAACCCGGTAAGATCTCTCTGCAACTGACTGACGGCCGAGCTTCGGCTGCCCAAGCTTAGATCCTGGGTGCCGTAATCACTGGCCTGAGCCGGCAAAGATATTATAGCGACCAAAAGTACGGCTAATATACCCGAAAAAAACGATTGCTTGCAACGAAATGCTGACACAAGTTCCTCCTTTCTGGGGTTAGGAATAAAGAAAGACTACAATTATTCAATTTTATAAATAAGTTTTCAGTTTCATATGCACCCTGCAAATTTCTAGTTGCGCCTCCTTATGTGAACAATTCGTCTCAAATAATTTTCTACCTTTTGGTAATTTTGGACAATTGATTCTTTGTTGGTCACATAAAGGGCTTTATGGTCGAAATATCCTGGTTTTCAGTGATCGAAAGGCAGCTGTCGGTAAATAGTGGTAATTGCTTAATTGAATTTCAGTTTGCGGATTTGCACAATCTACCAATTATACCGCAATGTAAAAGGAGGATTGAAATAGGCCGTATGGAAGCACATGTCGAGTTAAATGGATTTCAAGGAAAAGTAACGATTCATGAACCGGTTTTACGCTACCCGGGCAACCCGATATTAACCTGCCATGACGTCAATAAAGTCTGGGGTACCGACGGCCGTTTATATACATACACGGTTCATAATGCGGGAATGGCAGAAATGACAGGTGAGAATGGCAAGCATCAAACCATAATGCTTTTTCGATCCCATATCGCTGACGGCCGTAGTGTAATAGGCAAAGCTGTAAGTGACAATGGCCTGAATAGTTGGGGGGTAGACCCCAGGCCATTTTTATTGCCTGCGGCAGAGAGTGATCTATATGCTGAAGGCGTCGATATTAACTCGGTTATTGAATCTGAGGCCGGCGGTGTGGAAGACATGCGGGTGAATCCGGTGGGGAGCGGCTTATATGTATTGACTTACAGTGCCTACCACGAACAGATCCCTGACCGAGTTAAGGTTATGATGGCCCTAACCAGGGACTTTGAGAGTGTTGTTCGCTATGGGCCAATTTCCGAACAGGATATGCGCAATGTGGTTATATTTCCTGAACCTGATAGAAATAAAAAATGGGTTGCCTTGCTTCGTCCCAACGACAAAGCAAGGGAAGTTTCCGGCTCCGGTCACATCGGCGGTTCATTTGCAGAAATATGCGCAGGTTTCGCACCAAGTCCTACCGGACCATGGGAAATCGGTAATGTAATCCTAAGAAGCGGTCACGGGCCAAGTGCCTTCCAGGCCAAGATTGGGCCAGGCGCCCCGCCTATCAGGACTCGATATGGGTGGCTGAATATCTTTCATGGCGTGCGTTCAACTATGGCTGGCAATCCTTACACCCTGGGTGTGGCATTCCATGACCTTGAAGACCCAACCAATCCAAGTAAAATCCGTATTAGTGCCAAACCGCTATTAATGCCCAGTGCCAGTGATTGTTCGGTAAGAGAGACTGATTATGTTCACGTTCTCAATATAGTATTTTGCTGCGGTGCACTAACTGGCCAGGACGATACGGTAGCTATATATTATAGCGGCAATGATACAGTTATGAATGTCGGCTTGGCCAATATACAAATATTAAATGAGATGTGCGATGTTTTCCGCTTCAACCCATTGACTGGGCAACATCTATATTCTCTATAGAAGCAAAATCACTTCATGTATCGTTTCAGCACTTCATAAAAATTTTCTCGGGTACCGGCAAGTATAACAACAAGGGTCTCTTCATCGTCTTCAATAATTGTGTAGGCCAGCTCGTAGTTGGTTTGGTTATAAAAAATGTCGCAGCAATATACCCCGTTGAGATCGCCAGTCTTGGGCTCGCCAAAATAGGGATCTAATAAAATCTGATCGATGATGGCTTGAAATTTGTTTTTCAGAGGTTTCTCTTTGAGCTTTTTAAGATAACGTGCAGCGGGAGGCAAAATGATCAATTTAGCCATCATTCTGCCTCCGGGCCAAATACATCCTCATAGGTTTTGCTGGATATTTTGCCTTTAGCGGCAAGACTTGCTTCATCAAGCAAGCGTTCAACAGCCGGGCGGATTTGCCGGCGGGTTTCTTTAAACTTATCAAGTAGTTCTTGTCCTGAAAGACCCTGGGCTATTAAATCAGCCAGAATGTGTTCGTCAAATTCTCCGCCACTTTCTCGAACGGGACGGATAACTATGGCATTGTCCTGAACATAGCATTCCACTTCCTTATCAATGCCAACGCTGTTATAGAACTCAATCGGTATGGTTATCTGGCGTTTCTGAGATACCGAGATACGTTTTTTTAACATCGGGTTTTCTCCTTTAACTTGAGACATTATCGTTCCTCCTTGGGTAGTTTATGATGATTGATAGAAAATATACAAAGAATCTTTGAATTGAGAATATCAAAGAAGCAAAGAAAACTCAAGGATAGGGTTACATTAACTGGGCATATAGCACAAGGATTTTAGATGGCGATCCTCTTCAGGCCCAATCCTTCAAGTGGTTTTACGAATATAAGAACATAACCCAATTTATAGATATTGTAAACGATATCTTTATAAGACCGAGAGAGTATTAAATCAAATTTTATAGAATATTGTTAACCGTGCCAATAATTTGTATAATACTGGTAAATAACCGGTTAAGGATTTGTGACCACAGATGGAGTGATGTAGATGTCGAAGAAACTTATTAGAGAAACAATTCATGCAAAAGGCGTAGATATTACGATTTATACAGAGGATTTTCAAAACGAATTTATTTCACTTACGGATATTGCAAGGTATAAAAGCGATGAGCCTAAAGATGTAATTAAAAATTGGATGAGAAGCAAAGATACAATTGAGTTCCTGGGTCTTTGGGAGCAATTACATAATGACAGATTTAAAGGGGTCGAATTCGACTCCTTTTGAATCCCTAAAAAGCAGGGAATAAATACCAGGCCTAAATTCATATGATATAATATCGATAGAGGTGATCGTGGCTATGCCTATTCTGACTGCTTTTACGGAGGCCGCTTTGCGTGAAGCGGTATATAAAATTCTAGATGACGGTACATTTTACGGAGAAATACCGCTATGTCATGGTGTGTGGGCCAACGAAAAGACCTTAGAGAAATGCCGTGAAGAACTTCATGAAGTTCTTGAAGAATGGCTTATCTTAAAACTACGCGATTGTGATCCGCTCCCCCAAATCGGAGGGGTAGATTTTAATACGGTTGTAACTGGAGCATGAAACCGTTAAGTAGAACATGAATTGATTCGGCGTTTAAGGTCTTTTGGATTTGAGGGGCCCTTTTCAGGCGGTCGCCATTCATTTATGAAAACGAGGACAATTTAAGCTGCGAATTCCTAATCCTCACGGAGGGGATATTAGTACACCTCTGCTTAAAGAAATATTGAAGCAAGCAGGAATTTCGGAAAATGAATGGGATAAGCAAGACTAAATATACGCTCGCAAAAAGACCAAGAGGGGTCTTTTTTGATTAGGCTCAGAAATAATACACGATGATTGAACAAGAGAAGGGCCTCCTGGGATGTTGTTAAGGAACCGATAAGCTATATAATTCTAGTATCAATCACCGGTTAAGGATTGGTGACCGCTATGCCGTACTATCACCCGATAAAAAGAATAAAAGACAAAGAAGAGCGTCTGCGTGTTGTGGACAGGCTCTTGTTGCTGCGTCGTCAGTTGGATGCTCAAATTCCCCGGAAAACCGAGTCGGAAACGCTTCTGCTGGCAACCTGGAATATTCGTGAATTCGGTGACAACCGGCGTTGGGAAAGCTATTATTACCTGGCCGAGATCATAAGCCGCTTTGATCTCATAGCGATACAGGAAGTCTCCGCAGACCTGAAAGGCCTGGAGAGAGTAATGTCCCTGATGAATCCGCAATGGGATTATATCGTAACGGACAGTACGGACGGCAGTGCCGGCGGCGGAGAAAGGATGGCTTTTCTCTATGACAAGAGCAAAGTCGCGTTCAAGAATATGGCCGGGGAAATCGTGCTGCCCAAGGACCAGCTGATTGACGGCGGCCTGCAGTTTGCGCGTTCCCCGTTTTGCGTGGCATTCCAGGCAAAATGGTTTAAATTCAAGCTGGTGACGGTGCATATCTATTATGGATCAAGTTCCGGCATCGACCAGAGGCGGCTGGCGGAGATTGATGCGATAGCCGCCTTCCTGGCCAAGCGGGCCAGGAAAGAAGATGAGAGCTACATCCTGCTGGGCGACTTTAATATAGTAAAAACCAGTGACGCAACTTTTAATGCCCTGGAGAAAAACGGGTTCTACATACCGGATAGCCTCAAACAGCATCCTTCCGATTTGGGGCAGACCAGGCACTACGACCAGATCGCCTTTAATATTCAATTGAGTCCGTCAATGACAGTGTTTGCAGAAGGAGAGCAAAGGGCGGGCGCTTTCAATTTTACCGAGTCGGTCTACACGCCGCAGGACTTAAATGTCTACAGACCGTACTTTCCGGAGAAAGCCATACAGGGGAAAGCAGAACCGGATATAGAAAAATACTATCGGACCTCCTGGCGCACCTTTCAGATGTCTGACCATTTGCCGCTTTGGGTGGAATTGAAGATTGATTTCAGCAATCAGTATCTGGAAGCGTTAAAATCTTACCACGATATATAAAATTGCTTACAATTTCCTCTCTCATTCCCGTGCCACAATCTGAGCACCCGCTTGTCCATCCTGCACCTATGCATTAAAATTTAAGGGAAAATGGTTGCTTAATTTTTAGCAAATGGAGGATCGGATTGATGAAGGGAGTTAGGAGAATAGTGAAGAGAATCATATTTTTCATGCTGGCCGTTTTTGTCTTAACAGGCTGCAGCAGCAATGTCCCCCCGCCTCAAAACCCGGCTCAAAATAGCGAGGCCAGTCCGGCCTCCAAACCGGAGGCGCCATCCACTCCGGTGCCCGGCGGCCAAGTTGACGGGAACCGGCAGGAAACGTCCTATGTCATGGTAAGCCAAAAGTACGGCTTCTCTCTTGAGGCTCCGGCCTCCTGGAAGGGCCGAGTGAAAATCAGTGAAGACAACGACGGCTTTATAGTCAGGCACTTGACGGCTTCCCAACAAGCGTCCGCTCAAAATCCGATCCTCATCAATATTATCGAATACGGCAGCGAGGCCTATTGGGATCAGGAATCAAAGAAGGAAGATCAGCCTTTTCCCTATGAAAAAGTTGGCGTAATAAACGGAAAGGTGTTTGCCAGCATCGCTGTACTTGATTTTCCTTATGATGAGAAGAGTCCGAAAGATATGAAAGAGTATACGGAAATGATGGATTCTGTAGAAAAAGTGCTCAAATCGTTCAAAGCCCATCCATAGAGGCAGGCATACTCACTCCTCCGGTGGAAGATGCAAGCAGATTAGTTTCAAAAAGGATCGCTCCCTATCGAAAAGGGAAGGGGGGGTATGGTTGGAGGACAGTGCAACCCGCAAGGATTTTACGAATATACATATAGACGAACGACGATTGTCCATCATTGTATTTGCGCTGCTTTTCTCGTGGATGCTGGCCTTTCCTTTTGAAGGACAGGTTTTATATGCGCAGACCCGGCAGTACGGCATCGATCCCCATACGATGGTATTCATGGCTATAGCCGCGCATTTTGTGGGCTTGTTTGGCTGTGGATTCCTGATTAAGACCATGCGAGCCGCCAAAAGGCTGATGCTGTTTTCCATCATTTTTTGCATGCTGGGAAGCGGCGTATTCTTTTTCAACCCTTCCATTCTCTGGCAGCTTGCTTTGATTTTCATTTCCGTGATGGCGGGGGCCTGTGTGGCGGCCTGGGGCTTTTATTTAAAAAGCGGCACGCCCTCCAATGAGCGGATTAAAACTGCCGCGGACGGGCTGATTTACTCCAATATTCTTATGATCCTCATCAACATGACCGCCATCCACCTGTCGGCTAAAGCCGGGTTGAGCCTGTCCATACTTGTGCTGGGCGGCGCATTGCTGTTTGCCGTCCGATTGCCCGCCAAGGATCCGGTCATACCTATGCTCCGCCCTGACGAAAGCGGCAATCGTATTAATGTCATCAAGCCCCTGGCCTTTTTGTGCCTGTTTATTGTGATCATCACCATCAACTCAGGGCTGATGTACCAGGTGATCAACCCCGCCTTTGCCCACCACCAGTGGCTGGTGAGCTGGTATTGGGCGCTTCCCTATATCGTGGCCCTCTATGTCATGAAAAACCTGCCCAGGACGGTCAACCGGAACTACATACTTTATGTTGGCATCGCCATGATCGGCTTTGCCTTTATCACCTTTATGATTGTCGATCGTTCGGCGGCCAGCTACCTGCTGGTCAATACCCTGATGCTGGGCGCCTGCGGCGTTTTTGATTTATTCTGGTGGAGTATTCTCGGTGAAATGCTGGATTTTCACAACAATCCGGCCAAAATTTTGGGGGTGGGACTTTCCGCCAACGTGCTGGGCGTGCTGCTGGGCGGGCTGACCGGCAATGCCATCGTTATTTCCAGCATCCCCAACCACAACTCATCGGTGCTGGCCCTGGCCGTAGTCTGCGTCACCCTGGTCATCCTTCCCCCGCTCCACAAATATCTTACCGAGCTTTTGAAAGACCATGCTTATCTGACCGTATTCACCGAAATGTCACCGGTCGAACAGAAAAGCATGGCGGACAGCTTGGCCTGGCTGGAGCGGCTCACCGAACGCGAAAGGGAAATCGCGGTCCTGCTCCTTAAGGGCAAAACCTACCGGGCGATTGCCGAGACGCTGAATTTGAGTGAGAACACGGTGAAAACTCATATCAAGAACATCTATTCCAAATACGAAATCAAGAACCGGGCTCAGCTTATCAACCTCATGCTGGAACATCAGTCCCCCCTCGCAAAATAACCTGACCCTTTGATATAAGGCCATTTCAGCAGCCCCTCACCCTTTCGGGTGAGGGGCTCAGATTGTTGACAAAGTCAATAATCTGCCAGAGCGAGCGACGGAAGTGAAGATCAAGGAATGTAAAAAGCCCGTGATTGAGGCGTACATAAGTACGTTGATTGAACGGGCTTTTTACAATGACGCAGATATTCGCTTTTGTCGACGGTCTGAGCCCCTCACCCTTTCGGGTGAGGGGCTTTTTCAGCCAAAATCACCCGTTCCGGTGACGACTTTTTCTGCCCCAGCCGCTATGATAAAGGGCATGAAATGGCCGGAAGAGGGTGGAAAGATTTGCAAGGGATCAGGCGGAGGATGCATTTCCTGATGGCGGCGACCGGCATAGGCGTTATAGTTTCCGTGCTTATGTTCATTCGGGACGGCGTTGTCCTGACCCTTGAACCGGAAATCCTCCTGGTTTTTGCCGTACCGGCCACCATGCTCCTGGCCGTCCTGTCCATTCGGGAATATAAAAAACTGAAGACCGCGGAGCTGATCATCGAAAACCGGATCCTGCACATCCGGCCTGCGGTCATTGAGGCTGGCGACAGCAGCCGCCATTTGTCCGCCGGGGCCATCGAAGTCTATATCTCCGGTTTCGGCATGTTTCTGGGCTCCACAGTCATTAAATTCAACCTGGACGGGGTTTGTCTGAAAGGCGTGGAAATCGGAAGCGAATGCCTGTGCCTGGCCTACGGCACCAACCTGAACACGCAAAAAGCGCGCATCCTGCACGGGGCCATAGACAGCCGGGAGATGGAGAAGATCGTGGAAAAATTCCGCTTTGAGACCGGCATTGTTCCTGTAATAACGGATTGAAAGGCAGGGAGGGAATTTTTATGTATTGTCCGCATTGCGGAGAGGCTTTGCAGGAAGGTGACAGGTTCTGCCCGTCCTGCGGCGGTGAACCAAAGAAAACCCGGCCGAGCGAGTCCGGCCTTATCGGTTTTTCTCCCAAAATAAACGACCCGGCTTTTGCCCGGTATATCAAGAACAGCAAGCGCTGGTCGCTTTTTTTTGCAGGGGTTCTGGCTGTCGCCGCAGTCATAGGCTTTTTTATCTACGGGGAAACCAGCCATGAAATGGATAACCCCGAGGCGCTGTTTATTGGATTGGGGATTGGCGGCATGTTCATAGCCATTGCCCTGTTCCAGAATTGGGGCCGGCAAACCGGCAAGACCTGGGATGGAACGGTAATCGACAAAAAGATCACCCCCAAGCGCCGTAAGAAACATACCGGAGACAATGACTACTATTGGGAGAATTATACCGAATACGCGGTGGTGATCAGGGATGAGCACGGCAAAGACCATGAGAGCACGGCAGAGGACGACGACACCAGATACAACTATTATCAAATCGGCGACCGGGTGCGGCGTCACGGGGGGCTGAACACCTACGAGAAATACGATAAATCCGGGGACAGCATCATCTTCTGCAACGCCTGCGCCAGCTTATGCGACATCAATGACGATTATTGCTTCAGATGCAAATGCCCGCTGCTGAAGTAATGGAGGGATTTTATATAGCTTTATAGAGTAGTCCGCATCAACAAGGTATTGCACGGAGAGGGAGGCAAGGAGATGAATACGCCCGCCAGCGTTGAAACGCCCCATTGGAAAAAAACATTAAACATGATCATCAATCCGGCCGAGGTGGTTAAAAGTCAGATGTCCAAAGTTCCCTGGCCTTATTCCATACTCATATCGGGTTTGTCCTTTACCCTGTTTTTTTTACAGACCGGACTGGATATGCTGCGCACCGGCCAGATCGGAATAGCGGCAGTCATTCTCATCACCATGCTGGGTCTTCTCTACGGCACGGCCGGGGTGGCGCTTCTGGCGGTGATGGCCTGGGCCTTATCCCAGGCCGGGGAGCGGGGCTATACGGTGGACTGGGCCATATCCACCTTTGCCCTGGGCTATTCCGCCACCCTGGTTTACGCGCTGCTGGGAATCGTCTTCTCGTTGACGTTGGGATGGAAAACAGCGGTGGCCTTCGGGGTTACCGGAGTCTTATGGGCTTTACGGCCCTCATTGTTTACCATCAAACAGATGTCCGGCGACCGGATGGCCTTTAGCATCGCTTTGTCCACCCTCTGCGGGGCCATTTTGCTGCTGGGCTGGGCCTTATTGGGCCGCCTGGCTTAGGATAAGGGTTGTATTAAAAGATTTTCAGGAGGCAGATACATATGGATATGAACCTGGGTTATGCTCAAGCCCCGGACCGGAAAAAAACAGCTCTTTGGCCGGCTTACCTGTGTTTTATGACATTGGGCCTGTTGATCCCTTTCAGCCGGCCCGATTTTAAAGTTCTCACCCTGCTCTTATCGTTTCTCCTGGCTTTGATCATAGGGCTGCTGGCCGTACAGCTGCTTATTATACTCTTTAACAGCGGGAATAAGGAACTGAGCCTGGAAAGCGGGGGTCAATTCTCCCGGGAAGCGGTGGGCAGCGGCATGCTGTTCATGATCCCCTTTACGGTCCTGGCGGTTTTGGCCCAGCTCTTGTTGAACTGGGACGCGGTGATGCCCTTTGCCTCGGCGGCCATCATGACGGCAGCCGCCACGGCCGGCGCCGAAGTGATGAAAAAGGGGGCCACGGGAATTAAAAACGTGATAATCCCCTCGGGCCTGGCCTTTTTGCTCTCCACCGGCTGGATGATGCTGGTGGCTTTGCTACCTTAGGAGGTGAATGTTTTGTCAATACTTTATCGGGCTGGAAAGAGGAAGCGCATACCAAAAAACTTGATATTGACCATGACCCTGTCCCTGGTACTGGCGATGCTGATAGACTTTTGTTTCCCCGGCCGGGCTCTGGCCGGGGGGATCGGCGATGTGGTGACCGGGGTGGTCAATGCCAATTTTTCTTCTACGGAATTTGAATTTAGCGCCGAGGACAGGACCGGGCTTAATATAAAAATGCATGCCGGTATGGGCGAATATGGAGGCGGAGGAGGCGGGGTGACTGTCCTGGGGCCCACTGATGCGGCCGGGATGCAGGCCTTGCTTAAGTATGTAGACGGCGAAGCCAAACATACCAGCATTCAAACTGTGCGGATGAAGGGCGCAGAAGTAAGGGAATATACGATGGACAAAGGGGTCGGCGTTGGAGTGGTGCTGCCCGATTATTTTATTACGGTGGAATTGTATATGACCGGCAACAGCAGCGCCAGCGATATTTCAAAGGCTAAAGCCATAGCCCAGCAGACCCTGGACGGTCTGGAGCGCAACGGGTTGTTGAGCCAGGCGGCCCCGGATATAGAGAAAGCTGTTCCTGTAGAAGAAGAGCAGCCGGATGCATCGGCGGGGGCCGCTACCGGAAAGCCGCTGGATGAACCGGTAAAGGTATCAGACACCATGAATGTTGCCGGAGTTCATAACAAGCCCACAGCTCCGACTACCTTTAGCATCAACCGTCCCCACCTGGTTACCTTTATCTCAACCTATCACTGGAACAATGCCCGGGGAGCGGCCGGCGGAACAATCGCCCTGCAGGGCGGAGATGGAAAGACGTACGGACCCTGGCGGGTTAGCACGCGGCCGGGTCAGGGGGGCGTGCCCAATGCTTACTGGGAAGTATCCCCCAACATTGTCATTCCCGCCGGGACCTACACCATTCTTGATTCAGACCCGGGCACCTGGTCGCAGAATCAACAGTCCGGAGGCCGGGGTATGGCGGAAGTAAAGGCCACGCCCAACTTTGAAGCCGCCGGCGGCTCCGGCAAAAAAACCTCCGATCCTTCGGCGGGTGGCGGCGGCTGGACCTCAAGCCCGGCCGGAGTCGGGCCGGTCGGAAACATACCCGGTCCCTCCAACACCACCGAGGCGGTGGTCGGTGTGGCAGTTCCCGGCCTGATCGCCACCGGTCTGGGAGCTCTGGCCGGATTGGGCGGCGGCGGGGGTGGATTTTCGCCTCCGGGAGGAGCGCCCCTATCGCCGGCGGGCGGAGGAGGATCATGGCCCGGTGCGGGAGGAAGCGCCGCGGGAGCCGGCGCCCAGCGTTCCGTACCAGTCCAGGAGGCCGGCCAACTGGGCAGAAGACGGTATGAGCCGGATTCGTTATCTGTTTCCGATATTAGAGTCGATACGGCTGAGATGGGCCAGGGGGCCATCAGTGTATCGTCGGGAGAAGGCATATTCATTGAACCCGCAGGCGAGGCGGCCATATTTGTCCAGCCTGAGCCGGGGATCATTATTGATACAGTGGGCCAGGAGGATGCCGGCGTAACTCCGGGAGAAGGTATAATCATTGAGACCGCGGGCGAGGCGTCCATATTTGCCCGACCGGAACCCGGCATCATTATCGATACGGCTACGGAAGAGGCGGGTGTCATCAGACCCGGCTCCGGAATTTTAACGGATGAGACCGGCAGCGTCATTTTGCTTGATACCAGCGCCCTGGATGGTGAAATGCTGACGGAGGGAGGGCCTGGAGTAGAAGAACCCGTGGCGGCAGCGGAAACGGTCGGAATCATTGATGAAAGAGCCTATGACCAGGAAGGATACAACAGCGAAGGCTTTAACAAAGAGGGTTTTGACCGTGAGGGCTTCGACCAGGACGGGTTTGATAAGGAAGGCTTCGATAAAGCCGGATTTGACGCGAAAGGTTATGACCGGGAAGGGTTCAATCAGGCCGGCTTCGATCGGGAGGGCTTTAACCGTGAAGGATTTGACCGGTCGGGCTTCGATCGTGAAGGCTTCAATAAAGAGGGCTTCGACCAGGCCGGGTTTGATAAGGAAGGCTTCGATAAAGCCGGATT
>DHRK01000065.1:0-9187 GCA_002410325.1 Syntrophomonas sp. UBA5314
GCCCACTGACGGGCTAATGCGGCGGTGCCAGGATGGCAAGGAGCCGCCCTCCGCCTTGTACTTCAAAAAAAACTGCTCCAACTTATGAACACAATATACGGAACGTTGTACTAGTCTAAAGAATAGTTGATTTACAGCCAGGGTATGTATGACCAAAGGGCTGATCGAGAAGGATTAACCGTTTAAACCTGAAACATAATCAGGCGACAAAAGAGGGACCCAGCCTTCATCACCAAGGCCGGGTCCCGGTATTTGTTTTACAGAGCTCTATTTAATCATTTGTTCGGTCAAAAGTTCGATCAAGATATTGCGAGATGATTTCTCATTGAGGTTAAGGCCGGAATATTGTTGAACGGTGGCACCCATCAAAATCGGGAAAGAAATGCAGCCCAGGATCTGCAAGGTTCGCATGTAGATTCGGGATTCATCCTCATCAGGGTGTAGTTCCTGCAGGGCCTGATGGATGAGATGGATGCCTTCTTGTTCAAGGTATTCGCTGTATTCCACCGGAGCATTGCTGTGGTGAATCTTTTGATCGATCATGTATCTTACGATATCAGGATATTTATATACTGTATCGGCGTAGGCCTGAATAAAATTGGACAGGCGGACCGCAGGCTGGTCGTTTTCTTTAAGTATTGTAAAAACTTTCTTCATCTGGGCGGTGACATATTTTAACGCCTTGTCAATTACCATATCTTTGGAGCCGAAATGGTAGTTGACTGCTGCTATGTTTACATCCGCCCGGGTGGAAATCTTCCTCACGGTGACATTCTGAAAACCCTCGTCGGCCATTATATCGAGGGTGGCTTTTATAATACGCTCTTTTGTACTTCCGCTGTGACTCAAAATTTTCAAATCAATTCACCGCCGTTTGAAACGATGTTTGATTAAATTTTAAATTAGCAGATCGGGTTCGTCAAGTTCAGTCTGGCGAGTACTTTTGATTTCAATTGACAAACAGGGCTATTTTTCTTACCCTAATCTTAGGGTTAATTTAAACGGCATTTGAATTTTGCCATGTATTTGGGGAGGGAGCAATCCGTTGCTTGCCAATCAAGCTTCTGATCTATATATGGGGCTGGATATTGGTTCGACAACCGTCAAGGTTGTTTTGCTGGACAATGCCTTAAACCCGGTCTTTAGAATCTACCAGCGCCATCACAGCGATATTAAGGCCACCCTGAGCCACTCGATCAAAGAGGCCCTGTTAAGGGTAGGAAATCAGACCGTTTCGGCCCTGGTTACCGGATCGGCCGGCCTGTCGGCGGCTGCCTGGTCGGGCCTGTCTTTTATTCAGGAAGTTATCGCCGGGACCGAAGCTGTAAAACACCTGATCCCGGAAACCGACGTAGCTATCGAACTGGGCGGAGAAGACGCCAAAATAACCTATTTCGGACATGGAATAGAACAGAGGATGAACGGCATCTGCGCCGGCGGCACGGGTGCTTTTATAGATCAGATGGCCGCTCTCTTGGAAACCGACGCCATGGGGTTGAACTGCCTGGCGGCCCAGCATAAGATGATCTATCCCATAGCCGCCCGTTGCGGCGTATTTGCCAAAAGCGATATACAGCCCCTGTTAAATGACGGGGCGGCCCGCGAAGACATCGCCGCTTCGGTTTTGCAGGCGGTGGTCAATCAGACCATAAGCGGACTGGCCTGCGGACGTCCCATTCGCGGCAAGGTAGCCTTCCTGGGCGGTCCTTTGCATTTTCTCACCGAACTATGCAACAGGTTCAAGGAGACCTTGAAGCTCTCACCGCAAAACGCCATTATTCCTGACATGGCTCAGTACTACGTGGCCATCGGCGCGGCCTTGGCTTCGCGCCGGGAGAGGCCGGAGAGCCTTTCGGATATTGCCAACCGCCTGAAGTGTTCCAGCGATACCGCTACCGGCGAGATATGGCGCTTGAATCCTCTTTTCCCGGATGCGCAGCAGCTTGAGATATTTCGGGAAAGACATTCCCAGCATAAAATTGCCCGCCGGGAACTGGAAACCTATGGCGGGCCGGCCTATTTGGGTATTGATGCCGGCTCAACCACCACCAAAGCGGTTCTCATCGATCAGGAGGGCAGCCTGCTTTACTCTTATTATGGGAGCAACCAGGGCAGTCCGGTTGATTCAACGGTCAAGATATTGAGGGACCTGTACTCCCGCCTGCCGGAAAGCGCTTATATTGCCAACTCCCTGGTAACCGGGTATGGGGAAGGCCTTATAAAAGCAGCCCTGGGAGTAGACCTGGGCGAAGTGGAGACCGTGGCCCATACCACGGCGGCCGAGTTTTTCTGTCCCGGGGTGGACTTCATCCTGGATATCGGCGGGCAGGATATGAAATGCATGAGGGTCAGAAACGGGGCCATAGACAGCGTCGTTTTAAATGAAGCCTGTTCATCGGGCTGCGGCTCGTTTTTAGAGACCTTTGCCCGCTCTTTAAGCATGAGCGCCCAGGAGTTTTCCAGCACGGCCTTGATGGCCAATTCACCGGTTGATTTGGGCTCTCGCTGCACGGTTTTTATGAATTCGCGGGTCAAGCAGGCGCAAAAGGAAGGGGCCTCGGTGGGGGATATTTCAGCCGGCCTCTCCTATTCCGTAATAAAGAACGCCCTGTTTAAGGTAATAAAATTGAGAAATTCCGACGAATTGGGGGAAAAGATAGTGGTCCAGGGCGGGACCTTCCTCAATGAGGCGGTTTTACGAAGCCTGGAGCTGGTTACCGGGCGCGAGGTTATAAAGCCGGATATTGCCGGGTTGATGGGGGCCCTGGGGGCTGCCCTGATGGCCCGCGAGCGCTGCCAGCCCGGTCACCAAAGCACTATATTCTCTTTACCTCAATTGGACAACTTCCAGTTCAAGGTATCCACCCGGCGCTGTGCCGGCTGCAGCAACCAATGCCTCCTGACCATCAACCGTTTTTCCGAGGGCAGGCGATATATTTCCGGCAACCGCTGTGAAAAGATGCTGGGCCAAAAAGAGGCCCGGGAGCAGCTGCCCAACCTGTTTGACTACAAGTACAAGAGGTTGTTCGGCTATGAACCCCTGGCCCAGGCTGAGGCTCCGCGGGGTACTATCGGATTGCCCCGGGTGCTCAATATGTATGAGAATTATCCCTTCTGGTTTACTTTCTTTACCAGGCTGGGTTTTAGGGTCGAGCTGTCGCCGCCCTCCAACCGGGATATCTACCACCTGGGCAGTGAGACCATTCCCTCCGAGTCGGCCTGCTATCCGGCCAAACTGGTACACGGGCATATTGAAGCCCTGATCCGGCAGGGCGTAAAAACTATATTCTACCCGGCGGTTTGCCACGAGCGTCAGGAAATCGATATGGCTGACAACTGTTTCAACTGCCCCATGGTTATTTCTTATCCCGATGTGGTCAGAAATAATATGGATATATTAAACGGTCCCGATATTATCTATATCAGTCCCTTCCTGCCCTACGACAGCCGGGAGCGCCTCATGAAGCGTCTGCATGAAGAACTGAAGACGCTGGGCATCCGCAAGGGCGAGATCAAGGAAGCGGTGGATGCTGCCTACCAGGAAGACGCCGCTTTTAAACAGGATATACGGCGTGAGGGCGAAAGGGTCATGGCCGAAATGGAGAGTAAAGGATTTCAGGGGATTGTACTGGCGGGCCGGCCCTATCACCTGGATCCCGAAATCAACCATGGCATCGCGGATTTCATCATCAGTCAGGGATTCGCGGTATTAACCGAGGATTCGGTGGCCCATCTGGGCGAACGTTTCAACCCCTTGCGGGTGGTTGACCAGTGGATGTACCATTCCCGGCTCTATGCCGCCGCCAGCCTGGTGGCCGGTCGCCAGGATCTTGAGCTCATCCAGTTGAATTCCTTCGGCTGCGGGCTGGATGCCATAACCACCGATCAGGTTCAAGAAATTCTTGAGGCGGCGGGCAAGATATATACGGTCATTAAAATAGATGAGATAAGCAATCTGGGAGCGGCCCGGATAAGAATCCGTTCTTTAATAGCGGCCCTGCGCAAGCGGCAGCCGGCTTTAGTCCCGGCAAAAGATTATTCCTATGAATTCATTTCGTTTACCGAGGAGATGCGGCAGAAGCACACCATATTGTGCCCTCAGATGTCGCCCATCCATTTTGAATTCCTGGAGGACGTATTCCGCGACGCCGGGTATAACCTGGAACTGCTGCCGGAAGTCTTCCCGGAAGATATAGAAGCGGGGGTCAAATACGTCAACAACGATGCCTGCTATCCTTCGATTATCGTTATCGGTCAGCTGCTGCACGCCCTGCAGTCGGGGAAATATGATCTCGACACCACTACCGTGGTAATCACTCAGACCGGGGGCGGCTGCCGGGCCACCAATTATATTGGCCTCCTGCGCAAGGCCCTGCAGGAGGCGGGCTTTGAAAAAATCCCGGTTTTATCGGCCAACCTGACCGGTACCGAGGCTCATCCCGGTTTTAAACTGACCGGCGCTCTTTTGAAAAAAGCCATCCGCGGCTTAGTCTACGGCGATCTCTTAATGAGAGTGCTTCACCGGGTGCGTCCCTATGAAAAAATACCCGGCTCGGCCAAGCTTTTATATGAAAAATGGATGAAGGAATGCCGTCGTCAGCTGCTGGTGGGCGATTCCAAAACCTTTAAGAGCAACCTGCGCAAAATAGTGGAGGAATTCGACCGGCTGGAAATCAATGATGTAAAGAAGCCCCGGGTGGGGGTGGTGGGAGAAATCCTGGTTAAATATCACCCGGCGGCCAATAATAATATTGTCAGTCTTTTGGAGCAGGAAGGCGCCGAGGCGGTAGTGCCGGATATGTTGGACTTTTTTACCTACAGCGCCTATGATTCCGTCTTTCGCTACGAGCAGCTGTCGGGAAGCGGCAAAGCCATGCTGGTGGCGCGCCTGATCATTAAGTACATGGAAAACGCCCGCAAAGAGATGTGCCGGGCCTTGGAAGCCAGCCAGCGCTTTACGGCGCCCGAATCGGTGTATCACCTGGCCGAGAAGGCCAGCCGGATCATGTCGCTGGGGCACCATGCCGGAGAAGGATGGCTTTTGACCGCCGAGATGATCGAATTGATCGAGACAGGCGCCCCCAACATCGTATGTGTTCAACCTTTTGCCTGTCTGCCCAACCATGTGACCGGCAAGGGCATGGTGCGCAAGCTGCGCAACGAATACCCGGAAGCCAATATCGTGGCTATTGACTATGACCCGGGAGCCAGCGAAGTCAACCAGTTGAACCGCATCAAGCTGATGCTGAGCGTGGCCGTGAGAGAGTTTGAAGAAGGAGAAGTCCGACCGGTTCCGGCAGCCCACAGGGGCTACCAGAAGATAAGCGACCACCATCTCTAAGATAAAACAAGTAGATAAAATAAAGGTAAGAGAAGTGATGGAATAATGCCCGGAAAAAATCCTCCTTCTGAGCTGTTGGAGATCGCCCGGGAGAATCTTGACCCGGACGCCCTGCTAAAACCTTGGAGATACAGACGGGTGGTGCATTTTGGCTGTGCCCCCTGGATGGTGCCCTGCCGGCATCAGGATAGTGATGAATACACCTATGTGCCCCTTACCGGTCACGAGATCCAAGGCGTTATTTACGCCTTGGGCCAGTGCAAGATTTGTGGTACGATGCATTGGGCCGAAACAGTCAGGTAATTGAACAAAAACCCCGCTTGAGGCGGGGCTTTTTATTGCAGCAAAACGAAGATTTTTTGCGTAAGGCTAAATCTCAATGGCATCTAATGTAAAATTGATACAATAGAAATCAGTATGCAGGCATTTCAGGGCACTCGGGAAGCAAGATTAAAAATGTGGGGGATGGGATGTTGAAACGTATCAAGGTGCTCGTATTTTTTCTTCTGCTGTCGGCAATAGGGGCTATCTGGTATTTCACCCGACCGGAGCCGCTGGTGGCTCCCGAGATCAGCCGTTATGCCGCCGAATGGCCCTTACCCCATCACGACTATGGCAATACACGCTCCAACCCTGATTCAGCGATAAGCGCGACAACTGTGTTTAATCTTCAGCCACTCTGGTGTTTTACCCTGCCCGCGGGTGCTTCGGCCGGCGGCTTAACTGGCAATCCCATAATTCAAGGGGGCAGGATCTACTGCCGGGACGGCCAGAGCAACGTCTACGCCCTGGCCCTGGACAGCGGAGAATTGCTCTGGAAAAAGGAGTACCAGCAGGCAGCATCCGGGTCGGGGGGACTGGGTGTGGCCAGGAACCTGGTTTATGTCTGTGTAGGGGATAACGGGGTGGCGGCTCTCGACTTAAAAGGCCGTGAGAAGTGGTCGGTCCAACTGACTGATAAGCCCGGTGTGGCCATCAACAGCCAGCCGATCGAATATGACGGGCAGGTCTATGTAGCCGCTTCAGCCCCCCGGTCAGGGAATGGTTCAACGCCGGAGGGCTTTGGCAGCATCTATACCCTGGATTGTAAAAACGGTGAGATCAAATGGTCGTATAACATTGGCGAGGAGGCCATGCCGAAAAGCAACCTGCCCTGGAGCAGTGGTGAATTCGGACTGTTTCCCGCCATAGACAGCGCCGGCGGAAGTATATTTTGGCCGACCAATTTATCCGGCCCCTGGCCGTCTCAAGCGCCGATAGCCGATAAAAACGTACCGGCCTGGCTTTTCCAGCAAAGGATCGCCGCTTTTAACCATGTCAGCGGGCAGATGCTATGGCTGCAAAGCCTGAGAAACCAGGACTATTTGAACCTGGATCTAAAGGAACCGCCAGTAATAACCGCGATCGGGAACCGCAGCATCATACTTGCCGCCGGCCAAGGAGGGAGGGTGTACGCGGTTGAAATGAACAGCGGAAGGCCGATCTGGGAAGTGGCCGTCGGCGAGCACCAGAACGATGAGCTCAATTCGCCGCCCCGAACAACCATTCAGGTGCAGCCCGGTAGCGGGGGAGGGGTAGCTTCGCCGATGGCCTGCCGGGATGGTGTTTTATACGTGCCGGTGGTCAACCAGGCCGGGCGAATTAATCCAGGAAGATCTGAAACGGCCGTTTTAGACCCATCTCAAAGCAGCGGGGAACTGCTGGCGATTGATATTCGCTACGGAAAGATATTGTGGCGGCAGACTTTTGATTCAGCCGTTCGGGGTGGAGCAACTATTATGGGTGACCTGGTCTTTACTGCTACCTATGCGGGCCGGATATATGCCTTCAACCGGAACAGCGGAGAAAAAATGTGGGAACACCAGACCGATGGAAATATAAGCGGATGGCCGGCCGCGGCCGGTAAGACCATTGTATTTCCAGTGGAAAAAAGCGAGGTCGGACCGGTTCTGGCAGCATTTTCCCTGCCCTAACTCAATGTTTTGGCAGGAGTTCAGGGTGCCGGGCTGGTATTGTATAAGGCATGCAGCATAGCTGATAAAGAGGTAGAAATATGACCGTTGCAGCACGGCGATTGTTTATTGTCTTCATGATATCTGTCGTTTTGGGAGCTCCCGGCAGTCAGGTTGGGGCGGCCGGCCTGCCCGAACCGGGGCCGGTAAGTACCGTCACGGCCAGCAACCCTCCGGCGCCTCCGGATCTGGAAGCCTTGGCTGGCATTCTGATAGACCGGGACAGCGGCGCTATTTTATATGCCAAAAATGCCGGTTATCGCCTGTATCCGGCCAGCACCACCAAAATCCTCACCGCCTTGCTGGCCCTGGAAAATGGCGCGCTTGATGAGCAGATTACCATAGGTCCGGAAGTGTCCCTGATCCCGGCCGATGCCAGCCGGGCCGGACTCCGGATTGGAGACCGGCTGACATTGAAGGATTTGCTGTACGGCCTTATGCTGCCTTCAGGCAGTGATGCGGCTTACGTTCTGGCGGTCCATATAGGGGGGAACGGGCAACAAACTAGCGTTTCGGAAGCGATGGCCAATTTCGCCGAGATGATGAACCGGCGGGCGGCCGCCCTGGGAGCCCTGGACAGCCATTTTGTCAATCCGGACGGATTTCATCACCCTGACCATTATTCAACCCCTTATGATATGGCTTTAATCGCCCGTGAGGCCATGAAAAATCCGGTCTTTCGCGAGGTGGTCGCCGCTCCCGGGTATTCTCCCCGGGGTCAGCTGGCATCCCCGGCTAATGTAAAATGGGAAAACACCAACAAACTGCTCCACTCGAAAAGCCCCTATTATATGCCCGAGGCCGACGGGATCAAAACCGGCACCACCAGGCAGGCCGGTTACTGTTTGATTTCCTCGGCTTCCCGCGCTGACCGGAACCTCATAGCGGTAGTCCTGCGCTCCAATGAAGCTGATCTGTATAAAGACTCCCGGAGCTTTCTGGAATTTGGCTTTCTGGAGAATCCTCCGGTCCAGACGCCGGTTCCCCCGGCCGAAACAACAGGCGGTATTCCTGAACAGGCCCTGCCTGGAATCATGGTTCTGGCTGTCCTTGTCTATATGGCTAGCAGGCTGCTGGGGACTTACCGGCGCAGGAAACGGAGTGCAAGCCTTTTTATCGTGACCGCGTTGGTGCCTATGTTTTTTAGGCTTGCTTCTCTCGGCCTATTTTAGTTTCAGCCTGACGGGCATTAGGAGTGCTTTTAAGGATGCCTTTGCCGGGCGCCTCGATCTGAATCGGATCTGGGCTCTGATCATAGGAATACTTTATCATAAGTTACATAAAGTGGAAGCTGGTGAAATAATTCACCAGCAAATTAGCCCGCCATATTGACAAGAGCGCAAGTTCATAATATACTTCAAAATGCCTTGTTCTCTAAATACTCTCCTTTTTGGGGGAATTAGTCCAAGAGCAACTCCGGAAGGGAGATGAAAAATGTGCTAGAAGACAAGTATATCGTTTGTAAGGACTGCGGAAACGAGTTTTTGTTCTCAGTGTCGGAACAGGAATTTTACGCCGAGAAGGGATTCGAAAACGAGCCTGGTAGATGCCCGGCCTGCAGAAGAGCCCGTAAGCAGCAGAGAGGTGGATTTGGCGGTGGTCGCCGCGATGACCGTCCCATGTTCAAGACTGTATGCGCTTCCTGTGGTCAGGAAACCATGGTTCCTTTTGAGCCCAGTGGAGACCGTCCGGTTTATTGCCGTGACTGCTTCCAGGCCAGACGCAGCCGCAGCTACTAAGCCAAGGCAAACCGAGGGGTTGGTTTTTAAAACTAACCCCTTTTTTTATTTGATCGTACCAGGGGTACCAGAGAGCGAGAGGGAAGCCAGGGAGC
>DHRK01000065.1:9324-16041 GCA_002410325.1 Syntrophomonas sp. UBA5314
GCTCCCTGGCTTCCCTCTCGCTCGTTTTTAGAGAAACTGCAGGACCATGATGTAATGGGTAATGCTGCCGGCTAAAACCAGTAAGTGAAAGATTTCGTGGAAACCTATAAGCTGCAGGTTCAGACGGGGCCGTTTGGTGGCATAGATTACGGCGCCTACGCTATAGAAAACGCCGCCCAAGATCAGCCTGATGATGCCGGCCAGTGACATGGCCATAGACAAGGGGTAAAAAGCCACCGCCGCCACCCACCCCATGAGGATGTAGGAAGCGGTAGACAGCCAGCGGGGGGCGGCAAACCACACCAGCTTAAACAAAATACCGGCCAGGGCCAGCGACCATACGGCTATCAACAGACCCCAGCGCCAGGGACCCTCCAAAACCAGCAGGCAAATCGGTGTATAGGTGCCGGCTATCAAAATGTATATCATCATGTGGTCCAGGCGGCGCAGATAGGCAATCAGGCGCTTGGAACCGTTGACTATGTGGTATATTCCGCTGGTGCAGTAGAGCAGGATGAGGCTGGCGCCAAATATACTCAAGGCTGCGTAATAACGTGGACCCGATCCCAACGGAACCCGTTTGAGGAGAAGAATCAGACCCGGAATAGCCAGAATAGCGCCCAAAAAATGACTGTAGGCATTAAGCGGTTCTCTTCCCGGCCAGGATTTTATCCAATTTTTTAAACCGCTTAACCTCCCGGTTGTTCTCAGCTCATCGGACTGTTTCAATTCATTCATAATAACCTCCACGCTTGATGTAGTATTTAAAACTACTTTATGCAATATATGATACTACTAACCGGTTTATTGTTCAATTAATATGTGGTAAATTATTCAATATAAATTTGTACTCTGTTAACCCTAATTCTTTATATAAAACAGAGTACTAGATGGACGGTGGTGAATATATGCTCAGCAAAAGCAGCCTGGAAGGATGTATCAGGGAACTGCAAAAGCCCACCCGGATTGATCTGGCCGATATTCCCGACATCGATCTCTATATGGATCAGGTGCTGACATTTCTGGAGACGCGCCTATCCGATTATAAACGCGGCCCCAAGGAAAAGGTGTTTACCAAAACTATGATCAACAATTACGCCAAGGCTGGAATCATTCTATCTCCGAAAAAAAAGAAGTACTCACGGGAAAATATGATGCTCCTGCTGCTCATGTACCGCTTGAAGCACATCATGTCCATACAAGACATTTCGGCCCTTTTCGCTCCGCTGTTGGAGCGGGGTGATGGTCATGAATCGGTTATTGGTGAACTATATACTCTCTTTTTGGAAATTGAAGAGCTGGCGCAGGAGGGATTGAGCGAACAGTGGCTGGGCCGGGCGGATACTATCGGACAGTTGTGCTCCCAAACTGCTTTGCGGGACAATGAGCAGATGGAATGGCTCATGCTGGTTTTATCGCTGATCAGCCAGGCTGATTGGCAGCGCCGGTTGGCCGAACGCATCATCGACACCCATTTCAGTTCCGGGAGTTAATCAGGAGTAGGGAGCAAACACCGGTATTAGCCGCAGGCGCCAATACATCCGGAAATTAATGAATTAAAGCCGTCGGCCGGTCTTTTCGCGCAGCATGGCCAGCACCGCCGCATCGGTGGGAAAGGCCAGCGGAGGAAGGCTGTCCAGGGAGAAAAAGGACAATTCGTCCAGGTCATCCCCGGCTGACAGGGTCCCGCCTATCGTCCGGACCAGGAACCAGATGCCCACGCTATGCGTTTGCGGGTCATGGAAATTGGATAAGGCGGTAAAGAGCTCTTGGATTTCCACGTTCAGGGCGGTTTCTTCCCTAAACTCTCTTTTTAAGCCTTCATACAGATCTTCATCATATTCGAGGTAACCGCAGGGTATGCACCACAATCCCCGGTAGCGGCTGCTCAAGCGGCGCCCGAGCAAAATCTGGCCCCGGGAGTTTAACAAGATTCCCGCTACACCCACCACCGGGTTTTCATAAAAGATATAGGCGCAGGACTGACAGGTTAAGCGCGGTCGTCCTTTTTGCGGCTGGTAGGTCAGCGGTCCGGAACATTTAGGGCAGAAATAAAAGCGCTGTTTGGCAGGATAGGGCATTGACAAAACACTCCCGATCGAAAAAATGCAGGCAAAATAAGTCCGGGGCGGGGTCAGCCGGATCAATATTAAGATAGTTTAGACGGCGACGGATTATCATTCTGAAGGCAGACCATCGATTCCGGGATCAGAAAGCTTCGTTGCCGTTCGTTGATCAAAATGAGCAGCAAGAGATCCCCGGTTTCGGTATAGCCACGCTTGCCGACCACGGTGCCGGTGAAATTGTAGAACGGGTGTCTCCTCTCATTAACTACGATACGATCTCCCAGTTCCATTTTTTTAACCTCCTTGCCGGACGGTTGCTAACTCTATTCTAACACCTGCCGGGCACCTATCCTAGCTGACTCCTCATAATAATAAAACCGGGCTGGATGAAGCCCGGTTAAACTCGGTATAAGCCTTAAGTAAGTAAAGGATAGGCTGTCAGGGAGCCGGTTCATATTCGAAATCCAGGAAGCTAATCAGCCAGCGTTCATTGACCTGGCCGGGATCGTAGCGGGTGGCAACCAGGATGGCGGTGTTGGAATAAGCGTAACCGGAACTGGTATACCAATCAAAATCAATCTGAAAGCTGACCGAGCCGTTCTCATCAACAGACTGGCGGCTTACTTTGTACTTTTCCACCCAGGGGCTGGAAAAACCGGTCACCCAGTTGATTTCTTCGAATTCTTTTAGATACTGCTTGCGCAAAATAGCATTCATTAAGGTATACTGCCAGGCCCCATTACGGGTCTTTACCGCCTCCGCCCAGGAGTAGGCTACTCCATTTGCCGTTTTGGGGATCAGAGCGTCCTCTAAAAGCTGAATTCTTTCCTGAAGCTGGTCATTTTTTTCCCGGTAGTATAAAAATCCGCCCAGAGAGCCCAGGGCAAGGACTATAAGTAAACTGAACAACAGAAATTTTCGCAATCGTTATCCTCCCTTCAGGTCAGTTCTTTCTAAAAAAATATATGAGGGAAAAATACCTGCTAGTAGTAAATTTGCTTTCTAAGTGTTTCGGCTGACGGGCATCAGAAATTGTTAAAGGGCTGACAGGTCATAATTTCCAGCTAATGCCCTGATTGCCAGCTAAAATAAAATATAATAAACTTGTCATAAATAAGGATAAAGGAGGGAACATCAGGATAATCCTGGAATATATCAATTTTGGGGAGGCCAGTATTGATGAAGAGAAAAACTGCCACAATTCTTTTGCTTAGCATATTTTTAATATCCAGTCTCATGGTTTCAGGATGTAGTTTGATTACTGACAAAATTGGGGAAAAGGCTACTGAGACGGCTGTGGAAAACGCGATCGGCGGCAAGGACACCAAAGTCGACCTTAAGAACGCCGAGTGGCCCAAATCCATCCCCAGTGATGTTCCCAAACTGTCCGGCGGAAAGATCACTATGACAGCCGAAAATACCGTTACTGAGGGAAAGACCACCATGGTGTACTACGAAGGCGTAGATGCGGCTGCCGGTGGCAACTATAAGACCGCTTTAGAACAAGCCGGATGGAAAATGACCATGACAAATCAAAGCGCTGATGGTTATATGATTGTAGCCGAGAAGGATAAAAGAGCGGTAAACTTGGTGTTGACTGCGGATTCGAACAACAGCGGCAAAGGAATGAGCGGTTGGGTTGCCTATACGGAAAAAAACCAATAACATAACATACCTGAAAAAGGGGAGTGCGACTCCCCTTTTCGTATGTACTTTAAAGTGCAAGCTTGGCTGATTTATAATATATAATGTACAAGAAGGAATATTATAGGGGACGGTGGAAAATAGACTAATAACAGTATCTAAATATAAGGAACGGAGGCCCAAAAATGTTCCAGGAGGGAACACGGTAACTGCATTTTAGTTCACATCTGACCGTGTATGTTGTTGACCAGGGGCTGTGATCGTGACGGGAGGCGGTAAGGAATGGTTAAAGACGATAGGTTTAGAGTCTTTCTTGAATGCATTGAATCTCCAGTATTGGTCATCAATAAAAAACTGGTAATAGTATACTGTAATGCTGCATATGCCAGTTTGCTCGGGGTCACTGCCGAGGAACTGGCCGGGTGCAAACTCCTCGACGCGCTTCCGGATTTGACGGGAAGCCCCACTCACAAGGCCTATATGCAAGTGCTTTCCAGCGGCTCTGGTGCTCAAACCGAAACAACCGTCGCCAACCGCTGCTTTATGGAAAGGATCTATCCCACCCCGCAGGGCTTGATATCAGTCGCTGATGATATAAGCGACGTCAAGCGCTTTGAGTCCGTGATCGCCGCACTGGCCCAGGATTATCATGATGTCTTTGACGAAATATGGGATGCGGTAATTATACAAGATACCTATACTACCGATATTTTGGAAGCTAACAAGTCAGCCTGCAATATGTTCGGATATACCCGGGAGGAGCTTATTGCCAAGAACATGGGAGAGTTGTGCGCTGACGAAGCTCCCTTTACCAGCGAAGAGTTTAAACGCTGGCTGCGCATGGCGCCTCGGGATATGCCTCAGTCCATGGAATGGAAGGCCCTGGATTCCAATGGACACGAGTTTTGGATCGATGTCCGCTGCCGCCGCCTGGTTTTAAATGAAGAAATCCGGCTGGTAGCCGTCATTCGTGATATAACTACAGTGAAAACCGCCAATGATGAGCTGCGCAGCGCCCGCAAAGAGTATGAAGGCTTCTTCAAGAACGCCAGTGACTTTATCTTTATTACCGATCTGGGAGGCAATTTTATTTCGGTCAATCCGGCTGCGGAAAGGATAACCGGATATCTGACCGGCGAGCTGAAGCGGATGAACATTCAAGAACTGGCCGATGAAGATACCCTGCAATTGCTCAGGGGCTTTCAGTACCAGCGGCTGGCCAATGGACGTTATGTAAGCTACGAGGCCGGTTTTATATCTAAAAACGGCAAACAGCTGTACCTGGATATGAGCATCTGGCCCATATACAAAGGCGGCAAGCCAGTGGCCGTTCAGGGCATAGGCCGCAATATAACCAGGATGAAGGAAGAGATAATCCGGCTCAAAAAAGCCGAACAGAGCCTGAAAGGACTGGTGCAGTACCTGCCCGACGCCACTCTGGCCATCAACATGGAAGGGATTGTGGTGGCCTGGAATGAAGCCATGGAAGAATTGACCGGAATAAAAGCCGAGGAAATGCTGGGCAAGGACAATTACGAATATTCACTGGCCTTTTACGGCGATCGCCGGCCTATCATGGTGGATCTGGTCTTGCAGCCGGAGGAGGTTCAACAGTATTACCAGGTGGTGGAAGTGGACCGCTATACGGTTATCAGCGAATTTCCTACACCTAATCTGAGAGGACAGGGGCGCTACTTATGGGGAAGGGCTATGCCCTGGTACGATGAAGATGGGAAGATGCTGGGAGCCATAGAGTGCCTGCGCGATATAACTGACCGCTATAATTACCTGCAGACCTTAAAAGACGATATGAAAGCCCTGGAAGACGAATACGCTGACGCGCTGGACAGCATGGCTATTCCCCTGTTGCTGGCTGATAGAACCGGCAGGATAATCTATGCCAGCCAGAGCCTGCACAAATTGTTAGGCTATAAAGGTAAAGAAATGGTGGGTCGTGCTCTGGAAAGTCTGCTGGCCGAAAAAGATCAGGCCGCAGCCCAGGAGTTTGTTCAAGTTGAACAGCCTGCTTCGTTTGAGGTTTCTTTGGTTCGCAGCAAAGGCACCCTGGTAAATGTAAACCTGGAAGTAAAACCCCAGAAATCGGGGATTATGCTTACGGCCAAGAAACGGAGCAGACCTAAAAAAGCCTAAGCTCCAGGCCGTTTGTTGAATCGAATAGCAATGTCATTTTAAACAGACCGCTCCATCTCAGAGCGGTCTGTTTAAGTTTCCGGGGCATATGGAGGGCATCACCCTCACCCCTATTTCTTGATAATATCGGGGTTGCGGGTCAAGGGCTGGCTTATTTCCAGATGGCCTTTCAGGGTCTCCAGCTTTTGACCTTCCACCAGCAGCTGAACCTGCTGAATCCCTTGCAGATCGGTCAGGCTGTTGACCAGCGAATAAATGGTCATTATTTCACCGGTACTGCCCCCGGAGTGTTTGGATTGAAAATCCTGGTTGAGGTTGACGGTGGCCAGGCCGCCGGCTATCTCCAGGGAAAGAAGTTTGCTTCCCTGGGGCATGGTAGCGTGGAGTTTGGCCTGTTTAGGGCCTGCGATCAACTCGTTGACAACTGCTGCGGCCAGCTGTTTCTGGTCGGCGCCTTCGGTCGGAAGGCTTCTCTTTTCCGCCACCAGATACATAGCCTGATCGTCGGAAAAATAAAGATTTACCTCCTGAGTTGCCGCGGGCTGGGGTTGCTCCGGAGCAGGCGGGGCCTGGGTGGTGTTCTTGGAACAGGCTCCAACCCAGAGGCTGAGAGACAGCAGCATCATTAGAGACCAGATTTTGATTTTATTCATAAGTGCTTCCTCCTTTGCTTACTCTTTATATTATAGCTTGTGATGAAACAAGAATATCAGGCTTTTTTGGAGCGGTACGGGGTGCTGAGCAGGTTTTAAGCATAAAACCCGGCGCTTTGGGCAAGGATCTAGTAGACCGTCAACCCTAATTCTGTTAATTATCATCGAGGAAAATTTTTGTAGGACAAGGCGGAGGGCGGCTC
>DHRK01000065.1:16161-41476 GCA_002410325.1 Syntrophomonas sp. UBA5314
GATTGACGACAACGCAGTCATACCAAAATTTAACCGATGAGAATTTATAGAATTAGGGTTGACGGTCTACTAAGCACAGTTTTAAGCGGGAGGAAGTTTAAATGAACAATCAGACGGAAAGGCCCACTGAATATAAGGGAAAGCCGGCGCAGGCGCCTTTAAATGCTGGCGGGGCGATGGAAGCGGACCTGATCATGATTCTGGCCAGGACTGTGCTGGAGCGGCTGGAGGAGATCGAGCGGGAAAGCGCCCTTAACCGCTGCCTGGATCTGAACGATGAGGTCAGAAACGAGGGGCTCCAGCTGTTGAAGGAGATAGCCGGATTCAAAGCCCGGCTGCGCTGGATTGCGGAAGGTATGTAGAGCGGGGGAAAGACCGCCCCGGAACGGGCCAGACTTCGTTTCGCCACAAGTTGACAGTCCGGGTAAGCTTTGATAATATCGGAATAGGAATCGAATTCCATAAAAAATATCAAGAAACGCGAAAGTGTGTCTAGGGTTCCGCATGTGCAGACATGGCTGGTCCAAGTGACACAGGTGCCTGGCGGCACTACACCGTATAGGGATAAAAGCCCAGGCGGATAGGTTTCGGCTAGGAAACTGTCCTACCTGGGATTTTTATTTGCTTGAAAGACTAATTACAGCTAAAAGGAGTGTTGGGAATGCCGATAGTGGGAATTGTTATGGGCAGCGATTCCGACCTGGCGATCATGAAAGAATGCGGCGATATTCTGGACCAGTTCCAGGTCGAATATGAATATGCCATTTCCTCAGCCCATCGAGTTCCGGCCCAAACGGCTGATTATGCCGCCGGGGCCGGGGAACGCGGGATAAAGGTGATCATTGCCGGCGCCGGCGGCGCGGCCCACCTGCCGGGGGTCATCGCCGCCTATACGACTCTGCCGGTTATAGGCGTTCCCATCAAGACCAGCACCCTGAACGGGGTGGATTCCCTTTATTCCATCGTGCAGATGCCCAAAGGCATACCGGTGGCCACCGTGGCCATCAATGGAAGCGCCAATGCCGGCCTGCTGGCGGTAGAAATACTGGCTTTGCAGGATGAAAGGCTGGCCCGGGCCTTGCAGGAATACCGCCTTAAAATGGCGGGGGAAGTCATAGCTAAAGACCAAAAGTTGAAGTCCGCCGGTGCCGCGTCGTATCTGGGGGACAAGGGAGGACAGGCATGATTGAGAGGTACACTCTTCCCCGGATGGGCGCCATCTGGTCGGAGGAAAACAAACTGCGCAACTGGCTGAAGATAGAAATAGCCGCCTGTGAAGGCTGGGCCGAGCTGGGGCGCATTCCCGCTCAAGTATTTGAGGTTATCAAAGAAAAGGCCGATTTTAATGTAGAGCGCATCAAAGAAATAGAGGACCAGATTCACCATGATGTGATCGCTTTTTTGACCAATGTCGGCGAATACGTGGGCGATGAATCCAAATACATCCACCTGGGTATGACTTCATCGGATATTTTAGATACCGGTTTAGCTTTACAGATGCGTGAAAGCGCTGATTTGATATTGGAAAAGCTGGCCCTTTTAAAGGAAGAAGTAGCCGCCAAGGCCAGGGCCTATAAATATACGCTGAACATGGGAAGATCTCATGGCGTTCACGGCGAGCCCAGCACCTTCGGGTTGAAAATGGCGCTCTGGTTCACCGAACTGGAGCGGGCTGAAATCAGGCTTATTCAGGCGCGGGAGGTAATTGCCTGCGGGGCTATTTCTGGACCCATGGGCAACTTTGCCCACCTGGACCCCCGGGTTGAGGAGCATGTCTGCCAGGTCCTGGATTTGAAGCCCTGTCCGGTTTCAACCCAGATAATTCAGCGAGACCGGCATGCCCAGTTTATGACCGCCCTGGCTGTGATCGGGGCTTCTCTTGAAAAGATGGGCACTGAAATCCGCAACCTGCAGCGCACTGAGATACTGGAAGTAGAAGAACCCTTCCGCAAGGGGCAAAAAGGTTCTTCAGCTATGCCCCACAAGCGCAATCCGATGATGAGTGAAAGGGTGGCAGGATTATCCAGGGTTTTGCGCGGCAATGCCCTGGCCGCCTTAGAGAACGTGGCCCTTTGGCACGAGCGGGATCTGACCCATTCATCGGTGGAAAGGGTTATTATTCCGGACAGCTGCATCCTTCTGGATTATATGCTGGAAAAGTTCACTGGCATAGTATCCGGCCTGGTGGTATATGAGCAGAACATGATGCAGAATGTGCAGAAGACCCGGGGTGTGATTTTTTCCGGGGAATTGTTGCTGACCCTGATCGACAAGGGCATGCTAAGGGAAAAAGCCTACAGCCTGGTCCAGAAAAACTCCATGCAGAGCTGGAACGATGGCGACGATTTCCGCGAGCTGGTGGAAAACGACCCGGAAATCATGCAGCATATAACAGGAGAAGAGTTGGACCAGGTCTTTGATCTCTCGATATATACGGATCAGGTGGACTATATTTTCAGGCGCTGCGGCCTGGATTAAAGGATAGGAGGTAATCCCATGCTGCAAGGTGAGTTTCTCTATGAAGGAAAGGCCAAAAAGATCCATGCCACGGACAACCCGTCCTTGGTCTGGATTGCCTATAAGGATGACGCCACGGCTTTTGACGGAACCAAGAGGGGCACTATAGCCAACAAGGGGATTGTCAACAACCGCGTATCCAATATGCTGTTCAGATACCTGGAGACCCAAGGCATTGAAACCCACCTGGTGGAGCAGATTGATGATCGCAACACCATTGTTAAAAAACTCCGCATTTTGCCCATCGAAGTAGTGGTGCGCAACGTCGTGGCCGGCAGCCTGGCCAACCGGCTGGGCCTGCCCGAAGGCGCCGAACTGCCCCAAACCATACTGGAGCTGTACTATAAAAACGACGATTTGCATGATCCGATGATCAACGAGTACCATGCCCGGGCGCTGGGCTGGGCCAGCGATCAGGAACTGGACGAAATAAAGCGGCAGGCCCTCCGGATCAATGAGATCCTGCGCGAGTTTTACGACCGTATAGGCATCATCCTGGTCGATTTCAAACTGGAGTTCGGCGAGTTTGAAGGCCGCATTATTCTGGGAGATGAAATTTCACCCGATACCTGCCGCCTGTGGGATAAGGTAAGTTTGGAAAAGCTGGATAAAGATCGCTTCCGGCGTGATATGGGCAAAGAAGCAGAGGCTTACCAGGAAGTCATCCGCCGTATCGAAAAGGTTCTCAAGGATTAAAGAAGCCTGTATTCATCTTGTTTAAAATAAATTCTTGCGAGGGAGGAAATAGGGTTTATGAAAGCCACTATCTATGTCACCCTGAAGCAGGGCGTGCTCGATCCCCAGGGAGAGGCAGTGAAAAGCTCACTGCATGTTTTGGGATACCAAGAAGTAAACGAAGTGCGGATTGGCAAATACGTAGAGATCTGGTTGGAAGGAAAAGATCGCGCCGAGGCCCAGAGAGAACTGGAGGAAATGAGCGACAAACTCCTGGCCAACCCGGTTATTGAAGACTTCCGGGTAGAAATCACGGAGGGATGAAAATGAAATTTGGAGTCGTGGTTTTTCCAGGATCAAATTGTGATGCCGACTGCTATCACATAATCAAGGAGGTACTGGAGCAGCCGGTGGATTATATCTGGCACCAGGAAAAGGCCATCAAGGGTTATGACGCCCTGATCCTGCCGGGGGGCTTCTCCTACGGGGATTACCTGCGCACCGGCGCTATAGCCCGCTTTTCACCGGTCATGCCGGCAGTGATGGAATTCGCCGACCAGGGCGGTTTGATCATCGGAATCTGCAACGGCTTTCAGATCCTGCTGGAAGCCGGTCTGCTGCCCGGGGCCATGCTGCGCAACCGCAGCCTTACCTTCATCTGCCAGCCGGTCTGGCTGAAGGTGCAAAACGAAGCCACCCCCTTTACCAATCAATTGTCAAAAGGAGAAGTCTTGCAAATACCGATTGCCCATGGGGAGGGCAATTATTTCTGCGATCCTGCCACCCTGCAAAGCCTGAAGGATAATAAACAGATATTGTTCACTTATTGCGGGCCGGACGGTGAGGACGAGGACAGTTACAATCCCAACGGTTCCCTGGCCAATATTGCCGGAATCTGCAACCGGCCAGGCAATGTGCTGGGCATGATGCCCCACCCGGAAAGATGCTCCGAAGAGGTTCTGGGGGGCACCGACGGTTTAAAGATATTCGCTTCCATGCTGAAGTGGTGCCGGGAGGTGAGGCTGTAAATGAAGGAATTGACGTACCGGGAAATGGGCCTAAACGATCAGGAATTCGAAAGCATCAAAGTTATACTGGGGCGTGAACCCAATTACCTGGAGCTGGGCATGTTTTCCGTAATGTGGTCCGAGCACTGCGGCTACAAGAATTCCAAGCCCCTGCTCAAGACCTTTCCCACGGACGGGCCTCAGGTCATCCAGGGTCCCGGAGAGAATGCCGGAGTTGTCGATATCGGAGATAATCAGGCTCTGGTTTTTAAGATTGAGAGCCACAACCACCCGTCAGCCATTGAGCCCTACCAGGGAGCGGCCACCGGGGTGGGAGGCATAGTCAGAGATATATTCACCATGGGAGCCCGGCCCATAGCCAGTTTAAATTCGCTGCGTTTCGGATCTCTGGAAGACGCCCGGGTGCGGCAGCTGTTTTCCGGAGTCGTGGCCGGCATAGCCGGCTACGGCAACTGCCTGGGCATACCCACGGTAGGCGGGGAAGTCTACTTCAATCCCAGCTATCAGGGCAATCCCCTGGTCAACGCTATGTGTGTGGGGTTGGTGGAGATTGATCAGATAGCTCTGGCGGTGGCCAGCGAGGTGGAAAGCCCCATTATGATTGTAGGAGCTAAAACCGGGCGCGACGGGATTCACGGCGCCACCTTCGCCTCCGAGGAATTGAGCGAAGCCTCGGCCGCCAAGCGCCCGGCAGTGCAGGTAGGCGATCCCTTTATGGAAAAGCTGCTCATTGAGGCCTGTCTGGAGCTGATTAGAGAGGATCTGGTGGCCGGAATGCAGGACCTGGGAGCGGCCGGTTTGACCAGTTCCATAGCCGAGTCGGCCAGCAAAAAGGGGCGCGGTGTTATGGTTGATGTGTTGCAAGTACCGCGCCGGGAGACCGGCATGACTCCTTATGAAGTAATGCTGTCCGAATCACAGGAGCGAATGCTGATAGTGCCCCGGGCCGGTAAAGAAGCCCGGATTGAAAAGATATTCACCAAGTGGGGCCTGGATGCCACTGTCATAGGACAGGTGACCGATGACGGCCTGTTCCGGGTCATGGAAGGGGAGGAGCAGGTTGGAGCAGTGCCGGTGGCGGCTTTGACCGAGTCTTGCCCCATCTACTACCGGGAAGGCCAGGAGCCTGATTATTACCAGGAATGCCGTTCCTTCAATCCCCTTGATTTGGAACCGGTGGAGCTCACCCCGGCTCTTATAAACCTGCTGCAATCACCTAATATTGCCAGCAAGGAGTGGGTGTACCGCCAGTATGATCACCAGGTTATGACCAACAGCTCGATTCTGCCTGGGGATGGCGATGCTGCGGTATTGAGGATCAAAGGCGGGTCAAAGGGGGCTGCCTTTACAACCGACTGTAATGGACGCCTGGTTTATCTGGACCCCTATCAGGGAGGAATGCAGGCGGTCTGCGAGGCAGCCCGCAACCTGGCCTGTGTAGGAGCCCGGCCTCTGGCCTTGACCAATTGCCTTAATTTTGGCAACCCTGAAAAACCCAACATTTACTGGCAGATGCAAAATGCCATTAAGGGAATGGCTGAAGCCGCCCGGGCCTTAAATACCCCGGTGGTGAGCGGCAATGTCAGCCTTTACAACGAAAGCGCGGACCGCGCCATCTTTCCCACTCCGGTGGTAGGCATGGTCGGATTGATGCCGGACATAGCCAGACGGCAGGGGATGGCCTTCAAAGACGAAGGTGATCGGATCGTATTGCTGGGCGAACTGAATCAGGAACTGGGCGGCTCGGAGCACCTCTATCTGGCCTATGGGCTGGAAAAAGGCGCAGTGCCGCCGGCCGATCTGGAAAGGGAGAAAAGCCTCATTGAACTCCTGCTCGATCTGGCTGAAAATCAGATTCTGGCATCCTGCCACGATATCTCCGAGGGTGGACTGGCGGTTGCCCTGGCTGAATCAGCTATCAAAGGAAAAATCGGCTTTAAGGTCAACCTGGAGCATCCGGCGAGCCGCTGGGACGGTCTGCTGTTTTCAGAGGCTCCGGGAAGGGCCGTGGTCAGCGTTAAGCCTGCCAAGCTGGATGAACTGGTTGAAAAGGCCCGGGCCTGGGGCGTGCCCTGTCTCATGCTGGGACGGGTAGAAGGCAGCAATTTGCTATATCAGGGTAACGGGCAAGAACTGATAGGAATTGCTTTGGACCAGGCGATTAGCACCTGGGGGGATGCAATAAGATGTTCAATGACATTGAAGACAAAATGATTCATGAGTGCGGCGTTTTCGGTATCTATCTCAACAACCCGGAGAATGATACGGATGCTGCCCGCACAACCTTTTACGGTCTTTACGCCCTGCAGCACCGGGGGCAGGAAAGCTCTGGCCTGGCGGTGTCTGACGGCAGGCAGATCAGCCTGCACAAAGGCATGGGCCTGGTAACGGAAGTCATTTCAGCCGAGCATATCAACCGCTTAAAAGGCAATATAGCCATAGGCCACGTGCGCTATTCTACAACCGGGGCCAGTCTACCGGTCAACGCCCAGCCTCTGGTTTTTCACTACCTGAATGGCATGATGGGAGTGGCCCACAACGGCAACCTGGTCAACACGGTGGAACTGAGGCGGCGCCTGGCCACTTATGGTTCGGTCTTTCAGACTACGACTGATACCGAGGTGGTAGCCAACCTGCTGGCCCGCTATTCCCAGGACCTGTTGGAGGACGCCCTGGCCAAATCCATGATCGATATGAAAGGGGCTTATGCCCTGGTCATCATGAGCGAAGACCGCCTGGTGGGGGTGCGCGATCCCATGGGCATCCGCCCCTTATGCCTGGGTGAACTGGGAGGCAACTACGTGCTGGCTTCCGAATCAACCGCCATCGACACTATCGGAGCTAAATTCATACGCGATGTCAACCCCGGGGAAATAGTGGTTATTGATAAAGACGGGCTGCGCTCCCTGCAGGTTTTTAATTCGACCCGGAGCGCCAACTGTATATTCGAATATATTTATTTTGCGCGTTCGGACAGCACCATTGACGGGATCAACGTATATCAGGCGCGCCTGGAGCTGGGCCGCCGCCTGGCCCGGGAATCGGGCATTGAAGCCGATCTGGTTATTGCCGTACCCGACTCCGGCACCCCGTCTGCCATTGGCTATGCGCAGGCCTCGGGTATTCCTTTTGCCGAAGGTTTGATGAAAAATCGTTATGTGGGGCGCACCTTTATTCAGCCCAATCAGAAGATCCGGGAACTGGGAGTTCGTATCAAGCTGAATCCGATCCGGGAAGTGGTAGCCGGTCAGAGGGTGGTTATGGTAGACGACTCTATTGTCAGGGGGACTACCAGCAGGCAGATCGTACAGATGCTGCGCGACGCCGGAGCCCGAGAGGTTCATATGGCGGTGGCTTCACCGCCTACCCAGTATCCCTGTTTTTACGGGATCGACACCTCGCGCCGGGAAGAGCTGATCGCCAGCACCATGAGCGAGGCGGAGATAGAAAAGTTTATCGGAGCCGACAGCCTCCATTACCTGAGCATGGAGGGGCTGATGGAGTCGCTGCAAGGGAAAGGCAACTGCTTTTGCAACGCCTGTTTCAGCGGGGATTACCCGATTAAAATCGAGATGTAATAAAATGCCTGAAAGCGTAGCAATAATTTTAATGGAGGTAGGTCATGGGTAATGACGGCCTGGATTACAAGCAAGCCGGAGTGGATATTGACGCTGCCAACCAGTCGGTTGATCTGATCAAAAAATGGGTGGGCCGAACCCGCCGGCCGGAGGTGCTGGCTGACATCGGGGGGTTTGGCGGCTTTTTCGCCTTGAACCATCAGAAGTACCGGGAGCCGGTGCTGGTTTCGGGCACCGACGGGGTGGGCACCAAGCTCCAGATTGCCCAGATGATGGGGGTACATGATACAGTGGGCATCGACCTGGTGGCCATGTGCGTCAACGACATTCTGGTGCACGGGGCGGAGCCCCTGTTTTTTCTGGATTACATTGCCCTGGGCAAGCTGCGGCCAGGATTAGTGGAGGATCTGGTCAAGGGCGTCAGCCAGGGCTGCCTGGAGGCGGGCTGCGCCCTGATCGGCGGCGAGACAGCGGAGATGCCAGGCTTTTACGAGGGAGATAAATACGATCTGGCCGGTTTTGCGGTAGGAGTGGTAGAGCGCTCCAAGCTGCTGGACGGCCAGCAGATCAAGGCCGGGGACGTAGTTTTGGGGCTTCCTTCTTCGGGGCTCCACTCCAATGGCTATTCTCTGGCCCGGGAGGCTTTGCTGACCCGCGCCGGGCTGGGACTGGAGCAAAATGTTCAGGAGTTGGGACATACCCTGGGCGAAGAACTCCTCAGGCCCACCCGAATCTATGTGAAAACCGTGCAAAAGCTTCTGGAGCAGGTTGAGGTTAAGGCTATGTCCCACATCACCGGAGGCGGCATTGTAGAAAACCTGGCCCGGGTTATTCCCGCCGGTCTGGGAGCCCTGATTGAAGGTTCAGCCATTCCGGTCCAACCGGTTTTTGAGCTTATCGAAAGCTGCGGGCAGGTAAGCCGCCCCGAGATGTACCGCACCTTCAATATGGGCCTGGGTTTCCTGATCATGGTAGGGCGAGAGGATGCCGACCGGGCCGTGCAATGTCTCAGCCAGGCCGGGGAAAGTCCGGTCCGTATAGGAGTCATAAAACCGGATATAGAGGGTGTAATAATCGTATGATAAGGATAATGGAGCCCAAACGAATCAGGCTGGCCGTACTGGCTTCGGGGCGGGGCAGCAACTTTGACGCCCTCTGCCAGGCTGCCGCCAGGGGAGATCTGAACGCCGAGATGGCCGTTTTAATAAGCGACAATCCTAACGCTCCGGCGCTTGGCAGAGCCCGGGAAAGGGGTCTGGAGGCCCTGGCCGTCAAGCCGGCTGATTTTGCCAGCCGGGATCTTTATGAACAACAGATAGTTGCCCATCTGCACAAGAGAGAGATTGACCTGGTGGCCCTGGCCGGGTACATGCGCCTGGTAGGCCCGGTTTTTTTAAAGGCTTTCCGCCACCGCCTGGTAAATATTCACCCCGCCTTGCTGCCCTCTTTTACCGGCTTGCATGCCCAGAAACAGGCGGTGGAATACGGGGTGAGGTTTTCCGGCTGCACCGTACATATTGTTGATGAGGGAATGGACACCGGTCCTATCATCCTGCAAGCTGTTGTTCCGGTTTGGCCGCAAGACGATGAAGACAGTTTAAGCCAGCGGATTCTGGCCCATGAACACCAGATCTACTGGCAGGCTTTACAGCTTTTCGCCCAGGGGCGTATTTTTCTGGACGGACGTAGGGTGGTTATTTCCGAAAAGGGGGAAACATCATGAAAAGAGCTCTTATAAGTGTATCCAACAAAGCAGGGGTAGTCGATTTCGCCCGGGGTTTGAGCGAGCTGGGCTACGAAATAATATCCACCGGGGGCACCTACAGCACCCTGGCCGAAGCCGGCCTAGCGGTAAGCCGGGTCAGCGACATTACCGGGTTCCCGGAAATACTGGACGGCCGGGTCAAAACCCTGCATCCTCGCATTCACGGGGGAATACTGGCTTTGCGCAACCCGGAGCACCTGGGCGAGCTGGAGAAGAACCAGATAGATACCATTGACATTGTGGCGGTAAATCTCTATCCCTTCCGGGAAACCATCAGCAAACCGGGGGTAAGCCGGGAAGAAGCCATAGAAAATATAGATATCGGCGGACCCAGCATGGTGCGCTCGGCAGCCAAGAATTTCGCCCATGTAGTGGTGGTGGTCAAGCCCGAGTTTTATCCCCTGGTTTTGGAACAGCTCAAGGAGAAGGGGGATTTGGACCAGGAGCTGCGCCTGCGCCTGGCCCTGGAGGCTTTTACCCACACCGCCGCCTATGACGCCATGATATCAGCCTATCTGGCTGACTGGGCCAATATGGACCTGGGCGACAACCTGGTTTTGGCCGGCGAAAAGGTCTATGAGCTGCGTTACGGTGAAAACCCGCATCAAAGGGCGGCGTTCTACCGGGATATGACTCCGGGTCTGGGGCTGGCCGACGCCCAACAGCTGAACGGCAAGGAATTGTCTTATAACAATATCATCGACACCCAGGCGGCCTGGTCCCTGGTCAAGGAATACCAGGAGCCGGCCTGTGTTATCATCAAACATACCAATCCCTGCGGAACCGCGGTAGCCGGCAAATTGGAGGAGGCCTATGACAAGGCCCTGGCGGCTGACCCGGTTTCGGCCTATGGCGGGATTGTGGCCTTTAATAAGAAGCTTGATAAAGCCAGTGCCGAGAAAGTGGCCAAGTTGTTTGTAGAAGTGATTATAGCCCCCGGATACGATAAAGGGGCCCTTAAAATATTGCAGGCCAAGAAGAATCTGCGCCTTTTGGAACTGCCGGTCAGGGAAGCGCCCGAATGGCAGGTGAAAAGCGTCGAGGGCGGTTTTGTGGTGCAGGAAACCGACCAGGAAGCTTCCGATTGGGAAGAGCTGCAGGTGCTTACCGATAAGGCGCCCACCCCCGAACAGATCGAGGATCTGCTCTTTGCCTGGAAGGTGGTCAAGCACGTCAAATCCAATGCCATTGTGGTGGCTAAAGACGGGTGCACGGTCGGAGTGGGCGCCGGGCAGATGAACCGGGTGGGTTCAGCCGCCATCGCCCTGGAACAGGGCGGGGAAAAGTGCCGGGGAGCGGTAATGGCTTCGGACGCGTTTTTCCCGTTTAAAGACACGGTTGAAATGGCGGCCCGATACGGCATAAGCGCCATAGTTCAGCCCGGGGGGTCGGTCAGAGACCAGGAGAGCATAGACGAATGCAACCGGCAGGGCATTGCCATGGTATTTACCGGAGTGCGTCATTTTAAACACTAAGGGTTGGGGGTAAAGGACTTATGGCGAACAAAAAGGTTTTGGTGGTCGGCCAGGGAGGCAGGGAACACGCGCTGGTTTGGAAGCTGGCCCAGAGCCCCCGGGTGGGCAAAATTTTTGCAGCTCCGGGAAATCCGGGCATAGCCGCCCTGGCAGAGTGTGTGGATATCGGGGTAAGTGACAGCGAAGGGCTCTTGGCCTTCGCTTTAAAAGAGAAGATCGATCTGACCGTGGTCGGGCCGGAAGTACCGCTTATGGAAGGTCTGGCCGATCGTTTCCGGGCTGCCGGATTGCTGGTTTTCGGACCCAGCGCCGCCGCCGCCCGCCTGGAAGGCAGCAAGGTGTTTGCCAAGGAGCTGTTTAAAAAGTACCATATACCGACCGCCGAGTTTCAGGCCTTCGACCAACTGGAAGAAGCCCGGGCCTTTGCCCGCCAGTTTACCGGCCGGGGTCAAGGGGTGGTTGTTAAAGCTGACGGCCTGGCCGCCGGTAAAGGCGTCATTGTGGCTGCCTCCTGGGATGAGGCCAGCCAGGCCCTGGACAGTATCATGAAAGACCGCCAGTTCGGCGCGGCCGGGGATAAAGTGGTGGTTGAAGAATGCTTGCTGGGGGAAGAAGTGAGCTTCTTCGCGGTTACTGACGGCCGGGATTATGTTTCTTTAATAGCTGCCCAGGATCACAAGCGGGTTTTTGACAATGATCAGGGACCCAATACCGGAGGAATGGGCGCCTATGTAAACCCGCCCATTTTTACACCCGCCCTGCAAAAGGCAGTGGAAGAGACCATTATAGGTCCGGTAATAGAAGCGATGGCCCGGGAAGGCTGCCCCTACCAGGGGGTGCTCTACGCCGGTTTGATGATAACTGAGAAAGGTCCGCAGGTTTTAGAATTCAACGCCCGTTTCGGTGATCCGGAAACCCAGGTGCTGATGCCCATGATCAAGGGCGATATATACGCCCTCTTTGAAGCATCAGCTTCTGGGCAAAACCTGAAAGCCAATACCGTGGAATGTGAACCGGGAAGCTGCGTCTGCGTGGTTATGGCTTCGGGAGGCTATCCGGGCAGTTTCGCCAAAGGCAAAGCCATCAGCGGGCTCGATAGGCTGGATAAAGATATCATAGTATTCCATGCCGGCACTGTTCTGCAGGATGGGCAGTTGCTCACCAGCGGAGGTCGGGTTCTGGCCGTAGTCTGCCGGGGGGATGACATCGAGGCGGCACTGGATAAAGTATATGGCCAGTTGGAAAAGATCTCTTTTGAGGGAATGCATTACCGCAGGGATATTGGGCGAAGAGCCTTGGAGCGGGGGTAGTTGAATGTCTGTCCCGGTAATAGGCGGGGTAGTGACAGTAGGGTTAGTTTTTCATTATATATTTGAATTTTTGAAAGCCACTTTTTTCGTTGGGATCGTATTTATCCCGGTTTTGGGTTTTTGGCTGCGCAAGCCCCGTTTTTCAGTACCATGGATAGTTTCCAGCCTGGTGCTGGCCGGTCTTCTGGTTCTATACGGCCGGCTTTTGATTAACCTTCCTATCAAGGCGCAGACCAGGGGCATTGTCAGTGAAGGCGGAGCCCTGGTAGCGGAAGGAAGATACGATGAGGCCATAGAAGAGTACCGCAAGCTTGAAGCCCTGGGGAAAACTGAGGACATGCAGTCCTACCTGCAGAATGCTTACCGGGAAAAAGAGGCGGCGGCGAATCTGGAACAGGCCCGGCAGCTGGCGGAGGCCGGGAGAAATGAAGAGGCGCTGGAATGGCTGGCCAGGATTCCGGGCAACACCCGGGCTGCCGGAGAAGCTGACGCCTTGCGCAAAAGCCTGTCGAAGGAATAGAGGCTTAGGAGAGTATGCATGAGCAATATAACCCTTGACATGATCAAGAATGATCCGGTGGTTCAGCAATACATGCAGATTGGCAACACCTTTATCGGACATATAGGCGCTATAGAGCATAGTGTTCATCATGCCGAGCTGACCGCCAAACTGTGCGCCGAAATACTGGAATCGCTGGGCTATTCGGCAAGGGAAGCCGAACTGAGTTCTATAGCCGGATACCTGCACGACATAGGCAATTTGGTAAACCGCTACAGCCATGGTTTATCCGGGGCTATCATCGCCTTTCAGATACTCCTGGGAAAGGGCATGGACCCGGAGGAGATTTCAACCATCATGGGAGCCATAGGCAACCATGAAGAACAGGCCCACGGCAACGCAGTCAATAACGTGGCAGCCGCTTTGATCCTGGCTGACAAATCAGATGTGCACCGTTCGAGGGTGCGCAAGCACGACCTGGCCACATTTACGCCCCGCGATCGGGTGAACTTCGCGGTTACCGACTCGCAACTGCTGGTGGATGCCGAGAAGCGGATAATTACCATGCAGATTCAGATTGACACCGAGGTCTGTTCGGTGATGGAATATTTCGAAATATTTCTGACCAAGATGCTGATGAGCCGCCGGGCGGCAGAGTTTTTAGGCTGCGAATTTGCCCTCATAATCAATCAGAATCGTCTCTTATAGCTGACATAATATATAAATCTGTTAAAATAGGAGCACAGGACTTGTAACTGGGGGATACATGAATGAATCGTAGGAAAATTCCCAAGGGTTTGCGCGATCTTCTGCCCGAGGAAGTAAAACAGCGGCGCCACATGGAGCGCCGGGTGAGCACCCTGTTCCAGAGCTATGGCTACCGGGAAATAGCCACTCCGACCATCGAATTCCTGGACGTGGTCGAAGGGGGGACCGGAAGAAACATACGCAAGGAGCTCTTTCTTTTTATGGACCGGGAGGGTGAGGTCCTGTCCTTGAGGCCGGAGATGACAGTTTCCATTGCCCGTCTGGCCGCCACCCATTTGCAGGGTGAACTGCCGCAGCGCCTCTATTACAATGCCAATGTATTTCGTCATGTTCAGCCCCACCTGGCTCAGTACCGGGAATTTTGGCAGATGGGGATCGAACTGCTGGGGGCTTCGGGAGCATGGGCCGATGCGGAAGTCATAAGCGTCGCGGTTAAAAGCCTTTTGGCCCTGGGTCTGGATGATTTCAAAATAAGCTTGAACCAGATTGGGATTTTCAACAGCCTGCTGGAAGACAGCCGGCTGGAGCAAGCTGAGCGCGAGGAAATCCGCCGGTTGGTGGAAGACAAGGATCTGGTGGCTTTATCAGCCCTGCTGGATGGCCTGGCTATAGATGACGGGCTCAAGGAGAGCATCGCCCGGCTGCCGGTTTTACACGGCGGGTTGGAAATATTGCAGCAGGTTCCCTACCTGGAGAAGAACCGTAAAGCCGAACAGGCGGCATTAGAGCTGAAAAAAGTCTATGAAGCACTGCAGGTTTGTGGTGTAATAGGCAATATAGTAGTTGACATGGGAGTCTTGCGGGGACTGGATTACTACACCGGGATCGTTTTCGAGGGCTATTCTCCGGAACTGGGCTACGGCTTGCTGGGCGGCGGGCGCTACGACCGCCTGCTGGGAGAGTTCGGGCTGGATGCTCCCGCGACCGGTTTTGCCCTGGGTATGGACCGGCTGGCTCTGGTATTGAAAAGCCAGGGGCAGGAACCCACCCGCTATTTGATCGGGGGAAACAACCTGCCCAAGATGGTTCTGGAAGCAGACCGCTTGCGCGGGCGGGGCTGGATCGTGGAAGTGGAAATGGAAGGCCTGCCGCGTCAGCTTTTAGAAACTAAACTAAAAGGCCGTTCTGATTACTTACTTTTATACATAGATGATTAAACTGGACCATACTTTGGGGGAGGATATCATGCAACAGGAATTCCTGACCATAGCTCTTTCTAAAGGGAGTTTACTGAAGCCTACCATAGAGCTGTTTAATCGAATCGGGCTGCCCGTGGAAGGTGTTACCGAAGAGAGCCGCAGCATGGTTTTTACCTTTGAGGAGCAGCGCGTCAAGTATATCATGTGCCGCCCTACCGATGTGCCCACCTATGTGGAACAGGGCGCGGCCGATCTGGGCATTGTGGGCAAGGATGTTATTGTGGAGCAGGCCAAGGATGTCTTTGAAATGGTGGACCTCAAATACGGATACTGCCGCTTCGTGGTGGCCGGTCCGGAAGAGATGGCCGGGGCCAGCCTGAGGGATCTGAATTACAAACGGGTGGCCAGTAAGTTTCCGGTGGTGGCTGAACAGTTCTTCCGCGACAAGGGCTTGCAGGCCGAGATCATAAAACTGCATGGTAATGTGGAATTGGCTCCGATTATGGGCCTGGCTGACTTGATAGTAGACCTGGTCTCTACCGGGCGTACACTCAAGGAAAATCATCTGGTTGAGCTGCAGCAGATTATGGAGTCAACCACCCGGTTGATCTGCAACCGGGTCAGTTATCGGACCAAACACGGTCAGCTGCAGCCCATGATCGAGTTGATGCAAGAGCAGCTGAAAGGGGGCCAATCAAAATGAAAATCAGGCGCATTGACAATATTGAGCAGGATTTGAAGGCGTTTTTGGCGAGCAACCTGGAAGATTCCCAAAAATATGAACAAGCAGTGGCCGAGATCGGCCAGGAGGTGAAAGCCAGGGGCGATGAGGCGGTTTTTGAGTTTTGCCGGCGTTTTGACCAGGCCCCGATCGGCCCGGATAATTTCCGGGTAAATGATGCAGAAATAGATAAGGCCTACGAATTAGTGGATGACGATTATATATTCGCCCTGCGGACGGCCATCGATAATATCAGTGATTTTCACCGCAGACAACTGCGCAATTCCTGGATGGAGCCCGATGAGCGGGGCAATATACTGGGACAGGTGTTCAGACCCTTGCAGCGGGTGGGCATTTATGTTCCGGGGGGGACGGCGGCCTACCCGTCGTCGGTTTTGATGAACGCCATTCCCGCCCAGGTGGCGGGGGTGGAGCAGATCGTAATGGTAAGCCCCCCCGATAAAAACGGAACGCTAAATCCCTATACCCTGGTGGCGGCAGCTGAACTGGGAATAGGGGAGATATTCAAAGTGGGCGGAGCCCAGGCGGTGTTCGCTCTGGCCTGGGGAACCGATCAGGTGAAAAAGGTGGATCTGATCAGCGGTCCGGGCAATATATACGTCACCCTGGCCAAAAAAATGGTCTATGGGGATGTGAACATTGACATGCTGGCCGGGCCCAGTGAAATACTGATAGTTGCCGACCAAAAGGCCAACCCGGTTTATCTGGCGGCTGATATGATGTCCCAGGCCGAGCACGACGTTCTGGCCCGCAGCATTCTGGTGACCGACAACGCGGAGCTTTTAGACCGGGTGCAAGAACAGCTGGTGAGCCAGATGGCCAGCCTGGAGCGCAGGGAGATCATTGAAAAGGCCTTGAACAGCTACGGGGCTTTTATTTTAGTCAGTGATATGCACCAGGCCTGTGAGGTGGCCAACCTGGTCGCTCCCGAGCACCTGGAGCTGATGGTTGACAAGCCCTTCGATTACTTGAGCCGCATTCACAACGCCGGAGCCATTTTTATGGGCAGCTACACCCCCGAACCGGTGGGGGATTATTTTGCCGGGCCCAATCACATACTGCCTACCGGGGGCACAGCCCGTTTTTATTCCCCGGTAACCGTGGATACTTTTAGAAAAGCGTCCAGCATACTGTACTATACTGCGGAAGGAATAAACGCGGACGCCGAACAGATCATCAAACTGGCTCAGGTGGAAGGACTGACGGCCCACGCCAACTCGGTGCGGGTGCGGGTTAAATAAGGCCCCAAGACTGAAAGGAGTGGGAATATGAATGATGAAACGAGATGTGGAGAGGTTCAGCGCCGGACGGCCGAAACCGAAGTGCTCCTGCAACTGGAGCTGGACGGAACCGGCAAGCACCAGATAGATACCGAGATACCGTTTCTGAATCATATGCTGACCCTTTTTGCCGTGCACAGTCTGTGCGACCTGCAGGTAACGGCCCGTGGAGATGTGGAGGTCGACGATCATCACAGCGTAGAGGATATCGGTATATGTCTGGGTGAAGCCCTGCGGCTGGCCTTAAAAGACAAGCGGGGCATCCGCCGCTATGGCGAGGCCTGCCTGCCCATGGATGAGTCGCTGGCCCGGGTGGTTATTGACCTGTCCGGAAGGCCCTGCCTGGTCTACGAAGTTCCCCTGGAACGGGAGCAGCTGGGCAGCCTGGCGGTGGAAAACATACGGGAATTTTTCCAGGCCGTGACCAACAATGCCGCCATGAATCTACATATCGATCTACTGCGCGGCAGCAATACCCACCATAAAATTGAAGCTATTTTCAAGGCTTTCGCCCGGGCCCTTAAAATGGCCGTAGAGCTGGAGCCGCGCCTGGAAGGGGTATGGTCCTCGAAGGGCAATCTTTAAGTAATTAGTACCATTCCAATTAGGGGTAGGGATATGATTGCGATAATTGACTACGGCATGGGAAATCTGGCCAGCGTGCAAAACGCCCTGCTGAAGCTGGGTTATGATGCCATTACCACTGATAAAGCGGATGAGATCGAAAAGGCCCGGGGAGTCATGCTGCCCGGAGTAGGTGCGTTCGAGGACGCCGCCCGCAACCTGCGCTACCTGGGGCTGAATAAGACCATTTATAAAATAATCGACCGGGGGGTGCCCTTTTTAGGGATATGCCTGGGATTGCAGCTGTTGTTCAGCGAAAGCGACGAGAACGGGCTGCATAAGGGCCTGGATATCATCCCGGGGCGGGTGGAAAGATTTCAGCTGCCCGCTCAATACAAGATCCCTCACATGGGATGGAATCAGGTAGAGAGCGTACCGGGGAGCCGCCTCTTTAACGGCGTTTCCCGGGACAGCCATTTCTATTTTGTGCACTCCTACCATGTGGTGCCCCGCGACGGAGCTTCCTGTACGGCGGGGATATGCAATTACGGCTATGACTTCGTCTGCGCCATCGAGGTGGATAACTTGATGGGCACCCAGTTTCATCCGGAAAAATCCAGCTCGAAAGGCATGCAGATACTAAAGAACTTTGGAGAGATGACTCGATGATCATATACCCGGCGATCGATTTAAAGGAAGGACAATGCGTCCGTTTGGTGCAGGGAAGGGCTGAAGCTAAAACGGTTTATTCCCAAAATCCGGCCCGGGTGGCCCGGGGGTTTGAGGAACAAGGGGCGGTTTTCCTGCACGTGGTAGACCTGGACGGGGCGTTTGAAGGCCGGCCGGCCAACCTGGAAGCTATACGGGCCATTGCCGGAGCCATAAGCATTCCCTTTCAGGTGGGAGGGGGCTTAAGGACCAGGGAAAACGTACTGGAACTGCTTCAGGCCGGGGCCAACCGGGTAATTATAGGAACCCGGGCGGTCAAGTCTCCTGAGTTTATGGCGGAACTGATTGCGGAATTCGGACCGGAGCGGATTGTACTGGGGGTTGACGCCCGCAACGGGATGGTGGCTACCGAAGGCTGGGTGGAAACCTCCACTCTAAAGGCAGCCGAACTGGGCCGCAGAATGAAAGAGCTGGGGATAATAAACGCAGTATATACCGACGTATCGCGGGATGGACTTTTACAGGGACCCAATCTCGATTCCATAAGGGAGATGGCCCTGGAAACCGGTCTTAAAATAATCGCTTCCGGCGGGGTGAGCAGTATGGAGAATATCCGGCAGCTCAGGGGAATGGAGGAACTGGGGGTAAGCGGAGCCATCATCGGCAAAGCCCTTTATGAAGGGAAAATTATTCTCAGTGAGGCGCTGCGGGAAGCAAATCTGTAAATGGAGTGAAAACCGATGCTGGCCAAACGAATTATACCCTGTCTTGACGTGCATGAGGGCAGGGTGGTTAAAGGAATAAACTTTGTAAATCTGCGGGATGCCGGAGACCCGGTGGAATTGGCCGCCTATTACGACGCCGAGGGTGCGGATGAACTCGTATTTCTGGATATCAGCGCTTCCTACGAAGGCCGCCAGACCATGGTGGAGGTGGTAAGAAAAACCGCTTGTGAGGTTTTTATGCCTTTTGCAGTGGGGGGCGGGATTCGCAATCTGGACGATATCCGGACCATGCTCAAAGCCGGAGCGGACAAGGTGTCTATCAACTCGGCCGCTATCCGCGATCCGGGTCTGGTCAGGGATGCGGCTTTGAGGTTCGGCAGCCAGTGCATCGTGGTAGCTATTGATGCCCGCGCCGGTAAAAAGGGTTCCTGGGAAGTATATATTGACGGCGGGCGGGTGCCCACCGGGATAGACGCCCTGGAATGGGCCCGGCGGGTGGAAGACCTGGGTGCCGGGGAAATCCTGCTGACCAGCATGGATAAGGATGGAACCAAAGACGGATACGATCTGCCCTTAACCGCAGCCATCAGTGAGGCGGCCGGGATACCGGTCATCGCTTCGGGCGGGGCGGGCAACCTGGAACACCTCTATGAAGCCATCAGTCAAGGCCAGGCCGATGCCGTGCTCTGCGCTTCCATATTCCACTACCGTGAATACACCGTTAAACAGGCCAAGGAATACCTGTCTGCCAAAGGAGTTGCAATAAGACTATGAGTAAAACAGCATTGCTTGACGAGGTGAAATTTGACCAGCAGGGGCTGGTGCCGGCTATCATTCAGGACATAGACAGCGGGAGAGTCTTGATGATGGCTTATATGAACCGGGACTCCCTGTTAAAGACCCTGGAAAGCGGCCGAACCTGCTTTTATTCCCGCAGCCGCCAGGAATTGTGGGTGAAGGGCGAGACGTCCGGCCATGTTCAGAACGTGAAAGAGATCTTTTATGACTGCGACCAGGACTGCCTTCTGATCCAGGTTGAACAGGTGGGCGCCGCCTGTCATACCGGGCATTATTCATGTTTTTACCGCAGTATGGAAGGAGAGGAAAAGGAACTCCCGCTCTATAATCTGGAGAAAATGTACGCGGACGGGCTCCAGGGGCCGGGAATTCTATATGAATTATACGAGATAATCAGTGGCCGCAAAGAGACGATGCCGGCTGGCTCCTACACCGCCTATTTGTTTGAAAAGGGCATCGATAAGATCCTGAAAAAAGTCGGGGAAGAAAACGCGGAAGTGATAATAGCCGCCAAGAATGCCGATAAGTCAGAACTGGTTTACGAGGTTTCCGACCTGCTCTATCATCTCCTGGTGCTTCTGGTGGAACAGGAAGTGGAGCTTTCCGATATATTTGCCGAACTGCGCTCCCGGCGTTAAATTGGTTCCTGGCTGCGGGCGGAGCCTTCAGCCGGAGTTTGGGCCGGCTTTAGCCGGGAGGCGCGCAGCCAACCGATGCGCAGCCCTTCCATCCGGTTTACTTCGATCTTCAGGTCGTCCTGAATGATAAAGTCCCCTTCCCGGGGTCGTTTGCCCAGACGGCCGAAGACAAAACCGGCCAGGGTGTTATAGCCGTTCCCTTCTTCTTCATCCAGGTGAAAGCCCAGCTCCCGGCTGGCATCATCCAGCAGCACCAGGCCGTTGACCAGGATAGAACCGTCTTCCTGATGCACCAGAAGAGGCTCTTCCTCATCGAATTCATCCTGAATCTCACCCACCAGCTCCTCCAGGATATCTTCCATAGTGACAATACCGGCCGTCCCGCCGTATTCGTCTAGAATCACGGCCAGATGCTGGTGCCGCCTTTGGAACTCAGCCAGAAGCCGGTCAACCGGCATCCCCTCAGGTATGTAGATGATTTCCCGTTTTATCTCGGCGATATTTTGGATGGGGGAAGTGCGAAAGAGGAGATCCTTGATGTGGATCAGCCCGACCACCTGATCGGGGCTCCCCTCCACCAGGGGAAAACGGGTATGGCCGGCTTTTTTAGCTCTGCTCAGGTTTTCTTCCAGGCTGAGATGGGTGTCCAAAAAAACCACGTCCGGTCTGGGCACCATGATTTCTTCAGCCACCCTTTCCTCAAAACGAAACACGTTTTGCAAAAGCTCCTGTTCGGTTTGATTGATCTGTCCGCCGTGGTAGCTTTCAGCTATAATCATGCGCAGTTCTTCTTCAGTATGGGTTATATCGTGCTCGCTTTCCAGGCGTATGCCCATCAAACGCAGGACCCGGTTGGCAGTGCCGTTTAAAACCACCACCGCCGGGTAGAAAATATAATAAAAACGATGCATGGGACCGGCCAGAAAAAGAGCCATCTTTTCCGCTTTTTGAATGGCCAGGGATTTGGGGGCCAGTTCCCCGAAAACCACATGCATAAAGGTAATCAGGCTAAATGCGATAACAAAAGCTATGGATGTCTCCAGGGCCGGTGAGACCAGGCCCCAGGATATAAGCAGGGGATGGATTAGAGAGGACACCGCGGGTTCTCCCAACCAGCCCAGGCCCAGGCTGGCCAGGGTTATTCCCAATTGACTCACTGAAAGATAGGCGTCGATGTGCTGAATACTGTCCTGAACCGCCGGGGCTCTTTTGTTACCTTCCTCAACCAGTTGGGCTATGCGGGTGGGCCGCACCCTCACGAAAGCGAACTCGGCAGCCACAAAAAGTCCATTAAGGACGATCAGGAAAAGTGCCCCCAGTATCTTTATACTGCTAAACCAGACGCCTGTTTCATCTAACATGGGGAAGTTTTCTCCTTAATAGTGAAATTAGGAATCCATGGGCTGTTAAGTTGTTATAATCTGCGCTATATAGGAACTTACCATTCAATTACATCTTAGCATAAAAAACCTACCGGGTAATGGAGAATTGTGGAAGAAGCCGCGGCATTAAATATAGAGCCGTGGGCAGGTGAGCCTGCCCCGCAGACCGTCAAAAAAGGTGAATCTCTGCGTCATTACCAGAACCCACTCAATCAACGTATTCCTATACGCCTCAATCGCGGCTTCTGGTATTTCCTTGACCTTCACCTTTTTTGATCGCTCTGCAGCTATTAAGAATTATTCCTTTAAATTAACGTTGCCGGTTAGGCCCAGGGTGGCCATGTTGTGGGCCTGAATCATTCCGTCGGACAGGGTATAGAGATTGTCGCCAATATATATGATGCGGCGGATGTTCTTTTCGTTATCATACCAGTAGTTGCCGGCTTTGGCATAATCGTCCCCGCTCAAGTGAGTGATTCTGCCCCTGTATAGCAGACCGTTTTGCAGATCGATCTGATATACGTAGGCGCCCTGGAAAGTAAAGCTGCCATAGGCCGGCCAGGAGCTGGAAGAGCTTGATTCTTTACCATCAATCTCCATGACCGTCACCGGGAAGGCCAGAAGGTTGTTCTCCTTGGAAAAAAGCAGCGCCTTGTGGTTGGTCAACAGTTCGGAATCGGTTCCCCGGTCGCCGATCACCTGACGGGACATTTCCACCGGGTTGGCTACATCACTGACATCGAACAGGGCCAGCTTCATGCCCTGATAAAAGGCCTGGCCGTCTCCGTCGCTGCCTTTGGTGACGATGGTGTCCTTGCCGAACCCGATTACATGATTTTCATCGTAGGGGTGCAGGTAGTCGCTATAGCCTGGAATCTTCAGCTTGCCAAGAATGGTGGGCGCCTGCGGATTGCTCATATCTATTACAAAGAATGGATCAACTTTGCGGAAGGTAACCATGTAGGCCCGGTTGCCCGTGAAGCGGGTGGAATAGATCTTTTCCCCGGGGGCGATGCCCTCCAGCCTGCCTACCAGGTTTAAACCCTGATCGAGCACATAAATGTTATTGCGCGAAGTCTGCTGGTCGCTGCGCCGGACTTCGCCGGTGGTGGTAGCAATGCGAAAATACCCGTTGTAGGCATCCATTGAAAATTGGTTTATGATGGTGCCCGGCACCGTACCCTGGGCGGCATAGCTCACCCTCCCGTTGTTCAGGTCAAAGGCATGGATGATGGTTTGGCTTTCCGGGGAATAATCAACCGGCGCCGCCGAATCCTTTACGACTGCCGGAGGATGATATTCGTAGTTGCTTAAAGCGACGTACAGGCGGCTGGCTGAAGCATAGATGTTTTCGCCATTGCCCAGATAGCTTTCCACCTGAACCGCCTGGCGGTTGTCGGTAATGTTCAGCCCGGCCACCAGTATATACCCGGGGTATATGCTGCCCGGGAAATAGCAGATCCGGTCATAGCCAATCGAACTCATGCTTTGGCTGCCGGCGCTGTCACGGTAATGGGGGAGCAGCGTCTCTTCATTCTTGACTCCATACAGGTGAAGGTAGCGATCGCTTACCAGGTACAATGAAGAGCCTATCTTTCGCGACGAAAGGTAGCTGCCTTCCAGATCCACTTCCCTGAGTTTCAGAGGGTTGGAACGATCAGAGATATCATAGACCTGGGCGCGGGTAACCGCCATAGAATATACCGGCGGGCAATACAGCTCGCCGTTCTCCAGTGGATAGGGCTCGAAAATGGGATCATATTCGTTGAGCTGGCCGATCAAAACCAGATAATTATTATCCACATATATTTCCAGAGGTGTATACGCTTTATCGGCCACCCCTATTTCCGATACCAGCTCCATATCTGAGGCGGGCACCGCCTTGACTATAAGCAGGCGTTTGCCACTCACCTGGTATATGTACTGGCCGTCGGTTTTGACCAGATCGGCTTCATCCACGCCGGCGACCTGGGTGTTGGTTTGAGAATACTGGCCCGGAGCTGGAACAGGGGAGGCTTCATTTTGTGCCGCAGTGGTTTTGGCAGTGTCCGTCCCACCGACAAACATGTCAGGAGCGTAGCGTTCGTACCGGTTCTGGTACTGCTCGAGCAATTCCAGCAGCTTTTCTTTGGATTCCACCCGGGGCAGGCTGGCTGCCTCGACGTTGGTCGGCTGTTCGGGAAAGCACCAGGTCAGAGCAGCCAGCAGGATCAGCAGGCCGGTAAAAAAAATCACCGGTCTTTTTTTGAAGGGTTGTTTTGCAGGTTTGTCCATAATTACCTCTCCCTAGTAGTCTTTATATAGCATACGCCATACTTTTACTACAACTTACACCGGGATAAATCCGGTTAGAAGGTTCAAAAATCTATATATCCATGCGGATATATACCCAGGTAGTAAGAAACCAGGGCCTTGTTAGGACCTTCGCTGTTGGCGCACAGTTCGATATAAGCGTCCTGAAAGCTGGTGGAGCTTATTATGGCCTGGTTCCGGTTTTGCGCCACCCAGACGGGACCTTCGCTCCAGCCGGGCAGAATGATCTGAACCAGGGCGGACAGTTCTGCCGCCGCCGGAGTCGTTACTATTACCTGGTAAGCCATAATTTTGTCCAGTTGCTTATCGCTAAAAATGTTGATGTTTAATGAACGGTCTTGATTGGAGCCTTTCACCCATTTGGTTTCAGGCTGCCGGGCAGCCTGTTCGCTGAACTGAACGCCCTTGCTTTCATAGGTGGCGACCAGCTGATTATAGATGCTTCTGTCACCTGACGCAGGACTGAATGAAGCGCGGTAAGCGCTTTGGTATACCCAGGCAGCGCTGGCCAGGGCAATAACAGTGAGCGCCAGGGCCATGATAAAGATGGGTTTGGCATATCTGCCCAACCGGGTTTTCTCAAAATAGGACTGGAAACGGCTGTCTGTGACAACCAGTACCGCAATCAAAATAACGAAAAACAACAAAATAAGAAAAACACTCAACATATAACTCACCCCTAAATGGAAGTAATTAGAATTTCTACATTAAAATCCCAAATCCTTCCAAGCGGGGGGGTTAATTTTTTATAACACTAATTTTCTTCGATGCTTATATCTTTAATGGCAACGCTGTTTACCGGTTTACTCAACTCGCCCATACCGTTGTCCTTGACTGGAACGTTGGATATATTGAGGACTACGTCCATGCCTTCCACGACCTGACCAAAGATGGTGTAGTTGGGGTTATTGTTTAAAAGAGCAGCTTTTTCACCATTGCAGATAAAAAACTGACTTCCGTTGGTGTTGGCCCCGGCGTTGGCCATGGCAACGACTCCCGGGGCGTATTGAATCTTGTTGGGCAGTTCATCTTTGAATTTGTAGCCCGGTCCGCCGGTTCCGTTGCCCAGAGGATCCCCGGTCTGAATCATAAAATCTTTGATGATACGGTGAAAGACGATGCCGTTAAAGTATCCTTCCCGGCTTAAGAAGACGAAGTTGTTTACGGTAGTAGGTGCATCCTGGGGCAGGAGCTTGATCTTAAAGGTTCCCAGGCTGGTGTTTACTACAGCGAAGTGCTGCTTGGCGGTGTTGATAGTCATCGGAGGCGGAGCGCTGTACTTGTTATTGCGCTGCACAATATCGTTGACTTCGATGGATTCCTGCTTTTGATTCTGCCCGGTGGCGGGCTGCTGCTGCCCGGCTGTCGACGGAGTTGTAGATGAACTGCAGGCTGGGAGACCCAGGCTGGCCAGCAACAAAAAAATTATTAGTACAACGTTCCGTATATT
>DHRK01000065.1:41657-119247 GCA_002410325.1 Syntrophomonas sp. UBA5314
AGTAATTCGGAAAAATCTGCCCAAATTATGGCACGAATATACGGAATGTTGTACTAGGGCAGTCACGTTTTTTTTCATTTACATAACCTCGCTAAATTGATTTGCTTGATATATTTCGCTTAGCGGATAAGGAATTCCTGTCAGGAGAACCTATATACCGTTTCGCTCCAGATGTTTTCAGGTTTGGGGGCAATTCATTTACAGGTCTTTATACAGCTCGGCCTGCTTTGCAGCAGATTGACATCATCTCCAATTACTCCTATAATATCTTAGTACCTGGCTCATAGAAGCATGGAAAAAAGCCGGGTTGAATAAGCGGGCGTGGCGGAACTGGCAGACGCGCCGGATTTAGGTTCCGGTGGAGAGATCCGTGGAGGTTCAAGTCCTCTCGCCCGCACCATAAGAAAAGAAAACGGGAACCCCGGTGCGGCGGCTCCCGTTTTTGTTGATCCCGCTTCTGGCTCAATTACTGCGGCCGATGACCTGCTACATGCTCAACGCCACCCGGTGCAGTTCTTCAGCCAGGCTGTTTATCTCTTCGATACTGGCAGTGATCTCTTGAGTTGCGGCGGCCTGTTCCTGGCTGGCGTGGAGATTGAGCTGACTGCTTTCCGCCGTGCCATCAACCTCATTCTTGATGTGCTCAATCAATTCCCTAATCCGGGTCACGGTCTGTTTTGATTCATCAGACAGTTTGCGTATTTCTTCGGCTACCACCCCGAAACCGCGGCCTACTTCCCCAGCCCGGGCAGCTTCAATAGCGGCATTAAGACCCAGCATTTTAGTCTCTTCGGCAATTTGTTTTATAAAGGCCAGGACTTCACTGATTTCATCAGCCAGGTGATTCACTTCATTTATCTTATTATTCAGGTTTTGTTCGTTGAAATTGATTTCTCCGGCAGATGCGGCCAATTCCTCAATCACGGTTGATATTTCCCCCAGGGCATGGCTCAGGTTATTGGAGAGGCTGCGCAGGTTTACCGCGTTGACTTTGGGAACAGCTATGCCCATAGTACCTACGTAGGTGTTGCGATCATCGTCATCGGTCATGGGGTAGCTCATTATCATTGCCGGAACGCCATACATCGAAGCGTCCAATTCCCTGCTAACCGGCTTTTTGGTTCTTAGGGCCTCGGCGGCGACCGATTCAGGCTTCAAGATAATGCCGGGCTGCAGTTCCGAAAGACAAAATTTTTCAGATGGCTGGGTAAACAAAAATTTCTCCAGGTCGGTTATGTAAAGGTGGCAGCCCTCGGGAAACATGTTGGCGATGACCGGGGCGAAGTCTTTAAAAGCACTGGCCACCGGGTGCAGCCGCGGAACCATTATGGTTAATGCTCCAATAGTCTGAGCGCCGTCAATAACCGGATAGGAATAGGTCAATAAGCGCATGCCGTACACAGCGCGAGGGATGGTTTCCGTTGCAGGTTTTCCGGTTCGAATGGTCTGTTGGGTGGCGCTGCCTTCCCGGTGAAGGGTGCCTACCTCAATAGCGGCAACATCAAAAGCCTGGGAAGCTTTCTTCCAAGTAATCTGCCCTTTGTTGTCGCTCAATGTAAAAATGGCCCCGCCTGACATCAAGTCCGCAAAAATACCTGCAAATCCTTTTACAGACTCTACAGAATCCGCGCTAATGAAATCCATAGCAACCTCCTTAATGAAAATACTGGATAATTGATTTTGCATTATGAGACAATGCCGGGGGAGATTAAAACGGGTACGGTTTCTTAGCTATTCCCTGAATATGGGCACAATATATGGAACGTTGTACTAGAGGAAAAAATTAAGTATTAAGTTATTAAATAACCTATTTAGTATTATAACCTATAAATTATTAATGGGTAAAAAAGCATTTTTTAAAATATTTTGCCGTAATGGCTGGTTTGATGTAAACATATTGCATGTGGCAGTTTTGAGGAGTACAATTACTTTGATTAATGATGAAAATTCAAAGCCGATTTTTGTACACACCCCAAGTATTTGCAGGAGGTAGAAAAGATGTTTGGATTTATTGGAAACATTGGCCCGTGGGAGTTGGTTTTGATCCTCTTGATCGCCCTGATAATCTTTGGACCGGGGAAGCTTCCCGAAGTTGCCAAAGGTTTAGGTAAAGCGGTTAACCAGTTTAAGAACGCTTCCAGCGGTCTACAAAAGGAATTTCAGGATGCCATTAAGGATTCTGAGCCGCCCGTTGAACCAGCCAAAACAGCAGTAAGCGATCCTGCCGTGGCCAGGGCAGTCGGCACTGGCGACCCCGAAATTGTGAAAGATGCAAGCAGCACCGTACCAGACGCGGCCCAAGAGTCCCAAGAAGACAGTGCGGCAGATGCCAAGCCGGATAAATTGAATTAGCTTTAACGTCAGGCAAATAAATCTATCGACAAAGCCCGTTTTACTTGTAAAACGGGCTTTTGCCTTGAAATATTGGCATGAAAATTGCATAATAATTAATAGCATTAGTAAGTTGTTTAAGCACATTCGCAGCAAGAGACGAGAGAGGATGATCAAGGTGCTCAAGAAAAAAGTTGTTGTAAAAGATCCCCTTGATGCATTGTTCGGTAAGGAAGGGATTATTGTAGCCGTAAAATCCCTATCCAATGACAATTCAGAAGAGGGAATGGTATGTAAAGTCCTGGTAGGGGATTGTTTAAGCGGATGGCTACCCTATCAGTCTCTTGAGCAGGCAATTTTGTCAAGCAATCAAACAGCGTAAAAATATGCTTAATTCGCCGGACAAAAATCGAGCCCGGCTCAATATAGCGAGGGAATCGAAGATATAAAAGAATTAATGTTGCAGAAAAGCCACGCCGGCTAGGAGCCTGTAACATTTAAAAGTCTAGCTTGTTCGCCGAGAAAAATTTTTGCGGGTAAGGGCGATTCTATGGCATCCTGGCACCGGCAGCTCTTTGGCATCCTGCCCCGCTGCACTAGTTCGTCCATGAACGTCGCTGCACTAGCCCGTCCGTGGGCGTGAATACTGGATGTATTGCGATTGACGACAACAAAGCCCGGCGGAAATTAAAGTTTTAGGTGTTACAGGCTACTAGGCCCGTATGTAGTACAATGAAGCAAATCTGCAATAGTAACCGTTTTTTTAAAATATAGAATTCAATCTGAAAATAAAAGCCCGGAGCTTCTAAAAAAGGAGGCTCCGGGCTTTTTAAAATAGATTTTAATTTACGGGAGCCGAGGAGACTATCTGGCAATCCTGCAATGCTACATCTCCCGCCATGCCGCTGCACGTACCTTTTATGGTTACAGTCTGCCCATTGCGCAGTTTGTTCAACTCGGCTACTTTGGCGGGATCAAAAAAACAGGCGGTGTTTGATACGGCATCAAAACCGTCCATGGATAAATACAGCTTGTTTGCATAATCCTTGCCTATTTTGTTAATAGTGCCTGATACGATCAGTATTTTGTCTTTGTATTTGGTATTGGCCAAAGCCTCATTGGCTCTGTATTCCATGCAAAGCTGGTATGAAGTGATGCTGATTTCCTCGCTGGGGGTTGCCGCCTGGCCGTCTTTGGCCTGACTGCTGCCGGTGGCCGGTGCTTTATCCTGGCCATTCGGTTCGGCAACCTGCTGCCCTGCGGGGGCGGGCGCGGAAACGCTCTCATTGCTTAACAATTCCGGATTATATGCCATGTAGACCAGCCCTGTTCCAAGGATAATTATTACTAAAGACATACCCAGAACAAAATGGGGAATATTGCCCAGGGTTTCCCTCTGTTCCTCGGTTCTTGAACTTCGCCGGTAGAGCTCAAAACCCAGGCCCAGGATACCGGCTGCTATGCTTATGAAGCCTATGATAGCCAATTAATACATCCTCCTTTAACTGGATGACTTTAATATCTTATTCATTTTAGCGCCGCGAAATCCTCCATAATTGAGGAGAATTCTAAAGAACTAAAAGAAGTTTAGCGCTTAAAAAGGACTGAAGTGGGTTTATCACCTTTGTGGCTGCCATAAGGAGAACTGATTTTGCATGGGGGAGGGTAATGAACGGGTATAACGGGCAGAATATGTAAATCAGGCTGATAGAAATCAGCCATCCGTCAACTTGAACATGAAAGCGGTCAGAATACCATGAAAGAATATCGATCCCCTCATATAGCTCTGCTGTGGTCTCTCGCTATACCCGGCTTTGGTCAAATATACAACAAAGACTATCTGGCCGGCGTGCTGCTGGTAGTACTTGAGTTTTTGATCAATACCAGAGCTAACCTTAACCTGTCCATCCTCTATTCATTTCGCGGTCAATTCTGGCTGGCCTGCCAGAGCGCAAACTTACAATGGCTGCTTTTTTACCCCTGCGTGTATTCCTTCGCATCCTGGCATGCCTATACCCGGGCTCTTCAGAACAATCGAAACGGAAGCCGGGTGCTTGCCGATGAGCAAAGCCCATCGTTTATCGGGCAATTTATAGGGGTGGCTGCCGGTGGAACCCTGGGAATCATTTATTCTTATTATATTGGCCCGGTTCTCTGTGGGCTCATAGGAATGGGTTTGGGATGCGCCGCCGGTTTTATTGTCGAGCATCTGCTACGTAAACCGGATGGGGAATATGGAGGACAAAACAGCAATAAGAAACCGGCTGAATGATCACTCGGCCGGTATGGTCATAGTTCTTGATTGGCATCGGTTGGGTTAAACGGCTTCTGTCTGGATGTACTGCCTGGAGCACCAGATCTCCAGCATTTGATAAAGAGTCCGCCAGTTGGCTCCGCACAAACCGATTGGAGTCCAGGCAGGCAAAATAGTGTCCTTGACCAGGGCAGCCCCCTTGGGCGACTTGAATACTTTTCGCCAGCTGTTTGACCAAATACCGCTGTTTTTAAAGACAATCACGACCGTATCCCAATACTCTTTGGGATCGATTCCTTCATCTTTTACAAAGCGTTTGTAAGCGGTTCTCAAAACTCCGGCAAAAAAAGACGCGGTGGTTACGACTACCTTGACATCCTCTTCAGACAAGACGGCTCCCGCGGAATATTTGAGTTTAGCATCGACAAAACTCTCATAGCCCCCGGGGGGAGTTAGGTATGAGGTAAAGTATTCAAGGATATCGTGGTTGAACATGCTATCTCTCCCTGTTTGAACGGCCATTAACAGATATGGAATTAACTTCCTAGCCACTATATTACTTATTTTTACCACAAAGCTCAATTACCCAAAAGGACCATATTCAATTTTTTTGTAAGTAATTACTTCTCAATTGCCACTTGGAACACATTCTTTGGTGAAGGTTTCATGCCCAAGAATAATAGTCGGGTTAAGGCAAACCTTTCAAAAATGAACTTATTCATTAATACCGGTATCAATACTCCAATTATTATATAGGATAGACTCCCATGCGTAAAAACCTTATATAGTGCTTCGTTTAACGGGACGTGTATATACATTATTGACATAGTCCTGCTGCCAATAATGTCAGAGTATTTTGATAATATTTTGGGTATTGCCCGTGATATGCCGCACAGTACAATGGACATGGTAATTGGGATGATAAAGTCCAGTATAATATGGGTGTATTTTAAATACTTTAGATCCAGATTGTATGAATAGTAGCCTTTCAACTGCAAAATAACAAAAAGCAAAGGCAGCAAGCTGATGCCCATCCATTGCCCGGGGCTAATGGTTTTTAATAAGTTTTTACCGTAAAAACCGAAAGCAAAATAACTCAAGCAGAGTAACGCAACATCGGCATTCCATGGTATTATTAAAGCTTTCGGGTCAACAAAACTGGTTTCAACGTGGGCCATTATATACAGAATGCCAATTAAAAACATGATGCGCCGGGGATTTTTTATCAATAAAGAAAATACCATAAACAGCACTTCGGTAATAAAAAGACAGGTAATAAACCAAAAGACCCCGGGAAGAAATCTTCCGCCGATGAGTACGTTAATTAAATCGATTTTTACCCAGCCGGCCGTCAAGTTATGGGTACAAAACTTAAGCGCATATTTTGATAAGGTTATTAAGACCAAATATGTAGCATAAGGAATCAATAGCCTCACCGCCCGCGATTTGAGCCAAATGTTAAATTCACTCCAGTCTTTAACGGGCTTAAACAAATACCCGCTAAGAACAAAGAAAGCAGGCCCAACAAACCATAAAATATAGTCATGAATTATTTTTTCTCCGGAATGACCGACTACAATTAATATGATAAGAACGGTTTTAGCTATATCAAGCCAGGATTCTCGTTGTAAAGGCATGCGTAACAGCTCCCAAATTATGTAACGAATAGTACTGGTAACCAAATATATCTTAATTAAACTATCGGATAAACGACAGTAGAACAATAGCCGCCCGGATCGGGCGGCTATTGAGCTTGTCGACAAAGTCGACAAGCTGCCAGAGCGAGCGACGGAAGCGAAGAGCAAGGCGCGAAATAGGCCCGCGATTGAGGCGTACCGGAGTACGTTGATTGAGCGGGCCTATTGAGCAACGCAGCTATTCGCTTTTGTCGACGGTCTGAATAGCCGCCCGGATCGGGCGGCTATTCTAGCATATGCGACTGCGCATAACCCTCCGAGCTTCGGAGGGTATTAATTTTCTTGGTGAGCCAGGCTGGACTCGAACTAGTACTCTGGTTAAAAGAATACCTATCAGGCTTCACAAAACTGAGAATCCCACTTTATTTTTGCGAAACGTGCCAATTACTCTCAGTTTGCACAGTTTCAACCCCATACCATGAATATCAAATCAGCGATTTTGCTTCTTTCTACTTTCTTAGCTTTTCAATAATTTATCCCCATATATCGGGAATTGTTTCTTTTTTGAAATCAAGTTTAAGTTGGTATGTTTTTTGCTGTTGATATATGTATGATGCTATTGCCTAAGCATTGTTATCTGTTAGAGAAAGGGGGAACAAAATCCTGTTGGAGGTTGTGCTGCACCGGTATTATACCAGACATCCAACATAATGAACGGAGGTTAGGCGCAAATGGGATTCGAGAATTTGCTCGTCACAAAAGGTGAAGGAATAGCGGTCGTGACCATAAACCGGCCTCAATTCTTAAACGCCTTAAACAGGGCTACGGTTGAAGAGCTATCACAGAGCATTGAGCAAATAGAAAAAGACGATGATGTGAAAGCCATGATTATAACCGGAGCAGGAGACAAATCGTTTGTTGCTGGAGGTGATATTACTTACATGCAAAATATGTCGCCTATGGAATCCAGAGAATTTGGGTTGTTCGGTCAGGGTGTTTTAAGAAAGTTGGAATATCTGCCCAAGCCAGTAATAGCAGCAATCAACGGATTCTGCCTAGGTGGTGGATTGGAAGTAGCAATGGCATGTGATTTCCGGGTAGCTTCATTAAAGGCTAAATTTGGTCAACCAGAAGTAAATTTGGGAGTAACTCCGGGCTTTGGCGGCACGCAAAGGTTATCCCGTCTTGTAGGGGCCGGAATGGCAAAGCAACTTCTTTTTACCGGTGATAGGATAGACGCTCAAGAAGCACTTCGGATAGGATTGGTCAATCAAGTAGTGTCGGCGGGTGAATTGCTAAATTATGTAAAGGGAATCGCTCAAAGAATCATGTCCGGGGGCCAAATTGCGGTAAGACTATGCAAACTTGCGGTCAACGAAGGGATGCAGACTGATATTGATCGTTCAATGACCATAGAGGCTGATATGTTTGGCCTTTGTTTCAGTACATGGGATCAAAAAGAAGGGATGAAGGCCTTTGCCGAAAAAAGATCTCCCGAATTTAAAGGAAAATAAGACAAAGCCTTCACCATCAAAAAAACTATTCACCTATATTATAAGCTAATCATTTTGGAAGTTCAGTATTTTCTGGGGACAGGAACAAAACTGGAGGACAAAAATATGGAACGTATATTACCTTTTACCGATGAACATCGGATGTTTAAAGAAGCTTTTAGCAAATTCGTTGCAAATGAAATGGTACCTCATTATCAAGAATGGGAAGATAATGAAATAGTTTCTCGGGATATATTTGAAAAAATGGGCAATTTCGGGTTCTTGTGTACGTGGGCTGATGAGAAATATGGCGGAGCGGGCGGAGACTTTCTTTATTCAGTGATCGTTGCCGAGGAAATTGCCCGCCAGGGATGCAGGGGTGTGTTTGCCTGGTTGCACAGTGATATTGTTGCCCCCTATATCGGATCGTTTGCTAACGCAGAGCAAAAAGAGCGTTGGCTGCCTGGTTGTGTTAACGGAGAAAAGATCCTGGCAGTGGCCATGACTGAGCCTGGAGCCGGCTCGGATCTTGCTTCCATGCGGGCCAGAGCTGTAAAAGATGGCAACGAATACGTAATTAATGGCTCAAAGACATTTATCTCCAATGGTATTTTAGCTGACTTTGTCATTGTAGCGGCCAAGACCGATCCGTCTGCAGGTACCAAGGGAATCAGTCTATTCGTGGTTGAGCGGGGAACGCCTGGTTTTGAGCGGGGTAAACAGATTCATAAGGTAGGACTGCACGCCCAGGATACTGCGGAATTATTTTTTGAAGACTGCCGGGTACCTGCCGATAACTTGCTGGGAGGGGAAGGAAACGGCTTCAAGTGTCTGATGCAAAAATTACAGCAAGAAAGGCTTATGGTTTCTTTGACAGCACAGGCATCTGCGGAAAGATGTCTGCAATTAACTCTTGATTATGTTAATGAAAGAATTGTATTTGGCAAGCCATTGGCAAAGTTCCAGAACACCCAGTTTACATTGGCGGAAATTGCCAGTGAAATTCAGGTGGGTAGGAGTTTTTTGGATACGCTCGTTCTCCAACATATGGCCGGTAAAGATGTGGTTCAGGAAGTTAGTATGGCCAAGTTCTGGATTTGTGAGATGGAAAACCGAGTAGCGGCGCGTTGCCTGCAGCTTTTTGGAGGGTATGGTTACTGTAAGGAATATGAGATTTCCAGGATGTGGACAGATGCAAGGATTCAAACCATTTATGCAGGCACCTCAGAAGTTATGAAACTTATTATAAGCAGAGGTTTGGGTCTTTAGTTTATTAGACCAAACAGCTGCAGAGCAAAGGAGTAATGATTTATGAAGATAGAATCAAAAACCGCCTTGATATCCGGGGGGGCTTCCGGTCTGGGTGAGGCTGCTGCTCGAAGACTGGCTGATTTAGGTGCCAAAGTAGTAATGATGGACCTGAATGAAGAACGGGGAAGTACTTTGGCAAACGAACTAGGCGATAAGGCTGCTTTCGTAAAAACAGATATTTGTAGTACGGAGGATGTTCAGAAGGCTATTGCTTTTGCTAAAGACAAATTCGGAAGCATCGACATAGTTGTAAACTGTGCAGGCGTATCTTCCGGAGTTAAGACGGCTAGCAAGAAAGGACCACACGATCTTGATCACTTTAAAAAGGTCATAAATATAAACCTTGTTGGAGTCTTTGATGTAATGCGTCAGGCTGCTTTCCAAATGCTGCAAAACAGCCTAAATGATGAAGGTGGAAGAGGAGTCATGATCAATACTGCCTCGGTAGCCGCTTTTGATGGCCAGATTGGGCAGGTTGCTTATTCTGCAAGTAAGGCGGCCCTGGTAGGTATGACACTCCCTGTGGCTCGTGATCTTGCGAGTGAAGGGATCAGAATGTGCACCATAGCTCCCGGGCTTTTTAATACACCTATGATGGCGGCTCTGCCCGAACAAGTTCGAATTGATCTTGCCAAGACTGTTCCCTTTCCTCAAAAATTAGGCGATCCCGATGAATTTGCCATGTTGGTTCAGCAGATCATCGAAAATCCCATGCTGAATGGTGAGGTTATTCGACTCGACGGAGCAATTCGGATGGCACCTAAATAAATTGCCTTTGTGATAGAGTTCTTTGATGAATATAAGGAGGAATCAATATGAGACGAGTTGCTGTAATAGGCACAGGTCACTCTAAATTTTGTTTTAATTCACCAAAAACGTCAGTTGAGATGCTTTCCGAAGTAGCTATGGATGCTATAAATGAAGCGAACATTACCCCGAAAGACGTTCAGGCGGTCAATGTAGGAAACGTATTAGGAGATTTTGAAGAAGGCCAGGGTATGGTGCAATCTTTTTTTGCCAACGATATTGGCTGCTTTAATGTAGCCGCGAGCCGGTTTGAAGGAGCCTGTGCATCCGGCAGCATGGCGGTAAGAGATGCCGTGATGTGGGTAGCATCAGGATACTATGACATCATGCTGGTGGGCGGGGTTGAAAAATGCACCGCCATGGGGACAAGTCTTGCTACGCGTACCTTTGCCATGTTTGGCGATTCTCGTTATGAATTCCCGGCTGGATTTACCTTCCCAGCAGTATTTGCCCTTTTATCACATCTTTATGCCAGCCAATACGACATATCATTGCCTACTCTTAAAGAGCAAATGGCGTCCGTATCTGTTCAGTCTCATGAATATGCTATAAAAAACCCAAATGCTCAAATCCAAAAGCAAATAACGGCACAAGATGCGTTAAACAGCTTTATGGTTTCCACCCCCATCCAATTACAGGATGCTTGCCCCTTTTCCGACGGAGCAGCGGCGATAGTAATAGCTTCCGAAGAAGTGGCCAAAAAACTTGTTAAGAAACCGGTGTATTTTGCTGGCATAGGCCAGGCGTCCTCTGGAAAACTGAGTTCTCAGAAAAAATATTTACCGCGCATTCGAGCCAGAGAGCTGGCCTCCCAACAATCATACAGCATGGCCGGTCTAACACCCAAAGACATGGATTTATGTGAACTCCATGATTGCTTCAGCATTGCTGCCATGATTGCTGCAGAAGGGCTTGGCTTTTTTGAATATGGCAAATCAGGTGAAGCATGGCTGAATGGTGAGACCCGGATCGGGGGAAAAATCCCCATTAACATATCTGGTGGGCTGAAAGCCAAGGGGCACCCTATCGGAGCCACAGGTGTATCACAGGTGTACGAAGTCACTCGCCAATTGAGGGGAGATATGATTGATCAAGGTAGACAGGTTGAAGGAGCCAAAAATGGTATTATTGATACTCTTGGTGGTGACGGAGTACTTGTAAGTATGATTCTAACTAACCAGTAAAGGAGGCTTATAGCAGTGGAATACAAGCTTACATTTAAAGAATATAACAAAAGCCTAAAAAAGGATAAATTGTTGGGATTAAAATGCAATGATTGTGGGACGGTTACCTGCCCGCCGATGATGGTCTGCGGGGAATGTACCAGCATGAATCACGAAATAAGTGAATTAAGTGGAAAAGGTAAGATTGTGACATTTACAACTTCCTATATTGCGGCCGAGGGACGTGAAAATGAAGCTCCCTATACCATCGTTATGGTCGAGCTTGATGAGGGCCCCTGGATTATGGGTAATTTGGTGGATATGGACCCCAAAAAAGTGACCATGGATGTCATTGGGAAGAGAGTGAAACTAGGCAACCGGGTGTTCCCGGGAGATAAATTCTCAGCTGGGGATATTACAAGGCCTGCCTTTAGCCTGGACAATTAGTAAATAGGGAGTCACAGCCTCAAAACGATATGTCTTGGGGCTGTGATTTATCAGATGTTATCGTTACGCAGATTATTAATCCAGCGGAAAGGAATGAAAAACATTGAATTTTCCATTTGAGGGATTCTTCTTATGCCGTGAAAAAAGATCAAGTCAAATGGAAACTAGCGTAAAAACCAAATTCCCGTTTGAGGGATACTTCTTGTGTCGAGAAAAACGTTTAAGTACCGAGGAAAGGACTGAGAACATGACTCTTCCGTTAGAAGGTGTCAGAGTGTTGGATTTATCAAGGTACTTGCCGGGTCCGTTTTGTACACAGATACTAGCTGATTTTGGGGCTGAAGTAATTAAGATAGAGGATCCCCGGGGCGGGGATTTGATGAGACATGTGCCTCCGCTGATTGAAGGGGAAAGCGCAGGTTTTTATACCGTTAACCGCAACAAAAAGAGCCTTACCCTGGATCTTAAGACTCAGGAAGGCAAGGCCATTTTCCTAAGATTGGCAGCCAACAGCGATGTTGTAGTTGATCAGTTTCGGCCCGGGGTTATGGATAAAATGGGTCTTGGCTACGAACAGTTGAGGAGATTAAATGAAGGAATCATCTACTGTGCAATAACCGGATACGGGCTAAACGGACCTTTACGAGATGCCGCCGGACATGATCTGAATTATCTGAGCCTGGCTGGTATCAGTGAATTGAACGGCGCCTATCAGGGGATGCCAGCCATTTGCGGGATGCAAATGGCAGACATTGCGGGGGGGACGCTTTATGCGGCCATCGCTATTCTGTTAGCGCTGGCCAGTCGACAAAAAACCGACCAGGGGCAGCTTTGCGACATATCCATGATGGACGGTTCCATCAGTCTCCTGGCTTTGACCCTTGGACAATGGTGCGGGTGGGGAGAACTACCCGAAAGGGGCAACGATATTTTGAGCGGGGGCTACGCCTTTTACCAGATATACAAAACTAAAGACAATAAGTACGTGAGTTTGGGTGCTCTGGAAGACAAATTCTGGGCTGGCTTCTGCAATAAATTGGGTAAAACGGATTATATTAAGCAGCAATTTGATATTAGCCTGCAGAGAGACATGATAAGAGATATTCAGGAGATAATGCTTGGAAAGACCAGGGATGAGTGGGTGGAGTATTTTGCTGACAGTGATATTTGTTTCACCCCAATTCTAACCCTGGAGGAAATGTGTGAGCATCCGCAGGTACTCGCCAGAGAAATGATTATCAAGTTTGATAATGTCAGAGGGTCCGGAAAGGATGTAGCTCTCACCGGAGTGCCTATTAAGCTCTCGGGAACTCCGGGAGTGGCAAAATTGACTTTCCCCAAACTGGGTGAACACAACCAAGAGATCCTCAGGACGATTGGCTATAAGGAGCAAGAGATAGAACTTTTTCACAGTAGCCAAATAATTTAGAAGCGGACCTTCCAGGCCACAAAGCAGACCAAAGAAATTATGGGGAATAGCGTGCGCGACAAAAAGGAGGAATTTTGGTGAATTTGATGGAGGAGTACAAAAGCAAGCTAGTCTCGGCTGACAAGGCAGTAAAGGTAATAAAATCAGGCGATTGGATCGATTATGGTGAATTTTGCGGGCAGGTGAGAGACCTCGACCGAGCCCTGGCTAAAAGAAAAGATGAGTTGAAGGATGTTAAAATATGGTCTACGGTTAACCCCTATCCTACTGCGGTCAATGCTGTTGATCCCACTGGGGAATCATTTGTTTGGCATAGCTGGCATATGTCTGGTGCTGATCGCGCCATTGCCAAGACCGGAAAGCCTGTCTATTATTCCCCAATCAAGTATTCCGAACTGCCGCGTTACATACGGGAAAGGATCGAACCTCTGGACGTAGCTATGATTCAAGTAACTCCGATGAATAGACACGGTTTCTTCAATTTTGGCCCCCAATGCAGTTTCACCCGGGCCGTTTGTGATCGGGCGAAAGTGGTTATTGTCGAAGTCAACCAAGAACAACCTCGCTGTCTGGGGGGGTATGAAGAAGCTATTCACATTTCGGAAGTAGACTATATTGTAGAAGGCAGCAACCAGCCTTTAGCAATAGTTCCGTCTCCACCCGCCACTAATGTGGACAAAAAGGTAGCCGAACTTATTTTGGATGAGATCAGCGACGGTTGTTGCATTCAGCTGGGGATCGGAGGAATGCCCAACGCAATCGGAATGGCTATTGCCGAGTCTGACTTGAAAGATCTGGGCTGTCATACCGAAATGTTAGTGGATGCCTATGTTTACATGCATGAAGCAGGCAAAATGACAGGAAAGTACAAAGGTATTGATCCAGGAAAAATGGTTTATACTTTTGCCCTTGGAACCCAGATACTATACGACTTTATCGATGATAATCCCAAGTGTGCGACTTATCCTGTTAATTACACGAATAAACCTTCGGTTGCGGCAATGAACGACCAACTTATAACCATCAACAATGCGATAGAAGTAGATCTGTATGGTCAGGTCAATTCGGAATCATCAGGAACACGGCATATAAGCGGAACGGGTGGTCAATTGGACTATGTTTTGGCCGGTTGGGAGTCCCGGGGTGGGAAATCTTTTATATGTATGCCATCAGCCAATATTGGAAAAAACAATGAAATTAAAACCAGGATTGTTTCTACTTTAACCCCGGGAGGAATCGTAACCGATCCCAGATCGGTTGCTGATTACATTGTTACCGAATATGGCAAGTATGCTATGAAGGGTATGAGCGTATGGCAGCGCGCAGAAGGATTGATAAATATTGCTCATCCATCTGTAAGAGACGACCTGGTTAAGGCGGCTGAAGCCCAGGGGATATGGCGTAAATCACACAAAATTCAATAATTTTAGATTATTTTTAATGTCCCTAAGATCAATTGAGAAGGGAGCTAATAAAGCATGTATTTAGAAAAAGATTACCAAAAAAAACTGATTTCAATAGGGGAAGCGGCCCAACAAGTTCAATCCGGGGATGTAGTAGCGACCGGCTTGGCAATAGGCGCATGCTCTATGGATATGTATGATGCTGTTTTGGACAGGCACGAAGAGTTGAGGGATGTCAAGATTTTCGATACGGTTCAGGTACGTCCGGGCAAAATATACGACCCTGATTTCATGCGTAATCTTGATGGCCATATAAATTTTATGCCCGGTTTTGCTATAGCCACCCCCAGGAAAATGGGAAGTAGTAAATTGGCCGATTTTTATCCAGTTAAAGCAACCGATCTGCATGATAAGGTAGCGTCGAAAACCGACATATATATCGCCATGGTCACTCCGCCTAATCAATTTGGTTATGTGAACTTGGGTCTAACTAATTTCTACACCATGGAAGCGATCCGTCAAGGGAAGGAAACCGGCAAACTGCGTATAGCCATTGGTGAGGTGAATGATCAAATGCCGGTCGTTTTCGGGAACAACTGGATGCATGTTTCAGAATTTGATTATTTTGTTGAGAACTCAACCCAAATTCCAAACTTTGGGAGAGGCGAACCGACAGAGCGTGATAAAACAATAGCCCAGTATGTTTTAGAACTAATCAATGATGGAGACACCATTCAGATGGGAATCGGCGGCATTCCTGAAGCTGTGGTCGCCGGTTTAACCGGGAAGCATGATCTGGGGGTTCTGACCGAAATGTTCCCCGGTGGTTTACCTGACCTGGTGGAAAAAGAGATTGTCACCAATGCCCGGAAACCATTTCATAAAGGAGTTACAATAGCCACTTTCGGTATGGGCGATCAGTCTATGTATGATTATATTTGTGAGAATCCGGCCTGTGAATTGCATCCGGCATCTTATACCAATAATCCGGTGTTTGTTGCCCAGCATCCTAACATGGTGGCACTTAATATGGCCCTAATGGTGGACTATAGCGGCCAGATAGCTTCTGAGGGTCTCCAGCATAATCAGATCAGTGGAACTGGCGGGCAATTGGATTTTGCCATTGGAGCATTCTGGTCCAAGGGCGGTAAAGGAATCACCCTTATTAATGCGGCAAGAAATCTGTCAAACGGTTCTTTATCATCCGCAATTGTTCCTGAATTGCCACTTGGAACTCCGGTTACTGTTCCTAGAACTTATGCCGATTATGTTATAAGCGAATATGGTATTGCCAGCCTTAGATACAAAACCAGAAGAGAAAGGGCTAACGAGTTAATTTCCATAGCACATCCCGATTTACGAGGAGAGCTTAAGGCCAGTTTGAAAAAGAATTTTTATCCCCAATGGGCTTAATGATTTAAACTCAACCTTAATGTTGCTAAGATTTCCTTCAACCCCCCTTTAATATGTTTCAATACTTTGGTGACGAACATGGTTCGTTGCCGCCTTTTTTTGTAATGGCATTCATCGAATCAAGGAGGGATGATTGAAGAGAACGCTTCCATCGCTGAGGAAATGCAGAGGAATTAAACGTGAAAAAATAACTTAATAAAGGGGAGAAAATAATGAGCAGAGAAAAAGAGTGGATGCCCGGAGCATAGAAGCGGTCGGCAATTCCTTCTGAGGGGTTAGACAAAAATTCAATCGCCGGGGTGGCAAAAAAATTACCAAGTAATGATTTCAGATATAAATAGCCATTTCATTACAAGTACTATAAATATTTGTAATTTATTATATGTTATAATATAATAAAAGTTTGCGGCTCAATCAGAGAAGTAATTTAAAGGGGGGCAAATAGAGGGACCAGGAGTAAAACCATTATTTCATGAGTGGAAGGTGATAATCGTTTAAGGGGGGAGTTCGGAAATATGATGAACTTTATACTATTACCAAGGCATTTAAACTCAATTGTCAATTCGGTCTATAATTACAATGGGATAATTGCTGTTGATAAGGATGGTATTATTACCATATTTAATCCAACTGCGGGAAAAATATTAGGCATACCTCCAGATAAGGCAATTGGCAAACCCATAGACGACGCAGTGCCAGGTTCAGGTCTAGATAAAGTAATTTTAACAGGAAAACCCCAGCTTAATAAAAAACAAAAAGTGGGAGATGTTGTAGTAGTAACTAACCGAACACCTATTGTTGAAAATGGGGAATTGATTGGTGCGGTCGGTATATTTAAAGACATAACGGAGTTTGAGCAGGTAGTCGATGAACTTGAGTATGTTAAACAGCTTAAGGCAACTCTTGATGAAGTAATTGAAAACCCGTATGAGGGAATTCTTGTAGTCGATAAAGACGGATTGGTCACCATGATAAACGATACTTACTTAAATATTGTAGGACGTCGTCGTGAAGATGTTCTTGGGACCCACATTAGTCTTATTAATGAGAACTGCAATCTACCTCAGGTTTTAAAGACAGGCGAACCCATATTATGTGATTTCTGCAACGTCCGGGACCAAGGATTAATCACTATGCGTGTGCCAATCATGAAGGATGGAGAACTGGTGGGAGCATTTGGAAAAACTCTATTTACAGATATTAATGCTGCCAAGATCCTGACTGAGAAATTAAAGCAAGCGGAACGTAAGTTGGAGTTTTACAAGGAAGAGTGCGAAAAGATCAACCGCTCGTATTACCAATTTGACGATATTATTGGAGAAAGCAATATAATTAATAGTCTAAAAAACTTTGCCTGGCGGGTAGCCCGCAATATATCTACGGTGCTTATAACCGGTGAAAGCGGAACCGGGAAAGAGCTATTTGCCCATGCTATACATAATGGCAGCGAAAGACGTTTGCGGCCATTTATAAAAGTAAATTGTGCTGCTATTCCCGAAAATTTATTGGAATCAGAGCTGTTTGGTTATGTGGAAGGGGCATTTACTGGGGCAAAAAAAGGAGGAAAAACAGGGAAATTTGAAGTGGCTGATAAAGGAACCATTTTTCTCGATGAAATTGGAGACATGCCATTGATAATGCAGGCCAAATTGTTAAGGGTACTTCAAGAACGGGAAATTGAAAGAATAGGTAGTCTAGAGCCCATTCGGGTAGACGTTAGAGTAATAGCCGCTACTAACCAGAACTTGGAGGAACTTGTGAAGGAAGGAAAGTTCCGTGAAGATCTTTATTACCGCCTGAATATTGTAGAATTGAGTATTCCGCCGCTTAGAGAACACGCGGAAGATATTCCGCTGCTGGTTGATTCTCTTATTTCCAAGTTGAATACAAAAATGCGCAAACAAATAGACTATATTTCCGAAGATGCTTTGAAGCTTTTACAGCAATACACATGGCCAGGCAATATTCGCGAACTAGAAAATGTCTTAGAATTGGCAATTAATATGACTGATGATTCATCATTAAATATTGAGGATTTTCCTTGTATATTAAGAAAAATCAATACTGAGAGTGCCCTCCGAAGTAAGTCAGGTCTAGCCAATATTATGTACCAGACTGAGAAACAAGTTTTGGAAGACGCTTTAAAGCAGACAAATGGGGACAAAAAATTGGCAGCAGAACTCCTCGCCATTCATCCGTCGGCTCTATATCGTAAGCTCAGTAAATATAAGATTAGTTAAGTTTTACCTTTACTACAATCACTGTGAGTAACCTACTTTGATCAAATTAAAGAGAAAAGGGGTTGCTCTTTTTATTTTATTTGTTTATCGCTTGCCCATGGCTTATCCCTTACGCTCTATAATTATGGTCATCAAACAGAAAATCGTTTATATCAGACAATTGGCGTCAGACTCAATAAGAGCTACTTTCAGTCGTCTTATTAAGTTCTCAGGCCGGATTGGTCAGTAATTGATTTCGGTTGACATACGGTAGAATTCCAGAAACAAAATGGGTGCTTATCAGTGGGGCATTACGACTTGGTACCACACGATGCACTTGATTGATATGAATAGAATTGCAAGTAGTGTCTAAATTTGAAACATTTTCGTTGACTTCAACAATAATATATTCGGCATGTTCAATTTCCCATTGAAATTTTTGCCTGGATATCCCAGAAGGAAACCAAAAGAAACCATCTTTATCCATTGGACTAACTATTGCCATAAAAATAAAACCGGGTATAAGGTTATAACCAGCTTTGGAAAGCGATTGTGATTCCCAAATCTGTCTGGTAAAAGATATATTTTCAAAGTAAAAATGGGCCCCCATAGGATCTACTCGATGTACATCGTAGTGCCAGAACGAATCATTATCTGGGTATATTTTTACGTTTCTTAACTCACTAATGCGTTTGGCTAAAGCAATATCGAGTTCACTGCTTTGAAATACTCCAAAAGCATATCTTATTGAATTTCCCGATGCCACTATTTTGACGGCTTTGTCAGCAAAAGATATCTTTTCCGCATATCTTTCCGCACATTTAAAATCCATCGCTTATTCCTCCATAATTAATAGATAAGGATGGCCGACACACCAGCCATAATCAATCCAGTCTCCAGATTTTATTAGCTTCACCGCTTTTTCAGATGAGATTAACTTTTTACCATGCTCTTGTTGCCATGATTGATACATAAATGTCGTTTCCCCCTTTGAATTGGGCTGTATTACATGGAATATCCTAATAGTTGGATAAAAAGCTCCCCGTTTTTTATGTTCCAAGATGGTTTAAACGAGTATAATACTTAATTTGTGCAAAATGCGTGCCAATACTTAGGCACTCGGCCAAAGTCCATTGTTTCGGGAAAATAGGCTTTTTAGACAGGGTGTTTTCGAGGTGATAAATGCAAGATTGTTATTTTTTTGTATCTGAAAGATCCCCAGAAGCCCCGTTGTTTCAAAGCTTTCGCAACAATGGACTCGGATTCGCTTATTGTAGACGATCATTGTGTTTGTTTAGATGGGGTTCTTGTAATGTTTTTCTATGATAAGGCCGGGGGCATTGACGGTTCATATACTGTTGTTAGAGAGATTTGGGCTTGGTGATTGTAGGTGTTATTTCTCTGAGTATCTTGCTCAGAAAGTAAACGACCGCCTCGTAGGGCGGTCTAAAACCTGTTAAGGACCAGCCGCCGTGCAAAAAGCGGCAACTCCTTTATAGCTGTATGTTAACAGATACGAAAATAGTAGTCAAAGAAGCTCTGGCTTAAGGCCGGGGATTGCTTTATTTGGGAAGTAATCCCCGATGCAAAACCAGATAAAATCTGTTATTAGTTTTTAACGTCCACTATCATGCCTTGCTCCTGTAAATATTCCATTAAAAGTGAACCGATTTTCAGTAAAAATATACCCTGTTCGTATTCCTTTTCCTCATCCCCCAGAATATCTTGACGCAGCAGAGTTAAGGTATCCTCTGGATTTCTATTCAAGTAATTAGCCAGGTCATTTATTAATAACTTCTGCAGCTCATCCGAGTCTTTAAGACTGCATTGATAATCACGAAAATAGACCATAGCATTAGTCCCCCGAAGAGCCTTACGAATATCTTTGATAAGGCCTTCAATATTTTTACTGGGCGGCACAAAAATAAATAACCGGGGCTTTTTAAGTACAATATATCCCCATTGGCAGGTATGGTCCGGGGAATAACTCATCCAGAGAAATGTCTGCAGCGATGGCTCGGATTTAAGAGTGTGAAATTTTCCGCTTATTTCTAGATAATTATTAAATTCCTTATCAACATTCAGTTCAGTCAACATCCATTTTAGATATAAAGGTTTTTTAAGTGCCATCAAGGTATTTTGCTCCAGTTCGTCAATGGCCATGATGTAAGCCTTGAGAATGTTTTCTCCCCTTTTTTTGCAGAAGGAGAAGTCCCCTTCATCATGAGGATGTAAACGCTCCATTAGCATATGGAATTTATTGTAATACAACTCTTTCAGCTCTGGCAACAGCACATAATAAGGTGCCTGGATCCACTGCTGGCTGCTCACGGGCAAGAGCCTGGTTAAGATGATCGCCCCCGGAACAATCTCCTCCTGAATATTAGTCTCCCAATTACCATAGACCTCGCCTCGCTGGCCTGTAAAAATATCCTCCAATAATATCTTGTGTTTTGATAGAGGGATTAGCAAATAAGCCCCTACGTGACTAATTATTAGATTAAAAGCGGCTTCTCTCAAGTGAGGGGGAAAACGACAGGCATGGTCGTCCCAAAAAAGATGTGCTGGTGTAGAACCGGCGCTGTTCTCGAAATCCAAAACTATATAATCATGGAAAAATTGTTCATATATCTCGCTGATCTCACCCTTCCAGAAGTTACCGGATGTATTGAGGCAATCATAAAAGTCCGCCTGGGCCTTGGTCGTATCGACCAGGCCCTCAGTGTAGAAATTGGTGTACATATGGATATACTGCTTGACTTCGTCATAGCATTTAATTTTGTCTTCCGGCGAAAGCGCTTCCCATTCAGGATATATCAGTGGGCAGCTATTGAAATCCAGCGGGTAACGTTTATAATGCCTGCCAATTATTTGTACTTTGCGCAGCAGAGTCCAAAGCGATGTAGAATATTTTTTGGCTATATCAACATAACTACAGTGTTTACCCACACATTTCCAATAGGTATATTCCAGGGCCGCCACCCAACCCCGGAGGTTTGATATCTTGGGATGATATATATTGGAGTACTCATTCCACATGTACAGCATCCAGGCCAGGCAATTAAGATCAAATATTTTTTCTTGAAAATTATCATAGGCCACCGCCGCCACCTGTCCATACTCCTTGGAAGCCCAAGTATAACTATATATATAGGAATCTAAAGCTTGACTGGAACGATAAGATCTTACCTGTAGTTCGATTGCTTTCGCCTGCTTGGGCGTCTGTAGTATTTTTTCCTGTTTGAGACGATTTTGTGTTGCTTTGATTTGGAATACCGAAATTGGATATTTATCCCGGTTTCCAATTCTGAATTTTATGGCACCCTGTTCATTAAGCAGTTTTCTTAGGAAAGCCCACCCCTTGAAACCTCCGACGGTCTGGACACCAGGAGATGAACCATTCATTTCCTCCACCTGTGTTGTCGATTGTTTATCTATACTGCTATTACATCTAGCTGCCACGTTCAATTTCATATCATCTTCGGTGTTTAGGTCATTCTCATTTAAATTCATTGCAGTGGAATGAACATGGCCTCTCGTCCCTACGGGAAAATAAGTCCGTTTGCCTGTGCCTGAAGAACCACAGCAATCTTGGTGTGGCTTTCCACTACCGCATCCACATAAACCTTCATGGAATTGTACGATAATCCTCCTGGAATTTCCCCAGACCATATTACTCCCCCGGCTGTCTTCAATATAGTGATAAACTCATAAATGTTTAAAAAATGTGCTATATTTGCTCACGCATGAATTTAACGAAAATAACATAAGAAACGTGACATAGTGACACGTCTTCTCAATCCCCGGTTTAATCTCAAGTCTTTATTGCTGGATTATTATTGGCAGGAAAGATGAACTGCATAGAGTATTATTTGAAGGCGATTCTCCATTTCTATTCGCCCTTTGCAGAGTTTTGCTGATTGACGCCCAAGGCTAATATCAGATGAAAAATATTCTGCGCTGAAAATAAGGTGAAATATCTTTCAAATAACGGAAGGTGATCTTGAGTCTATTGTCAAGATTAGGGGACTTGTCTTCAGAAAGCTTCTTTATTGATGTAGCATACTTCAGCAGACTCATTAATCAAACTTTAACATAATTGTAAAGTAAATAAAAATATCTAAAATAAATTCACATTTTGACAAAAGTTACTATATTCAGATAGTTACTGACTGTCCGGTTAAAACAATATCGAGGTTTGAATTTCCTGCTGCTGCGACCCCTGACTCAGGGTGTTCAAGCTTATCACAGGATTGTCCATGAAGCAAAGTGTCGGCAGCCGCTGCTTTGCGTTCAGCCTCACGTTGATAATAGAGGCGGTAAGCCGTACTCCAGCGTCTTTCTTCATCCTCTCTTTTGGCCTTTAATATGACCCGCAGTTTAGCCCATCGCATCCGGGCATTCTTTTCTATCATCACACAAATAACATAAAGGCTACAGTACAGAGCTCCTTTGCAAAGGAAATATATAAAGACGTAGAGTAAAAATGTTTTCTGTAAAGAACTCATATATCTACTCCCCCCTTTCCCAATCTGAAATCCATGGATGTCTTAAGAATTTAAGTAAATGTGTTTAAAGACGTAGAGGTTGCTTACGGTCCCGGCGATTAAAATTAGACCTGTGGCTAGAGCGGCGGCGATCGCTGCCATAGTCATCCCCCCCAGAAAAATATAAGATAATAACATATTACTATTTTAACATGTTAACATCTTATAAATATGTTAACATGTTAAAATAGTATATGGCAAGGCTAGCGAAGCTCTGAAAATCGAAAGGAACGAGGGCAAGAAGGGCAAAAATTTTATATCCGGGGAATTGGCAGAAAAACAAAAAACCGGATGAAACCTTCATCCGGTGAAATGACTTTGTCAGGTAGCGATTATTTTTCCTCCCCATCGCTTTCTGCAGCGATATGAGAACCTGCGTTTTCGAATTTTAATCTCCACTCCTGGAGATAATCTTCTATCAGTTTCCTTACTAACCGCGATCTGGTTGTCGCCTGGTCGGCACAGGCAAAACGAAGTTCACGATCAACATCTTCAGGAACTACTACAGAAATGTACTTCATGAGTGCCTCCTTATTAACCAGGATCCTAATTTATATTATATTATTATCTTGTTAACATCGCAAGTTCCGGCCCTATTTGTTACTATGGGCATGCGACCATGGGCCTGTGCAAGGTACCGGCAGCGACTTTATCTTATTCGAATTTGACCCCCTAACTGACCCCCTTTTTCAAATTAAGGTTAATAACTCATGAACAGGAAATAACATAAGAAAACTATAAGTAGGCCCATCCAATTAATTTGTACAATATATACGCTGGCTTAAGATTATTTCCCTCAGCGGGTCATAGAAGGGCTTCATAACAAAATAGACCAAGAGAGCATTCACTATCATTAATGATGCCGAATATATAATAGCCAAAAAAATATTTGATGGTTCCTTAATTTTTTTTCCAGCCTTCAGCCTGTAAGAAAGCCCGACAATTCTCTGTCAGGTGGTGGTGGTTTTTTACGTATCTCAATTTTCTGCCCCCGTGAGGCTAAGCTTCTTTCTCAACTACGACCCCGGTTCCATAAGCTACAATTTCACTCATGGTCTGACCAATTTCACTTGAATCGAAACGCATCATTACTATAGCATTGGCTCCCAAAGCCTGCGCATTTTTAACCAGTCTACCTATGGCTTCTTTTCGGGTATCTTCCAGCAAAGATGTGTATTCATGAATTTCACCGCCGACCAGACTGCGCAGACCTGCCATGATGTTTCCGCCGAGTCCGCGGCTCCGCACAACAAGACCAAAGACCGCGCCTTTGACCTCCTTGACTGTATATCCCTTAATATTTTCCGTAGTTACAACCAACATGAATAATCCCCCTTCTCGTTTTGAACTTAATGTTGAATGAAACCTGCTGTTAAAAAGCAATTATCCGCTCTGTTGAATAGTAAAAAACCTCTCTGGAATATACCTCTATTTTTATCTTAGTAAGCAGCATCGCGTTAATCAATGGAGTGGGCCTCAACTAAAGTTACTGAAATCAACCAATGCGATACTAAAAAAAGTGAGGTTTTCACGACTTGGTTTTCCGAAAAGGAAGAGTTTACTACATTCATAAAACCCGAGATCGCTGTTGTACTAAGGAAAAATGGTTGCAATCAAATAATAATATCAGTAGAGGTTTCTTAATTAGAACAAAGAAATTGCAATTTGGGTAAGGTTTTAGGAATAGTAGAGGTCAAACATTTGAAAAGACTGCCGGCATGAGGACCCGTGCAATTAATATGAGTCATCTCTATTGGCAGCATCAAGGCATTTAGAAGGAAAGTATCGCGTTGGTTGATTTTATCCGCCGTAGTTGAATCTCCTTCCATTGATTACCTTGTTGCTGCTGACTAAGATATAAGCAAAGGAGAGTAATATGCAGTAAATCGATATAGCCAATGTGCTTGTGAATTGGTGCAAAGAAAAAGGGTTTTAGCAAAAAAGAGCATTGATCTAAGTAACATAACTCGCATATTGCAAGGGAAGATATTTGGAAACTTGGTCCAGGAGGTAATTAGATGAAATACTTACACGAGAAATTAACCAACAATAGTCTTAAGGAAAGAATCAGTTTTACTATTATACTCTTTTTGATCATGTTTTTGGGAGTAATGATCGCAAGTTATTATCTTCTTCCAGAGGGGCTGCTGAAAAATAAAAACCCGATGCAGAGTTGGGAAACATCCGGCAATAATTTTATCCTGACCTTGCAGATATTCTTATATAATATGCTGTCTGTTTTGGTCATTATTTTCGGCAGTCTTTTCGGTCAGAAAAAAGATGGGGAAACAAACTATTTATCTTTCGGATACCTGGCATTTTTCGCATTGATCTGTATTAATGGCGTAGTATTGGGTACCTGGTCTTTTTCTGTTGCGAGTGAACCCGTTCCGCTACTTGACCGGATTATCCGTACCTTTGATCTTATACATAGAGCGGGACTTTGGGAAATGATGGGTCAGTTGCTGATAACCTGTTCAACCGCTCATATCGCCATAATACAGACCAGTGGCAAAAGCACTGCAACAAGGAAAACCAAGGAAATCCATCTAGCAAAACCCGAAAAAATTGCGTTGATGATAGGTTTTGTTTTAATGCTTATAGGCGCCGTAGTAGAAAGTATTGCTATAAATGCAATGAAAATAACTTGAGAATGGTTTTAAGAGTCATGCATCTGGTTCACTAAAGCAGGAGCTTGCCTTTTGGTTATCCCTATCAGTGTATTATCAACCTTTCGAGATCATAAGCTACGCAGTCTCATCTTCTTTTTACATCATCTGACATAAAAAGTATCGTATAGGTTGATTTTATTAACTCTAGTTGAATCCCAATCCATTGATGAACTCGAAACAGCTGCCTAAGATATAAACAGAGGTGAGTGATATGAAGGAAATCAATATTGCTAAAGTGCTGGTGAAAAAACGCAAGGAAAAAGGTATTACCCAGGATGAACTGGCAAGTTACATGGGCGTTACCAAAGCATCCGTTTCCAAATGGGAGACAGAACAGAGTTATCCTGATATTACATTTCTGCCCATGCTGGCAACATATTTCAACATCAGCGTAGATGATTTAATTGACTACAAACCGCAAATGACGAAAGGGGATATTCAAAAGCTGTATAGAAAACTATCCTCCGATTTTACATGCAAACCGTTCGATACTGTACTGGCAGACTGCCGTAAAATTATTAAGAAATACTACTCATGTTTTCCTTTGCTGCAACAAATGGGGATACTGCTGATCAACCATGTCGAACTGCTGAAGGAGGAACCGCAAAAATCGATATCATTGATTGAGGAAGTCAGGGCTCTTTTTATCCGGGTCAAAGAGGAAAGTGATGATATGCCGCTGAAAAAGCAGGCGTTGTTTCTGGAAGCCTATTGCAGCCTGGCTGCCGGTGATCCCAATACAGCGTTGGAGCTGCTGGATGGAGCCATCGAACCGGCGATGCCGCCCGAATCGATCATGGCGTCGGCCTACCAGATGACTGGATGCCCCCAGGATGCCAAAGCAGTATTGCAGGTCGGCATTTATCAGAATATCGTGGTTTTGTTCAATTTTTTCCCGGCCTACCTCATGCTATGCACGGATGACCCTTCGAAATTTGACGAGGTGCTGCGGCACGCGCTTGATGTTGCGGAAGTGTTTGATCTACGGCATCTGCATCCAGCCGTCCTGGTCGGCCTGTACATTTGTGCCGCTCAGGGATATATTGTCCAGAATAATCATGATAAGGCCTTGGATATGCTGCAGTTATATACGGAGATAGTAACCAGCGATATTTACCCCCTGAGCCTGCACGGCGACAACTTCTTCGACCTGCTGGACAGCTGGCTTATAAAGCTGGGTTTTGGTCAGGATCTTCCGAGGGACGAAAAAACGATTAGGAAAAGCATGTCTGATATGGTCGCGCATAATCCGGCTTTCTCAGCACTTTTGGATAAACAGCGTTTTCAAAATATCGTTGAAAAGCTTCAAAGCCATCGTTATCAAGATTAATAAATCTGGAGGTGAAGTTATTATGGAACAGACAAAGACGATGGTAAAAAAACGGGTGATCTTATTTGTTGCTCTAACATTTGTTATAGCATGGATTATTTTTTTACTAATACCTTTGCGCGGCTTAACTTATGGAAAAGTCACTTCCATAGTTATTATCGCGGTAGCGATGTTTGTACCCGCATTGTCCAGCATATTGACAAGACTGATAACCAAAGAGGGTTTTGGCGATATGTATCTGCGTCCGCATTTCAAGGGGAATATGAAACGCTACCTGCTTGTTTATTTCGGCCCGGCAGCCCTATTATTTTTGAGTGCAGCCGTATTTTCCCTGATTTCCCCAGGTTGGTTTGATCCGGAGCTTACTACATTAAAAAATTCAGCGGCCCACATGGGGGGGCTTACCACAAATAATCTGCTGTTGATTTATATGGTAGTAATTATAATCATCGGCCCGCTTATCAATATTATCCCAACCTTGGGGGAGGAACTTGGTTGGAGAGGATATCTGCTTCCCAAATTACGTATGCTCTTGTCCGACCGGGCTGCATTGGTTATCACCGCTATTATCCATGGTGCGTGGCATATACCGGTTATCGTGATGGGGCATAATTACGGAACCCGCTATATAGGTTATCCTTGGCTGGGGATTTTGGCCATGATGGTGTTCATTTTTTGGCTGGGAATTATAGAAGGCGTTGTATCAATCAAATTGGATAGTGTTGTACCTGCCGCAATGATCCATTCGGCAACAAATGCCGGCGCGGGGCTCCCAATGCTATTGGCGAAAGGCGGATATAATCCTATTCTCGGTCCAGCTGTTACCGGTCTTATCGGAGGGCTGCCGTTTATGGTTCTGGCTGTAGTATTACTTATGAAAACAGGCCATAGAGTAAAAACATTGGCAGCAGCAAGCAGTACCACGAAGCATACTAAATATAATGTTTTTGCACCCAAATTAAGCAAATAGGAAAGATTTGTAGTGATTTATTGCCCGAGCAATATTTGCAGTATCAGACAAACTCATATGCTTGGGGAGCTCATTGGATAATGCGACATCCAGCAGATATTCCGTCAGGTGAAGGCCGCGAGAATCAAAATTACCGGATAAACTTATTATTCGAGGCTGAGTTAAAATATAGTTATAATAAAAAAACCCTCCGAAGTCCGGAGGGTTTTTAATTTTCTTGGTGAGCCATGCTGGACTCGAACCAGCGACACCCTGATTAAAAGTCAGGTGCTCTACCGTCTGAGCTAATGGCCCTAATATGGCTGGGGTGGATGGATTCGAACCAACGAATGACGGAGTCAAAGTCCGTTGCCTTACCGCTTGGCTACACCCCAACGTTGAAAGCATACCGGGTACACTTGCGGACGGTCAGGGCTTAAATGGGGTGGATGATGGGATTCGAACCCACGACCCCCAGAGCCACAATCTGGTACTCTAACCAACTGAGCTACATCCACCAAGCTACTTTCAAAGTGGCGTCCCCGGAGGGATTCGAACCCCCGACCCACGGCTTAGAAGGCCGTTGCTCTGTCCGGCTGAGCTACAGGGACTGACATAAATGGAGCGGGTGAAGGGGATCGAACCCTCGCAACCAGCTTGGAAGGCTGGGGCTCTACCATTGAGCTACACCCGCCCGCAAAGTGTATTATACAATTAATAGAATTGTATTTCAAGCGACAATTGTATTTTATAATATGCGCATTTTCCGCACTTTGAGTCCATGCCGGACCTGAATCCAACCAGACCAGGGCCGGTAACGGCCAACTAAATAAGGAAAGCGCCCTGACTAAGGCAACATCAGACCATGTTATTATGCTGCAATTTAGTATAAAGTACAAGAGTATCAAGAGGGGAGGTTAAAAGTAAAAAGGCCTGAACCTCCCTATTGTCCAGGAAATAACATGGAAAGGCGGTTGAGGGAGCGTTAAACTCTCATCGTTTAAATAAATAAAAAGCTTAAATCCTAAAGGGAAAATATGGGTGATAAAGAACTAATAGCTAGTACCATTAGGAGGAGTAGATTATGAGTGAGCTGAAATACGAAATCATTAAGACTCTGGGGGTGTTGTCCGAGGGCAGCAGGGGGTGGCAGAAAGAGATCAACCTGGTTAGCTGGAATGGCCGAAACCCCAAACTGGATGTGCGTGATTGGAGTCCCGATCACCAGCGTATGGGCAAAGGTCTGACCTTTACCCGGGAGGAGCTTAAAAAACTGAGGGACTTTATAAACAGCATAGACCTGGATGAGCTGGATTAGGGAAAAGGCCTATATCGCTCTCTGTGGGCCTTGGTTGGACCTGCCCTTAAAGGCACATACTCCATAAATGATCCGGTTATGCCGAAGCTCCGCCCGATAAACCCAAGCGCCAGCTTGCTTCCTTCTTCTTTATATGGCGGCCCTTTCCAGGTGATCGAAACCTTAACTATTCAATAGGAGAACATCAAAATTGTGCACGAATAGGTTATTACCTACCAAATCCAGCAATAAAGTGCAATAATGTTAGGTATATCGGCTGAAAGGCAGTGATACAGAGTGGCCGGCCAGATCAGGGAAATGAATATATTGCGTGGCTTTGCAATATTCGCAGTGGTCCTGTTTCATTGTTACATAATCAACCCTCAGACATGGCCTATATTTTACTTTGTGTACAGTTTTGTAGGAAACTGGGTCCTGCCCGTGTTTATGGTGGTTGCCGGATTTTTTAGCGTAAAGATCTGGGATATAAAAACCGTACCCCAGTATCTGGAATTTGCAAAAGATAAGGTCCGTCGCCTGGCCATTCCCTATCTGGTCTTGAGCTTGGTGGCCATACCAATAAAGTTGATGCTAAACAGCTATTCCTACCGGCCTTTAGAACTGAATATGCTGCTCCAGGATGTTTTCCTCTATCCCGGCAATCATCCGATAGCGTTGTTCTGGTTTATTTATACCCTGTTTATTTTGTTTATAATTACCCCGTTGTTCAACCGGATCTCTTTAAACAAGGCAACCTTCGCAGCCCTGGTGCTGACCTTCCTGCCTGTAAGCACAAAACTTTTCTTATTATCTGAAGTGATCCATTTCCTCTTTCCTTTCCTGCTCGGCATGGTCATCCGTCGCCATTACGATAAATTTGTGGCACTTGAAAACAAGCCGCTGCTAGCCGTTGTCGCTTTCCTTGTACTGCTGCTGCCCACGGACATTGGTAATGTGGTGGTTCCCCCCCGATTATTCAGTTTGGGGATTGAACTGGGTGGAATTATGTGGGCTTTGACAACCTGCTACCTCTTGCGCGATAGTCGCTATTTGGGAACGATTTTTGAGAATATCGGTATATACAATTATGACATCTACCTTCTGTCCTGGTTTTTCCAGACCGCTGTCCGGGTGGTTTTTTATCAGATGCTTGAGTGGGATGTCAACCTGGTTGCCTCGCTGATGGCATTGACCGGAATTGCAGGCCCCATGCTGATTTCAAAATACTTTTTGAGGAAATTTGACTTGACCAACCGGTTTATTCTGGGGAACAAACCGGCCAAAGTTCAAGTACCGGCTTAGCCAATATGCTCGAATAACGATAAAGCTCCCCGACCAGGGAACTTTCATTGCGAAGTTAATTTATGTATATTAAATATGAAGTAATCCGAGATAAAAATGCATTTATTGGCAGTTGCGGGCCGGTGGGCAAAATTTATGCCTTGAAGTATAATGGTCGGGGCGACAGGATTTGAACCTGCGACTTCCTGATCCCAAATCAGGCGCGCTACCAAGCTGCGCTACGCCCCGAACTTCTTTATGATACCATCAGGCCTTGAGCCGTGTCAATTTACCCCAGCAGGCGGGATATGATGGATAAGTACTGAAAATTTTGTACAGGGTGAGGTGTTTTTTATTGACCGGAATATTGTTAAATCCTGTAGGCCAGGTGCTCAATGCGATAGAAGAGCCCGAGGATATGCCCCCGGGTGGGGTGGATTCAACTATTGAGATATTTCCCGAATTCTATGATGCCCTCTTGCATATCGAATCAAACTCTCACCTGTGGGTCTTGTCCTGGTTTCACAAATCAGCCCGTGACGTGCTGCAAGCAGTGCCGGGGCGGGTAAATCCTGATCTGCCTTTATACGGAGTGTTCTCTCTGCGTTCTCCCAACCGTCCTAACCCCATCGGTTTGAGCCTGACCCGTTTGGAAAAACAGGAAGGCCGCTTTCTTTTGGTCAAGGGACTGGATGCGCTCAACCATACCCGGGTGCTGGATGTAAAACCCTATGTGGAAAACGACTGTGTTTTCTCCCCCCAGACCCCCTATTTAAAGGCCATGAGCCGGGAAGCGCGCCTCTTTTACCTGTCCCGTTTGGCGCGCGCCCACCACCAGGAAGAATGCCCCGACTTTAACCTGGCGGTGCGCATGGCTTTGATAGCCGAAGAATTTTTGGGGCAGCTGAATTCTTCATTCGTTTTGCTGGAGGTCAAGGGATCTCCCTGCCTGGCCGATTGCCTGCAGGGGATAAGCAGGGCGCGTTTCTCCAACCCTCCACGCTTCATATTCCATCCTGATTCGGGACCGGCTGAGAGTACCTGGAGGCGGCAGGAACGGTGGATAAAAATCAAGGCCCGGTATGCCTGGCAGGACGCGGCCCGGCCGGAAAACGACGACGAGCTCTTCGAGATCGCGCGCTCCCCATCTGTTTAAGGCCGGCTTAAGGAACGTTCGAGCCGGTCTTCATATCATAAGCCTCCTGCAAGGCGATCAAGGTTCTATAATCTGCTGTGCCGGACAGGGGCAGGCGGTGTTCGCTTTGAAAGCGCAATATCGCCGACCTGGTTTTTCCACCGAAATAACCGTCCAGCGGGCCCGGTTTATAGCCCAGTACCATAAGTTGTTGCTGGGTCTGCCTTACCATCCGGGAACGGCTGCCCAATGTCAGCATGCCCCGGGTCTCTACCTTTCCTACAATATTCACCGGTGTTCCGATGGGCGTCAGGGGGTAAATCTTAATTACATCCTTATTGTACATTCTGATACAGCCATGGCTGGCCCTCTTGCCAATCGACTTGGGGTTGTTGGTGCCGTGGATTCCATATCCGCCCCAGGGAACGGAAAGGCGCATCCAGCGGGCCCCAAAAGGCCCGCCCGGGTCTACCGCCTTCTCGGTTATGGTCCAGTTGCCGATCGGGCTGGGTGTTTTGGGTTTCCCTACCGCTACCCGATAGGTAGTTTTTTTGTTGCCCAAAATGAAGTAGAGGCGCCGGCGGGAAACGTCCACGGTGATAGTGGGCTGTTCAGTCACAAGTTCAGGAAGCGGGCTTAATGATAGGGACGCCTCTTGATAACGGTGCAGCCGTAGCCAGGTTTCGGCGCCGACCAGACCATTGTCTTGGAGCCCGCTCTGCTGTTGAAACCTGCGCACGGCTTCCGCTGTGGGCAGGTCAAACAGGCCTTGGGGCAGGTCTGAAAAAAAGCCGCTGGCTTTGAGCAGCTTTTGCAGATACAAAACATCAGGGCCCTGTATAGGCGGATGGCGGTGATAAAGCAAGCGGCTGGCAAAATTCATAGACATCGCTCTCCTGCTTTTTAAAGTATTCTATGTAAGATTTGCCCAAATGGAGCCCCGCGAGAAGGAGAGAAGATGGACATGGAAATAATTTACTTATATTGGAAGGAAAAGTAAATAGCCTTGCCGAATTTATCTGTTAAACATGAATCAGGTGAAGGAAGTGAAGAATGTGGAAGAACTACCGTCCATTAAACCTCTTTTGGATGCAGCTGAGGAATATTATCAGCTCCACAACGTCAGCCGCGCCCTGTTTTGTTACCAGCAGGCTTTAGAATGGGACGTTCCGGATCGTCGTCTGTGGAAAGGGCTGGCCAAATGTCACTTTATTCTGGGAGATTTTGATGAAGCCCTGCAATACTGGGAGAAAGCCGCCGGATTGGGTGAGCTTGACGAAGAGGTTGAGAACCGGCTGGGGCTTCTTAAGAGTCCATCATTTCAGTCATGGCTGAAAAGGATGAGCGAGGCGGTAAAGACTGTTGAGATGAAAGATTATCCTAGAGCCAGGGACCTGTTTATGGATTTGCTGGAGGAGAAGGATGGGGTGGTGTCGTTATATCAAATCCTTGGTCTGACCCACATGGCCTGTTCCGATTCAGGGAGCGCCCGCCGGGTATGGAGCAAGGGACTGCAGTTTGATTCTTCCAATCCCATGCTTTTAAAATATCTGCAGTCTCTGGATGAAATTGAGAAGGGCGGGGAAGCTGAAACGGAACCGGAAGAGAGGGTGGAGTCCTCCAAGTACCGGCTTATTTTGGGTTCTACAGCGGTTGTAATACTGGGATGCCTGGGCTTTTTTCTACTTAGCCGCTTGGGTATTTACGTCAATAAGCCCGCCGGGCAGGCGGTCCCGGCTAATCAACCGGTCTATACTACCATAAAAAATGAGCCAAGCCCCGGGGCGGCGCCGGCAGCGGTCCAGTCTGAAACAAAGCCGGTTTCACGCGGCGCCGGCAACGTAACTGAGCGAATAGATCCTTTGGTCAGTGGGAAAGAAGCGGCTAATCAAATGGAAAGTAAGGGAGAATGGCAGCTTTACCGGGAGGGGTTCATAGATTATCTCCGGGGCGACTTCGGCGGAGCGCGACGGGCTTTCGGCCTGGTGGTAAACAAGAACAGCGGGAGCTACGTAAACCGGGAGTCGCTTTATTACCTGGCCCGAATTAATTATTTGATAGGGGACAGTGAAGACGCGGAAGCCTGTTTCCAAAAATATCTGGGACAGTTTGCTGGGACTGATTACTATGACGATAGTCTTTATTTTCTGGGATGCATTTATTATCAGACGGGACGCGAAGAGCAAGCCCGCGCCATGCTTCGCAAGTTGGAAGCAGTTGAGCCTCACAGCGGATACCTTTCCAGTAAGAGCAGTAGAGAAATTTTAAATTCAGTCCGGGGATAAACCCGGTTGGTGCTCGAAGGCTGCTTTGCCCACCGTCTGATCAGGTTTCGGACTGGGAGTCCCTTAGATAGGCGCGCACGATCAGACGATCGTATTTTCCGTCCGGCGGGCGCACCGCCGGGGTGCAGGTGGTTAAGGTCAGGGCTGGCCGGGGCGTCGGATCAACCACACTCCAGTCGGTGGGGGCGGTAACAAAAACCCTTTCCACCAGGTAATGATAACGCACTTGCTGATATATGAGATAGATATCATCCCCGGCGACCAGATCATCGAGGTGTAAAAACGGCGATCCATGAGCGTTGCGATGACCGGCAATACAGACGTTGCCGATGGAGGGGAACCCGCTCTGGGGGTAAAACCCGGGGCCCTTTTTTAATTCGGTTTCACCCACGCCGTAGTAAACCGACAGATTCAACCCCAATTTGGGAATGAGCAGCCTACCCTGGGCGGCTACCAGTTTTTCCGGAGTTTTAGGCTCAGGAACAGGGGGGGTGTCGGCCGGCTCAGGCTCTGGCGGCGCCTCGGGAATCATCACCTGCACTTCCGGCGGCGGCGGTGTAGTATTTTTCATATAAATGCCTTTTGCGTAAGGATAAAGGAAGTAAGACAAACCAACCGCCAACAACCCTGCCAGGGCGTACATTATTAATCTTGATTTCAAATCGAATTTGACCATTTTTTAAATGCACTTTCTTAAGCTGGAAAAGGGCCTGTCAATTCACCTGCCTATTATATTTTATTTCGATTCATAGACCAATAAAATAAAGATGAAAAAAGAAGTAGTACAAAAATGATCTTAAAATACCTGGATGAACAATACCATTCGGTTAAAGTATAAGCTGCTTCGGATTCTATAATTAATACCGGAGTAGTTGCTTTAAACCGGAAGCCCGGCAGGGAGGTTCAATCCGGCCACAGCCTATCCGGAGCTTACTGAAAAGGAATATAAATATGTGATAAGCGAGATGCTAAATTGGGGTTATTTAAGACCGGCAGCCCCACTTCTAAACAGTTGGAAGACGGGGTGCGATTACTGCAGAGCGATAACCATATACCCCAGACCAGCCGTCTGGATGCAGCTACGTTAAAGCTGCTCGGTTTATAAATCCCGGGCGTGAACGCAAAGAATTTTCTGCTTCCCCTTGACTTTGGTCAGACGAATTCATTATTCTTTTATATAGCGGAAATTGTGTGCGGAAGTGGCTCAGTGGTAGAGCATCGCCTTGCCAAGGCGAGGGTCGCGAGTTCGAATCTCGTCTTCCGCTCCAAAAGCAATCATGCCTCGGCATTTGCCGGGGCCTTGTGTTTCTGCCTGACCGGTAAAAGCAGCCGGGCGCTTGCATGCCATAAATGAATAATCTAAAGAACAAACACAAGGAGGATCATTAATGGATTTTAAACTTGAGAAGATAGAAAACAGCGAGGCCTACATAGCCATCGAAATAGATGAAGGCCGTATGGACGAGGCTATGGACAAAGCCTACAAGAAAGTGGTGAAACAGGTAAGCATCCCGGGTTTTCGTAAAGGCCGGGCTCCCCGGGTGCTCTTGGAAGCCCACTATGGAAAGGAGATCCTCCTGAACGAAGCCCTGGAGGTAGCGCTTCCCGATGCCTATACCGAGGCTATTGAGGCGCTTAATATCGAACCTATTGCCCAACCCGAGTTCGATTTCGAGGATGAACTGCAATTGGAGACCTTTAAATTCACTGCGCGGGTAGCGGTGAAACCGGAAGTTACTTTGGGAGACCTGGAAGGCCTGGAAATTGAGATCCCCAAACTGCAAGTCAGTGACCAGGATTTGGATGCCCGGTTGGAGGAAATGCGCGCCCGTTACGCCGAACTGGAAGAAAAGGAAGACGAACCGGCGCAAATGGGTGATACGGTAACTATAGACTTTGAAGGATTCGTGGATGATGTGCCCTTTGAGGGCGGCAAGGGCGAAGACTATCCCCTGGAGCTGGGCTCGGGAAGCTTTATACCCGGCTTTGAAGAGCAATTGGTCGGACTCCGGAAAGGCGACAGCAAGGATATCGAGGTGATGTTCCCGGAGGCTTACCATGCTGAAGAACTGGCCGGTAAAAAGGCTGTATTCAAAGTCCTTATAAAAAAGCTGGAAGGCAAGAAGCTGCGCGAGTTAAATGACGAGTTTGCCCAGGAAGTAAGTCAGTTTGACACCCTGGAGGAACTCCGCCGGGATATGTCTGAGAGTATGAACAAGAACCTTGAAGCCCGGCGCAAAGAGGTGCTCAAGCATGAGGTTATTGAAAAGGCTCTGGAGCGCTGCGAAATGGTAGTGCCGGCGGCGGCCGTCAAGACCCAGGTGGGTCGTATGCTGGAGCAGATGGAGCAGTCCGTCGGTTCTCAGGGATTGACCATGGAACAGTATTACCAGTTTACCAACAGCACTGAAGATGACTTGAGAACCCGCATGTGGCCGGATGCCGAGCGCAGTGTTAAGTCTGATTTTATGCTGGAAAAGTTGGTGGAGGAAAAAGGTTTTACGGTCAGCGATGAAGAAGTAGATAAGCGGATCGAAGATATTGCTGCGGAGATGCATGTTGACCTGGACAACACCCGGGAAATTCTCAAAGACGTTACAGAAAAGATCCGGTTTGGCGTACAAATAGATAAAGCAGTGGATTATTTGATAGAAAAAGCGATAATTATTGAAAAGGAGTTTACTACACCCCCTTCCGGGGTAAAGATAGATGAAAGTGCAATTTCTGAAGCTGCTGATTCAGCAAAAAGTGAAGAAGAGGCATAATTATAGTATGGAGCAGGTAAAAAGGTAAAAGAATCTTAATAATAGATGGGAGTGAAACCGATGTCCTTTTTAGTGCCGATGGTCGTTGAACAAACCAACCGGGGCGAACGTGCCTATGATATATATTCCCGGTTGTTAAAAGATAGAATAGTGTTTTTAGGCAGTGCGATCGATGATACGGTTGCCAATCTGGTAAATGCTCAGCTTCTTTTTCTAGAGGCTGAAGATCCTGACAAAGATATTTCGTTGTATATAAACAGCCCGGGCGGGTCTATTACCTCCGGTCTGGCTATATATGACACCATGCAGTACATCAGACCCGATGTATCAACTATCTGCATTGGCATGGCCGCCAGTATGGGCGCCTTCCTTTTGGCAGCGGGGCAAAAGGGCAAGCGTTTTGCCACACCCAACGCCGAGGTCATGATCCACCAGCCCTGGGGAGGAACCCAGGGGCAGGCCACCGATATTGAGATTCGCGCCCGGCAGATTTTGAAACAAAAAGCCAAGCTCAACGAAATTCTGGCCGAGAGAACCGGCCAAAAGCTTGAAAAAATACAGGCGGATGTGGAAAGGGACTATTTTATGACAGCGGCCGAAGCCAAAGATTACGGTCTAATTGACGAAGTGTTTCCCGTTAACCGCAAGAAGTAAGCTTGGGGAAATGAGGTGAACTTATGCACAAGTACGGGGATGACAAAGGACAGCTAAAATGCTCTTTCTGCGGAAAGACGCAGGATCAAGTAAAAAAACTGGTAGCCGGACCCGGTGTGTATATTTGCGATGAATGCATAGAACTGTGCAACGAAATCATCGAAGAAGAACTGGCCGAAGATTTCGGTTTTGAATTGGGTGACATCCCCAAGCCCAGAGAGATCAAAGACATTCTGGATGATTACGTTATAGGCCAGGAAAGGGCCAAACAGTCTCTGGCGGTAGCGGTGTACAATCACTACAAACGCATCAACCTGGGGATGAAACTGGATGATGTGGAATTGCAGAAGAGCAATATAATGATGCTGGGGCCAACCGGAAGCGGCAAAACCCTGCTGGCGCAAACCCTGGCCCGCATACTCAATGTGCCTTTTGCCATAGCCGATGCCACATCGCTTACCGAAGCGGGGTATGTCGGCGAAGACGTGGAGAACATTCTGCTCAAGTTGATCCAGGCGGCGGATTACGATATTGAAAAGGCCGAAAAAGGAATTGTCTATATTGATGAGATCGATAAAATTGCTCGCAAGACCGACAATCCCAGCATCACCCGGGACGTATCCGGGGAGGGGGTGCAACAGGCCTTGCTGAAAATTCTGGAAGGGACGGTGGCCAGTGTTCCACCCCAGGGTGGGCGCAAACACCCGCACCAGGAGTTTATTCAGATAGACACCAGTAATATACTGTTTATATGTGGCGGAGCCTTTGAAGGTATTGATAAAATAATCCAGAACCGGGTTGGACAGAAAGTTATGGGATTCGGAGCCGAAATCAAAAGCCGTCAGGAAAAGAAGATAGGCGAAATTTTGAACCTGATCCTGCCCCAGGACCTGCTTCGCTATGGGTTGATTCCGGAATTTGTAGGCCGGGTGCCGATTATCGTGACCCTGGAGGCGCTTGACAGCGATGCCCTGGTGAGAATTCTCACCGAGCCCAAGAATGCCTTGATCAAGCAGTATAAAAAGCTGTTTGAGCTGGACGGGGTGGATCTGGAATTCAAAGAAGAAGCCCTGCAGGCCATTGCCGACGAAGCGTTGCGCAGGGCGACAGGAGCCCGCGGTTTGAGGGCTATTATAGAGGATATCATGCTGGAGGTCATGTATGAGATTCCCTCCCGCATAGATGTAACCAAGGTGGCCATTACCAAAGACGTGGTCTTAAAAAGAGAGAGCCCCCTCCTGGTTACCGTAGACGCCAAACGCAAGGTAAACTAATCCAGCCCAACCCAAAACGAAATTTTGCGTTATTTAAAAAGCCCGCTCTGTCAACGTGCTTGTGTACGTCTCAGCTGCGGGCTTTCTCATGCCTTGAGCTTCGCTTTGGTCATCAGGCCGGGACGCTTTGGTTAAAACAAATTAATACGGATTAGGAAAAGGCAGCGCAAGCTGCCTTATTTTACAGCGGTTCTTCATGATGCCTATTTGCTGCACAGGGAATAATAGAGAAAACGCAGGGAAAGGAAGGGCAGCATGTTGAATCAATTTTTTGTTCAATACGGCGGGGTTATTTACCTGATTCAGTTCTTTTTCGCCGTAGTCATCGGAGTATACTTTTGGACGCTGCTAAAAGGCCAGCAGAGTAAAAAGAATGTTGTAGTAAAAGAATCGGAGCGAGAGACTCAGCGCCTGCAGCGCCTGCGCACCAACTGTCTAACCGAACCCTTATCCAGCCTCACCCGGCCTGCTTCCTTAAACGATGTAATAGGACAGGAGGAGGCCATTGACATACTGCGTTCAGCCTTGTGTGGTCCCAATCCCCAGCATGTAATCCTCTACGGCCCTCCTGGGGTGGGTAAAACCGCGGCAGCCCGGCTGGTTTTGGATGAAGCCCAGAAAAACTCGCTGTCGCCCTTCAATAAAACGGCTAAATTCATTGAGGTGGACGCCACTATAACCAGATTTGACGAGAGAAATATTGCCGACCCGCTGATCGGTTCAGTGCATGATCCGATCTACCAGGGTGCGGGCGCTTTAGGCCAGGCCGGCATACCCCAGCCCAAACCCGGCGCCTGCACCAAAGCGCACGGGGGAATACTTTTTATTGATGAAATAGGAGAATTGCATCCCCTGCAGATGAACAAATTGCTGAAAGTTCTGGAAGACCGCAAGGTGCTTCTGGAGAGCGCCTACTATAGCGAAAGCGATCGCAATATTCCCTCCCATATTCACGATATATTCAACAATGGGTTGCCGGCCGATTTTCGCTTGGTGGGAGCCACTACCCGGAGTCCTGACGAGCTTTCACCGGCTTTGCGTTCCCGGTGTATGGAAGTATTTTTCAAACCCCTGGAGAAAAGCGATATACTTACCATCACTAAAAACGCGGCCGATAAGATTAACTGTGTACTGGAAGAAGAAGCCCTGGATGAGATAAGCCGTTATGCCAGCAACGGTCGGGAAGCAGTGAACATGGTGCAGCTGGCCGCCGGCATTGCCATGATGGAAAACAGTCCCCAGATCGGCGTAAACCACGTGGAAAAAGTGTTAAACAACGGCCGCTTCACGCCCCGGGCGGAGTTTAGACCCAAGGATTCTCCGGCGGTGGGGATTGTCAACGGGCTGGCGGTTTTTGGAGCCTGCCAGGGCACTCTGATCGAAGTTGAAGCCAAGAGCATCAAGGTGGAAGTCGGCAAGGGGAACTGGACCATAACCGGCGTTGTTGAAGAAGAGCAATTTGGCGGACAGGAGCGGCGCCTTACCCGTAAAAGCATGGCCAAAGGCGCTCTGGAGACGGTATTTACAGTTTTGCGTTCCCGCTACGGCATTAATTTATACAACTACGATATTCACATCAATTTCCCAGGAGGGGTGCCGGTGGATGGTCCCTCGGCCGGGGTGAGCATGGCGGCCGCCATTTATTCCAGTATCAAAGGGCTGGCGGTTGACAACCTGGTGGCCATGACCGGAGAGCTGTCTGTACATGGCTCCGTGAAACCGGTGGGAGGCGTTATCAGCAAAGTTGAAGCAGCCCGCAAAGCCGGCATAAAAAGGGTTTTGATCCCGGCCGAGAACTGGCTTAAGATCTTCGACGATTTTCCGGAAATCAAGATAATACCGGTGCAGGACGTCGAAGAGGTAATAAGCCAGGCCCTGGAAGAAGAAACAGATATCATCACCAGGGCTATTTGAGCATATGGCGCTTCTTGCGCCAGCATAGCACATATAGTAGAATAAATGTGCCTGGGAGGTGTTTTTTTTGCCTGATATTAAAGAGTATCGTGAGGTTGCCATGCTTCCGCTTCGGGGGCTGCTGGTTTTCCCATATACGGTGATACATTTGGACGTAGGGCGCAAAAAATCGATTCAAGCCATTGAAGAATCCATGCTGGATACCAAAGAGATCTTTTTGGCCACGCAAAAAGAAGCCCAAACCGACGACCCGGAAGAAGAAGAGATTTACACCATCGGTACCGTAGCTGAAATCCGGCAGGTTCTTAAAATGCCTGGCGGGACTATGCGGGTTCTGGTGGAAGGATTGTACCGGGCCGAGGTGCAAAGCTATTTAAGTTACGAGCCTTTTATCAAGGTGGAAGTAGAAGTGCTGCGCGAAGGCGAGAACCTGAAAACTCCTGAAATAGAGGCTTTGATGCGTACGCTGGTGTCGCAGTTTGAGCAGTGGGTGCGCATGAGTAAGAAGATTCCGCCGGAAACGGTGGTCAGCGTGGTGGGCATTGAAGAGCCGGGCCGCCTGGCTGATGTCATAGCATCCCACCTTACCCTGCGCATCAATGAGAAACAGCGCGTTCTGGAGTTGAAACACGTTGCCGAGCGCTTAAACTTTCTCTGTGAACTGCTGGTTAAGGAAATGGAAGTCCTGGAGTTGGAGAGAAAGATCAATATCCGGGTGCGCAAGCAGATGGAAAAAACCCAGAAAGAGTACTACCTGCGCGAGCAGATGAAGGCTATTCAAAAAGAACTGGGCGACAAGGATGAAAAAACCAGTGAAATTGAAGAGCTGAGGGAAAAGATCCACACCGCCAACCTGCCCAAGGATGCCGAGGAAAAGGCCTTTAAAGAGCTGGACCGCTTGGAAAAGATGCCGCCTATGGTGGCTGAAGCGGTGGTGGTTCGCAACTACCTGGACTGGCTGCTGGCCCTGCCCTGGTCGGTGGAAACCCGCGATCGGCTGGACCTGAAGGTTGCCGAAAAGTACCTGGAAGAGGACCATTACGGGCTGGAGAAACCCAAGGAGAGAATCCTGGAATACCTGGCCATCCGCAAGCTGGCCAAAAAAATGAAGGGGCCTATTCTATGCCTGGTGGGCCCTCCCGGGGTGGGCAAAACCTCGCTCGGAAAATCAGTCGCCCGGTCCCTGGGGCGAAAGTTTATCCGTATGTCTCTGGGCGGTATTCGGGACGAAGCTGAAATCAGGGGGCACCGGCGCACCTATGTGGGCTCCATGCCCGGCCGGGTTTTGCAGAGTATAAAAACAGCCGGCTCCCGAAATCCGGTCTTTCTCTTGGATGAGATTGATAAAATGACTATGGATTTCCGGGGCGACCCGGCTTCAGCTTTACTGGAAGTTCTGGATCCGGAACAGAATTTTACTTTCAGCGATCATTATCTGGAAATACCCTTTGACCTTTCCAAGGTTATGTTTATTACAACCGCCAATTCCACTTACAACATACCCCGTCCGCTGCTTGACAGGATGGAGATTATTGAGCTTTCCGGATATACGGAAGAGGACAAAGTGCATATCGCCGCAGGCTATTTGATACCCAAACAGATCAAGGAGCACGGGATGAAACCCGATCACATATCGTTCTCCGAAGGGGCGGTCCGGAGGATCATTCGTGAATATACCAGGGAAGCGGGGGTTCGCAACCTGGAACGGCAGATCGCTTCAATCTGCCGCAAAGTAGCCCGGCAGGTGGTGGAGGATTCCAAGACCCAGGCGAGCATTACGGCGGGCAGTGTACCGAAGTATTTGGGGATTCAGCGCTACCGTTACGGAGTCGCGGAAAAGGAGAACCAGGTAGGCGTGGCTACCGGGCTGGCCTGGACCGAGACCGGAGGCGATATCTTGTCGGTTGAAGTGGCTCTGGTAAAAGGGAAGGGCAAACTGACCCTGACCGGCAAACTGGGCGACGTAATGAAGGAATCGGCGCAGGCCGCGCTTACCTATGTGCGTTCGCGGGCTGAAGAGCTGCAGATAGATCCGGACAAATTGCAGGATTTTGACATCCATCTGCACGTGCCTGAAGGGGCTATTCCCAAGGACGGCCCTTCGGCCGGAATTACCATTGCCACGGCTCTGGCTTCGGCCATGTCAGGACGAGAAGTTAAGAGCGATGTTGCTATGACCGGTGAAATAACCCTGCGCGGCAGAGTTCTGCCCATCGGGGGGGTAAAAGAAAAGGTCCTGGCTGCTCACCGGGCGGGGATAAAAAATATCATTCTGCCCATTGACAACAAAAAAGACCTGGCTGATATCCCGGCTCCGGTACGCAGAAATCTGCGCTTTATACCGGTAAACCATATGGATGAAGTATTGGATCACACCCTCAACCAATAGTCGCCAAGGTATATTAGTCGCAGGCGGCAGGCTTGGCATAAAAGTCTGCATCTAAAATTGTACCCGAATCATTGGTGCAATTATAAATTGGAGTATAATTTGATCTCTATTCGGGGAAACCATCGTTTCCCTTTTTATTTGGGAGTATAAGGATGATAATAAAAAAGGCGGAATACGTTGGTTCGTTTGTCGACCTGGAAGCCCTGCCGCAGGGGAATTTGCCTGAAATTGCGCTGGTGGGCCGGTCCAATGTGGGGAAATCTTCGCTGATCAACAAAGTTGTCAATCGTAAAGGGCTGGCCAAGTCCAGCTCTACTCCGGGAAAAACCAGGACCATAAATTTTTTTATCATCAACGACACGTGGCATCTGGTGGATCTGCCGGGCTATGGCTATGCCAAAGTGTCCCAGCAGGAGAGAAATCGCTGGCAGAAAATGATTGAAAAGTACTTGCAAAAGCGGGGGCAGTTAAGGGGAGTTATCATGCTTCTCGACATACGCCATGAGCCCAACCAAAACGACCGGCTCATGAAAGACTGGCTATTGACAAGCGAGCTGCCTCTGCTGCTCATTGCCACCAAAGCCGATAAAATTTCCCGCGGCCAGCGGGCTAAATACCTGGCCGTGATCCGCCGGGCTCTAAACCTGGAAACGAGCGATACGCCCATCGTTTTCTCGGCTCAAACCGGCGAGGGCGCGGAAGAAATAAAGGATGCCATCCTCGGTCTCCTATCCGAAGAATAGGCACAGGAGGAAGCGCGGGGACGTTCCTTTTGCTTCCTCAAGATATCCTCTCTTTTAAATAGTCAATCAAAGCCTGCCCTTCCGGGCTGGCTTCCAGGTGCTGGTTCAGCATCTGGTCCAGCTTTTCCCTCCCCTGGTCCTCTTCCAAAACCTCGGCCGGGGTTTTATTATCCATTTCCAGGTGCGGCGTCTTAAACCATTGTTCAGCTTCCCGATCCCTTATCAAAAGGAACCAATGGTTAAAATATTCATCAATAGGCGCCTGAGCGCTAAACCGGTTTTGGATGACCACCGGCTCCAGGCCGGGCGCAGCTTGATTTAGCAGGTTCCTCATTTTCTCGATGTCATCCAGGACTTCGGCTGACCAGATAAAGTCGGCCTCTCCCAGAGCCAGGCGCACGTAACCGCTCACCTGATCATTTAAACGGTACCAGCGGTAGCCCTGGGTAGTATGCAGGTATTGCCAGTCGCCTCCGCCCTTGACAGCTTTAGAAAGCTGCTCCTTCCGAATCTCATCCAGCCCGGCGGCCTCCATATGATCGAAGTTCACCATAATCTGCTGGGAGGCATGGTCAAACAGGCCGTAGATGATTTCTTCGTTGTCCTTTATGAAGCGGGCTGGGTCTTCATTGTATAAGGAGCACAAGAAATTCAGGTGGCGGATCAGGAAGTCCTTTTCGCCGGAATTGTTGGAGAGGGATACCACCATGCCGGAAAACAACTGGTTTTCCTCCAGTTTAACCAGGCGCCCCATGAACAGGGGGGCGTTCTGGCTTAATTGCTCGTCCCAGGGTTCTTTCAGCAGGATGCGGTGGCTGGTGCCCAGAAAAATATCCTGGATATTGAGGTACTGGTACTCTGAACCCTGTACTTCATAGATCGAAAGGAAAGAATCATTCAAAGAAACCAGACAGTCCTTGAGCATGGCATCCATGTATTCACCGTTGCTCTCCAGGTATGCTTCGCCCAGGGCCGGGTTGTCCCCGATGCTAGCCCCAAACCACAACCATTCACTGAACACGGCTTCATTTTCCTTGGGAAGGATGGGATTTACGGTGAAGCGCAGGTAGTGGCCGCGCAGATCCCGGCGCAGCTTTTTGATGCGCTGTTCGTAATATTGATCCAGTTTAAGCTTTACGGCTGTCAATAACTGACTGTAACGGGTAAAGGGATCTGGAGATATATCCACCTGTTCACCCAGCCGACCGCAGCACTTTTTATATTTTTTCCCGCTGCCGCAGGGGCAGGGATCATTGCGTCCTATTTTCAGGCTGCTCACTGAAAAACCTCCTTAAGCAAGTTGGAACGTTTTAGGCCTTTCCATTTAAGCGCAGTGAACCTTTAGGCCGGTTTCTATATTAGATTAGCATAGGGGAGGGCAGCAGGAAAAGTTAGTACTCGGTTAAAATGGGCGGGAAGCAGCAGGGGATGCTCATCTTTTAAGGCATTTTGGCTAAAATTCGATAATATTATATGATGGTTCATTTATGCAAAGAAAAGCTGTACTCCAGGTGCATTGTTAAACTATACTGAATTTTATAAATGATGGTAAAGAAGGTAAAATAGTGGGGAAAAGACCAATCCGGACCCAAATTAAGCGAATAGCTGTTTTCATAATGATTATGATGCTGTTTCCCTTTTCCGCGGCAGCTGTGACAGCGCCCGCCGCAGCCACTATTGGCTATGAACTGAACAGCGGCCAGGTCGTTCTGGAAGGGCGGATTGTCTCTGACGGCGTGGGGACTATCAGCGACTACGGCTTTTATTACGCCAGGACCGCTGATATAAGCAATTTTATTCAGGATGCAATTGTGGCTGACGGAGACTCGTCTAAGAAAAGGGTGGGAACCAGCATTGCCCAGGGCCAGTATTTTTCAGCCAACCAGGCCGGTCTGGAGCTTGATACCGAATACCTGTTTTTTGCCTATGCGACCAATGAACAGGGGACGAATTATGGGGAGGTCAGATATTTTTTTACGAGAAGTGATGGGCGTTCTCCCGGGGTTAGAACCAAAGGGGCTTCCGTTTATTACGGTGATGCCAGACTTTACGGCGGAATTACCTCGGACGGGAATCAGGCCATTACCGAATACGGTTTCCGCTATGGCCTGGACAGGAACTGCAGCATTAGACTGCCGCTAGGAACCAATGGTATAGGCGAACGCAGTTTTAACGCCTATCTGACCAATTTGAGCATTCATACCACTTATTATTACCAGGCCTATGCCCGCAATGCCTCCGGCACTTCCTATGGTTCGATCCTGAGTTTTACCACCGGGGATTATTATGATTACTATGATGATGACAGCGACTATTACAGCTATGGCAAGCCGGCGGTATCTACCAAAAAACCGGTTGACCAGGCGGGCGGAACCGTTCTTTATGGCGTCATAACTTCCCAGGGAAGTACTAGCATTACTTCCTATGGCTTTTACTGGGGGACCCGCAGCAGCCCGGAAAACCGGGTGGAAGCAGGCAGTTCCATCCCGGTTGACCATACCTTCAGCTACCAGCTGAGCTACTTAGATCCTGGAGAATACTATTATGTCCAGGCCTATGCCCGCAATTCCTATGGAACCACCCGGGGGAACACGGTTCGTTTTAAGGCCGGTTACAATGCTGAGCCGACCTTTACCACCCTGGTGAGTAATATTGGCTTATCCGAAGCCACTTTTAGCGGTAGGATCGGTGCCATCGACGGGAGCCGGATCCGGGAATACGGTTTTATTTACGGACAGCTTCCGGGACTGGAAAGCATGGTCAAAGTCGGTTATTCCATCCAGAGAAACAAGGTGTTTCAATACCATGCCCGCGACCTGCAAAAGGGCGCGCTCTACTATGTAAAGACTTATGTCATAACCGCCTCCGGAATTGCTTATGGTCCTCAAGTGGTGTTTACTGCCAATTAAAACATTTTAATTAAACGTGTTTAATAGGCTTGGGCTGAATAATAAGGTCGAAGCCTTTTTTACGGAGCTTGCACTGCTTGGGAGTTTTTCAGTACAATTAAAATTGTATAATTGTCAAGAATTATCATGAACATATAGCAAAAATGAGGAGGAGTCGCTAATGGGTGCCGACAGCAGACTGCCCAGCGTCTATGACCCCGCCCAGGTTGAGGGGAAATGGTACGAATTCTGGAAAGGAAATGGGTTCTTTATACCGAGCCAGGATTATAATAAAAAGATGTTTTCTGTAGTGATGCCCCCGCCCAATGTCACCGGCTCGCTTCACCTGGGCCATGCCCTGGACAACACCCTGCAGGATATCCTGACCCGCTGGCGGAGGATGCAGGGTTACAATGCCCTATGGCTGCCTGGCACCGACCATGCCGGAATTGCCACCCAGGCCCGGGTGGAAGAGGCTCTGGCCCGGGAGGGTTTGAGCAAACACGACCTGGGAAGGGAAAAGTTTGTTGAACGGGTCTGGGAATGGAAGCATCTCTACGGGTCAAGGATAACCAACCAGTTGATGCTCATGGGATCGTCCTGTGACTGGAGCCGGGAGCGCTTTACTATGGATGAAGGCTGCTCGCGGGCGGTTCGGGAGACCTTCGTGAGGCTTTTTGAGAAGGGCCTTATTTACCAGGGGGACTACATAGTGAACTGGTGCCCTCGCTGCCATACCGCCATCTCGGATATTGAAGTTGAGCATGAAGAGAGCGACGGGCATTTATGGCATATACGCTATCCGATAGAGGGCAGCGAGGAATACCTGGTAGTAGCCACTACCAGACCGGAAACCATGCTGGGCGACACGGCGGTAGCCGTTCATCCCGAAGATGAACGCTATCGGAGCCTGGTTGGCAAACAGGCCCGGCTCCCGCTGATGGACCGTCTGATACCCGTAATAAGCGATGCCTATGTCGATAAGGAATTTGGGACGGGCGCAGTTAAGGTCACTCCCGCCCATGATCCCAATGACTTTGAGATGGGCCTGCGCCATGGACTTCCCCAGCTGGTAATAATGGACGAAGCCGGAGTGCTGAATGAAAACGCCGGGCCTTATGCGGGTTTGGAGCGCTATGCCGGCCGCCAGGCGGTCGTAAAAGACCTGGAAGCCCTGGGGCTTTTGCTCAAGGTTGAAGAACACCGTCATGCGGTGGGCCATTGCCAGCGCTGCGACACGGTGGTTGAACCGCTGGTTTCCAAGCAGTGGTTCGTGAAGATGAAGCGCCTGGCTGAACCGGCCATTGCCAGGGTCCTTTCCGGGGAGACCCGGTTTGTACCGGAGCGCTTTACCCGCATCTATATTCACTGGATGGAGAATATTCGGGACTGGTGCATCTCCCGCCAGCTGTGGTGGGGACATCGGATTCCAGTCTGGTACTGTGAGGACTGTGGTGAAGTCATTTGCAGCCGCACCGATCCGGACCAGTGCCCGAACTGCAGCTCGGCCGACCTGAGGCAGGACGAAGATGTACTGGACACCTGGTTTTCCAGTGCCCTGTGGCCTTTCTCCACCCTGGGCTGGCCGGACGACACCGAGGATATGCGCCATTTCTTCCCCACTACGGTTCTGGTTACGGGAAGAGACATCATTTTCTTCTGGGTGGCGCGCATGATCTTTTCGGCCATTGAACAGACCGGACAGGTGCCCTTTTACGACGTTAATATTCACGGACTGATCCTGGACGCCCTGGGGCGCAAGATGAGCAAGTCTCTGGACAACGGGGTGGATCCGATCGAAGTCATTGAAAAATACGGAGCCGACACCCTGCGTTTTTCCTTGATTACCGGGGTGACGCCCGGCAATGACGTGCGCTTCCATTGGGAAAAGGTTGAAAACATCCGCAACTTCGCCAATAAAATATGGAATGCTTCCCGCTTTGTAATGATGAACCTGGAGGGCTATAAAACCATAGATATCAATGAGGAGCAACTGCAGCTGGCCGATCAGTGGATCCTTTCCCGGGCTTCTGACCGGGCTCAGCAGATCACCGCCCTTTTGGAAAAATATGAATTGGGCGAAGCCGCCCGGCTCCTGTACGATTTTATCTGGGATGAGTTCTGCGACTGGTATATCGAGCTCTGCAAACCGCGCCTGGGAAGTGCGGCGCTTCCCCAGGAGAGGCTTCTGGTGCAGAATGTTCTGGTAAAGGTTCTGGTGGATATTCTACATCTCCTGCACCCGTTTATGCCCTTTATCAGCGAGGAAATATATCAGAGCCTGCCCGGGGCCAGCCGGACTATTATGCTCAATCCCTGGCCGGATGGAAGTCAGGCCAAAGTATGGCCGGAGGCGGTAGTCGATATGCAGCGCATCATGGCCATAATTAGAGCGGTTCGCAATATTCGGGCCGAGTTCAATGTGCCCCCCGGCTCAAAGATAAAAGCCCTGCTGGTGGTGCCGGAGCCCGACCTGCGAAGCATGCTGGCTGCCCATCAGTCCTACATCCGCACCATGTCTGGAGTCAATGAACTGGAACTGCTGGACAAGATCGAAGAGAAACCGGCTCAGGCGGTGTCAGCCTTGAATTCCTGGTTTGAACTGTACGTGCCTCTGGAGGGCCTGATCGATGTCAATAAGGAGATCCAGCGCCTCAATAAAGAACTGCAAAACACGATGGCCGACCTGGCCAAGGCCGAAAACAAACTGGCCAACCAGGATTTCCTGGCCCGGGCGCCGGAAGCGGTTATCGAAAAAGAAAAGAGCAAGGCCGAAGAGGCCAGAAGCAGGAAAGAGGGTATTTTACAACGTCTGGAGATCTTGAGCAAATAGTAGAAAAAAAGCTGCAGGACCTGCTGCTGCTGGGCAGTCGGCCCGGGATGGAGAGGATTGAAGCTTTATTAACCATAATGGATAATCCGCAAAGCGGTTTAAAATCAGTACATGTAGCCGGAACCAACGGCAAGGGTTCAACCTGCTGGATTATCGCATCCATATTGCATAAAGCCGGATACCGGGTGGGGAGTTTTCTATCTCCCCACATTTCTTCTTACCGGGAGCGCATACGCATCAACGGAGAATATATTAGCGCCCGGGATATGAACGACTATCTGGACCGGGTTTTGGCGGCCGCGGACCGACTCATTTCAGCCGGGGGGGAGCACCCTACCGAGTTTGAGATTTTAACGGCTCTGGCATTTCTATATTTTAAAGACCAGCAGGTGGATATAGCGGTTTTAGAAGTGGGCATGGGCGGTCGTTACGATTCCACCAACGTCATAACCCCTCTGGTTTCAGTAATAACCAGCATAGATTATGATCATACCGCCTATCTGGGAGAGACCCTGGAAGAAATCGCCTTTAACAAGGCGGGTATCATCAAGCCCCGGGTTCCGGTGGTGGTCGGCGAAGTACCCGAACCGGCCTACCGCGTAATCGAGAGGGAGGCCAGGAAAAAACGCGCTCCCCTCTGTACTAGTTCAACCGTCCAAGTGCTTAGAAAAGGCGCGCCCCTGGACGGTCTGATTGAAATTGCCTGGCCGGATGCCGTTCTTGGCAGCCTGCCCTTTTCCCTGCCGGGTGATTACCAGCTTGCCAATCTGGCTACAGCCTTGACGGCAATCCATATCCTCAGAAACCGGGGCTGGATGATAAGCCCTGTGCATATCAGAGAAGCCCTGGCTGATATCAGCTTGGCCGGCCGGCTTCAGTTCATGAGCCGCAATCCTCTGATTATTGCCGATGCCGCCCATAATCCCCATGCCTGCCGCGCCTTGCGGATTTCTCTCGAGTCGCTCCTGCCGGATAAGGAGCGGGTTTTGCTGTTGGGAATGCTGGATGACAAGGATGCCTTTTTGTCGATTAGGGAACTGGGGCAGGCGACCCGGGCGGTGGTGGTAACCCGTCCTGATAGAGACCGGGCGTCAAACTGGTGCCGGCTTTCCTCTCTGTTTGCTTCGCTTTTCCCCGGGGTTCCGGTTTATGAAGAGGAAGAACCCACCAGGGCTCTGGAGTTGGCATTGGGTATGCTAAAGGATAATGAGTATATGCTAATTAGCGGATCTTTCTATTTATTAGGAAAAGTTTGGAGCAGTCTGGCGGAAAGCCGCTAGATTCTTAACAGATTCTTAACACAGTCTTAAAGGAATGTTCTGTATAATGAACACAGAGATAGGGCGCTAGTACAATGTCAATCCTAATTCTGTGTATTACTCAGCGAGGAAAACTTTTGTAGGGCAAGGCGGAGGAGAGAGTAATACTGGACGTATTACGATTGACGACAACGCAGTCATACGAAAATTTAACCGCTGATAATATATAGAATTAGGGTTGGCAGTGTACTGAATATAAGGAGGTTTTTTGAGTGGTTTTTCGCCTAAAGCCACGGGAGGAGAAGTTTTTCTATTGTTTCAATGAGCTGGCGGATTTCATCTGTGAGGCCAGCGGCATTCTAAAGAGTTATTTTGAACAACCCATGGATCCAACCCAAAAGCTGGAGCTTTTGACTGAAGTAGAAGAAAAGGGAGATAAAGTGCTGGGACGGGTAATGCAGCAGATAAACAGTTCATTTATTACTCCCTTTGACCGGGAGGATATCCTGTTGCTGGCCCGCGAGTTGAATAATATCTTGGATCATATTCAGGGTACCCTGGAAAAGGTAGTTATCTATAAGGCAGGAATTCCTAAAGATATCTATGCCTTGAAACTGGTCAAGGTTCTCGAAGAAGCCGCCCAGGAAATACAGGGAGCCGTGCGGGAGCTGCCCGATGTGAGGACCAGGCATTCATCGATTCTAAAAGCCTGTGAAGTCATAAGGTCTTATGAGCATGAAGGGGATTTTTTATACCGGGCAGGCATTGCCAGGCTCTTTGAAAACACCGAAAATCTGGTGGACATCATCAAATGGAAAGAGATTTACGAACATCTGGAGACCACCCTGGATTATTGCGAAAATGTCAGCAATATTATCAAGGGAGTAGCCGTTAAGTATGTTTAACCTTACCCTTATACCGGTCGTGTTTGTGATTATTTTCGCCCTGACCTTTGATTTTATCAACGGTTTTAGCGATACCGCCAACGCTATTGCAACATCTGTGTCAACCAAAGCCCTCTCACCGCGCAAAGCCATAATGGTGGCGGCAGTTCTGAATTTTGCCGGGGCATTAACCGGGACCGCGGTCGCCTTTACCATCGGCAAAAGCATCATCGACCCCCAGATGGTTACTCCACTTATTCTGATTGCAGCCCTGGTCGGGGCTATTTTTTGGAACGTCTTTACCTGGTATTTTGGCATACCCAGCAGTTCGTCACACGCTCTCATTGGAGGTTTGACCGGTGCGGTAATTGCAGCCCTGGGCAGCGCCAGCGTTAAATGGCAGGGTTTCCTGATGATTTTGGCAGGCCTGCTGTCAGCGCCGGTAATCGGGGTAATTTTGGGGAGTCTGGTTATGACTCTCCTTTTTTGGCTTTTTAAACGGGCGGCGCCCAATAGAATAAACAACAACTTCAGGAAGCTGCAGATAGTATCCGCCTGTGCCCTGTCCTTTTCCCACGGTTCCAATGACGCCCAGAAATCTATGGGCATTATTACCATGGTACTGGTCGGAGCTCATCTACTGGGCGAATTTAACGTCCCGTTATGGGTAAAAGCGGCCTGCGCTTTTTCCATGGCCATGGGTACGGCACTGGGGGGATGGCGGATCATAAAAACCATGGGGGGCAAAATATTTCGCATTGAGCCCATAAACGGGTTTGCCTCTGATTTTACTTCCTGTTTGGTCATACTCGCGGCCAGTCATTTTGGCTTTCCGGTTAGCACCACTCATGTGGTATCTTCTTCTATTATGGGTGTTGGAGCTGCCAAACGGTTTAAGGGAGTGCGCTGGAATATCGCCCGTCAGATTTTAATTGCCTGGGTTCTGACCATCCCTTCCTCGGCCCTGGTGGCAATTTGCATTTACAATTTGTTACGTTTTTTTGTATAATGGTACAGACTCGTTTTTACAATTCATTATTTTTCTGTTAGAATCGCAGTATTAGAGGGATTATTAGATGGAAATTTGAAATTAAGGGGTGGGGGGCTTGAAGGTCTACAAGATACCTGAGGCCACAGTTATGCGGCTCTCTATTTACTCCCGGTATTTACACCAACTCATTGATGAAGAGGTTGATACAGTTTCCTCTGATGAAATAGCCCGGGGAGTAGGGGTAAGTTCCGCCCAGGTACGCAAAGACCTGGCCTATTTCGGGGAATTTGGCACCCGGGGAGTGGGATACAAGGTTGAAGAACTGTACGGCCACCTCATGAAGATCCTGGGACTTGATCGAAGATGGAATATCATGATTATAGGGGCTGGAAAACTGGGCTCAGCTCTGGCCTTATACAATGGTTTTATTGACCGTGGTTTCAACATCAAAGCCATATTGGACGTAGATAAGAACAAGGTTGGGAATAAACTGGGTCCGGTTGAGGTTGAGCCTTTGGGAATGCTTGAGGAGCGGGTAAAGGAACACCAGATCAGTATTGGAGTAGTTACCGTACCGGCCGGCGTGGCTCAGGAGGTAACCGACAAGCTGATCGCTTCGGGCGTAAAAGCTATATTAAATTTTTCGCCCCGGGTTTTAAAGGTGCCCAACCATATTGTCTTGCGTAATGTAGACCTTTCAGTAAATCTGGAGGTTTTAAGCTTCAATCTGGCCTACAACAACAGATAGAGTATCAGTGCCGGGAAGCTCCTTTGCAGGTGGGGCTTCCCGTTTTTAACTGCCTTGTCTTTGCTTCCCACTAGTGCTACACTGATAAAAATCATCCACTGGAGGTTATATGGTGGTTAGTAAGGGGCGCAGCCATCCTTCCTGGCCGGTTTTACTATTGCTTTTGTGCCTGGGTGGTATTGCCGGCGCCTTAATCGGGGAACTTATTCAAAAGCTTATTCCGTCGCTGGCTCTGCTGGGCAAGGTCCAGAGCGTCGGTGTTCCCCAGTTTACTGTGGATTTGCATGTATTCAGCCTGACTTTTGGTTTTATGTTGCGCCTTAATCTTTTTGCCCTGTTGGGATTTTTAACTGCTTATTTGATTTATCGAAAGCTTTAGAGGCGTGAAACCGATGCAGAGAATTATACTGGCCTCTCAGTCGCCAAGACGAGAAATGCTGCTCAAGCAACTGGGGCTTGAGTTTACCAGCATGCCTGCTAATATAGATGAAGAAACCTCGCGATACCCGGATCCTATAGAAGCTGTCCGAGGAATTGCACGAAATAAAGCAGCCTGGGTGGCCGCCAGATGTCGATCTGGCTTGGTGCTCGCAGCTGACACGATAGTGGTTTGTGATGGACAGGTGCTTGGCAAACCGGTTAGCAGCCAGGACGCCTATACCAAACTAACCCTGCTGTCCGGTCGCAGTCATGAAGTTATAACCGGGGTGTGTCTGCAAAATGCACTGAGTGGAGAATTTGACCTGGAGCATGAAGTCACGCGGGTTTTTTTTCGTATAATTAGCGAGGAGGAAAAAAAGGCCTATATCGAAAGCCGCGAGCCGTATGACAAAGCCGGCGCCTATGCAGTGCAGGGGCGGGGAGCGGTTTTGGTGGACAGAATTGAAGGATGTTATTTCAACGTTGTAGGCCTGCCTCTGGCCAGGGTCTACCGCATGCTAGTAAGGCAAGGGATTGCAATACTTTAAAGGGGATACAATCCTGAGTGAGTACCGGGTTACTATCAAGGAACTGCCTGAAAATATGCGCCCGCGGGAAAAAATGCTGGCCGTTGGCGAGCCGGCTTTAAGTGAGGCCGAGCTTCTGGCCATTATCATAGGAAGAGGCACCAGCAGCCTGAACGCTATTGAACTGGCCACTGCGCTATTAGCCTCTTTTGGCGGTATGAGGGGGCTCAAAGAGGCCAGTTTGGAGGAATTGACCTCCCACCATGGGATTGGACTGGCCAAAGGAGCCGGCATAAAAGCGGCCCTGGAACTGGGGCGACGCTCAGCCCGGGATATTTGGCACAAAACGCCCATAAAATCACCCGAGGATGTAAAAAATATAGTATTAGAAGAAATGCGTTATTATGACCGCGAGCACTTTCGGGTTTTGTACCTGGATCGCAAGGGTGGTCTGATAAGTATGGAGGATGTTTCCATTGGCGGACTGCACAGTTCGCTGGTTCACCCCCGGGAGGTATATAAGACAGCTATTAAAAGAAGCGCTGCTTCAATTATCCTGGTGCATAACCATCCCAGCGGCGATCCCGAACCCAGCAAGGAAGATATCGAAGTGAGCCGTATGCTCATGGAAGCAGGGCGCCTGATGGGGATTGAGGTTTTGGATCACGTTATTATTGGAGAAAACAATTACACCAGCATGAAAAGCAGGGGTTTGATTTAAGGAGGACGATATGGTTTTTGGCAAAGACTTGGGCATAGATTTGGGCACCGCCAATACCCTGGTTCATGTAAAGAGCCGGGGCGTAGTTATGAGAGAGCCTTCGGTTGTGGCCATTGAAAGCGATACCGGCAAAGTTCTGGCCGTAGGCGATGAAGCCAAGCAAATGATAGGAAGGACCCCGGGAAACATAGTAGCCATCCGGCCTATGAAAGACGGGGTTATCGCTGATTTTGACATTACCCAGGCGATGCTGCGTTATTTTATCAACCGGGCTCTGGGATCGAGGACTCCCTTTGTAAGACCTCGGGTTATCATCAGTGTTCCGACCGGCTGCACCACGGTTGAGGAGCGGGCGGTCCGCGAGGCCGCCATTTCCGGTGGAGCCAAGGAAGCCTACCTGATTGAAGAGCCCATGGCCGCTGCCATAGGCGCCGGCCTTCCGGTGCATGAACCTACCGGTAATCTTATCGTGGATATAGGCGGGGGCACTACTGAGGTGGCGGTCATATCTCTGGGCGGCATCGTGACCTCCAAGTCCATCCGGGTGGCCGGCGATAACATGGATGATGCTATAATCGCCCACCTGCGTAAAAACTACAACCTGCTTATCGGGGAGAGAACCGCCGAAGATATGAAAATTTCTATCGGCTCAGCCCTGTGGGAAGGCGGAGAGGAGTTCTATGAAGTCAGAGGGCGGGATCTGCTGAGCGGTCTGCCCAAAACCATCAAGGTTTCTTCCGAAGAGCTGCTTCATGCTCTTAAAGAAACGGTAGAGCAGATTATTGACGGGATCAAGGTTTGTCTGGAGAAAACTCCTCCGGAACTGGCTTCAGATATCATGGACCGGGGGATCGTGATGGCCGGAGGGGGATCTTTATTGAAGGGGCTGGATAAATTGATCAGCCTGCATACCAATATGCCGGTGTACGTCTGTGACGACCCGCTTCTGGCTGTGGTGAGAGGAACCGGTATTGTTCTGGAAAACATTGAAGTGCTCAAGCGGGTATTGATATCCGTAAAGAAATCTTTTTAACCGGGTGAGGGTTGTTGTTCAAATTACTGCGCAGTAAATTTTTATGGTTAATCCTGCTGATTTTGCTGTCGGCGGTGGGTTTAATGATTTTTGGCGCTTCCGGGTATACGGAAGGCAAAAACTTTGGCCCCCTGCAGGTGATCTACGCGCCTCTGCACCGGGCTGCTGCGGGAATAACTAACGGCTTTAACAACTTTGCCAGTATATTCAGCAATAAAAAAGCCCTGCAGGCCCAGGTGACTCAAATGCAGCAGCAATTGGACGCTTTGCAGATGGAAAACCAGTCGCTAAAAGAATATAAAAGTGAAGCGGAGCGCCTGCAAAAACTGCTGGCCTTTAGAGACACCAATATCAGCACCATGCAGCTGCAAGCCGCCCATGTAATCGCTCGCAGCCCCAACAACTGGTACAAGAATGTGTCCATTGACCGGGGCAGCCAGGACGGCATAGCCAAAGGCATGCCGGTCATTTGCCCGGAAGGGCTGGTGGGCAGGGTCACCTATGTAACAGCGCATTCAGCTCAGGTTACTCTCATTACCGACCGGGAGATAGCAGTCGGGGCCATCCTGGAAAAAGACCGGGAGACCAATGGGATTGTTGAAGGATTTGGCAACAATACTGAATTACGAATGCAGAACATCCCTTTTTATTCCCAAATCCAGGTGTACGATGTGATTGTAACCTCTGATCTTTCCCAGACTTATCCTAAAGGAATACCTATTGGAACGGTAACCGAGGTAGTTAAGGAACCGGGCGGATTGCTCCTAAAAGCCAGCCTGAAACCGGCGGTTGATTTTGACCGCCTGGAAGAAGTCCTGGTAATCATGAGCTATCACCCCCAGCAAATCCCCCAGCAATAAGTAAAGAGGTAGAGGATATTGCGCTGGTTATTACATATTCTTTTACCAATTCTGGCTATATTTTTACAATCGACTTTCTTCAGTTCCTATAGTATAAAAGGAGCGGTACCTGATCTGCTCCTGCTCCTGGTTATATTTTTTAGCCTGCTGGGTCCCAGGAAACAAGCTCCCCTATACGGTTTTTGCTGTGGCCTTTTTGAGGACCTCTACATGGGGCGTTTTATAGGCTTAAACGCCATTTCCAAAGCCATCACCGCCTTTTTGTTGAGTCATCTACAGCAAAATGTCTTCAAAGAAAACATTCTGGTGGGGATGATGGCCGTTTTTATAGGAACTGTTTTAAATTCCGGTATGGTTCTGCTACTTAGCCTTTTCAAGTTTAACGGTATTCACTGGGATGATAGCCTTTTTATGACTATCATCTTCCAGACGCTGTATAATGCCCTGTTATCAGGCCCCCTGTACATATGGTATTACAATTCTTCTCATTACGGTGTTTTGAGGGAGACAGAGGTGAGGTAAATGAAACCAGCTGAAATAAAAGGCAAACTGCGGTTTTATACTATTCTGGTCATATTTTTGATGGGTTTTTTGTCGGTTCGTTTGGCCTTCGTACAGCTGTTTCGAAACGAAGCCTACCAGACCCGCGCCAAAGACAACAGCATCCGGCTGGTGACCATCAAGGCCTCGCGCGGCGAAATATACTCCCGTGATAATGAACTGCTGGCCACCAATAAACTAGTGTATACGGTGAGCCTCAATTATCTGGAAATCAGCAAAGCGGACACCGATACGGTGGCCGCCAACCTGTCCGCCAACCTGATCGATCTCTATCCGGAAATGACCCCCGAATTCATCAAGGCCAAAGTCGACGAGCAGAAATTCCGGCTTTTTGAGCCGATTATCCTTTTGCGCGACATACCCTGGGACCTGGTGGTCAAACTGGAGGAGAACCGCATGGAGCTGCCCGGCGTAACTATCAATGTTGAGCCCTTGCGCACCTACCCCAAGGGTTCCCTGGCCGGCCATGTGCTGGGTTATATTCACTCTATCAGCGAGGAAGAAATGGCCAAGGAAGAGATCAAAAGCCGCTACAGCCTGAACAGCCTCATAGGTAAATCGGGAGTGGAAAAACAATACGAGTCCTACCTGAAAGGGGTAGACGGTGCCCGGCGGATAGAAGTGGACGCCAATGGACGCCCGGTCCCCAACCGGGAAGTGGACACCAAGGACCCCGAAGCGGGTGCTAATGTTTATCTTACTATTGATTCCCGCCTGCAGCAGGTTATGGAGCAGAGTATGGAAGATACCCTTAAAAAGGTGCAGGCCGCCCATCCCAAGGCCCGGGTGGGAGCGGCGGTGCTCATCAATGTCAAGACCGGTGAAGTTCTGGCCATGTACAGCAGCCCGGCTTTAAACCCGGATGATTTTAAAGGAAAACTGAGCAATGCCAAGGCCCCCTATTATCTTCCCCAGGGAGATTATAATCCCATGGAACCGGGGGCACTAAAAAACCGTGCCATACAGGGAAGCTACCCCCCCGGTTCAACCTTTAAACCGATTACCGGCATGGCTGCCCTGGAAAAAAACGTCATGAACCCTTTGAACGAATTTGTAAACTGTGCAGGGGCCTATTGGGTTGAACCATTCATAAGATGCACCGGGTTTCATGGCAATGTAAACTATTATTCGGCCATGGCCCATTCCTGCAACACCTATTTTCAGGAGATCGGTCGCCGGACCGGCAAGGACGAGATCATAAGGGTGGCCGCCGAGTTCGGTCTGGGCGTCAAGACGGGGATCGATTTGCCTGACGAGACAAAAGGACAATTGCCTACTCCAGAAGGGAAAAAACAGATCAATGAAATAATTCTGAACCAGCAGCGAGACGCCGACAAAAAGAACATCAACAGCAAATACGAGGCCCTCTTGGCGCAGGCCCAGAGCGAACAGGAAAAGCAGGAGTTGCTTAAGAAAAAGCAAAAGGAATTGGACCAGGTAGAAAATAGATTCAAAATCAAATATGAATTTGATACCAATTGGCAAGCCTATGATACTTTCAACATGTCTATTGGGCAGGGGGGCAATAATTATCCGGTCATACAACTGGCCCAATACGTAAGCGCCCTGGCCAACGGGGGCTCTCTGTGGAAGCCCTACGTAGTCAGTAAAGTAGTCAGCCCCCAAGGTAAAACGGTCTTTGAAAACCAGCCCAGCCTGGTGCGCAGCGTGGCCGTATCAGCCAGGAGCATGGCCGAAACCAAGCGGGCCATGCTGGAAGTAACCAGGGGGGATGGCACCGGGGCGGCCCTGTTTACCAATTTCCCGGCCAATATTCAAGTGGCCGCCAAAACCGGAAGTGCTGAATCGGGTAGGGCGGGCGATGATCCTTTGAAGGATACCCACGGTGTATTTATAGCCTTTGCTCCATTTGACGATCCGGAAATCGCCTTTGCCGGCATTGTTGAATACGGCTACAGCGGCGCCACCTCAGCAGGTCCGGTATGCAAAGCGGTCTTCGAACAGTACTTTAGCGTAGTGGATCACCTGGCTGCTGCCACCAATTCGGCAACGCCGCCGGCAACAACGCCGCCGGCGACAACCACAACACCGCCGGCAGGGAATACTGCGCCACCGGCTGACAGCAATCCCCCGGCGGCCGAAACCACCCCTCCGTCGACCACAACGCCGCCAGCAGCTACTACACCGCCGGCAACCACAACGCCGCCGGCTGCAACTGAACCCGACCCGCCGCTTACGGAAGTGACACCGTAGGCAAAGGAAATGAGTTAGAATGAGTTAGGGGACGGTTCTTCAACTCATTTTTGACAGGCTGAACAATAGCCAGTGCCTGTTTTGAAATGAGTTGAAGAACCGTTCCCTAACTCATTTCCTTCCGACTTTCAAACGAATCTAACTCTTTTTTATTTAAAAATTCCGCAATTTAAAAAAACTTACTTTATTTGTCGAAGCAGTCGCATGAAAGATGGCGTATTTTTGTTGCTCGCAAACGACTTACTCTGGGGAAAAACTCCAGGGAAAGAGCATATTTCTAATTTTTCAACGCAGGAAATATATGTAATAAATAGAAAATAATAAACAATGTGCAATTAGAAGCCGGCAAGTGATAGGAGGATTGTAACATGCGAGCGGCAGCCAGAGAATACGGAGAGGAAAAATTCATAGACCTCAAGGCCTTTCATACTTTTCCTGAAATCAAGGCCGGATTAGAGCGCCGCGTTTCCGAAATCAAAAGTTTCAAACCCGGCACCAGCCTGATCATTGACCTGGGAAATAAGCGGCTGACCAGCAAACAGGTGCGTGAATTGGAGGATATACTGCTTGAACGAGGCCTGTACTTGAAGGAAGTTCTGTCGCGGGGCCGGATGCCCTATCCGATAAATGAGGATGGTTTGCCGCCGGTGGTGGAAAATATGCCCAGTTATGATGAAACTCTGTTGGTTTGCCGCCATCTGCGTTCCGGTCAGCGTTTCTTCAGTCCGGGCAATCTAGTGGTCCTGGGGGATGTAAACCCGGGGGCTGAGGTTATCGCGGCCGGCAATATCCTGGTTATGGGATCGCTTAAAGGGGTGGCCCATGCCGGTTATTTTGGAGATGAAAAAGCTGTCATCACCGCCTATCGTCTCAACCCCACCCAATTGCGCGTGGCGAATCACATAACTCGTCCTCCGGATGGTGACAATTTTATCGGCAAGCAACCGGAACTGGCACGGATCAGGGCGGGCAAAGTAATAATCGAAAAGTTAAAAATATGAATGGAGGTTTGGCAATGAAAAGCAGGGTGTTGGTCATTACGTCGGGAAAGGGCGGGGTAGGAAAAACTACAACCACGGCCAACCTGGGGACGGCTCTGGCCATGATGAATTACCGGGTGGTGTTAATTGATACAGATATCGGTTTGAGAAATCTGGATGTGGTAATGGGGCTGGAAAACAGGATCGTTTTTGATATTGTCGATGTTGTTCATGGCAACTGCAAGCTAAAACAAGCCCTGATTAAGGATAAACGGATCGAGGGGCTGCACCTCCTGCCAGCCGCTCAGACCAAAGATAAGACTGCGATCACGCCACATCAAATGAAAAATCTGACCAATGAACTGCGTAAAGACTACGATTTCATTCTGGTGGATTGTCCGGCTGGAATCGAACAGGGCTTTAAAAACGCCATAGCCGGCGCCGATGACGCGATAATAGTCGCCACCCCGGAAGTATCATCAGTGAGGGATGCGGATCGCATCGTCGGGCTCCTGGAAGCGGCCGGTCTCAGCAACGCCCGGCTTATTATAAACCGGCTGCGTTCAAAAATGGTTAAACGCGGCGATATGATGGACATCGAAGATATTCTGGATATCCTTTCCATAGATCTTTTGGGTGTAGTGCCGGAAGATGAGTCGATTGTGATTTCTACCAACCGTGGTGAACCGGCGGTCCTGGATGACAATTCTCGAGCCGGTCAGGCCTATCGCCGCATAGCCCGCCGGCTCGATGGGGAGGAGCTGGAAATTCAAGCCTTCAACGATCCCTCCTGGCTGATGGACCGGTTTAAAAAGATCCTGCGGCTGGCCAAATAGGAGGCGGTTATATGGCTTTATTGGATTTCATCTCGCGCTTTTTTATGAAGGACAATCCGCCTAGCAAAGAAGTAGCCAGAGAAAGGCTGCGCCTGGTTTTGGTGCATGATCGGGCTTCGGTGTCGCCCGATTTCATAAACCAGTTGAAAGAGGATTTAATCAGGGTTATCCAGGAGTATCTGGACATTGATGAGGATGCGCTCCAGGTAAGCCTGGAGAATGAAGAAGACTCAATTGCCCTGGTTGCCAATATACCCGTTAAGGGTTTAAAGAAGGTGATAAACCAGTAATTAGCTTGACTACCTGAAAAAGTCCCGGGGAATCAAAATCCCCGGGCTTTTTCTTTTATATTTAACTAAAAACGTTTGGTAGACAGGGCTGGACCTGAGCTTTATAATAGGCGTGAAGGAGGGTCGGTTTTTGGAACTCAAACGCTTTAAATTTATAGACCGGACTTTTGTGTCGGTTTTAATTATATTGATCGCTTTTGGACTGGTGGTCTTGAGCAGTGCTACTTATGCGTCCAATACCAACTATTTGAGCAAACAAATAGGGGCCTTTGTTCTGGGTATCATAGCTGCGATAATCATAATCCGCTACGACTACATCCAGCTGCAACGCTACAGCTGGGCGCTTTACGGCATTTCCGTTATTTTGCTGATTTTGGTTTTGACCATCGGCAGCGAAGTCAGGGGAACCACCGGGTGGATTAAAATCGGCCCCTTGCCGCAATTTCAACCGGCCGAGTTCACCAAAATAATGTTCATTTTAGCCTTTGCCGATTTTTTGAGCAAGCGCAAAGGAAGTCTTGATACCTTTAAGGAAATGCTGCCCTGTTTTCTGTATATGGGGGTGCCCTGGGCTTTAGTTATGGCCCAGAAGGACCTGGGTACCGGGCTGGTTTATATCGCAATCACTTTGGTGATGATGTATTTTGCCGGAGCCAATCCCAAGATACTGTTCGGCCTGCTGGGAGGGGCGGCTGCGGTCGTAGCCCTGGCTTTGTTTCTTCATTTCCAATATGGAATGTGGATTCCTTTACAGGACTACCAGGTGGACAGGCTAACCGTTTTTGTAAATCCTACCAATGACGGATCAGGAGGCAAGGGTGCGGGATGGAATACCCTGCAATCGCTTATTGCCATAGGCTCCGGGGGGGCCACCGGCAAGGGCTTGTACCATGGTACCCAGGTTCAGCAAAACTTCCTGCCCGAACACCACACTGATTTTGTCTATGCGGTAATTGGAGAAGAACTCGGCTTTTTGGGGGGGCTATTTGTCATCATTATGTATGGCATCCTTCTGGTCCGCGCTATTGCCATCAGCTTTGAGGCCAAGGAATTATACGGCACTCTTTTGGTAGTGGGAGTATCGGCGATGTGGCTATTTCATATTTTTGAGAATATCGGCATGTGTCTGGGGGTCATGCCGGTGACCGGAATCCCTCTGCCTTTCTTAAGCTATGGTGGAACTGCGATGCTCACCAATATGATCGCCGCCGGGCTGATAGTGGGGGTCAATTTGCGCGGCAACCAGATCGTTTTTTAAAACCATTCCCCAAGCATCTCCCGACTGATTGTAAACTACCGGACTAAACAATAATAATCCTGAATAATCCTGACCAAGCTATATTAACAGTAACTAATTATAATGCAGCTTGGGCAGGATTATTTGTTATTATGGCGAAAAATACAATAAACATAACGACGCTCACCGAGCCGGTTTACCTAAGGTTGTGCTACTAGGGGACGCCGGCCGTTAGGGTGCAATGGGAAACGGTTGCGCCTCCCACTGGAAAGGCGAGCAGGTTACTGACAGCAAAGGTCAGGGCGTCTTTCTAAGGGGCCCTGGTTTTATTTTTGTCAACTTTTATTGATCTAGTTTATTTTTATAATGCTTGTGTTGAATTTGTATAGTAGCTGTTATAAATAGAGAATATAGAAATTTATCAGCAACTATTTTTAAGCTTGGGGTTTGACCGGTATCTTATTAAAGATGCACCAGGGTCTTTTTAAGGTGTTTTTTTAAGGTACCGTGACTTTACTGAAAGGAGGCTTTGGGAAAGTATTTCAGGTGTTTTAATTCAAAAGGAGGGACTGTAATGTTATCGAAAAAGAGATATCTGCCACTTATCATCCTGGTTTTGTTTGCGGTGAGCCTGTTCGGCTGTACCCAAACCACCCCTACTCCAACCACCCCGGAGAACAAAGACATTATTCTGGCCACGACTACCAGTACCCAGGATAGCGGTTTGCTGGACGTTTTGATTCCCGATTTCGAAAAGAAGACCGGTTATAAGGTAAAGACCGTTGCGGTTGGCACCGGTGCGGCTCTTACCATGGGTGAAAAGGGAGAAGCCGATGTGCTTTTGGTTCATGCTCCCGCCGATGAAAAGAAGCTGGTTGACAGCGGAGTCGGCATAAACTATCAGCTGGTTATGCACAATGACTTTATTATAGTTGGTCCGGAAAACGACCCGGCCGGCATCAAGGGCACCAAGAGCGCCGCCGAGGCATTAAAGAAGATCTCCGAAAAGGGAAGCATATTTGTCTCCCGCGGCGACAATTCCGGAACCCATAAAGCCGAACTGGCCATCTGGAAAGCGGCCGGCATTACTCCGGCCAAAGGAAGCGCCAGCTACCAGGAAACCGGCGCCGGGATGGGACAAACCCTGACTGTGGCCAGCCAGAAAGAAGGCTATACCCTTACCGACCGGGCTACCTACCTGGCCCAACAGAAGAATATAAAACTTAATATAATGGTCGAAGGCGAAAAGTCCTTGCTCAACATTTACCATGTAATGCAGGTAAATCCGGAGAAGTTCCCCAAAGTGAACGCTGCCGGAGCCAAGGCTTTTGTTGAATATATGATTGCTGCCGATACCCAGAAACTTATTTCCCAGTTTGGGGTAGATAAATACGGCCAGGCCCTGTTTTTCGCTGATGCAGGCAAGAACGAAGCTGACCTGGGCAAATAAACTGCCAACCTTTGTAGGAGTGATTTAATTTGGAATTGATCTGGCAGGGCCTGGTCAAAGCACTCGAAATGCTGGTCAGTTTGGACCCGGAGATTTTTGAGGTAACCTGGTTGACTCTGAGAGTATCTGGAATGGCTACTCTGATAAGCGTTTTGATCGGAGTTCCGCTGGGAACCCTATTGGCTTTAACCCGGTTTCCGGGCCGCAATTTCCTGGTCAGCCTTTCCAATTTTGGCATGGGCCTTCCACCAGTAGTAGTGGGCTTATGGGTGAGCATATTTCTATGGAGATCCGGGCCTTTTGGGGCCCTGCGCCTGATTTACACGCCGGTGGCCATCGTCATAGCCCAGGCGGTCATTGCCTCACCCATAGTCATCAGTTTCACCTTGGCGGCCATTCAGCAGATCAATCCCCGCATCCGCCTGCAGCTTTTAGCCCTGGGGGCCAGCCGGCTGCAGATGTTGTGGAGTCTGGTAAAGGAAGCCCGTATGGGTTTACTCGCAGCGGTGATGGCCGGCTTTGGCGGAGTTGTATCCGAGGTCGGCGCTTCTATGATGGTGGGCGGAAATATCAAGGGCGAAACCCGGGTATTGACGACGGCCACGGTTATGGAGGTCAATAAGGGCAACTTTGATGTTGCCATCGCCATCAGTGTGATTTTACTGCTGCTGGCCTATTCGGTAACGGCTGCGTTGACCGCTCTCCAACAAAGGAGGAGCGGCCAATGAGTAAAATAATAAGCATTGAAAATCTAACCCTGGTCCTGGGCGGCCGAACTATTCTGGATATACCGCGCTTAAGCTTTGAGGAAGGGGATGCCATCAGTCTGATGGGACCCAACGGGGCCGGGAAAAGCAGCCTTTTAATGGTGATGGCGGCTTTACAGGAGCCCACCAGCGGCAGGCTTTACTACCGCGGCCGGGAATATTCAGAATACAGTGAGCTAAGCTTGCATCGGAAGATGGCCATGGTCTTTCAGAAGCCGATCATGCTCGATCTGAGCGTTATGGAAAACGCCGAGTTGGGCCTCAAGTTCCGCGGGGTGCCCCGGCGGGTGCGCCTGGCCAGGATCAGGCCCTGGCTGGAGAGATTGGGGGTGGCTCACCTGGAGAAAAGCCGGGCCCGCAGTCTTTCCGGAGGCGAAGCCCAACGGGTGGTCCTGGCCCAGTCTCTGGTTCTGGAACCGGAGGTAATATTTTTAGATGAGCCCTTTTCCAATCTGGATAAGGACATCCGGCAGGAATTGATGGAGCAAACCGGCGGCTTGTTGAAGGAACATAGGATAACTACCGTGCTGGTTACCCACCACAGCAAGGAGGCGCAGGCCTTGAGCGATACCGTTTATTTCATGGAGGATGGCCGGATTGTGGGTTTTGAAAACATGAAGGAGCATTGTAGATAAATAGCGAAAGGACAGGTGAAAACAGTGGGCAAGCGTAAACCGCTGATATGGTTTATTGTCTTATTGCTGACGGCCAGCCTGCTTATGGCAGGCGGCTGTAACCAGGCTACCCAGCAGACCCCGACCGCCAAGCAGCAGGTTTTGATGGCCAGCACGATCGGACCTATTGATGCTGGAATAGTGAAAGCTCTGGAAGACGCCTATGAGCAGAAAACCGGGGTAAGGGTGCGCCACGTTGGAGCAGGCACCGGCGAAGCATTGAAGATAGCCCAAACCGGCAGCTTTGATCTGGTCCTGGTGCACGCCAAAGCCCTGGAGGAAAAGTTTGTTGCGGACGGCTATGGCACCGAGAGAATTGCTCTAATGTACAACGATTTTGTGATCATGGGACCGGCGGATGATCCGGCCAAGATCAAGGGGGAGAAATCAGCCACAGCCGCTTTGAAAAAAATTGCTGACAGTAAATCAACGTTCATCAGCCGGGGAGACAAGTCAGGAACCAACGTTAAAGAGATTGAGGTATGGGATGCAGCCGGGATCAAGCCGTCGGGAGACTGGTATAAGATCTACGAAAAAGGTTCAACCGGAAATGTTCCCACCCTGCTCTACACCGATGAACAGAAGGGGTACACTCTGATGGATCGGGCTACTTTTATCACCACTAAGGACAAAATCAAGAACCTGGCCGTTTTGGTGGAAAAAGATGAAATACTGATAAACTACATAAGCCTGATCCCGGTAAACAAGGCCAAATTCCCCAATATTAATGCTGATGGGGCCAAGGCCTTTATCGACTGGATGGGGTCTGCCGAAGGCCAGAAAATAATCAAGGACTTCGGCAAAGACAAGTATGGGGAGCCGCTGTTCTTCCCCAATTCACCCGAGGGCCTAAAGCTTTAATAAACATATATCAATAGGCTAAACTTAAGTGGGGCTGTCTCAAAAGCCGAGACAGCCCCTATTTGTCTTGTCCGAAAAATATCCGCCTGGTTACCATTTTTCTGGTATAAGCAGCCAGGCCGGAATATATATTTTAAGGAGGGCCGACTGCCATCAGCCAGCGTCTTTGCTAGTACAACGTTCGGTATATTCGCGCACATAATTTGGGCAGATTTTTCCGAATTACTGCGTTGTCGTGGGTAGCAATACGTCCAGTATTACTCGTTCCTTGACGCCCACGGACGGGTTAATGCGGCGACGTTCATTGACGAACTAGTGCAGCGGTGCCAGGATGGCAGAGAGCTGCCGGTGCCAGGATGGCAAGGAGCCGCCCGCCTTGTACTTCAAAAAAACTGCGCCAACTTATGTACACAATATACCGAACGTTGTACTAGCCGATGAGGGGGATTGTCTATGGTTAAACAATTTAAACTGCGGCTTCTTCTGGCTATCTTTCTGGCAGCCATAGTCTGCATTTTGATGCGCAGCACTGCCAGTCAGGAGAAAACCAGAATAGTTCTGGATTTTATGTTGAGGGATTATGGCGTTGAGGAGCGGATTATCGCCTGGGTTTCGCAGTGGTCGGGGTATGATTTTAAACGGCCGGTTCCGACCGTAAGTCTGAAGAATTCCCAACTGCCCTGCGAATTTCTGGCTCTGCAACAGTCTTACGGTTGGTATTGGAGTAATGAAGCTAAACGGGAAGTCTTTTTCCCGGGGCTGCTCCTTACGGTGCAGGATAATACTCCGGTGCGACCGATAATGGATGGAAGGGTGGTTGAATTAAGTGAAGGAAGCGATGGCAGGGCCGTACTCATAATGCACAACCAGGATTTTTATTCGTATTATGGCGGTTTAAAGGAGGTATTTGTCTCCAAGGGAAATAACATAACCATGAATCAAGTATTGGGCAAGAGCGCGTCTCTTTTATACCTGGAACTGAGGGGGAGGAACGGACCGGTTGACCCGCAGCTCATGCTGGAATGAGGCATGGTAATAGGAAAAATCGGCGGAGTTAAAATCCGGCTAAACATTCTATTTTTGTTGCTGGGGCTGCTTTACTCCTGGCTGGGTTATTGGCCGCAGATCCTGGTAATCTTTTCGGCGGTTATGCTGCACGAGCTGGCTCACCTTTTAACCGCCTATCTTTTGAAGGTCAAGATTGCTGAAGTGCAACTGTGGCCTTTTGGGGGGCAGGCCCAATTGGAAGATTATCTGGCTCTGGAGCCGGAGCGGGAGATATTGGTGGCTATCTCCGGCCCCCTGTTCAGTCTGTCTCTGGCCGGTTTGAGCTATTTCACCGATATCTTTCAGGCCAGTTCCTGGAAGATGGTTTTCGTAAATATCAACCTGCTTCTGGGCGGGTTCAACCTCCTTCCCGCACTGCCCCTGGACGGCGGGCACATACTGCAAGCCGTCCTGTCGCGGCCTCTGGGTTATCGCAAAGCCAACCAGTGCATGACCGCGCTGGGCTTGTTCCTGGGAGTCGGGATAGGCGCTGCCGGGATTTATTTAGGTACAGTGGGCTTCTCCAGTATTAACTTAATACTGGTGGGGGCCTTTCTATTTTGGGCAGCCTACCGGGAAAGGCGCATGCTGGGCTATGCCTTTGTACGCTTTTTGGTGCGCAAAAAAAGGGAACTGGCCGCGGCCGGCTTTTTGCCGGCCCGGCAGCTGGTAGCCACGGCGGCCACTCCGGTCAAGGAATTGCTAAAATCAGCAGCCCCGGCCAATTACCTGGTTGTCCTGATCGTCGATGAGCAAGACCGCATCACCGGTATGAAGAGCGAAGCTGAATTGATCGAACTGCTCCTGGAAAAGGGTCCCCTGGTTCTTTTAGGCGACTCTCTGTTTTGAACTGCTTATCTTTAAAAGCGGCTTAAAAACCAGGCCGGGGGTTTACTACCGGATAATGTGGTAAGATATATAAGATCGGGATCTAATGTGGGCGGAGGAATCTGATGAAAGACAAGTTGTTTAGAGACATTTTACCCCGGGTGGCCAAACCGGCCCGGTACAGCGGCGGGGAATATAATATGATAAAAAAAGACTGGAATCTGAGCCGGACCCGCATGGTCCTGGCCTTTCCCGATGTATATGAAGTGGGCATGTCGCATTTGGGCAGCCGGATACTCTATGGCCTGGTAAATGAAAAAAGTGAACACCTGGTGGAGAGAACCTTCGCTCCCTGGCCGGATATGGAGTCCTTGATGAGAGCCGAAAACATCCCCCTGTACAGCCTGGAGTCATTCCGACCCCTGGCCGATTTTGAAGTGATCGGGTTTTCCCTGCAATATGAGTTATCCATCAGCAATGTCCTGAATATGCTTTCATTGGGTCAAGTACCTCTATGGTCCGGGGAGCGAAGGGACGAGCACCCCCTGGTTATAGCCGGGGGGCCGGTAGCTTTCAATCCTGAACCCATGGCTGAATTTTTTGATCTTTTTATTATAGGCGATGGTGAAGAAGTTTTACTGGAACTGCTGGATGCGGTGGAACAGACCCGGGGCATTCAACGCAGCGAGCGGCTGCTGCGTATGGCCGCCATCGAAGGAGTGTACGTACCTTCCCTCTACCAGGTGACCTATAACGAGAGCGGCTCAGTTGACCGGAGGATCGCTTTGCATCCCCCGGCACCGGAAAGGATCCGCAAAAGAGTGGTTAAAGATCTCGACCAGGCCTATTTCCCCAACCAGCCCCTGGTGCCGCACCTGGGGATCATTCATGATCGTGCGGTTCTGGAAGTGATGAGGGGCTGTCAGAGGGGCTGCCGCTTTTGCCAGGCCGGCATTGTCTACCGTCCAGTCCGGGAGCGCAGTCCGGGGCTCTTAAAAGATCAGGCCCGCAGGCAGTTGCACAGCACCGGTTACGATGAATTATCCTTGGCCTCTTTGAGCACTCTGGACTACTCCGCGGTTCTGTCTCTGGTTAAAGATTTAGTTGCCGAAAACCGGGCCAAAGGAGTGGGGGTGGCCCTGCCCTCCCTGCGGGTTGATGCCTTTTCCGTTGATCTGGCCAATGAAGTACAAAAGGTCCGCAAAACAACGCTTACCCTGGCTCCCGAAGCCGGAAGCCAGCGCTTGCGCGATATAATCAATAAAAATGTCAGTGAAGAGCAGCTTTACGAAGCGGTGGAAGCGGCTTTCAGGTCGGGCTGGCTTTCGCTCAAACTCTATTTTATGTATGGACTGCCCACCGAAACCGAGGAGGACCTCCTGGCTATTCCTGATATTCTGCAGAAGGTCCAGGCTATAGGCAATCGCCTGGCGCGCCGCCCGGTGGAAATAAGGGCCAGCCTGGCCTGTTTTGTGCCCAAAGCCCATACTCCATTTCAGTGGCAGGGTCAGGACAGCATTGAAGTCTTAGACGAAAAGCGGCGTTTGATAAGTAAAAAACGCCGCAAAAATATCAAAATAAGTTTTCACGACAGCCGGGTAAGCTTCCTGGAAGGGGTCATAGCCCGGGGAGATAGGCGTCTGGCCCGGGTCATTCACCGAGCCTGGGAAAAGGGCTGCAAATTCGACGGGTGGTCGGAGTATTTTAACTTTGAACGCTGGATGGAAGCCTTTGCGGAATTGGGGGTGGCTCCGGAATCGTACACAGCAGATCGCTCTTATGGAGATAAGCTGCCCTGGGATTTTATCGATATAGGGGTCAGCAAAGAGTTCCTCTATGAAGAGAATGAAAAGGCCCTGATGGGGGAATTGAGCTGGGATTGCCGGGAGACCGGCTGCAATGAATGTGGAATCTGTCCGGCCCTGGGTGTTGCCCTGGATATCAAGGGGGAAGAGTCATGCGTTTAAGAGCCTGTTACAGGCTGGGGCCTGACCTGCGATTTTTATCCAACCTTGACACCATGCACCTGCTGGAAAGGGCGCTGCGCCGCGCCGATCTGCCCTATGCCCTGAGTCAGGGTTTTAATCCCCATATCCGCCTGTCGATGGGTACGGTGCTGCCGGTAGGACTGTGGAGTGAAGCGGAGTATTTTGACCTGGAGCTTGCCGAGGAGATTCCCCTCCGGGAATTCATCCAGCGCTTAAATGCGGTATTGCCGCCTGATATATACGTAAGGCAGGCTGTAGAGATAGGACCGGATACGCCGGCTTTGATGAACTCGGTCAACGCGGCGGCTTACACCCTGGTTTTGGATGAGACGGATTTTCCGGCCGCCGAGTTCTTTGCCGGGCTCCTGGTAGAGCAGCACTTGATAGTCAAGAGCCGGGGCAAGAAAAAGGATCTTGACAAAGACCTGCGGTCTGGTATTTATAGAATAGACATTGAAGAGCAAAGGCCGGGATGGACGTCCACCCTGTGGGTTGCGGCGGGGGAGCCGCTCAATGTTCGCTACGATGAATTGGTGGATCTTCTGGAAGCCCGGGGTCTAGCCAGAAAACGGATAAAAGACGTTTACCGCCAGGGCAATTATATTTACCGGGCCCCGGTGTTTGCAAGCCCTATAGAGAAGGTGAAGTAGTTGACAAAAGACCTGGTTGCTGAAGTATATCCCTGGGAATCACGGGTGGCGATTGTCGAAGACGGTCGCCTGGTTGAGGTATTCTGGGCCAATCAAGATGAGAGTGTGGGCAATATTTATAAAGGTAAGGTTAAGGATATACTACCCGGACTGTCCTGCGTTTTCGTAGATATCGGCCTGGCTAAAAACGCCTTTTTATATGCCGGAGACGTGATCTGTCCGGGTCAGGTGAAAGGGATAAACTCGCTGGACTTACTGAAAAGCGGCCAGGAACTGATGGTGCAGGTGAAGAAGGAGGCCTTTTCCGAAAAGGGCCCGCGAGTCACTGGCAATATTACCATACCCGGGCATTTTCTGGTCCTTTTGCCCTATTACCGGGAGGTTTCAATATCCCGCAAGATTACCTGTGACCAGCGCCGCCGGGATTTGCGTTCTATGATCAGTGAGAACAAGCCGGAGAACGTGGGAATAATCGTGCGGACAGCCTGTCTGGAAGCCGAAGATGCCGAAATAATGGCCGAATTGAAGCAGCTGGTTCAGGTCTGGGAAGAGCTGCGGCAGCGCTATAGAAAGTCGCGCGCCCCCAGCCTCATTTTTGGGGATATGGATGTCCTGGAAAGGGCTTTACGGGATTACCTGGACAGTGAAATTTCCCGGGTAATTATCAACAATGAGCGCTTGAAAGATAAGATCCTGGATTTTACCAAAAATAAGACCTATTGTTCACGGATCCTGGTTCAGTATGAGGAGGGCGACCTTTTTGACAAATACAGCCTGGATAAGGATATAAGGCGGGCCGTGCGCCGCAAAGTCTGGCTCAAAAGCGGAGGCTACCTTATCTTTGACGCCACCGAGGCCATGACGGTAATTGACGTGAACAGCGGAAAATACACGGGCAAGACCAGCTTTGAAGATACCGTGCTCAGGCTCAATCTGGAGGCCGCGGTGGAAATACCGCGGCAGCTCAGGCTGCGCAGCATAGGCGGAATTATCTTGATTGATTTTATCGATATGAAGGAAAAGGAACATGAGGAGCAGGTTATTTCGGTACTGCGCAAGGAACTGGCCAAGGATAAGGCCCATACCCGGATAATTGGTATGACCGGCCTGGGCTTTCTGGAGATGACCAGGAAAAAATCCCGCTACGGCATATCCGAGTTCTTTACTGAAGAGTGCAATGCCTGCAACGGCCGGGGCCGAACCCTGAGCCTGGCGGCTCTGTCATGCGAAATCAAGCGCAAAATGCTGAATATGGGATACATGGAGAGCAAGGAGCTTATCTGTGAAGCCCATCCCCAGTTGATTCAGGCGCTGGCCGAGGACGGCGTCCACCTCGATTACATCGAGAAAAAGCTGGGGGTAAAGATCAAGCTTCATGCCCAAACCCTGGGTCTGGCGGAATACAAGATATATGCCGGGGAGCATAATTATTAATACTGATGCAGCAGGCCCCGGTGGACTTTAAATACCCTGCTTGACTTCCAGCGGGCTATATGTTAAGTTCTAATGTGGTTACACGTTTTTGTAACCGCGCGGTACGGGTTTTTAAACGGCCTTTGAGGTCTGCCTGGAACCGGCGAGTCTTAAAAAATGTGGAGGTGTTTGATTAGTGCAAGCAGTCATAGCGACAGGAGGAAAACAGTACCGGATTACTGAAGGAACGGTACTGAAGGTTGAAAAGTTGGCCGGGGAGCCCGGGGACCAGATCGTACTGGACCAGGTCCTCATGTTGAGCGACGGGGAGGGCAACTGCAAAGTCGGCAGCCCGCTGCTGGAGGGAGCCCGGGTGACCGCCCAGTTGATTGAACAGGGCAAGGAAAAGAAGGTTGTTGTCTACAAGTACAAGAAGCGCAAGAATTATCATAAAAAACAGGGGCATCGCCAATCTTATACCAAACTGGTTATTCAGACCATTGAAGGCTGATGATCAGGGTTTTGATAGAATACCGGGACGATGATATCGTAGCATTTTCCGTAGAGGGCCATGCCGGTTACGCCCAGAAGGGCAGCGACATCTACTGTGCAGGGGTTTCAGCTGTAGCCCAGACGACCCTGTTGGGTTTGCTAGAACAGTTGGAGGAGGCTCCCCGCTATCAGGTGGAACAGGGATGCCTGCTGTGCCGGCTTCCCGAAAACTTGAGCTCCCGGGACCGGGAACGGGCGCAAACCATATTGACAACCATGGTTCTGGGCCTGCAAGCGATGGCGGAAGTCTACGGAGAATACCTGAAAATTGAGCTTAGGAGGCAATAAAATGTTTTCATTTGATCTGCAATTGTTCGCCCATAAAAAGGGTGTGGGAAGTTCCAGAAACGGCAGAGACAGCGAGTCCAAACGCCTGGGGGTCAAGAAGTATGACGGCCAGGTAGTGCGGGCCGGCAATATTCTGGTGCGCCAGAGGGGGACCAAGATCCATCCCGGAACCAATGTGGGCATCGGCGGAGATGACACCCTGTTTGCGGTTGTGGATGGAAAGGTCAAGTTTGAGAGAAGGGGACGCGATCGCAAGCAGGTCAGCGTATATCCTCTTGAGGAAAGCGCCAGCCTGTAACCCATTAAAATGGCCGGCAAGAAACCAAGACCCCTGGAGTTCTTCGGGGGTTTTTGCTATTATTAGGTAACTGGAGGGATGGCGATGGAGGATGCAAAGGTGGTTGATCTGATCCGCAGGATGAGGCATGACCTGGGCAATTATCTCCAGGTTATAGGCGGTTATGCGGAGTTGGGGCGAACCAAGGAAATCTCGGCCTATGTTGGGCAAATCAACGCTGGTATGATATCTGAGCGCCTTTTATTTGAAAAAACAGCTCCGGAGGCGGCGCTTTATCTTTTCCAGGTCCTTTTATTTGCGCATGAGCTGGGAATCCTATTAAAGTATAAGGATTTGCAGCTGCAGTCGCATCAGCGGCTTGGGGAACAGAACCAGCCTTACCGGGCTCTGGCGGACATTGCCGACCAATTAAACGATATGGATGACGATCCTGAAGTGCATTTGTCGTTCAACGAGTCAGAGCAAGGGATCTTGATGGTTTTTGAGTGTGAACAATTGGCGGGAGGCCGGGTAGAAGTGTGGGCTTAAGGAGTAGCTAAATGTTTGTTGACCAGGCCAAAATATATGTCAAGGGCGGCGACGGGGGCAATGGCATTGTCGCTTTTCGCCGTGAGAAATACGTTCCCATGGGCGGACCTTCCGGCGGAGACGGCGGACGGGGTGGGCATGTGATATTTCAGGCTGATGAAGGCCTGCGCACCTTGATGGATTTTAAATACAAAAAGCATTTCAAGGCCTCCCGGGGCAGCCACGGCGGGGGTAAAAACATGCATGGAGCCAGCGGAGAGGACCTGCTGGTAAAGGTCCCTCCCGGCACGCTGGTCAAGGACCTGGATACTGGTGATATCCTGGCGGATCTGGTGGCCCACGGGCAGCGGCAGATCGTAGCCGGCGGAGGCCGCGGAGGGCGGGGGAATGCCCGTTTTGCCAACCCCACCAACAAGGCCCCTTCGATTTCGGAAAACGGGGCGCCGGGTGAAGAACGCTGGCTGCTTCTGGAGTTAAAGGTTCTGGCCGATGTAGGCTTGGTGGGCTTTCCCAACGCGGGTAAGTCAACTCTTATTTCACGGATTTCCGCAGCCCGGCCCAAGATAGCCGACTATCCCTTTACCACCTTGACTCCCAACCTGGGGGTGGTGCAGACTCGTGATGGAGAATCCTTCGTGGTAGCCGACATCCCCGGCTTGATTGAAGGTGCCCATGAAGGAGCCGGCTTGGGGCATGACTTTTTGCGGCATGTGGAGCGCACCAGGGTGTTGCTCTTTGTCCTGGACGCGGCTCAAACCGAGGGTCGGGACGTTTTGGAGGATTATGAAGTGCTGCGCCGGGAGCTGGTCCGGTACCAATCGAAACTGGCGGATCGGCCTTATCTAGTAGTAGCCAATAAAATGGATTTACCGGAGGCCCGCCAAAACCTGGAACGCCTTTCGAAACAGTTCGGGGAGAAGCTACTGCCCATATCGGCTGCCACCGGGGAAGGAATTGAGCTTCTTATTGAGCGAGCCCGGGCGCTTCTGGATGAAGCCGGCCAACAGAGCGAGCCGGTTTATACCGAAACTCCTGTGACCAGGCGGTTTCAAGCCGACGAAGCCTTCAAAATTGCCATAGTAAACGGGGTTTTCGAGGTCAGCGGCAAGCGCATCGAGCGGCTGGTCAGCATGACCAACTTTAACAGCGATGAAAGTCTGCAGCGTTTTCAGCAGACTATAAAATATATGGGCCTGGAGGAGGCCCTGAAGGCCAGGGGAATCAAGCCCGGGGACACGGTAAGGATCAATGAACTGGTCCTTGAATACAGCGAATAGCGGGACCGGATTTGGCAAAGAGAGCACTTGGGGAGGTTATAGGGGATAATGGCCGCGAAAAGAGATTTGGGCAATTTGAAACGGGTGGTGGTGAAAGTAGGAACCAGCACCCTTACCTATCGTAATGGACAGCTTAACCTGCAGCGTATTGAAACCCTGGTAAGACAAATGGCCGATTTACATAACCGGGATATTGAGATGATCCTGGTAACTTCTGGTGCCATTGGAGTTGGCGCCATTCGCATGGGCCTCAAAAAAGTCCCCAAAACCATACCTGATAAACAGGCCCTGGCGGCCATTGGCCAGGGAGCGCTTTTACACCTCTATGAAAAGCTCTTTGCCGAATACGGCAAGGTGGTGGCCCAGGTCCTCCTGACCAGAGGAGATTCCGATGACCGGGTGCGCTATTTAAACGCGACCAATGCCCTCCTGGCTATTTTGTCCCTAAGGGTAATACCGATCATCAATGAAAATGACACGGTGGCCGTGGAGGAGATCCAGTTTGGCGACAACGACACCCTGTCGGCCGTGGTAGCCGGTATGGTAGATGCCGACCTGCTTGTTATCCTGTCTGATGTGAATGGGCTCTATGACCATGATCCGAGGACGCATCCCGAAGCCAAACTGCTTGCCGAGGTGGGGGAAATCACCAGCGAGCTTGAGGAGAACTCCAATGCCCGGGGCAGCACCTTTGCCAGCGGCGGCATGTTCACCAAGCTGAAGGCGGCCCGGATGTGCATGGCGGCCGGGGTTCCCATGATTGTCGCCAACAGCGAGTCGGACGGCGTAATCCGCCGGATAGTGGCCGGAGAGCGTATTGGCACCCTCTTTATACCCCGGGAGGAGAAAATGCACGCCCGTAAAAAATGGATCGCCTTTGGCACGGTAGCCCAGGGCACTATTTTGATTGATCCGGGCGCCTGCCAGGCTCTGCTGGCCAAAGGCAAAAGCCTGCTTCCTTCCGGCATCACCGAGGTACAGGGGGACTTTGACCGGGGTATGGTGGTGGATGTGTGCACCCTTGAAGGGGGGCGCGTGGCCCGGGGAATGGTCAATTATAGTGCTGATGAGCTGCGCCGGATAGCCGGAAAAAGGACTTCTGACATAGAGAAAATACTCGGCGAGAAGGATTATGACGAGGCGATACACCGCAACAACCTTTGGGTGGAGTATGAAAAGACCGGCCCGAACCATATTTAAACAGCCTTGAAAAGGAGAGGTGCAGGATGGATGAATCTTTAAGAAGAACTATGCTGGAACAGGGGAAAATGGCCCGGCAGGCAGCGCGTTTTCTGGCTACTGCTTCCACCACCCTGAAAAACGATGCTTTATTGGCCATGGCCAAAGCCCTGGAAAATGAAACCCCGGCCATTCTTGAAGCCAACCAGCTGGACCTGGAATTGGGCCGGCAGCAGGGGTTGACCTCAGCGCTTCTGGAACGGCTGGCCCTGAATGAAGCGCGGGTCAAGGATATGGCTCAGGGTCTGCGGGAGATCGCTGCTTTGACAGACCCGGTGGGCGAGATTTTGGGGATGTGGCGCCGCCCCAACGGCCTGGAGATAGGCCGGGTGCGCACTCCCCTGGGTGTGGTGGGCATAATCTACGAGTCCCGTCCCAATGTGACCGCGGATGCGGCTGGATTGTGCATAAAATCAGGCAATGCCATAATCCTGCGTGGCGGGGAGGAAGCTTTGAACTCCAACCGGGTAATAGCTCGGGCTATTTCCGCTGCAGCGGAGACAGCCGGCCTGCCCCAAGGGGCCATAGCCCTGATTGACAGCGATGACAAGGAAGCGGCCGTTTTTCTGATGCAGATGAACGATTTTGTGGACGTCCTCATTCCGCGTGGGGGACTAGGGTTAAAAAAAGCGGTTATGGAAAACGCGACGGTTTCCTATATAATGACCGGGATGGGCAATTGTCATGTCTATGTTGACCAGTTCGCCGATCTGGCCAAGGCTCGTCCCATAGTATTCAATGCCAAGGTGCAGAGACCGTCTGTCTGCAACGCGGCTGAGACCCTCCTGGTGCATCAGGCGGTGGCATCAGCTTTCTTACCGGGAATGCTGGCTGATTTGACGGAAGCCGGAGTGGAAATTCGAGGCTGTGAAAGAACCAGGAGTATTGCACCCGGTATCAATTCGGCAACCGAGCAGGATTGGGACCAGGAATACCTGGAATTGATTTTGGCAGTAAAAGTGGTGGACGGTCTGGAGGAAGCCATAGACCATATAAATACCCACGGAACCGGCCACAGTGAAGCCATTGTGAGTGAAAACTATTCCCACGTGCGACGCTTCCTGGCGGCAGTGGATGCCGCAGCCGTCTATGCCAATGCCTCAACCCGTTTTACCGACGGCGGGGTTTTCGGGTTTGGAGCCGAAATGGGCATAAGCACCCAGAAATTGCATGCCCGTGGGCCAATGGGTCTTACCGAGCTCACTACCACAAAGTTTATCGTATACGGGGACGGCCAGATAAGGTAGCCGCACCATGGGGAGATTCTTAGTACAACATTCCGCATATTCGTGCACATAATTTGGGC
>DHRK01000065.1:119438-128330 GCA_002410325.1 Syntrophomonas sp. UBA5314
GCGGTGGCAGGATGCCAAGGAGCTGCCCGCCTTGTACTTCGAAAAAATCTGCTCCAACTTATATACACAATATACGGAACGTTGTACTGGTACTTTAAAAAAGTTAGGATGAAATCTTAGGGATGCTTGCTCATATACTTGAAATGCTGGAGGCTTACGGACTCTGGGGGATGCTTATTCTATGTTTTGCCGAAGCCGCCTTTTTGCCTGTTCCTCCAGAGCTGTTGTATGTGCCGGTTTGTGTAACCCATCCCGGTAAAGCGTTGTTTTATGCCCTGCTGGCTACTCTGGCTACTACGGGAGGCGCGTTTTTTGGCTATGTTCTGGGCAAAGTATTCGGGCATCCCCTCTTGCACCGCTTGGTTTCTCCTAAAAGGGTGGAGAAAATAGAAGGCTTGTTCCAACGCTACGGCGTGTGGGTGGTCTTTATGGCTGGTGTGGCGCCTCCGCCGACTCCCTTTAAAATATTCACCATTTCCTCCGGGATTTTTGCCTTGAATCCCCCTCGTTTTCTCCTGGCGGCCTTATCGGGAAGAGGGCTGCGCTATTTTCTGGAAGCTTTCCTGATATGGCGCGGCGGCAGGGAAGCACTAAATGTTCTTAAGTCCAAAAGTCTGTGGATAACCCTGTTGGTGGTATTGGTCTTAGTGGTTGTTTTTCTGGTTTATCAGAATTACATCAAACCTAAAATGGCTGAAAAGACTGGCGAAGGAAGGCTGCTGCACTGGTGGAGGCGGGTAATAAGCGGAGAGGGCCGGGCTCTGAAGATATTGGGAGAATGGATGATCGCCCTGGGCAGTGCCGGTTTTCTGGTTTTCTTCCTGGCGAATGTTTTCAGTGAGTTTGGCTCGGTTCATCTACAGCAGATCGACCATTGGGCCGGGCAGTGGATAAGACCCTATCTGGGCCGGTTTTGGAGCGGGTTGAGTCAGATGCTGGGACCGGTTTTATTTACCATTTCTATTTTAGCGGCCTGCCTGGTCTGGTGGAAAGGAAAGCGCACCGACCGGATTGCCTTTTTGTTTTTCAACATGATCGGTTCCACCATTGTATTGACCGGATTCTACAGGGTGATGATAGAAAGCCAGCGTTTGAGCGGGGGACCCAACCCCATGCCAATGGCAATAGTCAACATCCTGTGGGCGTCTTTCATCCTATGGCTGGTTACGGGAGGGCGCCCCTCGCTGCGGGGCCGTCAGCTGATAGGCACGGGTCTGGGGCTGGTCTTTTTAACCTTGCTGGCTTTAAGCCGCCTGGCGGCCGGCTATCTGCTTTCTGACGTGCTGATAAGCTACGCGGCCGCCGGACTGTGGCTGGTGGTCCTGTGGATTATTTTCCTCTATCGAGGCACCCCCGAACATACCTCGGAGCATCCATCCATAAAATGAGTTGAAGAACCGTCCCCAAACTCACCAACGCATTCCCCAAATTATTTTGACTATTTATATGTACTTATTCTATTATAATGGCCATTCCCCGCCGTAACTTACCGGTCTAATAATGGCGGCTTCTTCGCGCTCCGGGCAGGAGCTGAAAAAGGCCGGGGAATCTTTTGTTAAGCGTTCCAATTCTGCCGGCAGCAGGGCGAAAATCTCTGAGCGCTGGGCGGGATTGCGCAGGCTTAAGTTCTGTGTTTTAAGAATATCGGCCAACTGGTTGTTGAGCTTTATTTCATAGTCGTTTAAAGAGTCAAAAAAAGTCTTCCAATGGGCCAGGGAAGGCTCCTTTTCCCAGGATATCCCCGGGCAGACGAAGTGCCGGCAGATGGACTCCCGATTGTGCTGCTCCAACAGGCAGCCGCTCTCTTTACTGTGAAAGCGGCAGCGGTAGGAAAGCCCATCAATAACATTGTTCAAGGTTACCGAGGCATCCAAAACTGTCAGATGGGGCAGTGAAAACAGGTAGTCAATAAGATCCGGTTTAGTCTTTAACCAGTATACGAAATCACTGGGATAAAATACTGGAGAATAATAGGCACAGCAGCCTTTCTGGTCCTGACGGGGACACTCATAGCACAGGTCTACTTCTATATAGCTGCGTAAACCCCGGTTGTGAAAAACCAGGCGTATTTCTTTATCCATAGATGTTCCTTCGAAGTTTCTCATTAATACAACATTATAGATGTTTTTACGGGAAGGGGAAAGGCTGCAACAATAAAGCGTTCTTAATTTGCTATAAAAGGTTGGCTGGTTTATCATTGGCTTAGAAAGAAAACGGAACGGATTGCTAAAAGGTGCAGCAATTGGTGGCCCCTACCGGGCATCAGTGCGGATAGGACTAAGAAAATGGTGCAAAAATCAGCTTTAGGCATTATCGGGGGAACCTTCAACCCCATTCATAACGGTCACTTACTGGCCGCGGAATATGCCCGCTGCGAATTAGGTTTAGAAAAAGTTATATTTATACCGGCAGCCAGGCCTCCTCATAAGGAAGGCATGGACATCCTGGACGGAGAAACCCGCCTGCTGATGATCGAACTGGCTATAGAAGGCAACCCTGATTTTGTGGTTTCCAGCTTGGAGTTGACCCGGCCGGGACCATCCTATACTGTTGACACCTTAAACCATTATCAGGCTCATTATCCCGGCAAGAGCATTTACTTTATCATGGGAGCCGACTCCCTGCTCTTGATCAATACCTGGAAGAATGTCGATATTCTGGCCGAAAAGGGACGTTTCGTGGTAGTTACCAGGCCCGGTTACCGCTTTGAGTGGGAAAAGGACCCCCTGGTTTCCCTTCCCGGCGTTTTACGGGAAGGCTTGATATTTCTGGAGATCCCCGGAATAGATGTTTCCTCCAGTGAGATAAGGAAGCGGGTCAGGGACGGCAAATCCATACGCTACATGCTTCCCGACAAGGTGGAGAGCTATATTCGGGAAAAGGGATTATATATTGATAAAGGAGCCTAGAATATGTTAAACGTCAAGGAAGCCCGTGAAATAATCCGCTTTAAATTGTCCAAACCCCGCTTCAAACATTCGCTGCAAGTTGCCGAAGTGGCCCGCGAACTGGCAGAACACTATCAGGTTGATGCGGACAAGGCTTATTTGATAGGGATCTTACATGACTATGCCAAGGGCATCTCCGCCGAGGAACTGCTTGCGACTGCCGAAAAAAACGAATTATTGCAGGACGAGCTGGAACGTCAGGTCCCGGATCTGCTTCATGCTCCGGTGGGCTCCTGGCTGGTGCAGCACGAATTAAAAATAGAGGACCAGGATATATTGCAGGCCATCAGGTTTCATACCCTGGGGGATTTAAATATGAGTGTGATGGACAAAATAATATACCTGGCTGATATGATAGAACCGGGCCGGGACTACCCGGGGCAGGAGAGATTGAAGGGCCTGGCTTTCAGGGATTTGGATGACGCCATGTTGTTTGGGCTGGAATCAACTATCCGCTACTGCCTGGATCGAGGCCGGCTGCTGCACCCGCGTACCGTTGAGGTCCGCAATCATTACCTGCAGCGTATCAGGCCGGGCAGGATATCCTGCTAAAGCAACCTTTGGTCCTGGTAGAATTTGAAGCAGCATTGGGTTATAATTGGGGCCAAAGGCAGATTGGTCGATGAAGAGCTAGTGGTCTGTAACACCTAAAGGTTTAGGTTATCCACCGAGAAAATTTTTCGCAGGGGAAGGCGGAGGAAAGAGTAATACTGGACGTATTGCGATTGACGACAACGCAGCCCTGCGGAAATTTGGCCGGTGGGAACCAAATTTTTAGGTGTTACAGACCACTAGGAACTAGAGGAGGGCTGTTATTGACGAAGGACCAGGAATTGATGCAAATGGTGGCTGAAGCGTGTCTGGATGAGAACGCCCAGCGGCTGACCATTCTCGAAGTGGGAGATTTAACCGTCCTGGCGGACTATTTTGTACTTGCGTCTGGAAGAAGCACGGTTCACGTGAAAAGCATAGTAGAGCACGTGGAAGAGAAACTGGGTGAAAAGGGGATACATCCCCGGCATCGTGATGGCGCCGGCCAGGGAACCTGGTGTGTACTCGATTACAGTTCAGTGATTCTGCATGTATTTCGGCAGGAAGAAAGGGATTATTACAATCTGGAGGATCTGTGGAGAGGGGCAAGGGAGATAGTCCTAAGACAAGCCTAACTAGACCGTCCACAAAAGTACCACGGGCACCACACATGTTTAATAAGGTTGCACGTCTTGCTCTTCACTTCCGTGATCGATCTCTCCTAAAACATATTTTGCATTAAAAAGGGGGGCGAATCCGTATGGCGGAGTTTCGCCCCCCTTTGCTTGTTTCAGTCTTAACGGGCCACTATATTTACTAGTTTGCCGGGAACTACGATGACTTTCTGAACGGTTTTACCCTCCAGCAGGGGCTTGATCCGGTCACTGGCCAGGGCCCGTTCACGCATATCGCCTTCCGAGGCAGAGGCCGGCACCGTGATGCGGTCCCTGACCCGGCCGCTTATCTGCACCACTATTTCCAATTCATCCTGAACCAGGGCTTCCGGTTGGTAAACCGGCCATTTTTGCAGGTGAATGCTGTCTGCAAAGCCTACAGCCTGCCACATCTCCTCGGTAATGTGGGGAGAAAACGGACTGAGCAGGAGCAGCAGGTTTACTATGCCTTCCTTGACTACCGCCATATTAGGGGCCGGATTGTCCCGATAGGCGTTCAAGGTGTTGGTAAGCTCCATTATAGCACTGACCGCGGTGTTGAAATTAAAGCGCTCCTGAATATCGTCGCTTACCTTTTTAATGGTGGCGTGGGTCTTAAAATACACCTGCCGGGCCTCATCATCCAGCTCGCCGTGCCGGTCCGACAGAGGCACATCCTTGATCTGGTCGGCATACTCCATAACCAGGCGCCAAACCCGGTTGAGGAAGCGGTAGGAACCCTCCACGCCCTGGTCGCTCCACTCCAGGTCTCTTTCCGGCGGAGAGGCAAAGAGTATGAAAAGTCTAGCTGTATCGGCACCGTAGGTATTTATTATCTCTTCCGGGCTGACTACATTGCCCTTGGTTTTGGACATCTTGGAGCCTTCTTTCAACACCATGCCCTGGGTCAAGAGGTTGGTAAAGGGCTCCTCGCACTTGAGCAGCTTGATGTCATAGAGAAATTTGGTGAAGAAACGGGCGTACATCAGGTGCAGAATGGCGTGCTCCACCCCGCCTATGTACTGATCGACCGGCATCCAGTAGTCGACCGCAGTTTCGCCAAAGGGCATCTCTGAGTTGTTGGGATCGCAAAAGCGGTCAAAATACCAGGAGGAGCAGACAAAGGTGTCCATGGTGTCGGTTTCCCGGCGGGCTTCACCCTGGCAGCAGGGGCAGCTGGTCTTGTAAAAGCTTTCCACGTAATTTAAGGGCGATTCTCCGGTCGGTTTGAATTCTACATCAAGCGGCAGTTCAACCGGCAGGTCTTTTTCCGGCACCGGCACCATGCCGCATTCCGGGCAGTAGACCAGTGGTATGGGCGCGCCCCAATAACGCTGGCGGGAGATCAGCCAGTCGCGCAGGCGGAAGTTGACGGTGCCTTTGCCCCAGCCCTTTTCCTCCATGAATTTGATGACCGCTTTTTTACCGTCTTCGACCGGGAGACCGTTAAAAGCGGCCGAATTGACCATTATCCCGTCTCCGGTGTAGGCTTCGATCATGGCCTCAGGAGCACCGGGAGAATCCGGACCCTGGATAACCACCCGGATGGGTATAGCGTATTTGCGGGCAAACTCAAAGTCTCTCTGGTCATGGGCGGGAACGGCCATAATGGCTCCGGTGCCATAGTCCATAAGTACATAGTTGGCCAGCCAGATGGGGACCCGCTCTCCGTTGACCGGATTTATGGCGTAGCGGCCGGTAAATATGCCTTCCTTTTCTACGTCGGTGGAGGTGCGGCTTATATCACTTTGCAGCTTAATGCGGGCAACGAAGTCTTTGACAGTTGCTTCCTCGGCGGTTCCGGCTACCAGCTTTTCGACCAGTGGATGTTCGGGGGCAAAAACCATGTAGGTAACCCCGAAGACGGTGTCCGCCCGGGTAGTAAAAACGGTGAGCTTTTCATCGCTGCCTTCGATATCCATGGAGAATTCCAGGCCCTCGCTGCGGCCGATCCAGTTGCGCTGCATTATTTTGACCTTTTCCGGCCAGCCCGGCAGCATTTCCAGATCATCCAGCAGGCGCTGGGCATAGTCGGTTATTTTGAAAAACCACTGCTCCAGCTGACGCTTATCAACATTGGTGTCGCAGCGCTCACAGCTCCCGTTTATAACCTGCTCATTGGCCAGAACCGTCTGGCAGGAGGGGCACCAGTTGACTGCTGCCCGCTTCTTATAGGCCAGGTTGTTTTCGTACAGCTTTAAAAACAACCACTGGGTAAACTTGTAATAATCCGGCTTGCAGGATGCTATTTCGCGGTCCCAATCATAGCTGATGCCTAAGGTTTTGAGCTGGCTTTTCATATTTGCTATGTTGCTGTAGGTCCATTGGGCCGGAGGTATGTTATTTTTAAGAGCCGCGTTTTCCGCTGGAAGCCCGAAAGCGTCCCATCCCATGGGATGCAGGACGTTAAACCCCTGCATGGTCTTAAAACGGGCCACTACATCGCCTATGGCGTAGTTGCGAACATGCCCCATGTGCAGGTTGCCGGAAGGATAGGGAAACATCTCCAGATCATAGTATTTTGGCTTGGCGGGATCTTCGGTAACCTTGTAAAAGTTGTTCGCTTCCCAATAAGCCTGCCATTTTGCCTCGATGGCTTTAAAATCGTACTTTCTTTCCATAACGTCCCTCCTTGAATTACAGAAAAACAAAAGCCCTCATCCCTCAAGGGACGAGAGCGATCTCCCGTGGTACCACCCTAATTTAAAAGACAAAAATGGTGGAGCTAGTGGGATTCGAACCCACGGCCTCTTGAATGCCATTCAAGCGCGATCCCAACTTCGCCATAGCCCCACGTTGTCTACTCATTACAGGTAACGGTTTAACCGTCACAGGCTGATTTTCGCCTGTAAAGCTCCCCGGCGAGTTCGACCATACTGTGCTGCCTTGCACCCCCCGGCAGCTCTCTGCTTGGCTGGCCTACTACTCCGGTTCTCAGCCTTTACGCTATTCAATTGTCCACCACGAAAATCATTATATTATATAAAGAGGTCGAATGCAACTATCAAGTGGTCGAAATCAAGTGGTCGAAATTTACCCGGTGCGGCGGCTATGGTTACCGATTATTATTCCCATAAAGTAGATGGGGGAAACCCTTGAAGAACAGAACTTCAACAACCATACGCCAGGCTGCCGATCTGTTTCTAGTATATATCCCCTTTGGAAAGCTTTTGCCGGGCTTTTTTGCCTGGATCGGTAAAGGAGCAGGGCAGCCTGGTCAGACATTTGCCGCAGGCGTCCACCCAGCCTTTTTCCTGATGGAGCCGGGCATTTTTCAGCAGATGATCATAGCAGCGAAAGCGATCGAAGGATTTCTCCTCAAGAGCCTGGTTGGGACAGTTCTTCAGGCATTTCTTACAGCTCTGGTCATAATAATAGAGGCAGGCCGAACTCGCACTGCTTTCAGAAGGGGTAAGAAGCAGCGAAGTGACCAGGCTGCCCAGGCGCCCGCAGCAGCCCTTTGCGGTAATAAGCATACGGTTCAAGCCCAGTGCGCCAAGACCGGCAATTACCGCAATATGCCGGTGGGACCAGTTGCTGAGCAGGGTTTGCGGGCTGAAGTTGTGAGTGGCCGGGGTGACGGCCGATTCATGCCCGATGAGACCCAACTGTTTTTTTAAATGCTCATTGAGGTCTTGAATGAGCTGGTTGGTTTCCAGGTAGGCGAAAGCCCAGGGGTCGGAGCAGAATTCGCTCTCACTGTTGCTTCTCGCTACGTCCCGGTGGAAAGGCAGGAAGTAACAGATTACACTCCTGGCCGTAGGAAGCAAGTCCGACGGCAGCAGGTGAGATGCGGCAACCTGCTCCTTCAGGTCCATAAAGCCGGAATCATCAGCCCGGGCAAAGGCCACCAGCGGTTTTTCCCAAAGGGTTTGGGTGCCTTTTTCACGGGGATAGGACTTTACATAGTCTTGAATCAAGCTGGTAATGGTTTCGTTCATTATTATCCGCGATGCCTTTCACTAAATAAATTGCAAGTTGTCATTGTATGGGGCTTGAATGTATTATACACCCGGTTTAGTATTTCGGGGCTGCCAAACGGCACTTCAGGGACGAAAATTTATTGTCTGTTTTCCCAAAAATATTGTAAAATATGGATAATAGTGATAAAAAAGGGCGGATATATGATGATGGATATTGATAAACGACTGCTGGCGGTGGCTGTCGTTGTTTTAATTGTGGGTTTTTTCGGGGGCATGAAATACGCTGCCTTCAAAGCCGAAAAGGAGCAAGCCCGCTTGACCTTGATCGAGACGGAGGAGGCGGCGGCTGAGCAGCAAAACGAAAAAACCGAGACCCATACGGTCAAGGAGATTAAAGTCTATGTGACCGGTGCGGTATCCAAACCGGGAGTGTATTCTTTGCGAGAAGGCGATCGGGTATACCAGGCGGTGGAGATGGCTGGCGGTCTGCTGGCCGACGCCGAGGCTAAAGGAGTAAACATGGCGGCTCCTTTAAAGGATGGCGATCCCATCGTGATCCCAAAAAAAGGTGAAGAAATCTCACCGAATACTAATCAACTGGCGACAGCCAATCAATCAGCCAAATCAGGCAAGGTGAATATCAATACCGCCAATGTTCAAGAATTGGACAGTTTAAAGGGCATCGGCCCCGCTTTAGCCCAACGGATCGTAGACTACCGGGAATCCCACGGCCCCTTTAAAAGCCTGGAGGACTTGAAAAAGGTCAGTGGGATAGGTGAAAAGAAGTTTGCCGATTTAAAAGACAGCATCTGTATCTAGTACAACATTCCGTATATT
>DHRK01000018.1:0-35845 GCA_002410325.1 Syntrophomonas sp. UBA5314
GTACTGGCAGCCGATGCACTTGGCCGGATCATGATTGGTGGCGCCGGTTTCGGTCTTGGAATAGGCGCCTCTGGGGCAGGCCTTCATGCATTCCGGCTCCAGGCAGTGCATACACTGGAACTTGGCAAACTTCCACTGGATGCCGTCAACGGGGTGTTCGTATTCGTTCATCTTAACAATAGTGTAGGTGTCGGCATCCGTGGATTCTTTAGTCTGGTAGCTGCCCTTGAAAGGCTCTATTACCGCCGGCAGCCGGTTCCAATTCTTACAGGCGACCTGGCAGCCGCGGCAGGCTGTGCATTTGCTGGAGTCGTATAAATTAACCATATTTGCCATCGTTATGCCCTCCTTATGTCGCATAGAAATGCTTTATATTCGGGACAAACGGTATTGGCGCAGCCGATATGGGGCGTTAGGCGATTAGCCGGGTCGCCGGTGGCAAAGCCCTTGAAGCCATACTGCCAGGACAGGGCCACTTCATGAACCGTCTTGCCATCCAGGTTAAAAGGCTTTAAACGTTTGGTGACGCAGGCCAGCGCTTCCACATCACCACGGGTGGTGGAAACAATTACATTGGCCCCGTTCTCAATACCCTTCTCGCGGGCCAGCTGTTCACTGACTTCCACAAACATATTGGGCATCAGCTCGGCCAGCCAGGGCAGGTTGCGGGTCAGAGCCCCGGTCTGCCAGTGTTCCACCAGCCGGAAGGTGGTGGCCACTATGGGATACTGCTCGGCCTTGCCCTGCTTTTCGGGCTCCCAGACCTTGGCGGCGGGGTTGGCCGTCGTCTTGTTCAGCATCGGGGCCATGGGGCTTTCCCAGGGCTCATAATGCTCGGGGAAGGGGCCGTCTTTCATAGAGGTTTTGGCGGCAAACAGGCAGCCTTTGCCTTCCGGGCGCATGATAAAGGGGTCTTTGAAAGCCGGTTTGTCCGGACCGGTGGTTTTAATCATGTCGGGAACGTCAATTCCGCTCCAGGCTCCCAGGGCTTCGGGTTTGGTTGCATCGGCCGGCGTGGCGGGGTCCCACCATACCAGGCGGCGGTCGTCGTCGCCCGGCCAGGGGGTTACCCCATCGGGCTGAACTGAGCAGCGGTTGTAGACGATGCGCCGGTTCATCGGCCAGGCCCAGCCCCAACTGGGAAAGAGCCCCAAATTGCCCGGGTCGTCTTTCTTACGCAGCTGGGCCTTATAGAACATTTTGCCGTCTTTCCAGGTGGTGGCGCCGCAATATACCCAGCAGCCGCAGGCGGTGCCGCCGTCGTCCGTCAATTTGCCAAAACCTTCGACCGGCTTGCCGTCCGCCGGGGTGTAGCCGCACAGCTCGTTGGCCACCTTTAATACATCAGGTTCTTCCGGATCATGGGGATTGTCATAATCCCATACCAGTTTGGTTATCGGCTCATCTTCCGGACGCGTGCTGCCGGCATAGAGTTTTTTAACCCGCTTGCTGATTTCGTTGATTATCCACAGGTCGGATTTGGATTCGCCCACCGGGTCGGCTCCCTTCCAGCGGAACTGGACCATGCGGCTGGTGGAGGCGGCAGTGCCTTCCTTTTCATATACGGCCGCCGCCGGGAGGAAGAAGGCCTCAGTTTGAATATCCTTGGGGGTAAGCGACCGGACCTTGTCGTTTTTAACCGGCCTTTCCCAGGCTTTATAGCTCCAGAATTCAGCCGTTTCATGCAGCCACAGGTCGATGCAGACGAACCATTTCAGCTTGGTGAGGGCTTCCTGCTCCTTGTTGGCATTGGGGCCGCCCACCACCGGGTTGGAGCCGTTGACAAACAGCCCCTCTATTTCCCCTTTATGCATGGCTTCAAAAAGCCCGATGTGGGAGTAGTTCTTGCCGTCTACCCGCTTGGGGATATAGTGATAGGCAAAATCGTTGTCGGCCCTGGCGTTCTCTCCGTACCAGGCTTTGAGCAGGCTGACTATCCATTTGGAGGTATGGACCCGCCAGCCGGAATACTTGATGCCGGCCGCGGCCAGGGCGCGGAATTCGGCCAGGTTGGTAAAGGGCAGTTGGCCCGCGCCCGGGGTGGTTTTACGAATATAGTTTATCAAGTCCTTATAATCGGGACTGGCGGTCGGGGAATCGATATAGCCGGGCAGGTAATGGTACAGCAGGGCCATGTCGGTGGCTCCCTGCACGTTGTTCTCGCCGCGCAGGGCGTTGATGCCGCCGCCGGGACGGCCGATGTTGCCCAGCAGCAGTTGCACAATGGCAAAGGCCCGGATGTTTTCGCTGCCCACCGTATGCTGGGTGATGCCCATGGCGTAGCAGATGCAGGCGGTTTTATCCGGAGCCCCGGTGGCGCAAAAAGTCTTTAGCACCTCCAGGTACTTGCCCTGGGGCGACCCGGTGATTTTGCAGACCGTGTCGATGTCGTAGCGCTGGTAATGCTTCTTCATAAGCTGGAAGACGCAGCGCGGGTCCTGCAGGGTGGGATCCTCCAGGACGTTTCCACTTTCATCGAACTTGTAATCCCAGGAAGCCACATCATAGGCTTTCTTGCTGTCGTTCCAGCCCGAGAAAAGCCCGTCCTTAAAGTCATAATCATCCCTGACCAGGAAGGCGGCATTGGTGTAATTGACCACGTAGTCCTTATGATAGAGGTTGTTGTCGATGATATACTTGATCATGCCGCCCAGGAAGGCGATGTCGGTGCCGGAGCGCATGGGGCAATAGATGTCGGCAACGGCCGCGGTCCTGGTGTAGCGGGGATCCACGCTTATTATCTTGGTCTGCCGCTTGGGGTCCAAACGTCCCTTGGTCAGCCATTTCATCCCGATAGGATGGTTTTCCGCCAGGTTGCTGCCCATGATCAGAGCGCAGTTGGTATTCTTCATATCGATCATGGAATTGGTCATAACCCCGCGCCCGAAAGACGGAGCCAAACCGCCTACTGAGGGGGAATGGCACAGGCGCGCCTGGGTTTCCAGATAGACCAGGCCCAGGGAGCGCATCATCTTGGATAGGATGTAGCATTCCTCGTTGTCCAGGGCTGATCCGCCGATGGAGGCGATTTTTTCGGTGCGGTTGACGATCACTTCAGCACCGTCAGCTAGCTTTTCTTTATGGACGAAACTTTTGTCCCGGGTTTCTTTGACCCGTTCGGCTATTCTATCCAGCATCCAGTCCCATTCTTTTTCTTCCCACTTCTCGGAACCGGGAGCCCGGTACAGAGGCTTGGGTACTCTCTTGGGGTTTATTACCTGTTTCCCATGTTCATCGTATATCTCTCTCAGATTGAACATAGCCGATCCCTTGGGGCAGGCACACCCCTCATTCACCGGGTTGTCGGGATCTCCTACAACGCTCAGCAGTTTTACAAACTTTCCGTCCTTCTTCTCGGAATAGACTACCAGGCCGCAGCCAGACCCGCAATAAGGACAAACGGTCGGCACCGGGGTGACATCCTTTATGCGCAGTTCCTTTACTGCCGCTGCGGTGGCGGTGAGATTGAAGCCCAGGGTTGAGCCCAAACCCACGGCGGCAACCGCAGCCCCGCCTCCTGTGAGGAACTGGCGGCGGGTTATCATCTTACTCATCTTTTTACCCCCAATCTGTCAGTAGTAACAAATTCAAAACGATTGAAGACACTTCCGGCCAAAACAAAATCGATTCTTATCCATCGTTTCCCAGACTGGCCGCGGCCTTCCTGCTTGGCCCTTCTTTACTGCATGAAACCGGGAGGGCGATTATAGCCCGGAAGGCTAAATGCCCCCTAAAATCAAAACACCCCCCGTGATGTCAGGAGGGTGATCCACATTGCCTTGAGCTCTGCTTCCTTTAATAAGCCTCTGGTCTGCGCGGATACTCCCTGCCTGACATGCTGCCGCAAGAAACATCGGCCTTCCCATCCAGTAGGAAGGGAATCAATGATTGCGGCACCAGGTATGACTCTTTTCCAAGCAAGGGAGAAAAATCCGTTTCCAGATTAAACGCGGCTAATTCCCCATGGCCATTGGACTTTAGGGAAATAGCTCAGAGTCAAATGCTCTTCTGTCTATGCAGTTTAGAAGTATAGTTGCCGGATTAAATCTGCAGGGCAAAGCATTATCGTGTTAACAGAAGCATCGGGGGCAGGCAAATCTCATGAAAGGCGTTTCTAAATCGCTCCTTCAACCAGGGCGGTCGCGGGCTCAATCATGCCGGCATACGCATTGGCAATGAGAAAGGCCTCGCCTGCTAATGGCGCTATTTCTTGTTTAACACTACGAACCACCGGTTCATACAAGGATGCTCAGCACCGGTGTATACTTTGCATATACCCTGCATTTGAAAGCACTTTCTCACCTCCATTCTCCGTATGATCTCGCCTACAGCCGTCATAGGTGGGCGACTGCTGCCGGTACTTGTTCTAATTCCACACCAAGGTTTGTATTCCTTCTTGTAATATAATTTAGAAATATTATTTATAAAAGAGGAATTTCCAGGAACCTCAACCATCCTTGTTCTCATCATGCCTTATCTTTTCGGGAATGACCCTCTTGCATATTTTATTTATGCGTCAAATCAAAAAAAAGCTTTGCTCAGCTGATGTTAATCAGCGTTGCAAAGCTCTGTTGAAGTTATTTTTAACAATACTTTTTTATGGGAGTCGAAAGGAATTCTAAAACTCTACATAACGTATCTTATTGGGATCTACTTTTTCCAGCATAGCCAGTTCCTGGGGAGACGGTTCTGCGTAAACGGGAACCGATGTCTGGTCTATTTCCCAGCCGGTGTTGGCTTTTACTTCATCGAGGGTAGTATAGGGGAATATCCCTTCAACTTCCAATTTCCCATTGACCAGGTTAAAAATGCATAGGGGAGTTAACACGCGAAATATTTTATCACTGCTGGCGGTTGTGGTGGCACACTCCACCTTGGAGACAAAAGCATTTTTATCATGTTTGGTTTTCCAGATAGTAGTTCGCCGGGTTACGGGAGTCAGCATAGCAGTTCCAGCTCCCCCGGGAAGCCTGACTTTTGGTTTCCGGTTGGTTCCTCCCACGTAAGACATGTTGATGTGGCCCCCCTGGTCGATCTGCACCAGGGATAGAAAAGAGATATCTACCATACCGCGTCCGGCCAGGTCAAAAATCTCATCAAGCCCGAAATGGGCGGCCGTTCCATCATACTGGTTGCGGGACAGGGTGGAGCCAATCGTAGCAGGATTTGTCCAATCCGGATCAACCCCTCCGGTAATATTCACATAGGTGTACTCCTTGCCCAGGGCTTTAGCCAGTTTCATGGCCGCAACCGGAACCGGTGAAGCCAGTCCATGGAACACAATATCTCCGTCACGAATCTCCCTGGCCAGAGCGATGGTCAGCATTTCCGCAGGTCCATATGTCATTGGTTTATCCTCCTTTCAAAACCTCCAGTTATATCGTGGAAAGGTAATCCGATACCTTATCGTCTTTTACCGCTTTGAGGTAAGCCTTCATCCCCGCATCATCTACTGTTTCATATAAATCAAAACAGATCCCGGGGCGGGCGCCATGGGGAGCATGTACAACCGCTTCCACCAGGAAATGGGGTACGGAGGTCAGCTTGGGTTGGGCTTGAAAACTTTCCGTATCCACAATCTTTTCCGCCGTGATTATGGTTTTTTTCGCCGAACGGGTCATCAATACGTCCTGATAATCAGAACCCAGTATGCGAGCATTCCCATACTTATCAGCTTCCTGCACATGGATGACCGCCCAGTCAGAATGCAGCGCCTTAACACATACGACCTCTTTTCCATCCAGGGGACTTTTAATTGTAAAGTAGAAATCAGGATTTAAACCCAGCAGATCACTTCCAAACATCCCGGCTACAGGCAGAAAGGGGACTCCGTAGGCACCGGCCCGCATGGCGTGAATCATGGCGGTACACGCTCCTTCAATAGGCCGGATGCGGCCTTCCTGCACTCCTTTGCGCATACCCAGGGCTAAGCCGTATTCGTTCTCAAAACCGAAGAACCCAAAGTAGATAGTATCGACTGAATAAGTGGCACATAGTACGTCGGTAGCGATACCGGGGGCAGCCGCACAGGCTTTTAGTGACTTGAATCCTTTTTTGGCCAGTTGGAATCCGAAAGCCACCGGCGACCGGTGCAGCGAATTCCCACCCAAAGCCAATAATTGGCCGTCTTCCACGAGGTCTACGGCCTGAGACATGGTCATCAGTTTTTCCTTCATAGCCTATCCTCCTTAAAATTTTGATTTCTCATAACATGTATTTGCAATTTTCATACCATGTATTCATTTTTGTTATTAATTACTGCATAAAATCCCATTATTTCGGGTATAAAATAATTATAGTTTTTTTCAATAATTAAAGGTACTGTTTCAAAAGTGTCAACAACTTGACATGTGATTTTATCAGAACAGCTTTAAATGGGTATTTGTCAGCGTCAGAAAACCGACAGCTTGATGACAGTGCTTAATACTACTATGAGGAGGAAAATTTATGGACATTTCACAAAACCCAATTAAATGTAATGTAACTAATTGCCAATGGAACATGAAACGCCGTTGTTCAGCCAAAGAAATTCAGGTTAACAGCATAGGAGACGGGTTGGCAAAAACCAGCGATGGCACCTGCTGTTCTACATTCGTGAATTCACCTTCCGGAGGTTAAAAGTTTTCACAGAACCATAAAAAATCAGCCCCGGGGCCTAATGCCGCTCGGGGCTGATTTCACACCAATTTACAGTTGCCTGTCCCAACCTCTTAACAGCAGCATCCGTCGTCGCTCCCGCAGGTGGGTTCCTTGCCGGTCAGGGCCGCTTTTATCAGGGCGCTGGCACATCCCACTCCGGATTGGACGCTAAGCGCTCCAAACGGGCAGTTTACGGCGCAGGCGCCGCATTCCATGCAGGCGTCTCGGTCGCGTATCTCGATTTTCTTTCCCGCTCGAGCCAGGACAGCCTGGGGGCAGACCTCCAGACAGACCCCGCATCCATTGCATTTTTCCTCATTGAATGCCAGGGTGGCTACATTGGTTAAATAGCGGTGCTTCATCTACAATACCCCCTGCCTAAAAAAACTGACGATAAGCAAAATTATACCTATACCTGCCGATGCAGCCTGGATGGGAACTGCCAGCCTCATCTCCCTTTTGACTCCCGAAAGCGAAGTATAGGTGGAAGCCCCGGTGAAATTCATAGCCAGGTATGAAGAAATGGCCGGCACCAGCAATATGACAGCCATATTGGCTATCAGCCCCGGGCCGTTTCCAGGTCCCCCGTTTAGATAGATCGCCAGGGCGGCCCACAGGAATCCCAAAATCCACCCCTTCCAGGCAAAGGCCCGGCCGGGAATGAAGGGAAGCAGAGCCGGAGTTGCTACTGCTCCTATAAGGACTGCGCCCAGGTAGGGGTAGACCCCTCCCCAGGTAACCCTGACCAGCCCGGTAAGGTGCAGTAATAGGAACAGGGCGGTGATGAGCAAAACCGGCTTCAATACGCCGACCAACTCCATTGGGGTTAAGACCAGCCGGTCCCGGAAGTTGAAGCGCACTTTCCGCATATCCGGGCTGGCTTTCATTTCATCCCTGAGGAAGCGGGGAATATCTTGGCCCCGAATCGGTCCGTAAACCACTTTGAAACCGGAGCGCCGGCGCACCTCGTGAGCGGCTACTCCCGCGGCCCCCAGCTGCGGCACTATTACGGTTCGGTGGCTGACAATCCGGGGCAGCCCCGTCACCGCAATCCGGGTTACCAGTTCGTCAGTGCCGAAGGTGCCTTTGCCGGCCGCGCACCAGACGTTGATACCGGCTGTGTCGAGAACCAGTATCCAGGCATTAAGTCCGGTAAGTTCCCGGCGCAGGTAATCAAAACTCATTTTGTAATTGGCGGTAACCAAAACCGGTGAATCCGGGCCCGCTTCTCCCAAACGATACAGTCCGGGGCGGATTTTATATTCCATGCGCTTTACACCCCAGCGGGCCTTCCACGCCCCCAGGTAATCGTCCAGGTTTAGATCGCTGGAGGTCTGTATAATCGAATCCATGGGATTGGAGAAATCTTCGGTAATCTGGAAGACCATTGGTTTGGGAGCTGTAGACACGGGATTGCTTGCTTCGTTCATACTTGACACCTCACAATATAAGGCCGGCAGCTGCAGGAGCAGCAGGAGTCCTGCAAAGCGCCGGTAAACAGCCGCACCGCCTGGTAGACTCCGGCTCTCTGCTCGGCCGGTATCCCGGCTTCCACTGAATCGATAAATCCCTTCAGGCATTCCCAGGCCCGGTTTCTCATCGCCTGGCCTTCTTCGCTGAGCCTTAGAAGCACAGCCCGTGAATCCTCCGGGGATTTTTCTTTTATTATCAGGTTCCGATTGACCAGAGGTTCGAGCAATCGGGTCGTCGTGCTTTTATCCACCGACAGCGCTGCATGCAGTTCAGACATCTTCATGCGCTGGCGTTCCGCTATGAAGTTCATAATGTTGAACTGGATAAAGGTTATCGGCTCACCGCATATTTCTTCCTGCTGGCAAAAGCGCAGGGCTTTAGAAATAGAAAAAAGCATCATCAAAAAATCCTGTTCGTCATTCAAGGCTCTAGCCTTCTTTCTCAAATTTAACTTGATTCACGGTAATAGTTGTATAATACAACTATTTTTAAAATTGATCAACCCCCCGGCATAATCCCCAAAACAAACGAACCATTGTTCAAACAGTACGCTTGAGCAATAGTTCTTAGCAGAGTTAAATTCATTTAATTCTTTACCGAGAAAATAAGTTAAAGAACATCCCGATCAGCTTTAAGAAAGGGACCAGATCAGCCGGGAGCGTTCCACCAGGCCGGGGAGGATTTGCATCAAACGCTCTACGTCGGCGGCACTGTTGGCCCGGCCCAGGCTCAATCTGAGCGAACCCAGCGCAACTTCGTTTTTAAGCCCCAGGGCGGTTAGAACATGGGAGGCCTGAAAGGAATTGGAGCTGCAGGCGGAAGCACTGGAAGCCGCAATACCCTCGGCATCAAGGAAATTGACCAGAGAATCTCCTTCAACTCCCGGAAAAACAAAACTGGCGTGTCCGGGAAGCCTGAACCGGGGATGCCCGGTCAGGTAGCTCTGGGGGATTTCTTCCTGGATCCGTTTTATGAGGAGTCCTCCCAAGCCGTTTAACCGGTCCACATTTTCCGCAAGCTGTTCCCCGGCCATTTCGGCCGCCTGCCCCAAGCCGACTATGCCCGGTATGTTTTCAGTTCCCGAGCGCCATTTTCTCTCCTGTCCCCCGCCGTGAGCGAGCGGAGTGAGGTTTACCCCCGAACGGACGTATAACGCCCCGGCTCCCTTGGGGCCGTAGAATTTGTGGGCGGAAAGGGATAGCAGGTCAACTTGGAGTTCTTTGACCTTCACCGGGATACGCCCGGTCGACTGCACGGCGTCGGTGTGCAGAGTAATTCCTCGCTGCCGGGCAATTTGCCCGATTTCTTCAAGCGGCTGGACGGTTCCGATTTCATTATTGGCATGCATAATACTGATCAAGATAGTATCTTTACGTATCATCTTAAGCAAATGCTCAGGATTGACCCGGCCATAGAAGTCAACCGGAAGCACGGTTACTTCAAACCCGCTCTGGGCCAGGTGTTTAAAGGTATGAAGCACCGCATGATGTTCAATGGCCGAAGTGATCATATGCCTTCCCCGGTCTTGCCCGGCCAGGGCGCTGCCTATGATAGCCAGGTTGTCGGCTTCGGTGCCGCCGCTGGTAAACACGATCTCCTGGGGGTCGGCTCCTATCAGATCCGCTACCTGTCTACGGGCCTTGTCCAGCAGCGCCCGGGCTGCTTTTCCCGGTGTATGCAGACTGGAAGGATTTCCCCACCCATGGGTAAGGGCCTCCAACATTACCTCTGCTACTTTCGGCGCAACTGGTGTGGTTGCACTGTGATCCATATAGACTCTCTGCATAACCCGCTCCTTCAATGGATATGAGCTCCGCTGTCCAATACTATTAACTCCATTATAATCATCAGGCGTCCCGCCGCGCCATATAATCCTGAATAGCCTGGTGAAGAGCATCGGCCGCCAGATTGGAACAGTGCATTTTTACCGGCGGAAGACCGTCCAGGGCCTCGGCTACAGTTCGATTGGTGATGCGCTCCGCCTCTTCCAGGGTTTTGCCCTTAACCATTTCCGTCACCATGCTGCTGGTGGCTATAGCCGCCGCGCAGCCAAAGGTTTTAAACTTGATGTCTTCTATAATATTATCTTTAACCTGAATCTCGATATGCATGATATCCCCGCATACCGGGTTGCCCACTTCACCCACCCCGTCGGCGTTGTTCAGGCATCCCGCATTCCTGGGATTCATAAAGTGATCCATTACCTTTACACTATACATCAGTTGCTTCCTCCTTTGCTATACAAGGGCGACATCTTGCGCAGGTTCCCGATTATCTTGGGCAGTACTTCCAAAACATAATCAACGTCGTCCTCGGTATTGTCTTTCCCCAAAGTCAGGCGCAGCGAGCCATGGGCAATTTCATGAGGGAGGCCGATGGCCAGCAAAACATGCGAAGGGTCCAAGGCGCCTGAGGTGCAGGCGGAACCGCTGGATCCCATAATCCCGTAGCTATCCAGCATCAGCAGAATGGATTCGCCTTCTACGAATCGAAAGCATACGCTGACACTGCCCGGAACCCGGTTGTCCGGATCTCCGGTAGGAATGGTGTCGGGAATGCTCTGTAATAGGCCTTCCCGCAGCCTGCTTCCCAGGGCGGTTAAGCGCCTGGAAAGCTCATCCATACGCTGCCCGGCCAGTTCGGCCGCCTTGCCAAAGCCCACTATCCCGGGGATGTTTTCCGTTCCGGCCCGCATTTTATTTTCCTGAGGTCCGCCGTGAAACAGAGAGCCGGTTTTTATACCTTTCTTGATGTAAAGGCATCCTACCCCCTTGGGTCCGTAAAGCTTATGGCTGGAGGCTGACAACATATCAATACCTATACTCTTCACATCTATCGGAACCTTACCAAAAGTCTGCACCGCGTCGGTATGAAATGCGGCTCCCGCCTGATGGGCTATGTCAACCAGCTCTTTTAGCGGCTGTATGGTGCCGATTTCATTGTTAGCGTGCATGATTGTCACCAGCGCAGTATCAGGCCTGATAGCCGCTTTCAGGCTCTCCGGCTCGACCCGGCCCAGTTCGTCAACCGGCAGAACGGTTAAATCAAATCCGGACTTTTCCAGGTATAAGCAGGTGTCCAAAACCGCATGATGTTCAATAGCGGAGCTTATTAAATGCTTGCCCCGCTTGGGATTGCTTAACATATAGGAGATTATGGCCTGATTATCGGCTTCAGTCCCCCCGCTGGTAAAAAACACTTCCCGGGGATTGGCACCAATTAAAGCCGCTATTTGCTCCCGGGACTTTTCTAAAGCACGGCGGGCCGACCGGCCTTTGGCATGAACGCTGGAAGGGTTACCATAATCATAGGAATAGTAGGGTATCATGGCGTCAAAAACGGTTGTGTCCACTGGCGTTGTGGCACTGTGATCCATATAAATCTCTCGCATGTCATCTACCTCCTCTAGGATTCCAAATTATAATTTAGCATTTCCTATCATGATCATCGCCGAGCAAAATCGGATTGGTATTCTCCATCACATCGGATTCACGGGCCAGGTCTTCCAAAGTATAGGAATCCAAGACCTCACACATGGTATCTCTTAATTTGGTCCAAACTTTTCTGGTTACACAATAATCGGCGCGCCGGCATTCGTCTAGATTGAGTTCATTAACACAATCAACCGGAGCAATAGGACCTTCTAAAACCCTTATAATGTCTCCGACCGTTATTTTGGCAGCGCTTCTCCCCAGCACATATCCCCCCTGGGCGCCGCGCAGGCTCTTTACCAGGCCGGCTTGTTTCAGGGGAATGAGCAGCTGCTCCAAATACCGGCTGGACAAACTTTGACGCTGGGCAATCGTATGAATAGCCACCGGCCCGGCATCTTGTTGTTGGGCGATATCCACCATAGCCCTCAGACCGTATCTCCCTTTGGTCGATAATTTCACTGCCAACTCCCCTTTTCACTGTCTTCTGCGGCGCCCTACCAGTTGTTTACGAAGCCGGTTAAGATGCCAGTTCGATCATCTTCTCCAGGGCCAGGGCCGCTTTTACCCTGATATCTTCCAGCACCGTTATTATAGTCTCTCTGTTTTCTATCGAATTTAAGATCTTCTCCAGAGTGATGCTTTTCATATTGGGACAAATCAATTCTTCCGAGGCCATAATAAGGTTCTTATCCGGGCTCACCTTTAAGATGGGATGCAGGATGCCGCATTCCGTACCGATAATAAAGTCATGAGCCTCGGATTTGGTCACGTAATCCAAAATCCCAGCGGTGCTTCCTGCGTAGTCAGCCATCGCTATCACCTCCGGTTTGCACTCGGGGTGAACCAGCAGCAAGGCTCCGGGATGCATCTCCTTCAACCTGGCGATTTCCTCTGCTTCCAGCCTGTCGTGAATGGGACAGGCGGAGGGATACGATTCCAGGCTGCGGCCCAATTTTTTAGCCACATTGGCAGCCAAATTCTGATCGGGGATAAAATAAATTTCCCTGTCAGCCGGCAGCTTGCGAATTATCTTTTCCGCGTTGGATGAAGTGCAGCATACATCGCTGACCGCCTTGACATCGGCCGGAGTATTTACGTAAGTCACCACCATGCTGTTGGGATGCTTTTTCTTAAAATCAACAATATACTCGGCGGTAATACTGTTGGCCATGGGACAGGTAGCCGCGGGTTCAGGGGACAAAACGGTTCTGCCCGGGCACAATATGGCAGCCGTTTCAGCCATAAAGTCCACCCCGGCTACCAGGATGGTTTCGCTGCTTGAATTTCTGGCCGCCAGCGCCATGGCATATGAATCACCTACAAAATCAGCAATATCCTGAATCTCATCTCTCTGGTAATAATGCGCGATAATGAAAAGCGATTGCTCGTTTTTTTTCCGGAGTATTGCTTCACTGATGTGGTCTAACGGTCTGTTCATATCACACGTCCTCACTATTCTATTAACCCTTAGTATAACCTTTCAATAATATAACACATAACCCTATAGTTTTACTAGAATTTTTAAATAAAAATAGCGCCAAAATTTTGCAAGGTGCTAAATACTTCCGTTGCCTTATATATGTAAATCAGAACCCATTTCGAGCTTTCCTGTGGAGCTAATCTTTAGCCCTGATTCATGCTTCCCATCCGGTAGCCTTGCATGTCGAGGGTGACGTAATGAAAGCCCAGCTTTTTTAAATGTTCGGCAATATGATCCATCATAGCTTCCGCAGCCAGTAACCGGCGTTTATCACTTCCAACCTCGATCCGGGCCAGATCTCCGTGCATTCGAACCCTTACCTGTTTAAAACCGAGGCCGATTAAATACTCTTCAGCCTGTTCCACCATGGCTAGCTTCTCCAGGTTTATCTTGTCGCCGGTTGCAAACCGGGAAGCCAGGCAGGCGGCCGCTGCTTTATCCCAGGTATCCAGGCCCATTTGCCTGGACAGATGCCTTATCTCCTTTTTACCCAGACCAGCTTCCAGCAAAGGGCTTTTTATTCCCAACTCCTGGATGGCTTTCATGCCCGGGCGAAAGTCTTCAAGATCGTCCACATTGGAGCCATCCGCCACCTCAGCTATTCCCCGTTCGCGGGCTATATTCTTTAAAAACCCGAAGAGCTGCCGCTTGCAAAGATAACAGCGTTCCATGGAATTTTCAGCAAATCCCGGAATGCTCAGTTGTTCTATCGGTATTAGCGATAATTCTACCTGCAGCAATCCCGTCAGGCGCTGGCATTCCTTGAACTCTCTTTCCGGGTAGAGTGGTGATATGGCGGTGATCGCCCGGGCCTTGTCCCCCAGCATTTCTCTGGCAACGGCCAGTAAAAAAGTACTGTCCACCCCACCTGAAAAAGCAACCAGCAAGCTCCCCATCGACCGTATATTTTGCTTTAGCCAGGCAAGTTTTTTTTCAGTCTCCATATAAACCCCATTTCCTAATCAATTCTACCTGAAAAACTACCGCCGAACTCAGCTGTATGCATAAATATTTTAGTCTTTTTTACTTATCTCAATATATAAATGGGATATACCTTTTGGTTTTATTTTTGTACTCTATGTACTCTCGCCCAAAAGTTTTTTCCAAAAAATCCTCTTCACATCTTACCTGGATTTCGAGGGTGTAGATAAAAAATATATTTAAAACAAATATAGCCCAGGTTGGCCAAATCAACCATACACCTATATTGAGAATATACAACCCCAGATACGTCGGGTTCCTGATGATTTTATACAGGCCGGTCGTGATCAAATCAGTTTTAATGGTTTCATCAATACCCACCCGCCATGACTTCCCCATTTTTACTTGAGCATACAGGCAAAAACATAACCCGATCATTCCAAGCGCAAAACCTATATATTTTATAGCGTTTTGATTCAATATCCCGGATCTGCTAAATAAGGAGTAAAATTGTACGTTTACGGTATGAAAAAAGATCAAAAAGACGGCATACCCGGTTAACAGGTTAAACATCCCACCCATATATCTTTGCAGGTTGGATTCAGATTTCTTAAGCACCTCCGGATCAATTCCGGTGTTTTTGGTTTGCCGTACCCTTTTTACTTTCCATAAAAGAAAATATATGATCAATAATGTTCCGACCAAAAGTCCTCCAGTGATGTCCATTCTACAGCCTCTCCACATCCCCTAATTTTGTCCTGCAACTACCGGTCCCTTTCCGTGTTGAAGGGTCCGGCTGGCATTCAATACCGCCAACAGCGTTACTCCCACGTCGGCGAAAACCGCTTCCCAGATGCTGGCCACGCCGAAGGTTCCAAGTAAGATGAAGAAAGCCTTGACTGCTAAAGCCACATAAATATTCTGCCGGACAATACTACCGGTTCTTCTGGAAATTTCGACCGCTCTGGCCAACTTGGAGGGGGCGTCCTCCATCAGGACTACATCGGCCGCTTCAATCACCGCGTCACTGCCTAATCCTCCCATGGCCACGCCAATATCTGCTCTGGTGATAACCGGCGCGTCATTGATGCCATCACCGACAAACACCAATTTTTGTTTACTTCTATCCTTAATTTCCTTTTCCAGTTCTTCAAGCATTTGAACCTTATCTTCCGGTAGTAGTTCCGCGAAATATGCATCAATTCCCAGTTCGCGGCTGACCTTTTCCGCCACGCTTTGATCATCGCCGGTCAGCATAACGGTTTTCCTGATCCCTAACTGCTTTAACCGGCTTATGGCCTCTTTAGCATCGGGTTTAAGTTCATCAGATATGATCAGATACCCGGCATAAACTCCGTCAATTGCCACATAAACAATGGTTCCGGCGACATCGCAATCGTCATGGACGATATTTTCCTTATGCATCAGACGGTCGTTTCCAGCCAGAACTTGACGGCCATTTACAGCGGCCTTGATCCCATGCGCGGGAATCTCGCGGTAGTCCTGAACCTGATCGGCAGTGATTTCATTCCCGGTCTTTTCCTTATAAGCAGCCCCGATAGATTGAGCAATGGGGTGGTTGCTGTATATTTCCGCTCCGGCCGCTGCTGCCAAGAGTTCCTCGGGGGCAATGCTGTTTTTGCTTACGATCTCCGTTACCCGAAAAACCCCTTTAGTCAAGGTACCAGTTTTGTCAAAGACGACCGTGTCGAGTCCCCCCAGGGCATCTATATAATTAGCTCCTTTAACCAGGATTCCGTTTTTCGATGCCGCTCCAATTCCGCCGAAATAACCCAAAGGTATGGAAACTACCAGGGCACAGGGGCAGGAAATAACCAGTAATACCAAAGCCCGGTAAATCCATTCACTGAATGTCGCTCCCGGCAGCAACAAAGGCGGAACAATTGCAATTAAGGCGGCAGCCGCTACCACGATGGGGGTATAGTAATTGGCAAACCTGGTTATAAACTGCTCGGTGGGAGCCTTTCGCTCACTGGCCTTCTCTACCAATTCCAAGATCCTGGCCACGGATGAATCTTTAAACGGCTTGGCAACCATAACCGTGAGGAGTCCCTGACCATTGATCATTCCGGACAATATTTTCTCACCCTGCTCTACTTTCCGGGGAACAGATTCACCGGTTAAAGCGGAAGTATCCACGAATGATACTCCTTCAATAATCTCCCCGTCCAATGGTACTTTTTCACCCGGCTTAATTATTATTATCTGGCCGACCTCGACTTCTTCAGGTCTTACCTGACGCATTCCACCGTTGTCTTTCAGATTGGCATATTCGGGTTGAATATTCATCAAAGCGGCGATGGAGCGCCGCGAGCGGTCGACGGCCCGGTCCTGCAGGTATTCTCCAACTGCATAAAAAAGCATTACTCCCACTGCCTCCGGCAATTGGTGGATGGCTATAGCCCCGCCGGTGGCAATAGTCATCAAGAAGTTTTCATCGAAGAACTGTCCGCTGACCAATTTTTTAAAGGCGGCCGCAATGACTGGCCCGCCGACCAGCAAATAAGCCGGCATTAAAACAGCATACTCCGCCCAAGAAAACGGCGTATTATGCAAGGATTCATTAAATATTAATCCGACCACAAATAATATCCCTGCTCCGATAATCACCCCAAGATTATTATGTTCTTCCATTTCTTCCGGTTGCGATAAAGCCCGTAAACTCTCATACTTCTGCAGTTTCACTTCCGGTTCGACCCGCTTAATGACGGCCCGGGCTTCTTCTGCCAACATTTCCGGCATTTCAACGCTCAGGGTATTAAAGTTGACCGTTACATTCTCCAAACCATTCACTTTCCGGAGTTCCCGCTCGATTTTGGCGGCGCAATTCGGACAGTCCAGTCCTGCCAATGAATACCGCATATTTATTCCTTCTTTCACGTCTAAAAATGCAAACCCGTTTAAATATTGATCAGCGTCCCTCGGCAAAGTGATCCTGCGCTTCCCGGATCAAATTTATGATGTGATCATCATCCAGGGTATAGTAGACCATTTTACCCTCCCGGGCGTATTTAACCAGCCGGAATGCTTTTAAAAGCCGCAAATGATGCGATACGGCCGGCAAACTCATATCCAGAATAACGGCGATATCGCACACGCAAAGCCTTTGCTCGGATAAAAGATAGAGTATTTTGGTTCTGGTCTCATCGCCCAGGACCTTGAAGATCTCGGAAAGTCCGGCCACCTCTAAAACTTTCTCTTTTAGCTTTTCGACATTGCCGTTTGAAGGGCAAAAGCCGTCGCAAAGGTCTTTATTCGGAGCTGAATCGTGATTCTCAAAATCCTTCATAATAATCGTTCCTTTCATAACAATTAAACGATTGCTTAATTAATAATATATTTATTGTCTCTCCGGTGTCAATCTAAAAACAGGGTAAAAGTTGATCTATCCAGACCCAGGAGTCTTCCGGCATCATGCAGCAGCGGCCCGGGTTGGCTTTCGGGCGGGTTGAGCAGCCCGGCGGGATGGATGGCCGGACTAATGAGTTTGTAGCGGCAAGCCTTTTGGAATTGCTATTCTCGATTATACTCACAAAAAAGAGAGCGGCAGTCCATAGCTCCGCTCTCCAAAACATTTCTATATATTTCAGGTGAATATGCTTACTCTTTAATCCCCACCCAGCGGTCAAGTTCCTCATAACAGCCCGGGAAAGCAGGTTTGGTGGTAATAGCAAAGAAGGGCGTAGGTATGCGGGCCACACCGCTGTCATGGGTTCCTTTAATCCCCTCAACAATGTTTTGGATCCTCTCTTTGGGGATGGCAAAGGCCAGCTCATCATCAGCGGTAAGGGCAAAAACTCTCTCACCTCCCCCGGGAATAACTACATTGCATTTCTTCATCTTGTAGGGCACCGTGATGTAAGCTCCACAGGCGCAACGCCCCATAAAACTTGATTGAATGGCTCCCCCCTCATTAAAGAGTTCACCTTGAATACAGCGCACGATTTGGGCTGCGTTGCCGTAGATGATGATGATATCCGGCTCAAAGTCGGCTCTCTGCAGAGGGGCGACAATCAAGTGCTTGAAAGCGCCTACATCCAGGTGGATCTCGGCGGCGGCGGTTACGGCTCCGGCTTCACGGTCTTTGGTGTAGAGAGGATGGACAAATCCGCCCTGCTCGTATAATTCGTTGGTTTCCTTATGCCCCAGATAGATGTGGGCCAGTCCGCAGGCATGGTCTTTGGCGGAAAAGGCCATGGTCCGCCCTAAACGCCGGGCAGCCGTAATTCCCTGGCAGACTGCGATACGATAGCCGAAGATGTCACTGGCATATTTGACCTTGGGGGGCAGCTGATCATCATTGGAGATCTTAACTGCTACCGGATAGGTCGCGGTCCTCAAGTACTCATTGAAAAATGCATATAATTCTTTATTATCCACTAATTATTCCTCCTTCGTTGGGGATCATGTCTCTCTTCGCAAAATAAAGTTGAATGAAACGCTCTTGCCCTTCGCAATAAGATTCTCTAAAGGAATTCAATCGGGGCTTGTACCGGCAGGAATCAAATCCCCCCGGAGTAAAAGGTGTTTTATCACCTCCCGCGATCATGGGCAGCTTTCAAAAAAGATCGGAATAGTTCGAGCTCCCGAAATACACCCGCCATCGTTTATATTATACTTTATTATTCCGATTATTTATATTGACTCTATGGTTTTAGTAGTATATAAGTAGTAGTATAAGCATGATTTAAGCCCATCCTTCAACCTTAAATACCGATGAAGGCAAAAGGGGCGGCCTTCCGATTGAAGGCCGCCCCTTTCCTGAAATCTCAGTTAATTACGTTCAGTCCTTGATATGGGCCAGATCTTTGGCCAGTTGCTTCTTGGCATCCCAGTCAGTCAAAAACTGGAGTGCAACCCGTTGGGCCTGCGGCGAGCCGGCTCCGTGCCAGGTCCCGGCTCCATGCAGCCCGGCCACCCAGTTCTGCAGGAATTTGATGACTCTTAAGCGCTGCTCGGCCGGGGCCGCTGATTTGAAGTATTTTTTGATATAAGGACCGATTTCGGGATTCTCCAGATCGCGTTCACTGGGCATTGTAACGACCCCACCCCCGGCGATATCCCCGGCCATTTTCATAATTTCCCAGAATCCATGGGCAATGTTCAGCTTGGCCACATTGCCGAATAAATCATCCGGCATCCATACGCCGGAACCGACCGGTTCTTCAACCCCTTTGGCCGCTGCGGCTATGGCGCAGGCGTGAGAGGTCTCGCTGATTCTGACCATGTCGATGAGCTTTTCCTGAATATGGGGAACCTTTTGCAAGCCGGTGTACTCGCTGGCCAGTTTGCTGGCTCCGATGATCAGGTCGGCATAACCGACTTTGCAGGCTCCGCCGCAGTTCATGCGGTGGGTCTTGGCGAACCTGGCCACCAGCCGTCCGCAGTATTTGGTCTCCCCGCACAGGAACACCCGCTCCCAGGGAATAAAGACGTCGTCAAAGACGATGGTGGAAGTCTCCCGCTGGCCGAACTCAGGATTGCCTAGTTCTTCGATACTTTCCGCCGCCTCCCGTTCAGCCGTGTAGGGGGTGTACTGGCAGATGTAAGTGATCCCCGGGGTTCCGTTGGGCAGGGCGAAGGCTACGGCAAACTGTTCTTCACCCGGCTTTAAGGCTCCGCCCGGAAGCACTATGGTTTCATGGGCTCCTATGGCCCCGCTCTGGCTCACCTTGGCCCCCCGGACCACGATTCCATCGTCTCTCTTTTCGACCACCCGCAGATGCATGTCGGGATCGTCCTGTTCCGAGGGACGTTTAAACCGATCCCCTTTGGGATCGGTGATGGCGCCGGAACAGGCCAGGTCGTTGGCCTGGGCCCATTTTATAAAATTGTTTAAACGCGTATTGTATTCCGTTCCGTATTCTTTATCCATTTCCCAGGTGGAAGCCGCCAGGGCGTTCAGGGTATCGCAGCCTACGCAGCGATAGTTGCAGGTGCCCAATTTCTGGCTGGTTAAAAGGGCCATCTCCGCCCTCATGTCGAGATCGTAGTTGCTTCTGGCCACATGCAGGTTTCTATTGATCGGTTCCCCGGTCAGATGGGAAGCGGGGACCATGATCTCTTTATATTTGGGATCATGGGCCAGGTCATAGACTTTGGCCGTAGCCCTGATGACCGAGAGGGTAGTGGGGTTTTCCAACATGTTTTCCACCCTCTTGCCGGCAACATATACTTTGGGGTTTAAAGCCTTCACGCTCTCAATGTATTCCGCCGCTGTCTTTACCGCCATAGTTTTCTCCTCCTTATACAAGCACGGCCCGTGCTTTTCGCCCAAAACCCTCTTTTTTTTACCTGCTTTTAACCTCCACCACTAATCTGGCAGTGGATTCGCGGGGAGCAGGAAATCCCCCCACATTGCGAATGGCTGTGTCAATATAGAACAACAATTCTTCATCGGTCATTTCCCCGGCCAAAGTCAAAACCAGCTTGTGCTCTATATGGCTGGCTTCCACGAGCAATGATGGCTGGTAGAAGCCAGGTAGAGCCTTTTTGCGGCAACAAGCATCTTGCAGGGTTGCAAAAGTCCCTACCAGTCCCATATATTTTTCTTCCAGCTCAGGGGTGCAAACAGTAATGAATTCCAGTGATACTCCAGAAAACGCGTTGTCCATTCAGTATGCCTCCTTTTGCAGGCGTTAAACGGTCCAGTCCGGATGAGATTGGCTTTTAACGCCTATACGGCTGCTCCCCTCCTCTCCTGGGGTTAAAATCCCCAATATGCCCCGGTTGAAATTACCAGGCTTTCAAGCTGCGGTGCCAACCCTCCCTTCTCCTTCCGAAATTTATTGGAATATATCTGAATAAATCCAGACTGCTTTTTGGGGCGGCTCCAACCTTTCAGGCAATTGATTAAAAGAGTGGCGCAATTACTGGTTTTCGCAGGTTTGGTGAAAGAACTCCCCCACTAAACGAATAGTAAAAACACCCCCTGGTAAGGCTGAACCTTAAAAATAAAATCATTCTTTGCAAACCAATAATCAAGGGTTCTGTCTCTCTATGGTGCGAGGCGGATGGAGATTGGAGATCTTATGATTTGTCCGTATTTCAGGTTTTAGAATTGATAACCAGCGCCAGTGCTTTATTAAGCTGCCGGCCAGCAAGCAGACTCGCTGAACATTCGTTCACTTTTAATATAAAAATATAAGACAGGTCTGTCAAGCACTAACACCTCGCTGCTTAACAAGGTGAAAAGTGGTATATTGTTTAAACAATTGATAATGGCTCGCCATACAAGAGATGGTTATTGTCTTTTCAATTTGTTATGATAGTTTTGATTTCAATTCAGAATATTAAAATATTATTTCTATCGGAGATCAATATGCCAAACGAATTTTCGCGAACCGAATTGCTCATTGGAAAAGAGGCCTTGCATAAACTCGCCCTCAGTAAAGTAGCCATCTTCGGAATAGGGGGGGTGGGAAGCTTTGCGGCGGAGGCTCTGGCCCGCTGCGGGATAGGGCAACTGGTATTGGTTGACCATGATCTGATCTGCGCTACCAATATAAATCGTCAGATTCACGCCACCCATTCTACGGTAGGACAGCCCAAGGTAGAGGTCATGAAAAATCGCATCCTGGATATCAATCCCCGGGCCAGGGTTGAAACCAGCATGGCATTTTACCCGGCAGAATGTGAAGAACAGATGCCAAGCGCTGATCTTGATTATATTATTGACGCCATTGATACCGTCAGTTCCAAAATCGAACTGGTGGTAAATGCTAAACGCCTGAACATTCCCATTATCAGCAGCATGGGCGCCGGCAACAAACTGGACCCCGGCCGCTTTGAAATCGCCGACATCTACCAGACCTCGGTCTGTCCCCTGGCCAAAGTAATGCGCCGTGAGTTGAGAAAACGGGATATCCCCGCTTTAAAGGTCGTTTATTCCAAGGAGCCGCCCCAAGCCCCCATTCTGAGCGGGGAATCCGCTTGCCAGGACGGCTGCATTTGCCCTCCGGGGTCGTCCCGCTCCTGCCTTATCCGGCGCCAGGTTCCGGGCAGCATTTCTTTTGTCCCCTCAGCTGCCGGCCTGCTTTTGGCCGGCCATGTGGTTAGAGAACTTATTAAATAAACCATGAACCGGAACCGGTATTGCTCCCTCGAATAAACAAGCCGTATTCTCCTGCTAAACAGAATACGGCTTATTTCAGTCTGATTGGTCAGAAAGGACGCCTTCTAATCAGCGTAGTAGTTGATCAGGCTTCCCTTCAGGATGATGCTTCTCTCGTCAGCGCTGAGCTTCTTCAAATAGAGCTGGATGGAACGGACCCCCTGGCTGTTTATGATCTGGGCCGGTACCAGCTCTTCCCCCTTTTCCATCCGGCTGCGGATGTCGGGAACGAAGACGATGTCACCCATGGCAAACGGCACCGCTTTATCGACTGTAAAGGGCAGCATGCCCCAGTTTATCAGGTTGCTCCGATATCTCTTGGTGGCGTATTCAACTGCCAGGTTGGCCCAGGCCCCCAGAACCTTCTGACAGGACGCGGCCTGTTCCCGGGCCGAGCCATCCCCCGGTTTTACCGCGTAAACCACACTGCCGATGGCACTGCTCTTTAGAAGGGCGAAGGCGTCGCTCCACTGGCTGTTGTTGCCGGCCACTCGGGCGGCTATATCCTGCAAATCTCCAGACATCTGGCCCTGACCGTTTTCGAACAGCCGGCGGCGTTCCTGTTCCAGCTCCTGAATCCGCTTGGCCCGGCCCACATAGCCGGGGTCTTTCCTGGACAGGGTAAACTCAGCCAGCCGCATGGGATTGGAGCGGAAGGAAGAGGTCTCTCCCGAGGGAATCAGTTCGTCAGTGGTGGTTACCGGATCGGTAATCACGCAGGCCACCTCCAGGATGAGGTTTTCCGGGAGGGCGCTCATGGCCGGCCAGTCGGCAATGTTCGGTCCAAATCGCAGCGCTTCTTCCGCTGCCGCGTGGCCAAATCCATCATAAACGCGGTTGGCATATATATCCTTGCAGAAAGTGTAAGCTACCGGTGCAGGCTTGAAGTCGACTTCGGTAGCCGGGGTCAGCAAACCGCCGTTCAAAGCGCTGGCGGCTATGGAACGGGCGTCCATCAGGGCAACCGACGATATCTGGCCGTCACCCGGTTTGGAGCCTTCCCGGTTGGGGAAGTTGCGGGTGGAATGCCTGATGCTCAGGCCGCCGTTGGCCGGCACATCTCCGGCCCCAAAGCAGGGTCCGCAGAAAGCCGTTTTTATAGTGATGCCGGCCGCCATCAATTGGGCGGCGGCTCCATCCCTGATCAATTCGTAGAAAATGGGCTGGCTGGCCGGGTAGACGCTGAAAGACAGCGGGCCGTTGCCTATCGAATGATTTTCGACCATGGAGGCGACATCATAGAGGTTCTCAAAGGTGCCGCCGGCGCATCCGGCCACTATACCCTGATCCGCCCGCAGCCTTCCGTTTACGATCTTGTCGGTAAGCGTGAACTGGATATGGGGATTTTCCAGCTGCTTGCGCCCCTCTTCTTCCACTGTTTTCAAGATGTCGTAAGGATTCCGGTTCAATTCAGCAATAGTATAGACATTGCTCGGGTGGAAGGGCAGGGCGATCATCGGTTCAATCCGGGCCAGGTCGACCAGGATGGCCCCGTCGTAATAGGCTGCGTCACCCGGGTTTAATTCGGTATAGCATTCCGGGCGGCCGTGAATGGCATAGTATTCTTTTACCCGTTCATCGGTCATCCAGATCGAACTCAGGCAGGTTGTTTCAGTGGTCATTACATCGATGCCGTTTCGGTAGTCGACCGATAGTTCCTTGATGCCCGGGCCGACAAATTCCAGCACCTTGTTATTGACAAAGCCGTTGCCAAACACCGCGCCGATGATGGCCAGGGCCACATCCTGGGGACCGACGCCGGGCCGGGGCCGGCCTTCCAGGTAAACCGCGATGATCTCCGGATAGGCCACATCGTAGGTCTTGTTCAGCAGCTGCTTTACCAGTTCCGGACCGCCTTCCCCTATGGCCATGGTGCCCAGGGCTCCGTAGCGGGTGTGGCTGTCCGAACCCAAAATCATATGGCCGCAGCAGCTCATCATTTCCCGCATATACTGGTGAATGACCGCTTGATGGGCGGGCACGTAAATCCCCCCGTACTTCTGCGCAGCCGACAGGCCGAAAATATGGTCGTCTTCGTTTATAGTTCCCCCCACCGCGCAGAGGCTGTTATGACAGTTGGTCAATACGTATGGAATGGGAAACTCCTTCAATCCGCTGGCCCGGGCGGTCTGCACGATGCCCACGTAGGTGATGTCATGAGAAGCCAGGGCATCAAAGCGTATTTTAAGCTCCCCGGCATCACCACCGGTATTATGCCGGGCCAGGATTTTGTAAGCGATGGTATTTTTTTGCGCGTCATCCCGGTTTAATTGAACCGGGTCAAATCCAGACCGGCCTTTTAAAACCCTGGGCTGGCCGTCGGCCATCTCCACCAGCGTCTCTCTGTTGAGGAAGTATATCCTATTGTCAACCAAGCGAACCAAATCAGCACCTCCAAAAATCGTCCCTAAATATATTAAAAAATCAAACCATTTATTATTTTAACACAGGATAGCCTGCAAGGATGTCCCTTCAATGATGTATGCAATGCAAGAGAAGTTCCCCAGGCGAATAATGCCTACCGGGATTCCGGCTCCATCTGCCAGAAAACCCGGCCCTCGTCAGTATTCGCAGGTTTGTTGCCATGAAATTTCGTAAAGGAATGCTGTGCTGGCAAACCCTTCAGTCCTCCGGCGGTATTTCAACAATATTGCCTTCAACATGCCTTTTGCGCATCAGTTTCCGCCTTTTCCGGTTTTCTTTACTCTCCAGGACAATGTCCAGATCGTAGTCTTCCGGGTAGAGATCTTTGGCTTCGATATGCAGCGAGAGCCGCTTATGATTGATCCGGTATTTCTTCTTCATGACCATCACCACCACTTCCCCCCGGCTGTTGACCGGTTCACAGACGACCCCGGTGCGCTTCATGGTGCTGATATAAACCCGGTCTCCCTTGGCAAAGGGAGCTACGGGAGTCTGCGCCTGCCTGGCCAGACGTTCTTCGCGGGCCACTTGATTTTGCATCTCTTCGACTCCCTGGCGGTGTTCCGGCGGCGGCTGCGGCATTGTACGCGAATCTATATCGATGGCCGTGAAATCCTCCTTGGCATAGTCTTTCTTTTCTTTATAAGTAATTTCATGGGCCCGGGACACGATGCGCCGGTCCACCCCCAGCCGCAGGGCAATGAGGAAGGCGTGGCTTTCTCCGGCTTCCCCTACCACCAGGCGATAAAGCGGCTTCAGGCTGGCCAGGTCAAAAGCCATGGAGCCGTTCTCAAATCCCGGAGTGCTGCTGGCAAATTCCTTGATTTCACTGATATGGGTGGTGGCTATGATGCTGGCTCCCCGGGCGAAGATCTCCTCCAAAACGGCTATGGCGAATCCCATTCCTTCACCGGGATCGGTTCCGGCCCCCAGTTCATCCATCAAGACCAGGGTATAGGGATCAGCACAGTCAATGATGCGGGCTATATTTTGTACGTGCCCGGAAAAAGTGCTCAAAGACTGCTCGATGCTCTGGCTGTCGCCGATGTCGGTCCGCACATCGGCGAAGACGGCCAGTTCAGTCCCAGGCTGGGCCGGGATGTGCAGGCCGGACTGGGCCATCAAGGTCAGAAGGCCCACCGTTTTCAAAGCCACGGTTTTCCCGCCGGTGTTGGGGCCGGTTATGATCAAGGCCCGGTAGCTCCCCCCCAATTCTACATCCAGGGGAACCGCCGCCTCCCCCAGCAGGGGGTGCCGCCCTCTCTTTAAGCTTATACGGTTACGGGTATTGAGCGCAGCCGGTATACCTCGGAGAGCTCTGCCGTAACGGGCCTTGGCAAATACGAAATCGTAGTGCTCCATAAGCTCTTTATTGATGCCCAATTCCCGGCTCTGCAGAGCCACCGCTTCACTGAGCGAGGTCAAAATTCGAAATACCTCCCGTTCCTCTTGGTTTTGGAGCAGGCTGTGCTCGCTCTGCAGGCGGCTGACCGCGGCCGGTTCCATAAAAAGAGTAGCGCCGCTGGCGGATACATCAAGCACGCTGCCTGGGAAGCTCCGCTTGTACTCTTTTTTAACCGGGACTACATAGCGGCCGCCCCGGCTGCTTATCAAAGGTTCCTGCAGCATGGGGGCGGTGCTGGAACCGGTCAAAATGCTGTTCAGCTTTTGCTTGATCTTGGCCTCCGCTATCTGCATCTTCTTTCTCACTTTACCGAGCTCGGCACTGGCCCGGTCATCTACCTGATGGTTTTTGATGCAGCGGTCAATTTCTTCCGCCAGCTCACGGCATTCAAACATGGAAAGGGCGTAGCTTGAGATTCGAGGCGCGGCGTATTCCATGGCGTTCATAAATTTCCGCATGCGCCGCACCCCTTCCAGCAGATCCTTCACCGCACCCAGTTCGGAGGGATTCAATATCGCCCCCTTGACGGCTTTAGGAAGGATCTCCTCCAGGTCTTCCATAGCGGCCAGCGGTATGCTGGAGTTTATCTCCAGAATGCTGCCGGCCTCAGTTGTTTCAGCTATCCACTCTTCTATTACCCGGATATTGGCGGATGGGTGCAGCCGTTCAATGTGCTTTCGGGCGCCCGCTGACAGGGCGTATTCTCCCAGAAGTTCTTTGATTTTGTCGTATTCCAGCGTCTTTATAGCGTTTTCATTCATTGCTCATGCCTCCCTGATAATGCCCGATCCGGGGAGGGACGCCGCTAAATCTGAAAAACCCGGCTTGATAAAAAAACTGCCAGCAACACGCCCATTGCTGACAGTTCAAACTCATTTCCAGGGGACCTTTAAATAAAAAAATCGCGCCGGAGCACGGACACGATCAATTTAAACCCTCTATTTTATCAGCATACCGTTGTTTCCAGACAAGCAGGTCCACAGCAAAATCAGCCTGGCTGAAGCCAGACCCGATGCCTTCCGGACCATCTATTGGTTTTGCTTATTGGGTATCAACGACTGCGGACAAAAACACAACTCCCTAATTTAACTTCTCTTTAATCCTAAAGCAAATCGGCTCCATAATCAAGCCGTAAACCTCCCTTTTATTTATCGGCCTCCACCATATAGTAAGCGATGGTGTGCCGGCCCCCGCCTTCGCTGCGAACCAGGGAGTCAATCTTGAGGCCGCTGAAGCCGGCCTTTCTCCATAGGCGGTTAATCTCCTCCTTATCAAAGCAATGGATTTGGCCTTTGCCCTGGAGCGGCCCTTCGGCCAGGCCGCGATAGGTGTTATCACCCAGATGGATTCCGGTGTCAAAGGCGTCGGTAGCCTTGTTAAACAGGCCGGTGGAAAAGAATTTGCCCGGATTTTTCAGCACCCGGTGGCATTCCTTTAAAATGAGTTTGATATGCTCCAAACGGTTGGCGGAAATCATAGCCGAGTCAATGACTCCGTCAAAGAAGCGGTCCGGGAAGGGCATCCGGGCAGCGTCGCCGACCACCAGGACCGCCTGCAATCCCTCCTCGCTGATCCGCTTCCCGGCCTTTTCTATGGCCGCTGCCGAGCCATCAAAGCCGTAGACTGAAAAACCCTCCCGGGCCAAAAACCAGGCTACCGCCCCGCCCCCACAGCCGGCGTCCAGAATTTTTACCCCGGAGCGCTGGGCCCCATAAAAGTTGCGGGCGACAAAACGCACCACCTCTTCGCCCGGGTATTTTCCCCATTCCTGTTCACGGTGGATGGTTTCCCAGCCCGGATCAAAACTCCGCATAAACCCCACCCCGGCCTTCATCGTTTACTGATTCATATGATTCTTGCGAATCCAGTGTGCCTTCCATGTTCAATATAAAACGCCTTCAGAAAGTCACCAGTCCGCAGGCCGCCTCATATAATTTAGCAATAGCTATAAAGGTGGAACAGGCCGTCATGGGTTGTACTGACAGGCGTAAAATCTGCGTGGTAACCGGCAGCAGGGCCGAATATGGACTGCTCTACTGGCTGCTGAAGAATATCGCGGGTGATCCGGAACTCCTTTTGCAACTGGTGGCGACCGGCGCTCATCTCTCCCCCGAGTACGGCCTCACCTACCGAATTATTGAAAACGACGGATTCACAATAGATGAGAAGCTGGAAATCCTCCTGTCCGGTGACACCAAAACCGCCATGGCCAAATCCCTGGGCCTGGCGGTCATTGGTTTTGCCGAGCTGCTGCAGCGCCTGCAGCCTGATCTGCTGGTGCTTCTGGGCGATCGCTACGAGATCCTGGCCGCCGCCCAGGCCGCCCTGCTGCTGGCCGTCCCCGTCGCTCACATATCGGGGGGCGAGTGCACCGAAGGAGTGGTTGACGAGGCGGTTCGCCACGCCGTTACCAAAATGTCCCATCTCCATTTTGTGGCCTGTGAAGTCTACCGCAAGCGGGTTATTCAACTGGGCGAAGATCCGGGACGGGTTTTCAACTACGGAGATCCGGGCCTGGATAACCTGCGCCGGCTTACCCTGTTTACCCGCAGCGAGCTGGAGCAGCAACTGGATTTTGAACTGGGAGATCTGAATTTCCTGGTGGCCTACCACCCGCTTACCCTGGATAAAGACCAGGCGGAAGGCATTCAGGGGATCAATGAATTGCTGGCCGCCCTGGACTGGTTTCCCCAGGCGCGCATCATCATCACCGGGGCCAATGCCGACGCCGGAGGACGGGCCATCAATGAAAGGCTGCGCGCCTATGCCAGGAATAACAGCCCCCGGGTGCTTTATTGCGCGTCACTGGGACAGAAGCGCTATCTTAGCGCTTTGAAGCATTGCCAGGTGCTGATAGGCAATTCCTCCAGCGGGATTGTGGAAGCCCCGGTCCTGCAAACAGCTACGGTAAATATCGGAGAGCGCCAGGCAGGGCGCTTAAAGGCCGCCTCTATTATCGACTGCCGCACAGCACCGGCGGAAATAATCAAATCCATCCGCCTGGCGACATCGCCCGCATTTCAAAACCAGCTGGCTGAAGTGCAGTCCCTCTACGGGGATGATGACGCCTCCTGGAAGATCAAAGAGTCGTTAAAAAGGGCCAGCCTCGCAGGCCTAACCAGGAAAAGGTTTTATGACCTCGATTTTACCTATTAATCCGGATATGAATATAGGCGGGGAACTGACTCTGTCCCTGGACGATTTTCTGGTCAACCCCGGGATATCCGACTTTTGGCCCGGTCAGCACCGCCATCGGCTCCTGCTTGATACCGGCCGCTCGGCCATATACCTGGCTCTTTTGAGCATATTGCAGCGGGGCGGAAAAAAAGAGGCCTGGCTGCCCGCCTATTGCTGTTCATCGGTCTTGACGCCCTTTCAGCGACTGGGTTTTAAAATACGCTTCTACACGATGGGCCGGGACCTGGCATCACCGGGGGAATTGCCACTTGATCTCGATCTTAACAACCGCACCTTCCTGTTCATTCACTATTTCGGCAAAAGGAATCAAACCATACACGACTATTTAACGGCCTGCCAAAGCCGCCAGCGCTTCTTCGTGATAGAAGACTGCGTGCAGGCCCTTTTCACCCGGGGCTTGGGATGCTTTGACTACGCGGTTTACAGCTTGCGCAAGTTTCTTCCCCTGCCGGACGGGGCATTGCTCAGTTCCGGCACCCCCCTGGCGCCGTTTAACCTGGCTCCTCCCGACGAAGGGTTTGTGTCGCGCCGTTTGATCGGCAAACTGATCCGGGGGCGGGTGGATAACGCCGGATTCCTGGACCTGTTTGCCGAGGCCGAGGCATTTATTGATCAGGAGCCCCAACCGCGAGCTATGTCGTTTTTATCCCGCTACCTGACAGAGCGCCTCACCCCCTCCCCCATCGCTGCCCGGCGAATGGCCAATTTCAACTACCTCTTGCAGCTGTTGCAAGAGGTCCCGGTTCCGGCCCAGCCATTGTTCCACGAGTTGGAAGCAGGTGAAGTCCCCCTGGGCCTGCCGCTGGAACTGGACCCGGACCTGCGCGAACCGCTGCGTTCCTATCTTAAGGGCCAGGGGATCTATTGCCCGGTTCACTGGCCGCTGGCCGACGCCCGCCAGGCTGTTTTTCCGGCCGAGCGGCTTTTAAGCCATTCCCTGCTCACCCTGCCCCTGGACCAAAGCCTGTCAGAGGATCAGATCGCCTATACCGTTGAAAAAATCCGGCGTTTCTTCCGGAGCCGCTCCAGCTCGGTTCCTCCACGCCTTTGAGGAGAACATCGTTTTTGCCCATGTATTGAAGGAGGCCAGCTTATGCAGCTTGACTTTTATCAGGCTGAATCAGCCTTTAACCAACTGCCCGGTTATCTCCAACACCCCCACTTCCATCCCCGCTACGTTATAGCCGACGCTTGGCGGGACCGGGATTTGCAGCCCGTATTTTTCGTTTACCGGGAGGGGGCCGCGCTCTATTACTACGCCTTCCACCTGGGGCGGGTGCCAGGAGCGGAATGGCGAGATATCCAGGCCCCCTATCCCTATGGCGGCCCCCTGTCATCATCAGCTGACAGCGGCTTTCTGGCCCGGGCCGGGCGGGAATTTGAGCACTGGTGCCGGGAACAGAAGGTCCTGGCGGAATTCGTGCGATTTCATCCCCTGGCCGAGAACTGGCGTTTTTTTGCCGGCGGCATCCAGGACCTCCGGGATACGGTGTGGATTGACCTGGAGCAGGAAGCGCTTTTCAAGTCATTCAGCTCCCGGGTAAAAAACGCCATCCGCAAGGCGGAAAAGAGCCAGCTTGACCTGGAATGGCAGAGCGCTGCCGCCTGCCCGCGCTTTTTATCCCTTTACCGGCAGGCCATGGATGGGTTGCTCGCCGATCGCTTTTATTATTTTCCCCGAACTTACTTCGAGGAACTGGGCCGCTGGGGTCAATTCCGCCTGCTCTTTTGCCGCAAAGAAGATGAGTTAATTGGGGCATCACTCTTTCTCTATAATGCACGTATGATGGAATACCATCTGGCAGCATCCACTCCGGAAGGCCGGAGATTGAATGCCGGCGCCCTGCTCCTGGCCCAAGCGGCCGAAGAAGGGCGCCGGCTGGGCTGCCGGCGGATGCACCTGGGGGGAGGAACCGATAACCGGGCTGACAATTCCCTTTTGTTCTTTAAATCCGGTTTTTCCAAACACCGCGCCCGCTTTAAAATCGGGCGTCGCATCCACCGGGCGGCCGACTATTATCGAATGCTGGCCGAATGGAAGGCCCAAGGCCATGCCGGTGAAAGAATTCTATTTTACCGTCCATGATGAAACTTACCTTACCCGCTTAAATACCATAACGATCGAGGTAATCGCCCCATGTGGAAAAACGCCCTGGTAAGCCCGGATGCCACTTTGGCTGAAGCAATAAGGATCATCGACCAGACCGGCCTGCAGATCGCCCTGGTAACCGACCGGGAGGGACGGCTGTTGGGAACCCTGACCGACGGCGACGTCCGGCGGGCGCTCCTGGCTCTGCAAAGCTTGCATGAACCGGTTAAGCAGTTTATGAACCGGCAGCCCTGCTGTATTGATGAACATCAATCACGGGATGAGGCCGTATGTTTGATGAAATCCAGGCGACTCCGCCAGATTCCGGTTCTGGACGGCCGGAGCCGGGTAGTGGACCTGGAGATCGACAACGCCCTTTTTACCCCTTTTCAACTGGACAACTGGGTGGTAATAATGGCCGGCGGGCAGGGGCGCCGCCTGAAAGCCCTGACCCAATCATGTCCCAAACCGCTGCTGAAAGTCGGCCGCAAAGCCCTGCTGGAAGTAATCATAGAGAGCCTCAGCGGGCAGGGTTTCAAGCAGTTTTATATATCTGTCAACTACCGGGCGGATATGGTGATGAAGCATTTTGGAGACGGTTCCCCCTGGGGAGTCAAAATCGAATACCTTCAGGAAAACCAGCCCCTGGGAACTGCCGGAGCCCTGGGCCTTCTGCCCGGGCGTCCCACCCTGCCTCTCCTGCTGGTGAACGGCGATATTCTAACCAGCATCAGCTTTAACCGGCTCCTTGAGCATCACCAGCAGCGGAATCACACCGCCACGGTTTGTATCAAAGAACAAATCCATCAGATTCCCTACGGAGTAGTTAATTTTCAAGGCGGCCGCCTGACCGGCATCGTAGAAAAACCTGAACAGAGCATATTTGTCAATGCCGGCATCTATGTCCTGAATCCCGAGGTAATAGACCATATAAGGCGCGATTCTTATTGTGACATACCGGCCCTTTTGCAGACGCTCCTTAAAGAGCGGGAGAATGTAGGGGTTTTTCCCATCCGGGAGTATTGGCTGGACATCGGCCGGGTCGACGACTTCCAAAAGGCCAATGAAGATTATGCGGTGGTGTTCGAATGATTGGAGGCAAGAAGATTTTAGGCATAATTCCCGCCCGCGGCGGTTCCAAAGCCGTTCCCGGCAAGAACTTGAAAGACCTGGGTGGCAAACCCCTGATCGCCTGGACTATCGAGCAGGCCCAAAGGTCGCTTTGCCTGGACCGGACCATTCTGTCATCTGACAACGCCGCTATCATTGCAGCAGCCCGGCAGTGGGGATGTGAAGTGCCCTTCGTAAGACCGCGGGAATTGGCCGGCGACGAATCCCCATCCATATACCTTATCATCCATGCCATCCAGTCGCTTCGGGAGGCATTCGATTATATCGTATTGCTGCAGCCCACCTCTCCCTTGAGAAGCAGCGGGGATATTGACGCCTGCCTGTCTCTCTGTATGAGTAAAAAGGCCCCCTTTTGCGTATCGGTAAGCCGGGCCTCCCAACATCCCCGGTGGATGCACAGCATTGATGAAAAGGGGCGGCTGGCGCCTTTCCTTACCGGCGGAGCTTCCGTACACCAGCGCCAGCAGCTTTCCCCGCTTTTTGTTGAGAACGGAGCCATCTATGCGGCCCGAACGGAATGCCTGCTTCAAAACCGGGGATTTTTCAACGAAGAGACCCTGGCCTATGTAATGCCTCCGGAACGCTCGGTGGATATTGATGATGAATTTGATTTTCTTTACTGCGCCTTTTTACTAAAAAGGCATTTGGAGAATTATGCTGAAAAGGGGTAAATGATGACCTACCAAAATAATCGGCAGATCCTGCAAAATGCTTTTCCCGAAGCCTACCGCATTATTTCGGAATCCCCAAGCCGGCCTGACGCTGTTGGCATGCGGCTTGCCGCTGGGCCCGCCGGGTGCCAGAATGTAACAGTCAATTATACTTTTTTGCACGACCGGACCCATCCACTGGAGGAGGCTCGGCGCCTAATCGACCAGTTCAGCAATATCGGCAAGCATTCGGACATCCTCTTTTATGGCATTGGCCTGGCCTATCACATAAAGTATTTCACCGTCCAATACCCGGATATCCCGTTTTTTATATACGAGCCGCTCCCCGAGCTGTTTGACCTGTTTCTACACTATCAAGACCTCAGTCAGATGCCCCTGTCCCGAATGAAAGGCATCTGCCTGGGAAATTCTCCGGAGAGCCGGAGGCAGGCCTGTCAGGATATTGTAAACCGGGTGTTGAAGTCGATCTTGATCATAACCCTCCCCGCCTACCAGAAGCTTATGGGAGGAAGCCACCCGGCCTTCCTGATCGAATTTGAAGCCTGCCTGAGCGAACGCCGCAATAGCCTGGCAACCAACCATCAGTACCAGAAGCGCTGGACTTTGAACAGCATCACCAATTTCTCCCGGGTCTTGCAGAGCAGCAATATTCTCATGGAAGCCAAGGGCCGGTTTTTGAATAAACCCGCCCTATTGGCAGCTTCCGGGCCTTCTCTGGATCAGGATATCGAAAACCTGCGCTACGTTAAGGAAAGGAAGCTGGCCTATATCTTTACCGCCGGAACCGCTCTCAACACCCTGATCAAGAACGGCGTCTATCCCCACGCTGCCTTTACCTACGATCCGAGCGAGGAAAACCGGATTGTCGGCAAGGAAGCAGCGGAGCGAGGCATTGATTCGATCCCGTTGATATTTGCCAGCACGGTAGGGTCCGAAACCCTGAATCAGTACCCGGGCCCCCTGCTCCACCTGTTAAGCAGCCAGGACCTCCTGTCCAGAAGCTGCCTCCAGGATCTGGCGGGAAAAGAAATTGATTACGTCAACGATGCCAGTACGATAAGTATTATCGCTTTGCAGGTCTTGTACCGGCTGGGCTTTAATCCTATCATCCTGGTGGGTCAAAACCTGGCCTACCAAGACAAACGCCGGTACGCGTCCGGCTCCACCTACCACCCCGCAACCATCACCGATGAGGAGTTCTCTGAAGCCGTGCTGGTACGGGATGTCCGGGGCAACCCTATAGCCAGCAATCCAAATTTTGTGCGCATGCGCCAGCAGCTGGAATACTATTTGGCCGCTTTTCAAGGTCTGGAGACCATCAACACCGCCCCCACCGGAGCACATATAGAGTACACCCGGTACCTGCCCCTTGACGAAGTGATCAAACAGCGCCTGCTGGAAGAAACGGCGGAGGATGACTGGCTACCGCAATATGTCTGCCGCTATGATTTAAACCACCTGGAACGAGAAGCGCGGCTTTTTAACCAGGCCCGGCGGGAGGTAATTCCGCTCCTTAATAAGTGTTTGCAGGGCCTGGATGATATTCAATCCGCCACCGGGGATGGGAAAGTGCCATTGATCAACCGCACTTATGAAGCATTTAATCAAAACATGGCTGATCTGCGCGGCAACCTGTATATAAAGGCCTTTATCGAACCAATGAACCGGGTGGGGTTGGAGCTGTTGATGCTGGCCGTTCCTGGCATCTCTGGAGAAAAGGCTCCCCTGCTTAAAGCAAAAATGATGGAAAACGAATTTCGCCCCTATTTGTTATCCTGCCAACAGGACTATCATGATTTAGAGACGCCTTTCCTGGAAATGTACAATTTCATCATAAGCTTTTGCCGGGAAAGCAAAATTCGCGGGCGGCTGGAAAATATAAAGCTGCTCTTGCTGGAGGACGCCGGAGTCCTAATCGATGAATATGTATTCTATTCCGCATCCGGCGAAGAGCTTATACGGATCAGCCGCCGGGACCGGGCCGCCATCCGGGAACTCCGGGAACGGGGAATCAAAATAATGCTCGTCGGGCCAGGCGATGAACCGGGGTTGAAATCCCTCGGCAAGAAACTGGGCCTTTTAAACGCGAGCGGCCCTAAACTGAGCCAGACCCTGAATTCAGCACTTTCCTCCCTCGACGATAAACAGGTGGCTTATATCGGCAGCCACTGGTACGGTCCACAGCAGGCCGGTCTTCGCCTGGCCGTTCAAGACGCTACGGAGCAGCTCCGCCAGGAAGCTGATTTTGTCCTATCTTCCCGGGGCGGTCAGGGCGCAGTCTATGAATTTGCTCAATTATTACTTAAGGGCCTCCCTTAGAATTCCTCCAACGCACAAAAGGGTGGATAAACCACCCTTTTGTGCCGTTTTGTTTTAATAATCTAGTTTTGAGCTTGAAGATAGGTCAAGAGAGCACCCGAAGACTCTCCGGTATTGTTGTAATGTAAACGCGCATAACGAGGAGTGATGCCGGCCGTAAATAGAGTCCAGCTTCCGCTGGCAAAGGTTTTGCTGCTGTCCAGGACATAATCGCTGTCGGCGGCTGCACTGCCGCTCAAGGCTGAGGTTTCCAGCCAAACCGCGACCTGGTCGCCGCTGGAGCCGCTGTATTTAACCGCCAAAGTCCATGAGGAATAACTTAAGACGTCATAGGAGCCACTGATCGTCCCTGATCCAACCGTAACGGTAGTTGGTGTGGGGCCCGAGTCAACGATCGAATGTCCGCTTATGGCAACGCTTCCACTTACGCTTACATTTCCGCTGACGGCTACGCTGCCGCTTACTCCAACGTTGCCGCTGATCTCAATCGGGCCGCTTACCGCTACGCTGCCGCTGACCCCTACGGT
>DHRK01000018.1:36091-138077 GCA_002410325.1 Syntrophomonas sp. UBA5314
ACGGTTCCGCTTACTCCGACATTTCCGCTGATTTCTACCGGGCCGCTTACCGCTACACTGCCGCTGATTCCTACATTGCCGCTTATGCCCACATTGCCGCTGACCCCTACCGTTTGGCCGCTTACCGTGGTGACGATTGAGCCGCTTGCAGATGTAAGTACAGGCTGGAGGGCGCCGGTGTCATCAGAGCCATAGATTCTGATCCTCAGGGCATCGGCGTAATCTTGAAAAATTTTGTAGTTCGGCACCTGTTTCTCACCCTTTCCATAAAATAGTAAATGAACCCAGTTGAACCTGTTTTAATGTATGAATGCAGAGTTTATCATGCTACACTAGTACAGCATTCCGCAGAGGGCTAATTGTTTTACGAAAAGGGGAGTCCGATTCGGCGGGGGGAGCTTAATTGCAGCCCTGAAAAAAGATCCGGAGTTTGGTCTGGTTTTTGGACTCAGCCGTAAAAACCACCCTTATAAACTTCAAGTAGTAAGAGGAAACCAGGACCCGGCTTTCCCCGGCGGGGAGCTCGGCCATGGCCGGCTGGTCATCAATCCAATGCACTCCGTCCGGGCTGATTTGGAGACCGATATATGCCTTGTGCCTTCCCGTGTTGATTATGCAAAAGGAATACACTCTAAGCAGCATAACATCCTGGACACTTGATGAAGCCTGCTTGTCGGTTGCCTGCAGATCTTCATAAAAATCTTTTCCTTTGCGAACCGTCTCTAACGCTCCCCGAAGATAAACGGGGTCTATGATTCTTTGCACCGTGAGCGGTTCCAGAACCTGCTTTACACTTTCAACCGTGTTTATTCGAAAGCGTCCCCGGGCATCGGTATCATATTCGCCAACCGGGAAGGCCCTGCAAAATTGTATCTCTTCAATTATCAGCACTCCCGGATCTTGTAGAGTCGTTTCCACAAAGGCGTAATTGGCCCCGGTAGGAACGGTGACCATTCCATGATAGTCTTCCAATCCGGGCTCGCAAATGAATTCCAGCGAGCTTTTGATGGTTCTCGATGACTGCCTTATAAAATATACGTTCAACCCGACCGCCAGGGTTTCTTCGCAGCGGCATTTGAGACCCAGGCTCCAGACCTGACCTTGATAAACCGGAGTGCTATAAAGGCGCTGCTGGCAGAGACTGGGAACCCTCCCTCCCGAGTTGGTCATTGCTATCCAGCACAGGGCTTCGTCCTTTTCCCAGTCGATGCTCCCCTTACTCCATCCCCGATTTCTTTGCCAACCGGCGGGAAAATCCCCTGCCGGTCCGGGAAGCCGGAAGTCGTGGTTAAAAATATAATTCTTACCTGGCCAAGAGCTATGGTTCACGGATCTGAAACTCCTTAAATGCGTCGTTTTATCTTTAAAACATATGTTTTAAAGACGTTAAAAATGTTCAAGTCGGAGTAATTATAGAAACAGAAAAGCAGTGCCAAGGCACTGCTTTCAGAGCGTCGACAAAAGCGAATAGCTGCGTTGCTCAACAGGCCCGCTCAATCAACGTACTCAGGTACGCTTCAATCGCAGGCCTATCTCGCGCCTTGCTCTTCGCTTCCGTCGCTCGCTCTGCCAGCTTGCCGACTTTGTCGACAAGCAGAAAAGCAGTGCCAAGGCACTGCTTTTAGATCAGGTTTGTTGATGGATGGTTTTATTCTTTGACGGCGGCTTTTTGCAGCGGATAATCCTCTTCTTCCTGGGGCGGATAAGGCCGCTGGCTGCTCGCTTTCCGGGTGCTCAAGCCTTTGCCGGTATGGACTTGAAACTGGGGAGTGGGAGTGTCGCTGCTCTCCTGGCTAACCGCCAGTTCCATAGCCGGCGTAGCTTTGGCCCCCTCCAGCGCAGCAATGGAAATGCCCCGGTGGTGAACGGTATGAGCCCATTCCTGCTGGTTGTCATGTTTGACAAGACCCCAAACGGTTACCGGGAACCAGGTCAACCCGTATATGGGATAGGTTATGTAGTACCAGTACGCCTTTCTGGGAGCCCCTTCCAGGATCAGTCCCAGCATCGGGTAGAGATATCCCAGTATTCCAAAGGATATCCAGAACCAGGCCGGCGCTATCTCGGTTAAGGACGAACCAAATACCGGAATCGGGAAAAAGGCCGCCACCGTGCCTATAACACAGTTGAACAGCATAGTCATAATGAGGATGGGCTGAAACAGGTATATGGCTCCGTCAATGGGATACCACTTTCTCTCCTTGATTCCCTTCTTGAGCAAGGGGATCATATAGCGGAAAGCGACGTCCCAGTGCCCGGACAGCCAGCGGGTGCGCTGTTTCCAGGTCTGAGAGAAGTATACCGGTTTTTCGTCATATACCTTGGCGTCGTGGGCCCAGGAGGTCTTGATGCCATTGGCTATAAGCTTCATGGTGAATTCCAGGTCCTCGGTAAGGCAGGTCGCTCCCCAGCCGTATTCCTTGAGCAGATTGTACTCCAGGCATACGCCGGTTCCACCCAGGGCGTTGGAAAGACCTTTGTTGTAGCGGGCCAGCTGCCACATGCGGTTCATAGACCAGTAAGCCGTGGCGTAGCTGGCCGAAACCCATGAATCGTTAGGATTCTTGATGTCCAGGTATCCCTGAATCGAGCGATAGCCCTGTTTAAGCTTGGAGTTCATCTCCAGCAGGAAGTTTGATGACACTACATTGTCGGCGTCAAAAAGGCAAATCGCATCATAGTGTTTTTCGTCTTCCATCTTGAACAGCTTTTCGAACATCCATTCCAGGGCAAACCCCTTACCCCGCTGTTCGGAAAAACGTTCATACACCAGAGCACCTTCGCTCCGGGCGACATCAGCCGTCTTGTCCGTACAGTTGTCGGCAATGATATAGATATCGTACAGTTCCTTGGGGTAGTTGAGATTTTTGAGGCTCTCGATGTGGTACTGGATCACGGCCTCTTCGTTGTGGGCAGCAGTGACGAGAGCAAACTTCTTAACAGGTATATAGTCTTTTTCTTCTTTGCGTTTACGCCAACCGGACACCGATACATAGTAGTAGTAGAATAAAACCAAAAAGATGATAATTTCTGAAAGGGCTATGACGACCGTAAGCGTATTGTATAACCAGCCGTGCAGCAAGACTAAGACCCCTTCCTCTCATGAAATTGCAGTTTGTCCCTTTCCATTGCCTTATTTTCGGGTTTCTCTTTATATGCAAAGGAACAAAGGGGGTTGACTACCTTTAACACTTTAACAGAAATTTATAGGCTCTACAAGATATTTCTCGTGATTCAAGGCAGCGTCCCCAGATTTAAAATATCCAGACAAAAAATCTAAACCTGTAAAACTTGTTTTTTTGCCCGAATTAAATGCCTGTAAAACATAGCCATATTAGGCAAAAAATATATTGGCTCTGTTCACAGACTTCTAGTGTTATTCTATATGAGCATGTGCAAGTCCTTCCAATCTTATACGAATATTTTATCCTTCAGGTAAAAATTTCCATAACAATTTGTATTCTTCGGCCTATATTTAAGTATTGCTTGCTTTTTCGCCTTATTTTAATTTTGCTTGTTCGGAGCCGATTTTTACTCCCCATACTAAATGTAGACTATTGTTCCAAATTTAATTCCAAAAATTCTATTTGTTCATTCTCGACGGGACCTAATGGGCCGCATCCAGAATCTTTAAAAGGTCGTCTTTCATTACCGGAGCGGTTTTATACCTCCGCACCGCTCTTCTACTTTTTACAACGTCAAAAAACTCCATGTTCACTCCTCCTTTTCCTGTCTATATCTATCTGGTTAATTCATCCATTGAAATTATCACTCTAAAATCTTTTTCACAAAAGCTCCCTTAACCAATGCGCTGAAGTTTCTCTTTAACAGACCCAATCCATAAGCCCATGTTATAATTAGATAAAAGCATGTAATTAATTCTTTTTCCGGACGTTCTTCCCAAATATTAGATCCTTATCATTAAATCGGGGGTGTGAATGTGTTAAGGAAAGACCGTTATCTTAAGCCCCGACTCTTGATGGGCTGCTGGTTTATTTATACTTGGGGATATGCGGCGCCGGCTTATGCTGCACCGGCCGAATGGACTGAATTCGCCCGGGCACTGAACAACTCAATGGGCGGTAATCAATTATTCAGCAGGAATACGTTTATCGTTCTCGCGATTACTATAGTTATTACCGCTTTGCTGTTCATCATGAACCGCATCTATTGGAAAAACCGCAAAGAAGAAATTGCGGAGCACGAGAAGAGGCGACTGAAGCATGTAGAACAGCCGGTTAAGCCACAGCCTTCCGCCAGCCATCAGCGCCGCCAGTGGTTCCGGATTAAAACCAGTCTTCTCATTAAATGGATTCAAGCCCTGCGGGCTTCTACGGTGAAGGAAAACAAGTATAACCGGGATCAACTGGTGGATATCAGCGGGGGCGGTTTGAGCTTCACCACCCATAGCGCGTTATCGCCGGGTGATGATCTCAATTTTCAGCTGGACATTGGCGGGAAAAGACCGCTGAACTTCAAGGGCAAAGTTCTTCGGGTTCAGGATGACGGGGACACCGTGCAACCCACTTATTTTGTGGCTATTCAGTTCAGCGAGTTATTAAGCGGCGAAAGAGACCGCCTGGTGTCCTGGATATTGAAGGGGCAGAGAGAAGATCTGCAGGAGATTAAAATGGAAGAAAACGCTGCACCGCCAGCATAAATGGCTCAAGCAAATAGGGAACATAAAGGGCGGCATCCGGGAAATGAATGCCGCCCTTTTATATGGCTATTTTTACATATATACGGTGCTCCTAAATCAATCAGCCTCGATATCCGGCTCGGGCTCCGGGTTATTCTCATTGCTTTGCGGCTCAGTGGGTCCGGCCGGCTCCGGTTTCTTGGAGCGCCAGTTGTAGAAATGCATTACCACCATTCCTAAAGCCAGACACGCGGCCGCCAGGCTCACCAGGAAACCGACCACCGGTACTTTAGACAATACGATGAGAGCCAGGAAGGCTATCATAAAGGGAAAGAAAAACGGCATACGGTTTTCCCAGCCAAAATATCTGGCCAGGTAGCGCCCGATCAAATCTCCGGCCAGGATTTTGGAAGTGAATAGCACGAATGCATAGAGAAAGAACATTATTATGGCCAGGGGTATTCCGATTACGGTAATGGTGAGAAGCAGGCCGGCCAGGGGGGTCAGAAGAAGAGCTAAAAATCCCCAGCCCAAGGTGCTTCCCGGAGCTTTTAGAACGGTCTCTCCCATATTGGGCAACAGCCGGGGGGAAATCCAATAGCAGATGGCCCACAAAAGCAGCCCGGCAGCGATCCATCCCAGCGCGTTCAACCAGGAAAAGCCGGGAGCAGTCTTTTGCTTGGGAACGTCAGCTACCTTTTCCTGCCAGGATATGCCATTGATTTGGGCCTGGGGCGATATAGTGGCCGGCTTGGGGGAGCCGTAGTTTATGGTATCCTTAACAACCGCAGCCGGTCCCAGGCTCAGGCTCTGCACATTCCATAGAGTTACGGCTCCGTTGACCATACCGTTAATCCGTACTTCCGCCGCGCTCCCCATTAATTGCCCATCGATCCGGCCGGTGGTGCCGATACTGTTGCCGAAGCCCAGTACGTCACGGCCTATAACCGCCTGATCCCGAACCTCGATGTTGTTGGCCGCGGCGGTCACACTGCCCATGATCTGTCCCTGAATATCGATCTGGTTGGCGGCTCCCCGCACATCGCCATTGACAGATCCTTTAACCGTGATAGACTGAGCGGCAGCAATCACATCCCCGTTAACCGTTCCATTGATAGTGACCGATTGAGCTGCCACAAACACATCGCCATCAACATCGGCATTAACTGTAACATAGTTGCCGCTTATAAACAAAGGCCCGGTGGTTTTGCCTTCTTCAATGGTAAGCATATCTCCGCTTTTAACCGCAACCGCCCCGACCGGTGAAACCATAAAAACGGCCAGCAGCAGGGTCAGAACTAAACCAAGTCCTACTTTTCTCCCACTATGCATTGTCATAGCCTCCTTTTCTTTTCTGAATCAGCATGCCTGCCAGGCAGGCCAGTAAAACGATAAAGGTCTGAGTCATTCCCAGCGGTTCTCCCTGTACAACCTGCTCTGCCGCCATGGTCAGAAATCTTCCCAGAAGAATCAACAACTGCATTGCCAGGCTCCCTCCCAGCATGGTCTGTAAAACCGATGCAAGCCCTTTTATTAACGGAATCCAATTGCCAGCCAGCGCCACCAGGCCTGAAACGAAAAGCAGAGCGGCTACGCCCGCCTTTAAAGTCCACCAGGATTGTTCCTGCCGCCTCAGCCGGCCATGAACGTAGGCTCCTAAATCGGCCGGCAGGTCAATGCCCTGCAAGGCGTCCCGTAGCATACGGTTGTCATTCTGCAGGGCCGAAAGCCTATCCCGGCAGGGGGAACACTGCTGCAGGTGGGAGTTCATCTGCCGCTGGCTTTCTTTGGTCATTTCCCCATCAACATATGCACTTAACTCCAGCATATCCGGGCATTGCATAACACTCTACCCCTTTTGTTCAAGAATTTCTTTCATCCTGGCCTTGCCCCGGTGCAGCCAGGTGCCCACCAGGGAGGCCGGTACTCCCAATACTTCGGATATCTCATCATAGCTCAAGTCCTGGTAGTAGCGCAGCACCAGGGCGGCCCGCTCCTTTTCCGGAAGCTTGAGCAAAGCCTGCCGGACAATGATTCGCTGGTCAGCATCCGCAGCCGTCTCGGCCGGATCAGGTTCCAGGCCGGCAGGCGAATATCTCAGCAGACGGGGAAGAAGGCGCTGCCAGGTTTTGCGACGGCGCCAAAGGTCCAGGCAGTGATTATACACCACCTTCATCAACCAGGGCTTAAAACCCTGTACAGGAATCTTTTCCCGGGACTCATACAATTTTATAAATACATCCCCGGCTGCGTCCCGGGCTTCTTCTTCCGATTTAAGAAGACAGAAGGCCAAGCGGTACACCTGGGGGGCGTATTTTTCAGCAAGGCCGCCCAGGGCCTGGCTGTCACCCATACGCGCCCGGTTAATCAGTCTTTCCTCATTGTCCATAAACTCCACCCGGGTTAATATTTCCTGCTTTCTAATAAATAAACGGTCCAGCTCATTGGTTTATTTCTGAATCCAAAATATTTTTCCCTTATATATTGTTGCTATCGCATATTTAAAAGATAATTTCAATATTATGGAGAATATGATGTGTATTAAAGGCCTAAAGAGGAAACAATAGTCAATAACATAGGCTCAAATAATTGAGAGTCTATTATTTCTCTTGCGACGATGCTACAAGGAGGCAAGATAAATAAAAATGAAATCTGCCTGGTTCTTGTGTTGATCTCCTTTCCGGAGACTAAGTCCAAGAGTACATCCAGAAAGGAGAAGAAAGAATGTACGAAGACAAGTATCTGGTCTGCCAGGACTGCGGCAATGAATTTTTATTCTCCGCCTCGGAGCAGGAATTCTACGCCGAAAAGGGTTTTGAGAACCTGCCCGGCCGCTGCGCACCCTGCCGGAAAGCCCGCAAGCAAAGGCGCAACAGCCAGCAGTCCGGCTACCGTGAAGACCGTCCCATGTTCCAGACGGTTTGCGCTGCCTGCGGCGCCGAGACCAGCGTGCCGTTTGAGCCCAGCGGTGAGCGACCGGTCTACTGCCGGGACTGTTACCAGGTTCGCAAGGTCAAGACCTATCGATAAAGTTCGGATTGAAACGGTAAGGTCTAAAGGCTGCTTCAAAATGAGGCGGCCTTTTTTTATGGCCATTTGCGAACTGTGGCCTACCTATTATCCGGGAAATGAAGTAGTATTGAATATTATGAAAACTAGCACGGGGAGATTTAATTCATGGAAAAGATCGATATGGCAATTATCGGGGCCGGGGTGGTCGGTCTGGCTATTGCCAGGGAGTTGGCAAAAAACTCCTCAAGGACGATAGCCGTTTTGGAAAGTCACCCCCGCTTCGGTCGGGAAACCTCCAGCCGCAACAGTGAGGTGATCCACTCCGGGCTCTACTATCCCTCTTCCATGCTTAAAACCCGCCTGTGCCTGGAGGGCAACCGGCTCCTCTATGACTTCTGCCGGGATCTTGGAGTAAAACATTTCGCCACCGGCAAACTGGTCATCAGCGGAAATAAAGAAGATGAAGACCAACTTGAAGTGCTTATCCGGCAGGCCCGGGCCAATGATGTAGCGGTTGAACCCCTGAACAAGATACAGATCAAGCATCTCGAGCCCCTGGTGAAGGCCGGCTCCGGATTTTTAGTCCCGTCGACCGGCATTATTGATTCCCATGAATTAATGCAGGCCCTTTATTACCTGGCCCGTGAAAGCCAGGTGTTCTTCCTTTTCCATACCCCGCTGCTGAATGTCCAATATGACGGAAAGGCTTATCTGCTGGAGACGCCCCGGGAACAGATAAAGGCGGAGGTACTGGTAAATGCGGCCGGTCTGGGCGCCCCCCGGGTTGCCGCCATGCTGGGTTTGGATATCGACCGGTGCGGCTACCGGCTGCATCCCTGCAAAGGCGAGTATTTTAAAATCCAGCGCCGCTTCCCGGTCAAGCACCTCGTTTATCCCCTGCCGGGACCGATGAGCCTGGGGATTCACCTGACCATTGACACCGGGGGCGGGCTGCGTCTGGGTCCCAATGCCTTTTACGTAGAGGATATCGACTATATGGTAAATGAAGAACACCGCCGGGAATTCTTCCAGGCGGCGGTGCAATATCTTCCCTTTATTGAATTAGACGATCTAACCCCGGATTTTGCCGGGATCAGACCCAAACTCCAGGGGCCCGGAGAGGAGCCCCGGGATTTTGTTATTTGCGAAGAGACTGACCGGGGACGGCCCGGGCTGATAAACCTGGTCGGCATCGAGTCGCCCGGCCTTACTTCCAGCCTGGCCATAGGCCGCTATGTCAAGAAAATGCTGGACGGCTAAACTTTGAGGCCGTCACCAGTCGCCGCTGGCGCCGCCGCCACCGCCGGACCCGCCGCCAAAGCCTCCTCCTCCGCCAAATCCGCCCCCGCCGCCGAATGGCCCGCCAAAACCGCCGAACCACCAAATACCGCGCCGGGCCAAAAACAGCCATATCAATATAAAGAAGATCAGCCCGACAATCTGGGACCAGCCGGATTTATTGTTGGTTTTAACCGGCTGCACATTCTTGCCGGCGGAGATGGGGCTTATGCTAATTCCATACTCCTGGTTGACTGCCTGCAGCAGAGCATTGTAGGTGCTTATAATCCCGGCATCGTACTGGCCTTGAGCAAAGTAGGGAGTCAGGTTTTCATCCAATATGCGCCCGACCTTGCCGTCGGGCAGGGCTCCCTCCAGCCCATAGCCAACTTCAATGCGGGTTTTGCGTTCATTCATGGCTATCAGAAGCAGAACGCCGTTGTTCTTGGTCTTGTCCCCGATGCCCCACTGCCGTAACACCTGAAGGGCATACTCTTCCAGGTTGGCACCGTTAAGCGTCTTGATGGTCAAAACCACAATCTGGGCGCCGCTCTGCGCATTCAGATTCTGCCCGGTGGCTACAATAGCCCGCTCGGTGGATTCGGACAATATTCCCGCCTCATCCAGGCAGTATACTTCAGCCGGCGGTTTGGGGATATTGGATACGGCCATAGCGCTTCCCGCCATGACCCAAAGCAGAAAAATGCTTAAGCATGCAATATATTTTTTCATGTAATGCTCCCTTTAAGAGGGTTGTAAGCGGCTAAAACTGAACTTTGGGCGTTTCCTTGGCGGATTCAGGCGCTTTGAAGTATTCACGAGCATTGAAACCGGCCATGTTGGCCAGGATGTTGCTCGGGAACTTCTTGATCCGGGTGTTGTAATTTTGCACCGCGTCATTGTAATCTTTGCGGGCTACTGCCAGGCGGTTTTCCGTTCCGGCCAATTCATCCGACAGTTGGCGGAAATTGGCGTCTGATTTTAACTGGGGATAGTTCTCCACCACCACCAGCAGGCGGGAAAGGGCCCCGCTCAGCTCGGCATCAGCCTGGGCTTTGTCAGCCACGCCTGCAGAACCGGCCAGCTTGGCGCGAGCTTCCGCCACTTGCGTAAATATTTCCTTTTCCTGGGTGGCATATCCCTTGGTCGTTTCTACCAGGTTGGGAATCAGATCGCTGCGCCTGGTCAGCTGGTTTTCCACCTGGCTCCACTTGCCATCGATATTCTCATTGGCGCTGACCAGGCTGTTGTACGTGGAAACCCCGCCGAGCAAGGCTATGACGATTACTCCAATAATAACCCATAATACCGGTTTGTTCACTTTTCTACCCCTTCCCTTTTTAACATCTGCTACATATCCTATATTTTACATCAATTCCTGGCTGGTTAGTATATCATAAGTCAAACCCCACCATAAAGGCGGGGTCTGCTGCCTTTTGCCCAGTTATTATACGCTCTATTTTTCCATTCGCTTGCATACTTTCATGTGCCCTTCGGAAATCCCGTCACAAAAGGGCATGCTATCTGATTTTCCACAGCGGCATATGGCAACCGGCATCTCCTTTTCAATTGTATGGCCCTGATCATCCACCAAATGGATATGCCCGGCGACAATGGCCGGCCCGTTGGAGAGGATCTGAATCGTTCCTTCTGACACTCCTGGCTCCCATCCTTTCATTATTTGCTGGTATTATTTTTACCTCGATTAAAAGATAAAATCCGCTCCGCAAAAATAAACCCGGGGGAGCCCGGGCAGGTAGACGAAATCACTCAAATTGGCTATAATCCTGTTTCAGTATTTCCTCCAGCTCCTGTAAAATAGACTGCTGTTCAGGATCTTCCACCACCCGGCTGACTTTTTGGACAACCACCAGCATTTCGTACAATTGCTGCTGGGCCTGTACAATCAATTCAGTATCCAGGTACTTCGTGGCCAGCTCAAAGCTGCTGTGCGCCTCGCAGGAATAGTAAATCACCCTCTCTATCACACTCATCTCACGGGGATTCTTATCCTTAAGATTCTCGGGCAGGATCATAGGCGAAACCCACCTTTCCCAGATAAAAACCTGCAATTGATAGAATCGGTCTTGACTGATATTTCTCTCCGGGCAATCTGATTTCCTTCAAAACATTTACTGATAAAAAGCTTTGCACGTCAACTATAGGGGTGCATTTTTTTTGGTGCTGTGCTACCTTGGAAATAGATAAAACCCTGCCAAAGGACAAACTAGTGGTCTGTAACACCACTAGAACTAAGGGGTTAAAGGAGGAGCACTCATGATAAACCTTTCTGAAAATGTTGCCTGCCTGGGCAACCGCCACTTCCATTTCTACATCGTGGGCCGGGAAAAGGCCGCTATAATCGAATGCGCCGTGAGCGGAGCGGCTGCCAATTTCAGGCGGCAGTGGCAGTCGCTTACCCAACCCCAACCGAAGGTTGAATACCTTGCGGCCATGCATGCCCATTTTGATCATGTCTGCGGCATTCCGGCCCTCAAGGAGATGTTCCCCCAGGCGGCTGTGGCAGCCAGCGCCAAAGCCCAGCGGGTATTGGGCAAAGCGGAAATCGTGGCTGATTTTTTCTCCCAGGACCGGAGTATGCTGGACGTCTTAAGCCGGGAAGGACTGCTGGAGGAAGGCGTCTCCATTCCGCAGGTGGAAAAGATCGGCGTGGATTACGTCCTGGAGCCCGGCCAAACCCTATCCCTGGACCGGGGCCTGGAATTGGAGATCATAGCGGCTCCGGGGCACAGTTCAGACAGCCTGGCCGCCTGGCTGCCCGCCGATAAAATAATGTTCATTTCCGATGCCGCCGGGTTTCAAATGTCGGACAGCGAAATATTCCCCATCTTCTTTCAGAGCTATCCCCTGTACATGGAGACTATAAAGACGCTGCGGAGCTATCCCGCCCGTGCCATCGGCATACCTCATGAAACTATCTGGCAAGGCAGCGATATCGAACTGTTCTACCAGCGGGCGCTGAATGCAGCCCAAGAGGCCTTTGACCTGGTAAGAGACTACAGTGAAAAGGGCTTGAGCCGGGAAGAGATGCACCCGCTGCTTTTTGAACGCTATTATCGCGGGGATTTGCGTATATACACCACCAACAACATCGGCATCTGTATCGACCTGTTGATTAAAAGAGTGCAGGAATGCCTGTAATCAGCTGAGAAGGTGGCGGAATTTCACGCCACCTTCTGTAATTATTCCACCTTATTTTTCGCCAGCTTCCTTCTGCTCTTCAGGCTTCTCAACGGTTTCCGCCGCTTGGGCTCCAGCGTCCTTAGAAATACCATGGGATTCTACCAGAGCACGGGGCATTCCAGAAAGCGCCTCCAGTATTCTCTCATTGGTTTTCATCATCCTCCATACGGCATGCACCAGGATAAACCATGAAACGATAAATCCCACCACCACCAGCAGCCATAAAAACCCGAAAAAGAAGCCAAAACCGGCCCCCATCATGTGGTGCATCAATACCCCTCCTTTGTGTAGAGTGTATACTCCTGTCATTTCGTAAAAAGCAGTGTTTTAACTATGATTGTAACTCCGAATTCCTAATATATCCTTAATATATTTGTGCCATTCCTTTTGTCAAGAGCGGGGATTACTGCTTGTGAAGGCCGCGGTATAATAATACTAATATTTAATTGACGGAGGATGGTCAGTTGCCCTTTAGGGAAGAGAGCTTCAAGTCAATACTGAATGTCCGCAAAACCATCAACCCCTGGTTTTGGGATAAATACAGCGTGAACCCGTACAACGGCTGCCAGTTCGGCTGTGTCTACTGCGATTCCCGCAGCAGCAGGTACTATCTGCCGGCTGATTTCGATAATGACATCGTGGTCAAAAGCAACGCCGCGCAACTGTTGGAAAACCGTCTGAAAAGGGCCCGGACCCTTCTGCCCGACGTGGTGGCCCTGGGCGGCACCACCGATCCCTACCAGCCGGCCGAGTCAATCTATCAGATCAGCCGCCAGTGCCTGGAAGTCTTAAACCGGCACGGCTATCCCGTGCATGTCTGCACCAAATCCCGGCTGTTGCTATGGGACCTCGATCTTCTTGAAAGCATCGGCCGGCAGACCTGGTGTACGGTTTCGGTTACCCTGACCACAAGCCGGCCCAATATCGCTCGCTTTCTGGAACCGCGCGCGCCCGTTCCGGAACAGCGTTTAGAAATTATTCGGCTCATCAAGGAAAAGACCGGCCATGTACAGACCGGCATCCTGCTTATGCCGGTTGTGCCGTTTCTAACCGATCGGGCCTCCGACCTTGAGGACCTGATAAGACAGGCGGTTCAGGCCGGTGCCGATTATGTGCTATTTGCTTCGGGTATGACGATGCGCGACACCCAGGCCCTGTGGTTTTTAAGCAACCTGCAAAAGCGCTTTCCCCAGGCTCTTCCCCATTACGAGCGGCTTTATGAATTCGTCCATGATCCGCAGGTCTACCGGGGCCGCTACCATCCTCTCTCCTCATATAGCTCCGGCATAGAGCACCTGCTGCAAAACCTGTGCGATAAACATCATATTGCCACCCGGGTGAAAAGATATCTTCCCGGCGACTACCGCCGGGAAAACTACCGGATTGCGGAGAAGCTTTTTGCCATGGCCGGGCGGGCTCAGATCGCGGGCCGGCCCTGGTCCAAGATGTTCTGGACGGCGCACGATATCCAAAGGCTAAAGGTTTCCATCAAAGAACTGGACCGGGAGCATCTGGAAAAAGAGCTGGGCAGAGCGGACGGCGGGCTGATGCAGCTCATAGAAGAAATGCTGGCCGATCGAAGCCCTAATGGCAGTCAAGGAGGAGTTTAAGGGTGTATGGCGAGGCGCTTGCGGCGGATGCTCTGTTTGCTGCGGGAAGATTTCATTATGTGACCATATTTACCAGAGATAAGTTTCCCCTGTTCGAAGATTATCACTGGGCTGAACTGCTGCTGAACATATTTACCTTTAACAAATACGCTTTGAACTACCGCGTATTTGGCTTTGTGATCATGCCCAGCCACCTGCACATCATTATTTATCCCTGTAAAGTCCCTCTCTCTCAGATCATCTTGAAAAATACCGCCAATTTCAGCCGCTACTATCAGATGATTACCGGGCGGCAGGATCTGTTCTGGGATAAAGATTATTATTCCTACCAGATAAGCAGCTATGACCGCCTGCAGAAAATTCAGGATTTTATCCATATGAACCCAGTCCGTAACAATTTGACGGAATCCCCCGATGCATACACCTATACCAGCTGCCGTTTTTATGCCGGGGAAACCGGGGAGTTCAGCCTGCTGCTGGACGAAATCGATAACTAAAACGAAATCGGGGGAAAATTCTTTTGATTTGCAGAAAACAAATAAAAAGATCTTTTCCCCGGTTCTACCAGATTATGCTGTTATGATTTTCTAGCGAAAAACAAAATACCAGAGGGCTATACCGCCTTCAATGGCAACAGCCAGGATAATCAGACCGATTCTGATTATCTTTTCTTTCTTTTCCTTTTTTTCAACCGATTGGATAGCCTGATCTATCTGTTCAATCTGCTCCTGGCGCTTTTGCAGCAAAGCCTGTTCCGCTGCCAGCCGCTCTTCCAATTCGGCCTTTTCCTTTTGCCAGGCTGCCTTTTGTTCAGGTGTCAGGGCCACTGTTATCGCCTCCGTTACCTAGTACAGCATTCCGTATACACAATATACGGAATGCTGTACTAGTCGGCAAAAATCATTTTACCGAGAATATGATCAACGGGGACCGCTCCAATAGCACGGCTGTCCTGGCTGTTGTTGCGGTTGTCGCCCATCAAGAATACACAATTATTAGGTACTACGAATTTTTGATTCCAGGTCTCCATGGGCTCCTTGAGGTAGGGTTCCTCCAGAAGCTCGCCGTTTCTGTACATCCGACCGTTTTTTATCTCCAGCATATCACCGGGCTTGCCGATAATTCTCTTTATCCAAAAACTGGTCTTGGGATAACGGGGATCGCGCCGAACCAGCTGGATGAGCGGGCTCTCCAGCAGATCGTCTTTCCAGGATCGCTCATAGTGAACCCGGCTGTCAATAACCACGATATCCCCGTAGGTCAAGTTCGTGTTAAAGGTGTGGGGCAGTTTCGATAAAAAAACCATTTCACCGCTATGCAGAGTCGGTTCCATGGAACTGCCCAGGACTTCGGTGGGCTGCAGCACAAAGGAATTGAGCAAAATGGCCAAAACCACCGCTACCGCTATACTGATCATCCAGTTAATAAGCTCATGCACCGCTTTCATGGCTTTCTCCATCATCTGCAAGTCTCTATTGATTGTAGCCCAGGCATGTCTTTCTTTCAAGAATCGGCCGGTTTTTTCTGAAATCCCCGATACCCGAAGTCAAGGCCTTTTAATGGAAACTATACCTATTTCTGTCCGAGCTGCATATGAATGTTATGCAGACAGCCGCCGGTGGAGGTGAAGTTATTTTGATTTTACATATCGATCGCAGGCTAAGCCTTTTGGCGAGTGCACTCCTGCTGTTCCTGGCCGTTGGGGGCTGGTATTTTTTCTTCGGGATTGACCGAGCCCCTTCCCCGCCTCCGGCGCTGCCGGATAAGAAACCAGCCCTCTACGGGGAGTACCTGCCCTGGGAACAGGTGAAACAGGTATTTCCGAAATACGCGCAGTGCACCGTGCAGGATTTTGAGACCGGCAAGCAGTTTCAGGTGGTCAGGCGAGCGGGAAGCTCCCATGCGGATGTTCAGCCCCTGACCGCCCGGGATACGGATATAATGAAGTCAATTTACGGCAATTGGAGCTGGCGAAGACGGGCGGTATTGGTCAAGCTGGCGGACGGGCGGATACTGGCCGCTTCTATGAACGGGATGCCCCATGGCGCAGGAGCGGTTAAGGGCAATGACTTCAAGGGGCATTTTTGCATTCATTTTCGAGGAAGCAAAACCCATTCCTCCAATAGAGTGGATCGGGCTCACCAGGCTATGATTTGGAAATCGGCCGGGGTGTTGGAGGAAGAGTTGTCATCTATGCCCGCCCCGCAGCTGGTTGAAACCTTTTTCTCCTTATTGGATCAAGGAGACGAAGAGCTCTTAAGCGCTTTTCTCATCGATGCCGGCGGCTTATATGAGGTTAAAAGCCTGGTGGATATTGAATACTGTGAGATGGTCAAGCTGGTTGCCCGGGACGAAACCACTTATACGGTAAACCTGCGGCTGCGCCGGGCCGGAATTAAGGGAGAGCAGACCCTGGTCCTTTCCCCCGTATTGACCAGACAGCCCTATTGGCGGATTCGCACGGAATCACTGGATGCCCTGTTTACCAGAACCAGCCTGCACACCATGGCCTGCGAGACAGAGTACTAGACTTCCGTTTTGTGCAGCTCGATTTTTTGCCAGTCGATGTTCTCCAGGCCGTCCAGCTTGAATCCCTGTACCTGAGGGCTTACCATTTTTACAGCCTTGCGCTGAAAGAGCCACAGATAGGGAGCGTCATCAACAATGATCTCCTCCGCCCGGTTGAGGGTTTTAATTCTCTCCTTGCTGTCCAATTTCTGAGCGCGGCTTTGTTCCAGGACGATATCGGCCTGGGGGTTGCAGTAGTTGGCATAATTACACACTCCTACCCGGGAGCTGTGATACATGCTGTATAAAAAGCTGTCCGGGTCCGGGTAATCAGGACGCCACTGAACCCTGAAGAAAGCAAGGCTGAATGAATTGATCTGCTTTCTAAAGTAGGTCCAATCGACGGCTTCGGTTTTTACCGACACCCCGATTTTACCAAGCTGCCGGGCTACATTTTCCGCTACCTGGCGGTGGCCCTCATCCTTATTGTAGGTGAGTACGATGGAGGGCAGGCCCTCCCCATTAGGATATCCAGCCTCCTGCAGCAGGCTCTGCGCCTTGTCCGGGTCATAGGAATAGCCGCGCAGGGTCTCGTGAAATCCGGGCATGCCCTGGGGCAAAACGCCTTTAAGGGGAATGGCGCTTCCTCCCAGCACCTCATCGATAAGCGCCTGGCGGTCAATGGCATAGTTTAAAGCCCGGCGCAACAGATAATTATCCTTGAACGGCTCCCGGTTCAAATTGAATCCCAGGGCGTAGCTTTCCCACAGGGGGCGCTCCACCAGAAATTTGTTCAGGGTTTCATTTTGTTTCAGTCTGGACAGGTCGCTTAAAGGAACTGCATCCAGGTAGTCTAGTTTCCCATCGACATAGGCCTGCAGGGCGGCTTTGGCTTCAGGGAATACGGTGATTTGAACCGCGGTCAGCCTGGCTTTGTCCCGGTAATAGTCTTCGTTGCGGGCCAGCAAAATGCTCCGGTTGTCAGGGTTTTGGATTACTTTAAAGGGTCCGGTTCCAGGATAGGGCGCCGCATTCCCTTCAGCACAATCGAATACCCAGAAGATAGGGTTGGTTACTACCATCGGGAAAACAGCGTTGGGCTGGTTTAAAGTAATCTTCAAAGCATGGTCGTTTACCACCTGTATTCCGCTTATCTCTTCAGCCTTGCCCTCCAGGCGTTCCTGGGCTCCCTGGATAGATAAAAAATGGCTTAACTGCGGCCATTCTTTACAGGTTGCGAAACTATGCTCCCAGGCCGCTTTTACAGCTCCGGCAGTAAGGGGTTGGCCATTGCAGAATTTTGCGTCTTTATTCAGGGAAAAAACGAGGGTGGTGCAGTCTGATGACATGGACCATTTGTCGGCCAGCCTGGGCTCAAGCTCTTTTTTTTCTTCATTATAGTACAGCAATCCTTCATAGAGCATGGAAGCCAGCAGCCGTTCGTTGCGGTTGCTGAGCAAAGCCGGTTCAACCGTGTCAATGCTCCCCACCAGGCCCATTTCCAGGGGACGGACTTCCAGGCTGGCGTTTACCTCCTGAACCCGGTACATATAAACTCCCCAGGCCGCTGCTCCGAGCAGGGCCAGCGCCGCTATAAGCAGGCGCCACCGGTAGATTCTCCTCATCCCCTGTCCCCCCTTCGCGTATATAAAGAAAATATATTCCGTAAAGGAGGGATTTATGCCCCTATATTAGCGATAAATTACGACTTTGCATCGGGGGCGTAAATAATCTGATAGGCCTCGTAATTGGCCAGCACATTTCTTACGTAGTTCCGGGTCTCTTGAAAGGGAATACGGTCTATGGTTTCGGCCTGGCCGTCCCATACTCCGGCCGCCTGCCATTCGCTGACCCGGCCCCGGCCGGCATTGTAGGCGGCAATCACCAGGGGAAGCCGCCCGTCAAATTCCCTGCTCAAATCAGCCAGATACCAGCAGCCCAGGGAAATGTTCACCTGGGGATCGTGCAGCGAATCGGGTTCTAAAGCTCCCATACCCCGCTGTTTGGCGATCCATTGTGCGGTTTCCGGCATTATCTGCATAAGGCCTTTGGCTCCCACCGGTGACTCGGCTGCGTCCTCATATTTACTTTCAGCGCGTATAATGGCAAAAACCAGGTAAGGATCTATGCCCTGTTCCTGGGCCTGGGTAAAGACAATTTCCTTATGCGGCTGCGGATAAAAATAGGTTATCCACTTGGGAAAGGTAAGCAGAAGGGCAATAAATATTAGAATAGCTATCCATAGCCATTTTGATAGTATTGGTCTCCCCTTGTTAAGGGCCACGTGCAAATCCCCCGGTTGTTACTTACTTAGGTAAAGCTTATTTTAAGTAGCCTGTAAAATTTCTTTGTAATATTTGGTGGCAACTGCTACCGCCTCTTCAATACTGCGGGTATTGTCCACAATTCGATCCGCACGCCTGGCTTTCTCATCCAGGGGCATCTGGGCGGCAATGCGTTTTAAAGCATCCTCCCGGCTGATTCCTTCCCGGGCCATCAAGCGGTTTATCTGGGTTTCCCGGTCCACCCAGACCACCCAGACCTCATCGCACAGCCTGTCCATATGCGATTCATAAAGAAGAGCGACCTCCATGACCACGACGGCCTCCGGCTGGTTTCTCCTTATTTCATCCAGGTCATTTTGAAAACGCTCCACGACGTGGGGATGAACGATCTGATTCAAAAGCCTGAGCTGCTCCGGCTGGTTGAAAACGATCCGCCCCAGCACAACCCGGTTGATGGTCCGGTCGTCGTTTAAGATCTGCTTTCCGAAGTGTTTAACCACATCCGCCCAGGCCGGAGTTTCCGGCAGCATGATTTCATGAGCCACCGTATCCGCATTAATTACTAAAGCCCCCAATTCGCCGAGGGCTTTGGCCACTGTGCTTTTGCCACTGGCAATTCCACCGGTAAGACCTATGGTCTTCATCATAATCACCGACTTTACAGAAGCTTAAAAAATCCGATACCGACGAGAATAAAACCCGGTACTATCGCCGCTATATGTTGATAGCGTTCGGCTCTTAAGGACTTGCCCAGGCCAATCCCGGCGTTAACTAAAACCAATTGTACCACACCGACGCTCAAGGCCGTGTACAAAATGTTCAGACCGGTCATGGCCAGCCCGATCCCGGCCCCGAAAGCGTCCAAGGCCAGAGCCAGGCCCAAAAAGAAGGCTTCTTTGAGGCCGATTTCACCGGATGAATCAAAATCGGCCGAGGCCGGTTCTTTGAGTATCTGCACTATTATACCCAGGGTTTTAATGCTCAAGGTGAGTAAAGGAGCTTCCTCGTCATAAGGCAGCTTGTTTATTCGCTCTCGACAGGCCTGCATGAGATTATAAAAGCCCAGTCCTATAAGTAAAAGCGCTCCCACTTTTATGGCCATTCCGGCAGGAAGAACCTCGCTCAAGCCCTTTCCACACAGCATGGATATACTTACCGCACTGAGGGAGGCCAGGGTAATGACCAGGGAAGATGCCAGGGGAAGGTGAATTTTTCGGCAGCCATAGGCGATTCCTGCCGTAAAACCGTCCATGCTCAAGGCCAGACCGGTCAACAATGCCGCCCATACCTCCAATTTTAGCATCTCCTATCCATAAAGCCTTTCAATATATAGCTACTATATGGATGGAAATATTAATTTGTTACCTGTCTTCCGTCGCCGGTTATGTTGACGGGAGTGAAGGCTTTTAATGCTGGCAATGCGCACAGTAATGGGTGCTTCTTCCCCCCAGGCGCACCCTTTCAAGCGGCTGGCCACAGGTAGGGCAGGGTTCCCGAAAGCGGCCATAGACTTTCAAGTGATCCTGAAATCCGCCCATCTGATTGTACCCGTCCCGGAAATCACGAAAGGTAGTGCCCCGCTGTTCAATTCCCTGGCGCAGGACCTTTTTAATAGCTCTGACCAGAACTTCCACTTCCCTGCGGCTCAAGCTGCCGGACGGCCGGTCGGGAAGGATGCCTGACCTAAAAAGGGCTTCATCGGCATAGATATTCCCTATTCCGGAAATAAGGCGCTGATCGAGCAGCAGGGTTTTGATGGCGATCTTGCGGCCCTTCAGCGCCTTCTCCAAATAATCCGTATTGAAAGCGCGCGCCAAGGGCTCAACGCCCAGGTGGCTGAAGAAATCGCGGGTGTCTTTAACCAGCCAGACCCCGCCAAAACGGCGGGCATCCTGATAGACTATAACCGCCTGGTTGCTGAGGTAAATAATCAGGTGCACGTGAGGCGCCTCTATCTGGCCCGGTTCTTCTACCTGGTAAACCCGGCCGCTCATACCCATATGCAGGATCAAATGTCCCCGGCCGCTCAAGACCAGATCCAGGTACTTGCCCCGCCTACCTACCTCCTTGATAGACAAACCGATCAGATCACGGAGCTCAAAATCGGCCCGGCGGATGATGTCCGCCCGTTTTACCTCTACTTTTACGATGCGGGCTCCCTGGTGGGCTTCCAGGCAGCTTCGGATGGTTTCCACTTCCGGCAATTCCGGCATAGATTTTAATACCTCTCTTATCGATATGGTTTACTGTTTTACGCTCTTGCTTGCTGTAGAACAACATTTAAATAAATGGGGCAGATGTATATAATTGTTATTAAGAGGTGATTGTATCATGACCAAAAAAGACAAGGAAAAAATATTAGCTGCTCTTACGCCGCTTCAGATCATTGTAATCTGTCGTCTGGGAGATCATATCGGTATGTGGATTTTACCAGTCGCCTGTGCCCTATTTACTATCTCTTTGCTCTGGTATGTCGGCTTCGACGCGCTCAAAGAACTTGTGAGTTAGAGCTTTAAAGCCTGCATATCATACCAGTTGCTCCCGGCCTTGACCGACACCTCCAGGGGAACCGCCAGTTGATAGGCCCCTTCCATGGCTTCCTTCAAAAGCCTGGCCACCGCCTCAAGCTCAATATTCGGAACCTCCAGGACCAGTTCATCATGCACCTGCAAAAGCATCCGGGCTTGCCTTCCTTGCTCTTTCAACGCCTTATCAACCTTGATCATGGCCAGTTTGATGATATCAGCCGAGCTCCCCTGAACCGGCGTATTTAAGGCCATGCGCTGGGCGTTAGACTGGATCATCCGGTTGCTGGCATTGAGATCGGGCAGGTAGCGGCGCCTCTTTAAAACCGTTTCCACGTAGCCGTTCTTGCGGCCAAACTCCACAATATCCCGCATGTAGCCGCGTACCCCGGGATAGCTGTCCAAATAGCGGTCGATATACTGGCGGGCTTCCTTGCGGCTAACCCCGGTATCCCGGGCCAGGCCGAAGTCGCTTATACCGTAGATGATTCCAAAATTTACCGCCTTGGCCCGGCGGCGCAGGTCGGCCGTGACTTCTTCCAGAGGTACATGAAATATTTCCGAGGCGGTTCGCTGGTGAATATCCACTCCCTGTTTAAAGGTGTCTATTAATATCTCATCCCGGCTGATGTGGGCCAGGCAACGCAGGTCGATCTGCGAATAATCGGCCGCCACGATCAACCAATCCGGCTCTCCGGGCACAAAGGCCTTGCGGATACGCCGCCCTTCCTCCATTTTTATGGGAATGTTCTGCAAATTGGGTTCTACGCTGGAAAGACGGCCGGTGGCGGTTTGGGCCTGCTTGAATATAGTGTGCACCCGTCCGCTTACCGGGTGAATCAACCCCTGCAGGGCGTCAACATAGGTTGATTTTAATTTGGTCAGCTGCCGGTAGTTAAGTATATGGGGAATGATTTCATGATCTTCGTATAATTCCTCCAGCACCTCGGCGCCGGTTCCGTAGCCGGTTTTGGTCTTTTTCACAACCCGCAAGCCCAGGTCTTCAAAAAGCACCTGTCCCAGTTGGCGCGGCGAGTTGATGTTGAAAGAATGTCCGGCCAAACTGTAAATCTGTTCTTCAGAAGAGTTTATGCGCTCCGCCAATTCCAGCGAAAGCACCTCCAGGGTACTCTTATCAACCTTTACCCCGGTGAATTCCATTTGGGCGAGAATATCCGATACCGGCATCTCCATATCCGCCAGCAATGATAGCAGCTCTTGCGCCGTCTCGCCCTGCATGTGAGTGAAGGCCCTTTGCAGATAGTACACCTGCTGGTCGCAGCGCTTTTTATCGATGTGCAGATCGAGGTGTTTTAATAAAACTGCAGCCAGCTCATCCCCTACAAAGGCCGGATCGTTTACATAGGCCAGAAGCAGCGTATCCCCAACTACTCCCTTCAGCTCCATTCCCTGGTTCATCAGGGCCACCCGGGCAAACTTGGCATTGTGTACCGTCTTTTTCACGTCTTCACTTTCCAGTAGGGGGCGCAGCCATTCCAGGGCATGCAGATCCTTGTCCAACGGCAAATGGTATATGCTTCCCTCCAGCTCCAGGTAGACCCCCTGCAGGTGGGACCACATCGGGTGGTGATAGTCGCTGTTCAATATCATCCCCAATTTCTGCCCGCTGGCTTGGCTCCTAAAGGCGAAGACCTCCTCCGCGCTGTTTAAAGTGATGACCTCGGGTTCTTCAAGAGCCCCGGGCTGGGCCTGGGGCAGGCTGTTTAAAAGGCTGTTGAATTCCATCATTTTATACAGTCGGATTACTGCTTCCCGGTCCATATCGCCCCGTCCAAACTCCTCCCAGTTGCAGTTCAAGTCCATATCCCGTACGATAGTGGCCAGGTGGTGGCTCAGATAGGCCTGTTCCTTGAATTCCGCCAGTTTAGCGCGCAGTTTGGCATTGACCATCGCATCCAGGTTTGCATATAGATTATCCAGGCTGCCGTATTCCTTGACCAGCTTTATGGCGGTCTTGGGCCCGATGCCGGGCACGCCGGGTATGTTGTCCGATGTATCGCCCATCAAAGCCTTGATCTCTATCATCTTGTCCGGCTCCACTTCCCATTTGGCCTTGACCTGCTCCGGCCCGTAGATTTCAATTTCACTTATGCCCTTCTTGGTCATCAATACCCGGGTGGTGTCCGAAACCAGCTGCAGGGTGTCGCCGTCCCCGGTTACGATCACCGTTTCTATGTCTTCCTGCTCGGCTTTTTTGCTCAGGGTGCCTATGATGTCGTCCGCTTCAAAGCCTGCCACTTCCAACCACTTAACTCCCAGGGCGGTAAGCACCTGGCGCACCAGACCAAACTGAGGACGCAGCTCCTCCGGCGGGCTGCTGCGGTTGGCTTTGTAGGAATCGTATGTTTCGCTGCGAAAAGTCTGCCGGTCCTTATCAAAAGCGACCACCAGGTACTGCGGGTCTACCTGAGCGATAACCCGGTTGAACATAGTCAAAAATCCGTAAACCGCATTGGTGAAGATGCCCTCATTGGTGTGGAGAGGGGGAAGCGCGTAAAAAGCTCTAAATAATAGGCTGTTGCCGTCAATCAACATGAGTTTTTTCTTTTCCATCTAAACACATCCTAAGCGCAATAATTAAGAAGGTTTTCATCTATGATACCATTTTATAGCCATATAAATGAAAAAGGTATCGAATTGGTTTCGATACCCGAGTGGTTTTTATTTTGAGCCCTATTTATTCAAGAGGCTTCTTTCTCCATCGATAAAAGCGGATAGTTTCTCCTTTCGGGCGACTTCCCCAGGCTTTGCCCGCCAATACCCGCAGGCGGCGTCCCACTCCCGGCCGGTTCTGCTCCCTGAATTGCTCCTCTCGCAAGCGACGCCGGATGTCGCCCACCAGGCTGGGCGGAGGAAGCGGGCAACCCATGCGCAGCATAGCCTGGCGCATGCCTCGCGCCTTATTGGCGTACTGCAGGCACACCGGGCAGACCGCCAGGTGTTTTTCCACCAGAATGGTTTCACTCCGGTCGGTCATCTGATCTATATAAGGAGAGATCAAAGCCCTGACTTTTTTACATCTCAAAAGAAAACGCCCCCTACCGAAGACCCTTGAAGAATTGCTCTTCTATCCGGTAAACTTGTCCCTGAACACCATTCTGGCCCGGCTCAAGCGGGACTTGACCGTCCCCACCGAGCATTTCAGCACATCGGCAATCTCGGCATAGCTCAGATCCATGATGTCCCTTAAGACTAGAATGATTTTATAATCGGGTTTTAATTTATCTAATTGGTTCTGTATGTATTGAGAGAATTCCTTTTGTTCGTATATCTGGTCAGCGGTCGGGGCCGGGTCAATGAGTTCCTTCTCTACCTCCTCTCCCCCCCTGGTATTGAGTGGTTCATCCAGGGACAGGGGCAATATTCGGCGTTTTTTTCGTCTCAGCTCATCAAGGCAAACGTTGGTGGTTACCCTGTACAACCAGGTGCTAAAGCTGGAATCGCCTTTGAAAGTTCCCAGGGAGCGGTAAGCCTTTAAAAAGGCTTCCTGGGCCATATCGTAAGCATCCTCTTCATTTCCCATGTACCTGAATGTCAGAGCGTAAACCTTATTCTGATACTTTATAACGATCTCCTCGAAAGCTTCAGCATCACCTAAAAGGCTCCTTTTGAGCAATTGCTCCTCAGAAGTCATCAGTATTCTCCTCAACCAGCAAACTATGGCAAAAAGCCTGATTTTTGCCTATTTCTAATCATGTATTTAGTTTATTCATCATTTTCGACGCCTTGCTTCGATTTCCTTTCTTTTTCTCCTGTTTAATGTTAGTACTGCAAGGCAATTTATACTGTAATGGCACCACCCGACCAAGAGAGAACAATTTTGTAAGAAGGGGAAAACGGGAACCACTCCAGGAGAAAGGATTACATAAGGTGAAGGCATTTTATAAGACGCCCCATCACCGGATTGCCGCAATCCGGTAAAGACGGCCTTGACAAGTGATCTTGCGGCCATTATAATAGTTTTGCATTGTAATTGGGCCAGAGTGTCGGAATTGGCAGACGAGCGCGACTCAAAATCGTGTGCCGCGAGGCGTGTGGGTTCGAGTCCCACCTCTGGCACCAATCGACAGATTTTGAGCCATAAGTACAGAACTTATGGCTCTTTGTTTTGTATAAGTAATATTAATTTGATGAAATTTCTGCTTTCACTTATAAAGGCAGCCCGGAGCCTGAGCTCGATACGCCCGGTGCGTGAAAGATGAAGGCCGAGTCCCTTTCAGAATCCAGCCATTTTATCGGTATGTCGGTCCACTGTCTCGCTTGCCTACGCTTAAACAACACCTGTTGCCAGATGCACTCCAAGGTTAGCTACAAGGCGGTTGGCTAGTCCTTCCTCGGCGGACTTCCCTCCCGCTTTATGTCACGATCTTGTTCGGTCGCTCATGTCCCGATGTAACTTGAGATAACTTCTTGCTTCCTGAGTTAAACAGGGCGTACAGGTAAATTTAAATGGAAAACTCTCTATGACAGATCTAATTAATATAATTATGCCAATATATGTCAATCAATAATATTATAAAACATGGATAGATTATGTAAATTTCAACGCCTAAATGTTGTCTATAATTCCGACCCCTTGTCATGATCCTAATTATATGCAAAGTTCGGTTTACTTTACAGCTGGAAAATTTTCTGGTTCTACACTTACCACTACAAGTTATCAATATATTAAATTAAGTACAAGTAATTCTCATCTTATTGATGCACAACGCATACCCGGTATATGCCACCGGCACAATTGACTGCTCGTTATTGCAAGGCCTATTCTTACCGGACTCCAAAGCCAGGATGCGGATTCTGCGTAGCCAATAATAGTAGGTTTTGATGTTTATATCATTCTTAGCGCACCAAGCCACAACAGTCATACCGCTTGCCTGGCAGGTTTCGATTATTTTTGTCCATTGTTTTAGCCTGAACTCGGTTTTGGCTTCAGTGACTTGGTCCACCTGGGATACCTCCTACTAGGCTTTTAGATGCTGTCTAGTTGTTCTCTGGCTTCGTTCAATAATCTATGGTCGGTCGGAAAGCTGATGTCGGCTGGTGTACAGGTGGCGTCAAGTATCAAGGTGCCTTGATTGGGTATGGCATCTGCTTCAGCTATGGCCTCTTCCTCTGACATCTCGCTTTTTTCTTCCAGGTTTCCTGAACCCCCGGAGCCGCTATCATTATGCTCATCGTCCGGCTCTTTCTCTTGTTCTTGCTGTGACTTCTCGGCTTGTATGATCGTTTCGTTGATATCGGCCAGTCGTTTGGCGTTAAAGCGTTTCCTAAACTTGACCATGGCTGCCGGCGTAAAGGGCCTGGTCAACTGATATTCCTTTAACCCTATGAAGTACTGCAAATACGGGTTCTCTGTAATTTGCTGGACGGTCTCCCGGTCGGTAAATCCACATCGCGCTTGAATGATAAGCGCACCCAGGGCCATACGTACGGGTTTGGCCACATTACCCCGGTCACTAGGAAACATGAACGCGTATTGCTTTTCGATCTCATCCCACGGTATGATGGCCGCCAATTTGGTCCACCGGTTGTCTGCTGCTGGTTTGCCGGCAAAAGGTAGGATGAAATCATCTATGGTCATTTGCGGGCTTGGTTTTCGGTACATATTTGCCTCCATGTGCATGGTTTTTTGGCTCTTTTTCTTTTGGTTAGCAAGCTGTATTTATCGAGTTCATCATCCGATTCCAAATCCTCAGCAAGACCCAGATGTTCGGACTGAACTGAAAGAAACTCACCCGTTTTGATGTTCAGGAATTGCCGCCACTCATCACTGGCTTCTTCCATTTTATCGGCAATATCCTCCAAAGATACAACTAGTTCACCTGGCATTTGATATTCTCTCCAAAAATTTATTAGGTCCGCTTTTCACACCTTACCACCGCAAAGAATACCTCATACGGTGGTTGGCTGATTTTTGTCTTATTCTTCTTACTTTAAATTAAGAAAAGGGGAAATAATTTGGTTCCAGACTATACATGGAGTAGTCTAACCTGCTGTGTTTATTTTACTTTTTTTAAGTTCATCAATAAATGCCGGTCTGTTTTTAAACTGTATTTGTAAATTATTAAGCGTTTGGGTCCATATATTTTGATCTTTTAGATATTTCAGACAAATCGTTTTTATATGGCCCAGGTATCTCACCGCTTCTTTATAGGTTTTTCGATTGCCGTTGGCAATCCTGCTATATGCCTTTTTATAGTAATAATTCAGGATTTCTTCCGGGTAATCCTTTTCCAGTTTTTTTGCAAATGAATCAAAATCAGAAAAAATACTATACCCCCACTGCTTCTTCGGCGGCGAAATTATAATATTTATTACAGCGTTCTTCATGCCTTTATCAAGACAATTAATTTTATTAATTCATTGGAATTCAAACTTTCTAACTGTTCTTTAATTGAAAAACCACTCATATTGGTCTCCCTGTCGTTAATATTGTTCTATAAAGATTCTAAATCATTTCTTATTTGCGGTTCATGCACCCGTTCACTCAAATTTTGATTCGTGATTCTAAAAAGGAAGTCCTGCTGGAACTGCCGGGAAAAGCAGAAAACAACATATCTTGTGCCATGAACGCAGTAACTCAACCTATAAGAAATTAACCTATTTCAAGAGCACCGGCTACTAGGCAAGGTTTCTATATACAATATTTGTTATTTTAAGTTCAGGCTCTGGCCTGCTTCTATGTTATAATAGCGATAGATTTAAATCTTACGATACTTACAATAAGGTGATGATAAAATGATTGCAAAAAAGCAAGTTGTTACCAATAAAGATGCTGAAGACCAAGTCAAAGATATGGACAAATTTAAGAAGGAAATTTCGGCATCACGCGAAAAGGCTGTTAAATTCATGAGATCAACAGGTATGTATGACAAAAACGGTAATTTAAAGAAAGAATATCGTTAAAAATGTATACTATGTATTCATCCTTACCAAATTTTGTTTTGGGTTTTCATGGCTGTGATTTAGAAATAGTAAATAACGTAGTAGCAGGAAAAGATAGGCTTACACAAAGCGAAAATGATTATGATTGGCTAGGACATGGAATTTATTTCTGGGAAAACAATCCCCAGAGAGCATTAGAATATGCAACCACGTTAAAAGAAAATCCGAAAAGGACCCTCGGCAAAGTCAATACACCTGCAGTATTAGGTGCCATAATCGATCTAGGCTATTGCCTGGACCTATTTGAAGCTAGCTCCTTAATACTGGTAAAGAAATCGTATGAGCTGTTGTGCAGCAGTAAAATGGAATTGCCAGAAAACAAACCAGCAAATAAAAGCGCGGATCTCTTACTAAGATATCTAGACTGCCTGGTTATAGAAACACTACATTCGTATAATGCAGACAATAACTACCGAGATTATGATACTGTCAGAAGCGGTTTTAACGAAGGCAAAGACTTATATCCCAACTCTGGGTTTAAGGAAAAGAATCATATTCAGATTTGTGTTAGAAATCCCAATTGTATTAAAGGGTATTTTATCCCATTAATGGCGGATGACGAATATAGGGTACCCTAACAAGTTTACAAAGCATTAACAATACAGTTTTGATAAAATAATGTCGGACCTCTGACTTAAACCGTAACCTTTTTTAATATATCAACTACCCCGTTGTGATAAAGTAGTGTCGGTCCTCTGGCACCATCAGAAGTTTAGGGCTTTAGAGGCCCTTTGAATTTTTTCTGCTTTATGGGGTTGTCGTCATTTACAACCTCAAAACAACCACTAAAAAAGAAAAGCCATCCAGCCCCTTACATGGCTATAAGTGTCAGCTGTAAGGGTAATGGTACTATGCCCCAACCGCTCACTAATAACCTTCAGTTTCCCCCAATTCAAGAAGCATGCGTGGCCATGGCGCAAATCGTGGAAGCGAATTTCAGGCAAATTTGCTTTTTTGAGATCCGCTTTAAATAAGCGGATCATGAATTCCGGATTTGGATCGTGCATATATGAGTTTAAGAAGATCAGTGAATTGTGAAGAAGTACTACCGCGAAAATATTGGAAATTTGGAGATATTCGAGTTATGAACTCAAAATGGGACGATTATAATGATACGAATGACCAAAGTTCTAAAAGCAGAATATAAAAATCCAGAGATTCAGTTATCATTACGAGATCAAAAAGTTAAAAGTCAACTTCCGAACATGGGTGCGGGCTTTAACATTAATTATAGACTGAACTTCATTCCACCACTTCCTTGGGAGATTGCAACGTAACAACGACAATTTCCGGTCTGTTAAAAACTCGGATGGGGATGATACTGTTTCCTAACCCTCTGCTTACAAGCATGGTACTCTGATCTTTCGTATGGGAGCCACTTGTATATTGCGGAAAAAAGCCCTGATCCGGCGCTATAAGACCTCCAATAAACGGTATCCTGACCTGGCCACCGTGGGCGTGTCCTGAAAAAATCAAATCCAGATTGTTTTCAGCGTACAGGTTAAAAAGCTCCGGCCTATGGGAAAGCAAAATCTGAAACCCCTCATTGGATGACCATTGGCGCAGAGATTCCTTTAATTGGGAAGTATCTGTTCTCCCCAAAGCATCGAAGGTTAGAAAAGCGGGATCCTTTACCCCTAACAGGTTCATCGAACTTGTGCCGATCGACAGTTCAATCATAGAATCATCCAGCACCTGAATTCCCGCCTTGAGCAATTCCCTTTTGATGCTGGGGTATTGATGTGACCATGCTTCGTGGTTGCCAGATACGTAGTACACCGGAGCGATTTGCACCGCACCCTCAAGGAACTTCATGGCTATATTTAAATCGAATCTTCGCCGGTCAATTAAGTCACCGGTGATCACAATAATGTCGGGAGAAGTGCTTTTCAGCTTGTTTAATAATATGTTTTGATTGGGACCAAATTCTTTGTTGTGCAGATCAGATATATGGGCAATGACATAGCCGTCAAATTCCTTAGGTATTTTGGCATTGCCGTACTCTGATTTTGTTATTACGATGCTGTTATTTTGCCAGATGCAGAAGATGGCTGAACATAGGCAAACAAGCAGAAACAGCCAGACCTTTTTCATTTTCTTATAGGGTATTATCATAATCTACTCCTAAGCAAAACCAATATTCATATGATTATTTCTATTATTCATTGACTCGACCGTCCATACCGATGATGTCTGCAACTGTATCTGTCACCATCTTCTGTTAAAACAGTATATTCTTTTTTTAAAATTCTTTCAGTATTGGCTTTGGTGCCAAAAGGCATAATGGTCCTCTCAGGCCGATGACAAAAGGCCACAGGCACTAAATGTTGAAACCGAGCCATGCAGGAAACCAGGGACATTGCCAGTGGAAAAATTCTGGCGAAATCCTACGCTTTTGCCCTTTAATCAAAACCCTACTGGTTTTACCAGCGCCCCATTGTTCAAGTGTTGTATTACAAGAAGAACGTCCCGGCGTAACCGTTTCGGTCTTTGGTGCGGTGTGGTGCGGTGGTGATTTATAGTCTAAAGAAATTCGTGTATAATATCTTTAGTTTAAACAAGGAGGCCGGTTTGATGCCAAACATTAAATCCAGCACGGACTTAAGGAACAATTACAATGAAATCTCGAAGTTCTGCCATGAAAGCAGAGAACCTGTTTTTATCACCAAAAATGGGCAGGGAGATTTGGCTGTTATGAGCATTGAAACCTACGAAATGCTCAACGGCAAACTCGAACTTTATCGTCTGCTTGATGAGGGCAGGACGGCAGTAATAAAGGGGAGAAAGCGCCCGTTTGAAGATGTAATGCGAGACATCAGGCAGGAAATAACTGATGGTAAAATATAGGGTTGACGTATCGGAGCCCGCCGAAAACGACCTGCGTGATATTGTCCGATATATCTCTGCGCAACTGTCGGCACCGATGACCGCATTGAAGATGATGGATACCCTTCAGGAAGCTATCACGGGTTTAATGGTCATGCCGCAAAAATTTCCTCCTGTGGCTGATGAACGTCTTGCAATGATGGGATATCGAAAGCTGCTCGTAAAGAACTATATTGTCTTTTTCACGATAGATGAAAAATCGAAAGTCGTTGATGTTGAAAGAATCCTTTACGTAAGACGGGATTGGCATCATATTCTGTGATGAGGTGTATGTTACTTCGATCCTATCAGCACAGTTTGATGCCCTTAACCTTTTCTTTCAATTTTCGCAAAATATTGCTTAACTAACTTAACGCCTTATTCAGTTCATTTATTACCTGCCCTGCATCAGACACCATTGCATAATCGGCTACTTGCAGCATATAAGCGTTCTCATCATTATTTACTGCGATTATGGTATGGGCATCCCGAATACCTACCGTAAACTGGACCTGACCGGAAACTCCCAAAATAATGGCCAGCTGCGGTTTGCATTTCTTACCGGACAAACCGATTATTCTATCCTCCGGCAGCCATTTTTTGTCTGTTGCCACCGGTTTAGAGCAGGCTATTTCTCCCCCCAGCTTTTTGGCGATCTTCTCCGCTATCGGTAAATCGTCCTCTTCTACTCCCTGGCCAATGACGACCAGCACATCAGCCGCCTGGATGTCGGCAACATCTCCAGCTTTGAGCTCGGTTTGCAGTAATTTAACGGAAGGAGTTACAGCATCCATGACGAATTCATTGATCTTTCCGCCATCCTGTATTGGCGCCGCTTCAAATGAACGAGCCGCCAGAGCGATAACCGCTTTTTCCGTATCGATTTGCTGGGTGGCTACAGTTGCCCCACCCAATGCATTTCTGGTGCACTGAATCTTTCCTCCGCTAACTTGCAGGCCGCTTACGTCACTGAGGCCACCTGCCGCTAGTTTCTGCGCCAGCCTGCCCGCCAGTTCTTTGCCTCTGCGATTAGAAGAAAGAAGAACCATTGATGAATCCAATTTTTCTATTACCTGTTGCAACGCCGCGGCTAAGGCTGCTGTATCCGCTGCAAACAGTTCCGGAGAACAAATCTGATATACTTCGGCTCCTCTGCTGGCAAGCTCGCCAGCCTGCGCATCGTTGTTTATAACCAAAGCCTTCACATTCAAATTGGCATCCTTTGCGATCAGCCGGGCTGCGGTAAGCAGTTCCAGGGCCAGCTTGTCTTGGTCGCTATAAATAAGAATCCCTGCCATTTTTCTACCTCCCTACAAATCCTTCCGCCTTTAACGCGGCAAGCAGCTCGTCGACGCTCTTGACAGGTAAACGCTTACGTTCATTTTCCGGCGCCCGGTTACTAATTGTATTTACCGACTTTGGGGGAACATCCAGGCCCAGATCATCAATATCAAAGATTTGTTTGGGCTTTTTCCCTGCCTTTAATATCTGGGTTACAGATGGAATACGGGGCTCATTTATATCTCCCAGGACCGTTACCACCAGGGGCAACTTGGCTTCCAATATCTCATCAGAATCTTCAAGGGAGCGAATTACGGTAGCCGTACTTCCACCGATCTCGATTCTGCTCGCATATCCTACTTCGGGCAGTTCGAGGATCTCAGCGACCCTCGGGCCCACCTGGCCGGAATAATTGTCCCCGCTGCCTTCACCGAATATTACAATTCCCACGTCGTCGATCTTCTTGATCAGCGCTGCCAATAAAACCGCACTCTGCGAACTCTCCAGATTAGTCAGATCATTATTAAGCAGTAAATAGGCCTCATCGGCTCCGGCTGCCAGGGCTTCTTTTACGGTCTCTTCGACTTCTTCATTGCCGACTGAAACTACCATCAGATTATTACCGGTTGCTTCTTTTAGTTGAAGAGCGGCTTCCAGAGCGTTTTTATCTATCAGACTCAGGGCATACGGCACTCCATCAAATACCGGCTGGCTATTTTTGATCCGAACCTGCTGCAAATCAGGTATCTGCTTCACTGCCACAACGATATTCATAATTAACCTCCCACTTATTTCATAAACCCACCATTGTCAGGACCTATTGGGATAATGCCATTCCAGCACTTCACTCCCTTGATTTTCCATGATCTCAACTTTACTTCGTTCGCGAGTTATGGTGAAGAGGGGCGTATTCCCCCTCTTCACACTCCCACTTTTAGGATTTATCCGTTTAAAACAACTCCGGCCACAATCATTTTCTGCATATCTGCGACCCCCTCCACCTGGGGCCCCATAATAGCGTCTTTATAAATACGCGATACTCTGTAGTCATTCATTAGGCCATAGGAGCCATGCACATCGATAGCTACCCTGGCTGCATCTACGGAATTGTCGCACACAAAAGTCTTGGTTAAGGCAGCTTCTTTGGCAAACAGAGCCGGATTTTTGGCGTCGTTGGCCAGACAGCCCAGACGATAAGCCAACCAGCGCGCAGTTTCATATTTTATAGCCAGATCAGCTATCCTTAACTGGGTAGCCTGGAACTTGGCAATAGGCTGACCCCGGTGAGTTTTTTCCTTGGCGTATTGCACCGCTTCTTCATAGGCGGCCAGGGTCAAGCCCAGGTGCAGGGCGCTGACTCCCACTTTGCCAAAGGCAATGCCAAAGGTGAGCACCGGGAATCCCCCCCCGATACCGTTAAGGATGTTTTCGGCCGGAACCGCTACATCTTTCAGATACACATCCAGCAGGGTGCCCCCATGATAACCCAGCTTATGCCATGGTTCCGATAGGGAGTATCCAGGGCACAATTTGTCTACGATAAAAGCAGTTGGCTTATTGCTCTCGCTGTCGATGGCAAACACGACCATGGGGCCAGGATATCCTGCATTGGAAATGAAGCGTTTGGTACCGTTTAGAATATAGTGTTCTCCTTCCTTTACAGCCGTGGTGGTAATCTGTTTGGGATCAGATCCGGTGCCGGGTTCGGTGAAGGCAAAGGAAGCCAGCTCCATTCCTTTACAGGCTTTGGGCATATACTTATGCTTAATATCTTCAGTGCCGAACTTGTCTATAGCGCCCAGGGCCAGGCAATTAACCGAAATAAGCATGACCGGACCGCTGGAAACCCGGCCCAACTGCTCCAGGGCTAATACGTAGCTGGGATATCCGGCTCCGGCTCCTCCGTATTCTTCCTTAAACGGCAATCCGAAGAGCTCTAGTTCTGCTAATCCAGTGATAATGTCCTCAGGTACCCGGTTTTCAGTATCAATTTTTTCTGCCACCGGTTCTATATATTTCTCGGCATATTCCCGAGCCATTTTTTGGATCAGGAGTTCCTCCGGACTCAATGTAAAATTCATGCTGATTCTCCTTTCCTATCGGCAGCCAGGTGTTTTCATCTTTTCTCTTGTATAGAGCCTTAATAATCAAACGACTCATCATCGATTTCCAAGACCGACGTATCGGCGAGTTTAACCACTTCAGCGAGAGCGGCCACTTCCGGAACCACGTTCAACAAGAAATAACGCGCCGCCATAACCTTGCCTTGGTAGAACTTGTAATCGAAGTGGTCTTGCCCCAGCTCCTGCATTTTCCGCCGGGCAATCAATGCCTGCTCTAAAAGCAATTGCCCGCCATAAAGCTGGGCGGTAGCCATGAGAATCCGCTTGGAGTAGGTCGGTATCAGACCCAAAAGTCCAGGGGTCTTCATAAATCCGGCCATGGTTTTTTGAATCTCCCCATAGGCCTCAACAGCCTTTTTTAACTGGGCAAATTCTTTTTCAAAGCCATCCGTGCCGCAATTATTGTCATGAAATGCTTTAATGTTGCCCAGCCAACGGGAAAAAAGGGCTCCTTTTTCCATGCCCCATTTACGCCCCACCAGGTCCATGGATTGAATAAACGTAGTCCCTTCATAAAGGGTGTTGATCTTAATGTCCCGCGCCAGCTTCTCTGCGGGATATTCCGAACAATAGCCATACCCGCCATAGATTTGAACGGCTTCGGTCCCAATCAAGTCCCACCCGATTTCCGAAGAATATCCCTTGATAATGGGAATATTTACATCCATTTCGTCTTGCGCCCGCTTTCTTTCGACCGGATCGGGATCCCAGTGAGCGACTTCCAGATCGAGATATGATTTATAGGTCATGGCGCGTATGGCTTCGGCAATGGCCTTGCCCCGCAACAGCGCCCGTTTAATATCCTCGTGCTGGATAATGGGCACTCGGCCCTGCTTGGGATTCGTAAAGGAATTACCCTGAACCCTGTCTCTGGCATAATCTTTCGCATTATAGAAGGCGTTGGCGATTAAGCCGGCCGAATGCACGCCGGTTACCAGTCTTTCCTCATTCATCATATTGAACATCAAGGCCATGCCATCCCCCTTGCCCTCATTCTCCAGGGGGTTTTTACCCAGCAGATAGCCGCGGCACTGATTATTGTCCCCAAAACTCAAAGCTACGGTTGGATTGGCATGCTGGCCCATTTTGTGCTCAATTCCGGTGGGAGCCACATCGTTAAACTCCTGGCTGCCATCATCATTGATCCACAATTTGGGCACGATAAACAACGATATGCCGCGGGTGCCGGGCAGGGCCCCTTCGACCCTGGCCAGCAGCAGGTGCACGATGTTTTCGGCAAAATCATTGTCTCCATTACTGATAAAAATCTTCTGTCCCTTGATCTTAAACACACGGGGATCGTCGGTGGGTAAAGCTTTGGTTAAAATTTCTCCGACATCCGAGCCGGCCTGGGGTTCTGTTAAACACATGGTTCCGGTATAATCGCCGCTCCACATCTTAGCCAGGAATTTTTCCTTGACATCTTCGGGAGCGAATTCCTGCACCAGCATGGAAGAACCCTGACCCATACACAGAAAGGGGGGGACAAAAGCCGGGTTGGCCGCGGAGAACATTTCCCAAAGAGGAAACATGATTACCTGGGGAAGCACCACCGCGCCTTCACTCTTATCAACATTGCTGGCGCACCAGCCTTCCTGCTGCAGCTTTTTATAGATCGGGGGTATGGAAGGAGCGATCAATACCTTGCCGTCTTCAAATTTAACCCCGAATTGATCAGCACTGTCACAACCGGGTTCGATAAGGTCCTTGGTCATTTTCAGAATGGTATCCAGGATCATATCCACGTCTTCAACGCTGTAATTTTCCCGATAGCGATCATACGCCAACACTTTCTCCAGCGGCAGCCATTCTTTCAGGATAAACTTAAAATCCCTGGTATTTTTATAAGCAAAATTTGATGCCATTTTTTCTTCCTCCATTCAGAATTACCCGTACTATTGGCTTCGTTTCGTGCTGCTCATAGGCCATTTTAGAAAGGAATGCGGTTGGTACGGGACCAGAGGCCCATTTCCCTGGCGTTCTTCAAAAGATCGTCCCGGAATTCCGGATGGGCCAGATTGATCATCTGTTCAGCCCTTCCCCACACCGACCGCATTTTCATATTGACAATTCCCCATTCGGTGGCAATATAGTGGACCATGACCCGGGGTACGGTAACCACCGCTCCGGGGGTCAGCATAGGTTTGATACGGGATTGCAGGTTTCCGTTTTTATCTTTATAGGTGGCCTCAAAAGCTAAAATTCCCTTTCCTCCCTTTGATTCAAAAGCGCCCATATGGAAATCCAGCGATCCGCCGGTTCCGGAAATCTGCCGCAGGCCGCTGCTTTCCGAGCAAACCTGGGATAGAAGATCGGCTTCAACACAATTATTAATCGATATTACATTATCCTCCAACTGGATATACTTCGGATTATTGGTGTAGTCGCAATTATATGAGGCTATTTGCGGATTGTTATGCAAGAATTCGTGGGTTTTCTTATTGCCAAAACAGAATGTAAAAGTACTTCTTCCAACATCTCTGGTTTTACGCTTGTTGGTTATCTTTCCCGCTTCATACAATTCGGTAATGGCATCGCAATACATTTCCGTGTTGACCCCCAGGTCCTGCAGATCAGACTGGGCGATTAGATTCCCTATGGTGTTGGGTACGCCGCCTATACCTAATTGCAGGCATGCGCCGTTGGGAATGAGCGGCATAATATGCTCGGCAATTTTTATTTCCGCTTCGGTAGGCGGCGCTGCGGGCGGCATAGTAAATACCGGGGCATTGCTTTCAATAATATAATCAACATCCTTTAGGTTGATGCACTCCATTTCCCCTCCCAGGCAGTAGGGCAGGTTGGGATTGGTTTCCACAATAACGATCTTGGCATGGGCTAGTTCGGCGTAGGTATCGGAGTTGCATAAGCCGAAATTAAAATTGCCGTGTGAATCCATCGGTGTAGTCGTAAGGCATATAACATCCCTTTGAATGAAAGGCTGCTGGAGCTCCAGGCGCATGCGGTGAAATTCATGATACTGTACCGGTCCGTATACCGCCCGGCCCTTGTCTCCCAGCATACGATCCAAGGCGCTGAAATGGTCGCTGATCAGGGTAAATACCTTGCCCTCGGGATCGGTCTTAAGGAATTGCCACATTCTTACGCTTCCGGCAACATGCACAGTAACATCTTTTAATTCATCCACCCTATTCCCCAGGGCAATATCAAAATCATGCGGTGGTATGCCAAAATATCCATAAGCGACCAGATCGCCGGATTTAACTAATCCCGCAGCTTTCTCAGCGCTTATTACTTTACTGTTAAATTCGTTCATCAAGTTAGACATTGTTAAATCATCTCCTTATTTTTTAAGAATGTTTCTGCTCTTTAGGCCCGCTCTCATGTTCCTACCTGCTTTGCGCATTATTTTTAGATTTGCTTAAATACACGTACTAATGCACAATTCTATCAAGCAAGTATTTCCTCAATCATTTTGCCTCCTTTCAAATGTATCTCCACAGTTTTGTTGTACTAGTTTAATAAGCATATTTCGTGCCAGGTATGGACAAAAAAACTAGACCGCCCGTAAGACGGCCTATTCAGGATTCAAAACAATACTTATTCGTTTTACTGAACGTTAACAAATGTTCACATGTGTCACCCAAACTGCCAGGTTCTGTTAACGTCAGGCTGACATCAGTTAACAGAAGGTTTCCAGTAATTGCTTACCTTTTTATCATATATGATTGCATCTTCTTATATATGGTATTCCGGGAAAATCCCATATGCCTGGCAACCTCCGTGATATTACCCTTATACTGGTCCAGCAAGCGCAATATCTCGTCCCGTTCTCTTTCTCCGGCGGCTATTTTCTGTTGTTGGCGGCTTTCTCTTATAGAAACTTCTGCCCTGTCATTCTCTTGCGTACGGATATTTTCAGAACGGTTAATATCTTTCAGGTAAGAAGGCAGGACATTTTCAGTAATAATCGCTCCTTCACTGAATACAATGGCATTTTCAAGAACGTTCTTTAATTCCCGGACATTGCCCGGCCAGTTGTAGTCAAGCAGTATACCCATAGCTTGATCGCTTATTTCCATCGCTTCTCGTTTCATCTGGCAGCACAGATTTTTCATAAGATAGCGGGCAATGATTGGAATGTCGCTTTTTCTAGCGCGCAGAGGAGGAATGACCAGGCTGATTACGTTGAGGCGATAATATAAGTCTTCTCTAAACCTCCCAGCGCCAATCTCATTTTTCAGGTTGCGATTGGTGGCGGCAATGATACGGACATCAACTGTGCTCGATTCGCTCCCGCCTACCCGGGTAACCGTTTTATCCTGGAGAAAGCGCAATAAGGTTACTTGCATATCCAGGGGCATCTCTCCGATTTCATCCAGGAATATAGTTCCTTGATTGGCCAATTCGAACTTTCCAACCCTACCGCTCTTTTTCGCCCCCGTAAAAGCTCCTTCAACATAGCCAAAAAGCTCGCTTTGCATTAGCTCTTTGGGGATAGCGCCACAATTAATAGGAATAAACTGGCCGCGCCGTCCACTTGCCTCATGAATGGAATGCGCAATAATTTCTTTTCCGGTACCGCTTTCCCCCCCGATTAAAACATTGGACAGTACCTTGGAAGCGCGATAGGCCATATTTTTTACCGCATTGATCGCCTGGCTGTCACCTACAATACATTCGAAGGGAGTTCCCGTTAATACCTTTCCCTGTGCCATTGCTTCACCATAAGTCGTTAAAGCTACTGATTCTATGGGCTGAAAGACTAGAATAATTTGTTGGGTACCGTCTGGATTGGGAACCACTCGTCTTCGTTCCAAAGCGCAGGGTACCCGGCCTTTATTTGTCTGAAGCGTAAATCTGCTGCTGAACTGATTGGGATCATTAGACAGCAGATTATTAAGCACCTGGGGCTCATCCGCAATAAGCTGGTCAATTAATAATCCTACCACTCCTTCTCGATTTTCATATCCCAGTAAAGTCAGACAGCTATCGTTAATATTGGCTATCGTGAATTTATGATCGATTACAATGATGGGGTCGTCGTAAATATCGATAATAGCAGAGCAAGTATTGTGATAAACATGGAGTATCTTGGATTGCTCAGCTTTATAATGAAGCTTGTCTTCAATTACTCTTTTTGCCAATTGTAAAGAAACCAACGACCCGGCGGGCAGTTCATGACCTGTGCTGTAAATCGCCAATACACCAATAATTCTACCTTTCCAATCATGTAAGGGGCAGGCGGCACTAAAAATGTTATGGTAATAACTGCAGTAATGTTCAGCACCGTTTATTTCCAGAAAAGTCTGTTCGGCAAGGGCAGTTCCTATCGCATTGGTTCCTATAACCTCTTCAGCATTAAGCTGGCCAGCTATTGAAGCCGTTCTATTGCGTCCGGTTCCCTCCAATATATAGCCTTCTTGATCACTTAGTAATACGAAGGTTGAGTCTTGCGGGACACACAGTTGCTCCATAATGGGGCGGGCTATTGAAATCAGTCTGATATTATCGGCTTTTTTACTCAGGATGATGCGATCCGGCAACTGGTGCAGACTGGGTTTGTATGGATCCACGCCCAGGCTCCTGAGCCACGATCTGTTTATTTCCGGCCTGACTACATCTTCGTTAATGATGCCTTCTTCCACAAAAGTTGACCAGGCTTGCCGCATTTTCAGTTGATAGTCATTACTATTCATATTGCCGTCTCCCAAATTACCACTTTTACGTTAAAATCAACCTTGCCGTGTTGAAAGATGGTCCTTTTTATATATTAACATTATGGATGTATTTCATAATCTTCTTTTACGCATCGGAAGAAACGGGTGAGCAGTTTCTTCGCACCGCTGCAACGAGGCAGGGGATTGGGAACCGCCTCCGGTTTTGTGAATAAGAACCAGACCGTTTAAAGAAGCGGGAGACATATTTGCGCCTCGTTATAACGCAGTGCCCGTTCAAGCTCGGGAATCTTACCGCACCAACCATCCATAATCCTGCCTGCAATCCACAATGTAGTCAATGTATACCGTCTGCTCCCTGACCCCTAACGCTATTTTCAAATAGTCTCCAGGTTCTATCAATGCACTGATTATGATAAACTGTGGACAATAAGGGTATTGGAGAGGAGTAAATGAAATGGGCAAAGGTAAATCGAAAAAGCCAGTTTCTAAGAAACGTAGTTGGGACTGGCTTTTTTGGCTTATTACTGTAGCGATTATAGCTATCGTAGTCATAGCCATCCGTGATGGCAACAGTATTCCAAGCAACCCGGCTCAAAATACGGCTACTATGCAGCAACCGGTTTCTTCAGATCAAGCTCCTGGCAGCGCCAATTCTGATACGCCCAATGTCAGAGTCGAAACTCCGGCGGCTGACAGCAGTAAATTTACTGTTCAAACTCTTCCTCCCGATACACAGGAATCAAATGAAGCCAAAGAAGATGCACCCCAACCATAGAACTAGAGCTTGGATTGATAATGAAACGATTTGCTTGCCTACCCGCGGGTTTATTATGTCATAATAAAATTGCGGTATGAAGTATCGGAATCAATAAAACAGGAGTGTGGTTACAAGTGAGCAAATACTTTATTTACGGCGCCAGCTTTTCGGAAAAGGGCCGTTATCACCAGTATTATCTGCAGGGAAATACATTCCTGGGCCAGGGTTTTATTGAAGGATATCACAGATATATTTTGGGCGGCATCGACGGCATCATTCCTGAAGAGGGGGGAAAGGTGCAGGGCGACGTATATGACATTGATCAGGCAACTATTTCCAAGCTGGACTTTCTTTTTAATTATGACACTAAATTCCGCAAAGAAGTTGTTGATGTAAAACTGGAAAATGGAGAGACTTTGCAGGCTGAAGCTTATGTCTGGAACGGCACAGTCGCCAAATAGACAGCACCGACCCGGATAACGAATAAAAAGTAAACCGCGCCAAGCTGTGCGGTTTCTTATTTTCTGACTCTCTAACCTGGATGATTGGCTGAAAGCGGTTTATTCAGGCTGGATATAAAAATTGTGTGGTATGAATATCTTAGACATTAAGGAAATAATAGTATAAATTTTAGTTAAGGAATCAACTATTTGCCACGACCCATTAGCCGTTTGCTTATCCGAATGACCTGCAAGATTTCAACTACTATATGTTCAAGTGATAACACCTTTCAGCAAACCCCATTCAAGCGTTGCCAGAGATCAGTCTGGAAATCTGTTTTCAGGAGAGAAGGAGTGAGATGAATGAGAAGATCGATTCGTATTTGGCTGAGTATTTTTGTGGCGCTGGCCCTGTTCTGGGCCATAAGCTTCGGTTCGGTAGCAACCGCCGCTACTGTCACCACGACAACCCCTACTATCCCCTCTACGGTCATTACCAAACCGGATATCCCCATAATAATTGTTAACCCTGAGCAGACAACCAACAACAACAACGTTTTCCAGCCAACCCTGCCCTCCTGGGTTATAGACGGCCTTAAACAACCAATCCATACCAAGGCTTTTGACAAGGCATTTTTGGAGCGGGATAGACTGCTGGCCGTTAACGCTCCGCAAATGACGGTAATGAGCCTGCCCTCCAAATACGATCTTTCCCAATACCTTACCTTTACCGGGAGCCAGGACGGCTGGGGAGGCTGCATCCTTCGTTCCATAATACATACCATTGAGATTGAAAACGAAAAAAAATGCGCCTATTCTCCGGACCCTTCATTCTGGTATGTGCACCAGCGCCAGGAAGCCCAGGCCAATGGTGGTGCAATAAATACCGCCAATACGCTGGCTAACAATGGAGTATGCCCGGAAGCGAGTTGTCCCTCTGATTACGATAATTGTACTCCGATATCGGGCGGCGGGTGGAGTATCAGCAGCATGCCGGTACCAACTGCGGCCAATGACCAGGAAGCCGCTTATTACAAGGTCTTCCTAAGCGATCCCTACACAGTCGATATCAGCACCATGAAACAATATATAAAACAGTACGGGCCCATTTTGATGGGAGGCTGGATGTATATAATTCAGGGTCCCAATCCCGTCGAAGGCCATTGTGTTACCTGTGTTGGCTGGGACGATTCCAAACAAGCCTTTAAGCTTTTAAACAGCTGGGGTGATCAGTGGAATGGAGACGGTTATATCTGGCTGAAATACAGCGATGTAGCCGCCAACGTCTGGGATTGGCGCTATATCGAAACGAAAGCCTCCGACCGGACCGGAACCAAATACGCCTATTCCGCCCGGATCAATATAGCCGGAGACGGCAGCGCCCGGCGCAACCAGCTGGCGGTTAAAATAGGCGTCGTCGGAAAAGATACCTGGTTATTCTGGGATCATTTCAACCAGACAGCATGCTATGACGACAGCAAGAACCTCTGCATCGACATCCCCCTGCCCGATTATGCCTCTGCATATTGGCCGCCCAGTGACAACAACATCTGGTATATCCAGGTTACCAATGACAACGGCGATTCGGTTCACTTGAAAAACTTTGCCGTAGCCCGGCAAAAGAGTGCGACAAGCGTCGACAGCTACAGCTACTCGGTGAGCGGATCATCTGTCGTGCCTGGCAATTCAAAACAAACCTTCGCCATACCCCACCTGGTCAAGCTTAACTTGACTGCGCCCAAAAATATGCACAATGGCTGGCTGGCCGGTTCAACCCAAAACATAACCTGGACCACTACTCCAGCGGGATCAGGAAGTATCAGGCTCTATTATTCCACCAACAGCGGGGCGACCTGGACTCCCATTACCAGTTCCGATATCAGCAACTCCGGCAGTTATTCCTGGCAGGTTCCCAATCTTAACACCACCACGGCCAGGATTCTGATAGAATATGTGCTGGATGGCGTGGTAATGGGCCAGGATAACAGCGGGGATTTCGCAATTGGGCCGGTAAGCAGCCTTTTCAAGGCGCCGACCGACCTCGTCGCCAATGCCTATGGAAAAGATATCACACTGAGTTGGGAAGACAATAATATGCTGGATGGAGTGCAGTATGTTATTGAACGCAAATCGGGTGACGAGAATTTTGCGGTAATCGCCACCGTACCGCAATCTTCTTTATATACTGATAAAAACACCGCTCCTAAAGATGTCAGTAAAATTCTTGTCACTAAAAAATCTTATACTTATCGTGTCCGGGCCGAAAAAGGGCAGCTATTTTCCAACTATTCCAATGAAGCCAGCGCTACCGCCGATTTCTCGGCTAAAATACTCCCCAATATACAGATCAAGCCACCGTTGACAACCAAGATTATCGAAGTTCCCCATGAGCTGCCCATTCCCAACCCCGAGCCCGGTTTTAAAGTAACGCCGGAACTTTGATTGCCAAACTTTAAGCGCTAATTGCTGAGATTCAAAAGCCTTGTGCTTCAGCTTTGGAGTTTCACAAGGCTTTTTTTCGCCTATTTTTCCTTATCATATCCTTTGCCATGCAAGGATAGTTCCACTCCTTTTTCAGTCAGCCAGACATCAATGATTTCCCGGCAGCCCGGGCAAGGGCCACAGGCCAGCTTTTCCGGCTTGAGCACCCCGGCAACGGTGACCTGGTTGTTCATTTGGCCGGTTTTCGCTTCTTCTTTCATACCCATCTACTCTCCTTTGTTGGCAGTTATTATCCAAATTTACGTATTTATTAAAACCTTCTTGCAAAAGGTAAACCAATAAACCTGGTCGTGTAAATATAACCGCCATGCTTTTTGCCCAATAACATCGGCTGAAATCATTATAAGGTGACGTCATTATTTCGTCAAATTTATGTTTTCAAAACGTCTGTTTGTTATACTTTTTGTGCCGTCATGATGCCGTCGTGGAAGGAGAACTCTAATGTCATCAGGATTGCCGAGATTCACGCTCAGAACCTCCAATGAACTCCTGCAAAAGATCAGTTATATAGCCGGAGCCAATGGCCGCTCGGCAAACAAGGAAATAGAAATGCTGTTGAAGCGCTATGTGGCTCAATATGAGAGGAAAAACGGACCTATCCCGGTTGAAGACGAGTCGAATAATTAGTACTTTTCTGCAACAGATCGGTTGCAGAAAAAAACAAAGCTGCGTTTCAGGATAAATCGCAGAAGAGTGAATAACCCTCCCGCTGCGGCCGGCCGCTTTTGGCGGTCCGCCTTTAAGCCTCTTCCCTTCTGGGGAATCATGCCTGTCCTTAACCAGCTTGAAAAAGTTGGGAGTCTTGATTGGTTGCTTAAGCCTTGCCTGAAAATTTAAATGTATATAAAATCCGCCGGTTACAGCGGGAGTTGCTTTCGAAGGAATAGGGCAGCATTCCTACTGGGCCTTTTTCAAGACCAGGCTGGATTGCTGCTTGTGCCAGTTCAGGTACTCGCTTAGGTTGTGCGCTGAAGAGTTCAAAATCTGGCTCTTGCGAATGCCTTCCTTGGATGCCAGAGCGACAGCCTTGGCATTTTCTCCGACATTGTAACAGATGTGGGCATCGCTGTTTATGCTCACCAGGGTATTGTACTTCTTGGCCATTTTGGCAAATTCACTGCACAGGGGGAAACTTCCCGGCCTTACTATAAAAGAACTGTTGTTGAGCTCCAAGGCCTTGTTATAATCTCTGGCGGCCCGTACAACTGTTTCCACGTCAACCGGATATTTGGGGTTCCCCGGGTGGGTGATAACGTGTACATAAGGATTCTTGATGGCAGCCACCATGGCCTCGGTGTTTTCCTCTAAAGTGGACCCACTATAACCGGTCCCATCGTGGAACCCGGCCAGAACGATATCCAGGTAATCTGTCATTACCGGCTCGGGCATGTCAACATTACCCTGCAAATCCAGGATGTTGGCCTCTACCCCTCTTAACACCTCGACGTCCTGCATCACCCGGGGCAGGGAGATCAGGTTGGTGAAGTGATACCAGTGAGGAGCGCCCGGCATGTTCAGTCCGTGATCGGTGATGGCGATGGTCTTTAATCCCTTTTCACTGGCCGCTTCGACGATTTCTTTGATAGTGCTGTACCCGTGCCCGCTGGCCGTAGTGTGAATATGCAGATCTGCTTCCATTTTCATCATTTCTTTTTCACCTCCTTTCGTTCTCAGTTTACTATCCAAGTTTTAAACTATAATGATGGGAATGTTTATTTTTTGTAAAATTTTGATAGTATCCCGACCCAGTCGGCCGGTATCGTTTGTGCGGAAACCTTTGCTGCAATAAGGGGTTTCTCATATTGCCCATCCAGCATCGTCGGACTATCTGATTCTTTCCTGAAGTTCAAGCAAACAGTTTTCATCGAGTTCGGGGCAGCCGATCTCTGCTTCTCTTTCCCCGTAAAAACCGTGATAATCAGAGCCTCCGGTTATTATTAAATTGAAATGCCGGGCCAGAGCCATGAGCTTATCCACATCTTTGGCGCTGTGGGCGGGATGATATACTTCAATCCCATCAAGACCGTAAAGGACCCATTCGGCTATGGCATCAAAGTTATCGTATTGACCAGGATGAGCCAGTACCGCCACCCCTCCGGCAGCTTTCACGGCCCGGATGGCTTTAACGGCATCGGCATAGCGGATGGGGACATAGGCTAAACCCGCCGGCTGCTCAGGAGTCTCCCCCCGGCTGAAGAGCTGGTAGTATAGATCGGAATAGATTCGGTCGCAATAGCCTTTGTCGAGCAGGGCGTGCATGATATGCTGCTTATATATGCCGGTTCCACCCCGGGCGTATTCCCTTACTTCCTCCAGGCCTATCTTATAGCCTGCCTCGATGAGACGCTGGATCATTTGATAAGCAGCCTCAATGCGGCGGTCCATCAAGGGGAGGCAAATTTCGTTCAAAGCCGGATGATCCGGGATCGGATAATAGCCCAGAATATGCGCCTTTTTTTGCTGCAGATAATCGAAGGCGGATATTTCGATGCCGGGTATGATCTGAATGCCTATTTTTTGGCCGATGTCTGCCGCATGGGCCACCCCCGCCATGGTGTCATGGTCAGTGACCGCCAGGTGGGTTACGCCTCTGGCGCTGGCCAGGTCCAGTATTTCTTCAGCCGTCATGGAATTGTCCGAGGCACGGGTATGCACATGCAGATCGATCATCGCTTTTCCTCCCGGGCCAGGCCCTTGATAAGGTATTTGGGAGACTCTTCAAACCCTTCCCGGATATAGAAACGATGCGCCCCGCTGCGCCGTGCATGGCTGTGCACTTCAAAGCGGTCGCATTGCCTTTGCCTGGCCAATTGGGTGCCGTAGGCCAGCATCTCCCGTCCCACGCCCTGTCCCCGGAAGCGGTCGTCAACGACAAAATAACTGATCCGGGCAAAATCCCCCGGCAAAGCTATCTGGGGAATAAAATGCAGCGATATTAAGGCCTGGACTTCACCTTCAATTTCATACACCAGCAGTGCTTCATCAGGACTGCTGGTCATCCGGGCAATTTTTTCATTGATAAAGGCGGCCGTTCCCGGGTATCCCAACTGTTCCAGCAACTCACTGAGCCTCGCTTGGTCTTCAATTTGAGCTTTCCGAATCCCCATAACGTTATCTTCCTTTCCGCAAAGCCGCCGGTAGCCTACCCTTCCCCAATAAGCCTTCCTTTAAGACCGGTGGAGACGGCTTCTAAAATCATGGCGCAGGCTAAAATCAAGTAGGTGATCATTCCCACCTCGCCCAGGTCAAAGTAGAACTCACTGGCCATGAAGAGTTCGAAACCGATTCCGGCCGCTCCGGCTGCCGCACCCATGGCTACGGCATTGCCAAAATTTATTTCAAAGCGCATGAATGTCCAGGAAATGAGATAGCTCAGGGAAGCGGGCAGGACCGCCTGGGATACAATCTGCCACCAATTGGCTCCACTGGCTTTAAGCGCTTCTATTGTCCCGGCGTCAAGATCCTCAAAAGATTCTGAATAGGCTTTGGTCAAATAGCTGACTGAATGAAAAGTCATGCCGATCACGGCGGCGGCACTGCCGAGGCCCGCCGCTACCGCAAATATTAAAACCCATAGAATAGTGGGTACAGCTCTGATGAACGCAATGATCCCCTTAACCAGGTTTGTAAGCATAGGGTTGGAAAGATTCCGGGCCGCCAGCAGCCCTAAAAACAACGCAATAATACCGCCCAGCACGGTTGTCAAAAAGGCCAGCCCTAAAGTGATTAAGAGCTGATATAAGGCTTGTCCAATATTCAAATGGGGTGAGTGCGGCTTGGAAAACATGGTTTTAAAGTTGGCCAGAGTATCGGTCAATCCCTTTAGCAGGTCAATATTCTTATAGTCCATGGTCAACAGGGCATATATAGTCAAACCGGACAACAGCAAAAGCACCATTCCCATCAGCAGGGACGCTTTATTCACCACCCGTATGCTTTTAACCCGGGCCGGTCTTTCTGGCTTCTCTTCGCTGCCGCGGTTCTGGGAATACTCGTTTAAGGATGCTTCCAACTGCATTATAAAATCACCCTTCGCACGTAATTGGACAGGCCTTCTATGGCGATAACGGTCAAGACGATAGTCAGTACCACCAGGCTGGCGGCGTGATAATTCAGGCTTTTGTAATACAGTTCAAAGGCAAAGCCAATTCCGCTGCCGGTGAGTATCCCCACCAGAGTGGCGTCTCTGATATTGGTCTCGACCATGTAAAGCAGCCAGCTGATCATAAGGGGCAGGCTGCAGGGCAGCACCGCTTGAAATATAATCTGCCCATAGCTGGCCCCGGTAGCTGACAATGCCTCAACCGAGTGGCTGCTAACCTCGTCTATGGTTTCAATAAACGCCCGGGTTAAGAAACCCAGGGAGCCGCAGAACAAGGCTAAATACCCGGTCAGGGGACTCTGGCTGAAGGCCAGCATCAAAATCATGGCCCAGGCGGCCAGCGGCATATTGCGAAAAAAGGAAGCCGTCCCCCGGCTGATAACGCTAAACAGCGGGTTGCGCCTGGTGCTGCGTGAACCGCCCAGGGCCAGCAGCAAGGCAAAGATCGCGGCCGTAGTAGTTGCCGCGACGGATATCAGTATGGTTTCCTTGAGTTTTACCAGGATAGCAGGCAGCTTGACTAGCGATGGGGCGTCCGGATAAAAATTGGCCGCTCCCCAGCGCAGCGCTTCGAATATGCTGGTAAAACCCTTGACCACGTCATATTCGGTGATGATCACCGAGCCCGCGCTTAACAGGGCCAACAAGGAAAAGAAGCCCAACGAACGCCGCCGCTTCCGGACGAAGACATCAACTGGCATTTCTTTCCCCCAGAGCAATGCTCAGCTCTCTAATTTCGGTTCCATAAATATCGTAGATCTGATCGACAAACAGCTTCTCGGGAAGGCTGTTGAATGCCACCCGTCCCTCTTTGATTCCTATGATCCGGTCCGCATATTTCACGGCGGTCTGGACCTGGTGCAGGTTGACGACCACCGTAATCTTCATCTGGTCACAGATATTGCGCAGGTGATCCATGATGATCCTGGCCGCATTGGGGTCCAGAGAGGCGATGGGTTCATCGCACAGAATCAGACTGGGATTTTGCACCAGAGCCCGGCCGATTCCAACCCGCTGCTTTTGCCCGCCGCTCAACTGGTCGCAGCGCTGGTAAACGTGGTCCGTCAAACCCAGGATGTCAATGATCTGAAAGGCCTGCCGTTTCTCTTCTTCGGTGTAGCGCCCCAGAACGCCGGATATGGTTGATTTATAGCCCAGGCGGCCATGGAGTATGTTTTCAATTACGGTCAAGCGATCAACCAGGTTGTAATGCTGAAAGACCATGCCGATCCTGGTTCTTATGCGGCGCAGTTCATGTTTATTGGCCTTAAGCACATCGCTGCCGGCAAAGATCACTTCGCCGCCGGTCGCTTCGATCATTCGATTGATGCACCGCAAAAGCGTTGATTTACCGGCGCCGGACGGCCCAATAACGGCTACGAACTCACCCTCTTGCACATTAAAACTGATATCATTCAAGGCCGGTGTCGATTTGTTATAATATTTGGTCAGGTTTTTGATCTCCAGTAAACTCATAGGCTTCCCCTTTCTCGTGTAGGGAGAGGCATTGAAAGGCCCTGCCTCTCCCGGCACTCGCACCGCATGATCCGGGTGCTTATTTACTGAGGTCTCGAATCGGTTGATACCAGGCGTCATCGACTTTGACGAAACGCTGCGGCTGTTTGAAACCGAGTCCTTTGTTTTTTGAGTCTTTGGGCACAAAGATCAACGGGTTGTTGGCCACCTCATCCGAAGTAAGCAAGGCCGTTATTTTATCAATGGTTTCTCGCTCCAGGGCACCGCTGTTTACAATAATAGGCGCATTCATTACCGGTATGGATTCTATTACTACAAACTGAGCACCACCCAGTTTGTCAAAGGGGGCGGCGGCATCCTTTTTGACGGTGTACACGGCTCCTTTGGCGTTGTCTTGGCCTTCGCTCAATTCAACATAATTAACCACATCTATATCATCAACTGCGGCCACATCGGCTTTGTCGCTAAGCAGATTGACCAGCGACAACTGGTGCGAACCGCCAAACAGCACCTGGCTGAAGAATTTATCGGATCCGCCTTCCAGCAGGTCTTCGTCCTTGAGACTCTTCCATTTATCCTGTTTGGAAAAATACGAAATTATAGCGGCCGAAGGCACCTTGAAGCCGGAAGTCGAGCTGTTGGAAACAAAGGACATCTTCTTGCCGGGCAGGTTGTCAATGGCATATCCGGAACCGGATTTGTATTGCTCCTCATTGCCCTTTTTCACCAGTATCCGGCTGTAATACATGGCGTCTTTTAAGGTTCCGGAATCTCCGCTATAGGTCACCATGGGAATTACCTGGGCGTTTTTGTCATGGGCCATTATGTACTGCTGGGCTCCGCAGTAGGCTATCTGCGCATTGCCGCTGGCTATGGCCTCGATGAGAATCGCGTAATCAGTAGTCAGTCTGTCTTCAACTTTTTTCCCGGTAGCTTTTTCAATGATTTTTCCGACTTCGGCCCGAACCTCTTTAAAGTCATCTCCCGAGTTGTTGGGCAGCCAGGCGATAGTGACAGTGTCGGCTTCTTTTACCTTGCCTCCGGTTGTAGAGCTTGAGCTGCAGCCCATGGCTATGATGGCTAGCAGCAAAACCAGTACGCTCAAAAATGATATTCTCTTCATTAAAAATCCCTCTCCTTCTCAGTTTGTCATTTAATCTGATAACTTGACCGCCTTCCCCCCTTTATGCGCTCTGTTCCCGGGCCTCATCCTGCTTTACCCGGTAATTGACCGCGTATACCAGGACTCCGTCGACGATGGTGTGAGTAACTACCGGCCTTCCGCCGCGGGTGTTGACGATGATCAGGTCAGCCTGCTTCCCCTCTTCCAGGCTTCCCAGTCCGCTCAAGCCGGCGGCCCGGGCCGGGTTTAAGCTGGCCATGCTGACCGCCTCGCAAAGGGACAGGTGTTCGGTTCCGAGCTTAAACACCGCGTGCAACAGGGCCGGCGGATAGTAATCGGAACAGATCAGGTTGGCATTGCCCTCCAGAATGGCGTCTAACGCCCGCATGGCCTTGCCGGTCGACCCGTTGCGAACTATATTGGGCGCGCCTACGCATACGTCGTTGCCCAGGCGGCGGGCGCAAAGAACCGCTTCCAGGTGGACCGGAAACTCATTGATGGTCACTCCCCGCTCCTGATAGAAAGCTACTTTGGCCGGTGAATCATCGTCGTGGGAAGCCATGGGAATCTGGTTGGCGACAGCCGCTTGGCGCAGCTTTTCTATAGTAGCCGGGGACATCCGGCGCCCCTTCTCTTTGGCGGCCAGAACCTGTTCGATCTGCGCGAAAGGCAGGTGGTAGGTCTTCTCCATGTACCTGCGGTAGTCATCAACGGTTGGATACTGGCCCTGGCCCGGAGTGTGATCCATAAAGGACAGGAGTGAGGCCATCCCATCTTCCAGCAGTTCCTTGACCGTGTCCACTCCGGGGAAATTGGTTATTTCGAAGCGGATATGGACTTTGTTGCGAATCATGGTTCGGTGGCGGCTGGCGTCGACTATCCGGCGTATAATCCAGGCCGCGTTGGCGTCTTCGCGCACCCCCCATTCCGCCCCGGCCAGAGAAAAGGAATGAAACATGGTGGTAATCCCCTGACCGGCCAGTTTTTTTTCCAGCTCGACAAAAGCCAGGTCGGGATCGAAATAGGCTCCCGGCCGAGGTTCAATTTCTTTTTCTATGGCATCGCTGTGAATGTCGATAAAGCCGGGCAGAAGGTAGGACCCTTCCGCGTCGATTATATCTCCCATATCGGCGCCCCGGTTTTCACTGCGCCGGTTTATTTTATCAATGCACCCTTCCTCGACAATCAACTGACCCTGCGGTATTATCCGGTCGGGCATCACTATCTGGGCATTGGTGATTAAAACTCTGTTTTTCATATGATTTCAGCCACCTTCCGCGTATTGCCCTGACCGGAATTCATGACAAACACCCGGTCAGCCAGCTTTCTCATGGATTCCAGGTCATGGAATATTCCCACCACCGTGGTACCGCTTCCTTTAAGCTCCTTTAGGGCTTTAACCACCGTCTGCCTGGTATCCGCGTCCAGCGATGCGGTCGGTTCGTCAAGCAGCAGCAGGCGCGGGCGGGTTATCATAGCCCGGGCCAGGTTGATCCGCTGCTGTTCTCCGCCGCTGAAAAAGGAAGGATAGGCTTCCCAGTGACTGCGCTCTATGTTCATCATCTTTAAATACTCGGCGGCTTCCCGGCGGGCCCGGGTCAATTCCCAACCCTTGCGGAGCAGTCCTTCGCTGACCAGGTCCAGGGCCGGAACCCGGGGTATTACCCGCAAGAACTGGCTTACGTAGGCTATTTCCGATTTCCTCAAAGCCAAAATTTCCTGCTCCGGCACCCGGCAGAGGTCTACCAGTCTCTGATCGCCGGTTCGATAGAGGATGCTTCCCGCGTCGGCCAAATAGGTTCGATAAATGCACTTGATAATGGTGGACTTGCCGGAGCCGCTGGGCCCGCAAATAGCCAGAAACTCACCCTGCCGGACCAGCAGGTTTACATCCTCGCATCCGACTATGGTTTTGGAGTCCAGGGCGATAAGCTTGAAGTTTTTAAACAGGCTTTTTATCCTGAGAATCTCAACTCTCTCCTCCATTTGTTCTAACCTCCTTACAGCATGGAATTGACCAGCAGTTGGGTATAGGCGTGATGGGGGTCTTCCAGTATCTGGTCGGTCAGGCCGGACTCGACGATGCAGCCGTTTTTCATCACCAGGGTTCGGTCGGCCAGCATTCTGATAACCGCCAGATCGTGGGAAACCACCAGCATGCTGATGCCCAAATCGCGCTGAATTTCTTTAATGAGATCCAGAACCCGGGCCTGCACGGAAACGTCCAGGCCGGTGGTAATCTCATCCAGAAGCAGTATGTTGGGATTGTTGGCCAGGGCTTTGGCAATTTGCACCCGCTGCTGCATCCCTCCGCTGAAATTGACGGGAAGATCATCCATACGGGCCAGCGGCACTTCGGTGCGGGACAACAGTTCAGACGCCCGCTGGCGAATAAATCCGTAATTGTATATTTCAGCGGTGAGAAGCTTTTCGGCCACGTTGCCCCCGGCTGTAAAATTGGGTTTAATCCCCATGAGCGGGTTTTGATAGACCATCCCCAGGAAGTGGTTGCGTATGCGGCGCTGCTGCTGGGATGACTCCGCCAAAATATTGCTCCTGCCGCCATCATAAGCATCAAGGTAGGCGGCTCCCGAGGTAACCGGCTGGTCAAAATACAGGCAGCGCACCAGGGTGGTTTTGCCGGAGCCGCTTTCTCCGACTATTCCCAGTATCTCGCCTTTAAACAGATTCAGGCTGATCCCGTGGCAGGCCACCAGGCTGCGGCAGCGCGGGCAGATGTTGCGCTCGTGTTCGGGGCCGGTCAGGCTAAAACACTCGGGACAGCCCTTTCCATATACCTTGTAGAGGTCTGTTACCTGAAGGGCATGCGCTTGATCAGACATCATCGTTAACCTCCCTGGACTTTATCCGTTTGTCGCAATAGCTGCTGTCCGAGCAGATGTAGAGCTTTTCGCCGGACACGCTGTCGTATATTTCGTTCATATAGTTGTCACTGGAGCCGCAGCGGCTGCAGCGCATGCCGTGAAAATCTTCGACCCGGAAGCGATGATCCTCAAATTCCAGGGGTTCGACCCTGGTGTAGGGAGGCACCGCATAGATTCTCTTTTCCCGGCCGGCTCCAAAGAGAAACAAGGTTTCAGCCAGGTGCAGCTTCGGCACATCCCAGCGCGGTATGGGCGAGGGATCGATTAAATAGCGGCCGTTGACCAGTGACGGGTAGCGGGCTCCCAGGGTGATTTCCCCCCATTGGACAATGTCTTCGTAAAGCATGACCAGCATCCGGCTGTAGTCCATTTCCGCATGCATTTCCCGGGTCTTTATCATACTGGGCTCGACAAAACGCAGCGGTTCGGGTATGGGGACCTGCAGGACCAGGATTTGTTCCTCGCCCAGGGGCTCTTCGGGGATGCGGTGGCGGGTCTGGACGATAGTGGCTTCCAGGGTGTCGTAGGTCGTTTTGACCCCGGTGGTTTTAACCAGCAGGTTTCTGAGATTCACGGCATTTACCCCGCCGTCGCAGCCCTGGTCAATGACCTTTAGTACATCGCCGGGCCCGATTATCGACATGCTTATCTGCAGCCCCCCGGTCCCCCATCCCCTGGCTATAGGCAGTTCCGGCGAAGAGAAAGGCACCTGGCATCCGGGAATGGCAATGGCTTTGAGGATTTTACGCCGGATTTCACGCTTGGTATTTTCGTTTAAGTAGGCGAAAGCATAGGCTTTATACTTCGCACTGGCTCCGTTCTTATTCATCACCGCGCTCCTTTGACTGGCTTTGGGCGGCCCGCAGGCGGTCCAGAGTGGATTGAAAAGTCACGTAATGGGGAAGCTTCCAATGAGCCACAAAGCCGGATGCTTCTATACCGTCGGTATGATAGAGAACATATTCCTCATCCTCGGCCGGAGTCTTATCCATGGCCCGGCTGCGGGTGGAAACGTCTAAAATTCCCATCGATATGGCTTTTATTTCGTTGTGCCCGAAACACAGGCCATAACCCAGGGCAAAGCGGGGCTGGCTGTTTTTATCGTCACCCGTATAGCTGGTTATCATCTCAGCTTCGGTGAGCAAAATCCGGCCCAGGTAAACGGGCTCTCCAAGTTCGCGCCGGTCAATATATACCGGAACATATCCCACCCGCAGTTCACCTATATAGGGGTGCACCTCTCCATAACCGCGGCTGACACTGTAGGCCAGGGCCATCATCGATCCCGTCTCAGCCCGGGCCAGGGACTGAAGCTTGGCCGATCGGGAACAGGGAAAAATAATGCCCTGACGGGTTATATCATCAATGTGAGGATTTCCGGCCGGCGCCTCGGCCAGCAGATTTTCCCGCCTCAGGAAATCGATTATTTTGGGAAAACGGTCCGGCATCTCCCCTTCCGAGAAGCGGCTTTCCAGCTCGCGAATGACGGCGGCCAGTTCTGAATCGCTCTCTTTAAGCAAGGTGAAATCCAGCAGGCGCTGGGTATAGTCGCGGGTGGGGCCCAGGATCTGGCCGCCCGGCACCTCCTGGAAAGTGGCCGAGATCCTCCTGATTACCTGCATTTCAGAGGTGTCAAGGGCCATTGCATAGTAGCGGCGCGATTGAGTAGCGCGAAAGGCCCGGATGGCCAGAGAGGCTTCCAACGAATCGCCTTCGGCCTGTTTCAGGGCCAGGGCGGCCAGGGTGGGGGCATACAGGGAACCTTCGCCCATCACTTTATCAACCGCCAGCCGCATTTGATCGCGAATTTGCTCGACCTCCAGAGGCCGCGAGCCCCCCTTTAAACGGTAATAGCGCAGTAAGGCCTCGGCGTTTTCAATGGCCTGCTGGCCTCCGGTCACAGCTACATAGCCCACGAATCAAGCACCTCCCAGGCGAAGTGGTTGGAGCGGGGAATGCCGATCATGCTGCCGTCCCGGGCAATAATGAACAGGTCTACCCCCAGCGGGTATTCCCGGTTCAAATGCTTGATGCGCTCCCAGTGGGAGGCGTCCATGCCGTTTATATATACCGACCGGGTTTCTTTTATACCCGGTCCTTTAAGCGTTATGCCCGTGTATGAAGCAAGGGGGGCTGCCCCTATCGTATCAACCTGGTAGATCAGGGTGACGCCTTTTTCCGGCGACAATAATTCTCCCCGGTTGACTGTTAAAAGGTCCGGAATATCATGGGACCCGTCCAGCAATATATATTCCGCCTGCGACACCTCATTTTCCAGGGCGTCGGTATTTAATTTGATATATCCGCTCCATTCCTCCTGGCAGGGCAGAACCGCAAAAGAGGTTTCTGAATCCAGCAGGGTCAAAAGGAGCAACGCGGAATAGGGGGTCAATCCCCAGGGAGGACTAAAGCCCGGATTATTCAGCCGGCCGATCTTGCCCGGCCTGGCCATACAGTCCATAATGGTCCGGAAAGCCTCCTGGGTGAGGAAAACCTGGTTGATCTTCATTTCCAGAATTGCTTGCATGCTCATCCCTCCATTACGGCAAAATTTACTCTGGTCGAAGCGATCATGCGTTTTTCCCGTTCCAGTCGCTTTTCTATCTCTTCCCGGGCTTCCCCCAGGAGTTGATTTATTCGTTCCCCTTCAGGCAAATGGCCGTTTAAGGCCGCATCGATGATCGCATAGGTCAGAGCATGTTCAGGCCGGTCTTCCATGGCCAGGCCATAGCCGCGGTGGCCGTCGATTTCAACCACCGCTTCCGTAACCAGTACTTCGCCCAGGAAAAACGCACTTTGCTGGGCACTGTCCCGGGCCGGCATCATGACCAAACATGTTTCCGGCTCCTGGATGACTTTCACCTGGTAATGGGAAGCCAGGTCAGCGCTTATTTCCTCCCACATCGACAGATCGCTTTCCGCCAGTATTTCACGGTAATTCACAGATAACACCTCCACTCAATTTGAGAAATTACAGGAGTTGGGAACATACCTAGCCCGGTGCCGGCGGATAATCCTCTTCCCACTCAATGCTCAAAACCGCCAGGTCTCCCCGGTAGCATGCTTGCGTGTATTGAAGCAGCAGCCCGCTGGCAACCAGCGTGTTGTCAACCCTGAGAACCGGAGTGCCGGGATTGATCTGTAAAAGGCGGGCTTCATCTTCCCTGGGGAAGCCCGCTTTAAAGGTGCTTTTTCGACGGCGGGGCTGCATTTGATAGTGCTTATGGTAGACTTCAAAGAGCGAAGCGGCTGAGGATAGCTGCTGGTCCAGATCGGGCAGGAGCTTGACCGGGCTGTAATTGTCCGAAAGGAGAAAGGGCTTTCCATCGACCTTGCGCAGTATTCTAAAATGAAAGACCGGCTCCCCGGGAGCCATCATCAGAGCCCGGGAGGCATGACCAGGAGCGGGAGTCTGTTCACAAAAGAGCATCCGGTTATCGGGCCTTTTGCCGGCCTGGCGGACGTTATCGGTAAAGCGGTTTTCCGGCGACAACTTATACTCCAGGAAATCAACCGTGGATTTGGCGACAAATGTGCCGCGTCCTTTCACCTTGAGCAGGGCCCCACGAACGCATAAATAGTCCACCGCCTGCCGTACAGTGTGCCGGTTCAAGTGGCACATACGGCTCATTTCAATTTCCGATGGAATTTTTTCACCCTCCGACCACAGCCTGGAGTTGATTTTCTCCTCTATCAAACTGGCCAGTTGAAGGTAATAGGGAATCCCGATTTCTTTATTGATCAAAACCGCCACCCCTTATCCGATACATGAAAGGGTTAGATGTCTAGACAAGTTCCTCTAAATACAAATCCCGCTCGGAATGAGCAGGACTAAAAGGATATATCTTGTTGTCACTATATTAAATCCGAATTCTTAAGGCGGGTTCAGCCTTATATATATTTTCTCTTACCTTATTGTAAATATTTTGTAATCACTTTATTTTAAATGATTACGGCGCAGGGGACCGCTAAAGAAAAGCAGGGCCTTTTCGGCCCTATTCCTGTATTTACCCCTTATTGCGGTATATTTCGGGAGGCTTGCTAAACCAGGTTGTCTGAAGACAATAGGCAGGCTTGGCTGGTGATCCGGTTCAATAGATGCCATCAACATATGCATCTATATTTGACTTGCAGGCGCCGCCAATTTTATGATAATCATATTCCTGTTCCAAGTGTTCTTAGAGCCAGGGAATCTTATCCGCATCATCTCCGCGCAAAATAGGCAGCAGCTTTGCATACAAGGGCTTGGGCACCTCTTTCAGCTTCATGCCGTCAATCTTAAATATCCGGCTCGGGCTGATCCTCAGCCGGGCCGCCAGTTCCTTGGCCGTATATCCCTGGTTTTTGCGGAGTTCTTTTACGGTTTTGTTTCTCGATCGGAAGCTAAAAAACATAACCCTATCCCCATAAACATTTAATCTTACCAGTGAATACATCAACCCGCGACCGATTCTTACACTCAGCCGGCGCAACGGTTTTCTCGGTTGGGTTACGGATTAGCATCAGTTTTCCGGGGCTGATTATTGTCAGACCTGCATCAAGTTTCTGTTTCTGATATTTAATATTATATTATGACAATTGCCGCCGAGCATTCCCTTTCTTACAACACGTATAGGCGCTCAATGCTTCCACCCGTTTCATATATTAGCGTAAAGCTCGCTCCATTTGTTATATTTTGTATATAATTACATTATTGTCTATTGCCATGCGCCATTTTCCGTCGCTGTTATCCGGGCTTATTCGACTATAGCTTTCGGTTATATATGCTAAATTGTTATAAAATCAATATTGGTTTTTTCAAGGAGGGATACTTATTGCTCGATGAACAAACCAGTAATGAAGTTCTCTTATGTGAGCTTTTAACCCTGCGGCGGCGCAATAGCGAGCTGGAATCCCGTCTGCTCGAATACTCCGCCCGCACATCGGATTTCCATGCTAAAACCTGCGAAATTTTGGACAATATCACCGACGCCTTTCTCTCCCTGGATGAAAACCTATGCTATCAATACCTCAATAAAACCGCCGAGCAGATGTTTGGACCCAAAAATGATCTGATAGGCCGCTATTTACCGGATGTGTTTCCCGGCGTAAACAAAAAAGCTCTACGAATGTACCGCCAGGTATTAAAGACCGGGATTCCTATGAAGAGAGAAATATACTCCCCGGTCTTTAACAAAATGCTGGAGATCAGCACCTACCCGGCTGGATCAGGCATTTACATATACATCAGAGATTTAACCCAGCAAAGGAAGCATATCTTGGAACTGCAAAAGGCCAATTTTGCCTTTGTTCAAGAAGCCGAGCGCCGGGAATTGGCGGAAAAAGAGCTAAAGATTTTTTTCCGCCTTTCCGAAGACATCTTTTTTTACCGCTCCTATGACGGCCATATACTGCGGGCCAATTCGGCCCTGGCACGGACCCTGGGCTATGCTGATGAAGAATTTTTCCCCCTGGTTAAAAACCCGAACAACAATCCGATCAACATTCACCCGGAAGACATACTGCCAGTGCGGGAAATAACCGATGAACTCAAGCAAAAGGGCGGACGAACCAGCTTCAACTGCCGGCATGTATGCAAGAACGGCGCTTTCCGATGGGTTTCCTGGAACTCGGTAGCCGATCCTGTAGAGCGTTTGATATTTTCGGTAGGACGCGACATAACCGAGAGCATGCAGGCCGAGGAAGTGTTGCGCTTATCGGAAGAGAAATTTTCCCGGACCTTTCACGAAAGCCAGGCCATCATGGCCATTTACAACATTAAAGACAATTGCTTTGTTGAAGTGAATCGGAGGCTTATCGAGGTATCAGGCTACCGCCGGGAGGAAATTATCGGCAGGTCCCACGACTTTTTATGGGTGGATCCCATAGACCGGGAGAACGCCTTAAAACAGATCTACCGATTTGGCTATATTGAAAATTTCGAATACCGGTACAAGAAGAAGTCTGGAGAGATCGGGTACATAATAATTTCAGTCAACAGCTTGAACATTGAAGGAAGCGATTATCTGATTGCCTCCGGCATTGATGTTACCGAATTAAAGCGTTACCAGCAAGAAATGGCCCGCCTCGATCGTTTAAATCTTATCGGAGAAATGGCGGCCAGCCTGGGGCATGAAATAAGGAATCCCCTGACCGCCATACGCGGTTTCCTGCAGATGATCGGCAATAAAGCGGAATATGATAAGGATCGGGTATTTTTCGACCTCATGATTGAAGAACTGGACCGGGCCAACGGCATCATCAGCGAATATCTGGGCATGGCCAAAGACAAGCGGGTTGACCTGCAGCTCAAGGCCCTGGATCAGGTTGTCATATCGCTCTATCCGATGATCCTGTCCAATGCCAATCAGAATGAGATCATGGTCAGACTGGAAATCAGCAAGGTGCCCCAGGCACTGGTGGATGAAATGGAGATCCGTCAGTTGATCCTCAACATGGCCCGCAATGCCCTGGAAGCCATGTCCGAAGGGGGCGTCCTGACTATAGGCACCCGCTTGGAGGAAGGCAAAATCGTGCTGTTTATTGAAGATGAGGGCTGCGGTTTAGCTCCTGAAATACAGGACAAGCTGGGCACTCCCTTTGTGACCACCCGGGAAAAGGGAACCGGTCTGGGCCTGGCTGTCTGTTACAGCATTGCCGCCCGTCACCAAGCTAAAATTGATTATGAAACCAGTTCCCAGGGAACCACCTTCAACATAAGATTTCCCATCCCCACCGAACAGCTTACGCTGGTTTAATCCGGCGCACAAAGGGAGAGGGGGGGCTGACGCCCCCCTCTATGGTAAGGAGATCAAAGCTCAAGGGCTTAGACCCTTGAGAAAACTGATTTCATTTAGGCTTTTACGCTCTGGCTGGCGGCTTTCTGGGGCTTGATGTAGCTGTACCAGTAGATGCCCGCCACGAATATGGCTCCACCCACGATGTTCCCCAGGGTGACCGGAACCAGGTTCTTTACCATGAAGTTGCCCCAGGTCAGGGGGGCCAATGAGGCTTTGTAGCTGGCTATAGCGGCCGCTGCGGCATCGGGCGCCATTGCTGCGGTAACCGTCGCCTGCGCCGCGAAGTCTACGATGCCCGGAATGTGCGAGCAGAGAATCCCCATCGGGATAAAGAACATGTTGGCTACGCTATGCTCGAAGCCGCTGGCTACGAAGGCCATGATCGGGAAGAAGATTCCGAATACTTTGCCCACCACGTCTTTGCTGGCCAGAGCCAACCAGACCGCCATGCATACCAGCCAGTTACAGAGGATGGCCCGGCAGAAGGCCGACATCCAGGTCAATTTCACTTTGCCCAGGGCTACCGCGATAGCCTTGGCTCCTACCGCCCCGTTGAATAAACCCACTGCGGCCGTTTTATCAAAGAATCCATAAAATCCGCCGGCAATGATATATACCAGCAGGAGCGAGCCGATAAAGTTGGCGCACCATACGATAACCCAGTTCTTTAACAGGTCGCCCCAGGTGTTGTTGCCGTTTAAGGCTCCGATCATCATGAACATGTTGTTGCCGGTGAAGAGTTCCGCTCCTCCGATTACCACCAGCATCAGGCCGGTGCTGAACACCGCCCCGAACAGGAACTGGCCGAAGCCGTTGCCCAGGTATTTGGGCAGGTCATTGCTTACTACCGTTGCCAGGTTGGCGCCGAATCCGATGTAGGCGCCGGCCAGTATCCCCAGTACGATCAACTGTCCAAGAGACAGCGTGCTTTTCTTTCCGCCGGCTCCGCATGCCGCTGTCGCGACTTCTCCAGGAGCTAAGAAATTCATTATTAATCATCCTTTCATCGATCAAAATGTTTTGGTTGCCATCAAGCCCTGGCTTGAGACCTTCATCGGTGAATGACTAAACCCCAAATGTCTCACCGTCTATTTAAGATATTTTTTCTAATCGGGCTGCCGACACCTTGTATTCGGGAATACCCGCCACCGGGTCCAGCGACTCAGGGGCGGAATTGGTCAACAAGTTGGCGGCCGCTTCACTGAAATGGAAATAGGTGAATATAACGTTTTCGGATATAAAATCAACCACATGAGCACTCACTTCGATGTGCCCTCGCCGGGTAATCACTCGCACCTTATCTCCGTCGGCTATGCCCATTTTCGCCGCCAGAGCCGGATTGAGCTGCACTTCATTGGCCGGTTGAATGGCGTGCAGGCCAGACGAGCGGCGGGTCATGGTGCCGGTGTGATAGTGATACAGGCTGCGTCCGGTAGTAAGAATCAAGGGGTATTCAGCATCTGGCAGCTCGGCCGCCTCTCTAAATTCTATGGCGCTGAACAGGCCCAGGCCCCTGCTGAACTGAGCCCCGTGCAAGACCGGCGTTCCGGGATGGTCTTCGCTGGGACAAGGCCACTGCAAGCCGGCTTCCTCCAACCGGGCATAGGTCATTCCGGCATAGGAAGGGGCTACGGTCCTGATTTCTTCAAATATCTCTTCCACCGAATTGTAATTCATGGGATATCCCAGCCGGTTGGAAAGTTCGCAGATGATCTGCCAGTCGGGCCGTGCGTCGCCGCGCGGGCTGATGGCCTGGCGGATGCGCTGTACCCGGCGCTCGGTATTGGAGAAGGTCCCATCCTTTTCGGCAAAGCTGACACCGGGGAATACTACATCCGCTTTCTGGGCGGTCTCAGTCAGGAAGATGTCCTGCACCATGAGGAAGTCCAGTTCCTCAAGGGCTTCTTCAACGTGTCCCAGATCCGGATCGCTGACCATGGGATTCTCACCAAACACTATCAGTCCTTTCAAGTCACCATGGTGAGCCTTGTTGATGGCTGCGGTGACAGTCAGACCGTTGTCGGGTGAAAGCTTTACACCCCAGGCTTTCTCGAATTTCTCCCGGACCGCCTCGTTGCTGACCTGCTGATAAGCCGGATAGGTAACCGGTAATGCGCCCATATCGCAGGCTCCCTGCACATTGTTTTGTCCGCGCAACGGGTTGACCCCGGTGCCCGGCCGGCCAATATTGCCGGTCAACATAGCCAGGTTGCAGATGCTTTTTACGTTGTCGGTTCCGGTGCTGTGTTGAGTAAGTCCCATTGCGTAGCAGATTGAGCCCCGCTCCACACTGGCATAAAGCCGTGCTGCTTTTTTAATCTCTTCAGCTGGCACCCCGGTGATCTTTTCAACCACCCCGGGAGTGTATTGGGCTGCTACTTCGGCCATAGCCGCATAGCCTTCGGTGCGGGTTTCGATGAATTCTTTGGCCAGCAGGCCTTCGTTTATAATGACGTTCATCATCCCATTGACCAGGGCTACGTCGGTGCCGGGCCTGAACTGCAGGTAGACATCGGCGATCTCGGCCAGTTCAATACGGCGCGGATCGGCTACAATCAATTTGGCACCGTTTTGGCGCACATTGCGCCTGATCTTGTACCCGATAACCGGATGGTTCTCGGTGGTGTTGGTTCCAATGAGGAAGATGCACTGGGCATCGTTTTGTAGCTCATTGATGGAGTTGGTCATGGCTCCACTCCCAAATGCTGCCCCCAGACCGGCGACAGTAACGGAGTGTCAGAGGCGGGCGCAGTGATCGACGTTGTTGGTGCCGATGGCTGCGCGCATTAATTTTTGAGCCAGATAGTTCTCCTCATTGCTGGCCCGGGCTGATGAAAACATGGCCAGGGAATCCGGGCCGTTCTGGCCTTTGATTTCCTTTAGGCGGTTGGCCGCAAAGTCCAGGGCTTCATCCCAACTGGCCGGGCGGAGTTCACCGTTTTCCCGGATAAGTGGAGTAGTGAGGCGTTCCGGGGAGTCGATAAAGTCCCATCCGAAACGGCCCTTGACGCACAGGGCGCCTTTATTGACCGGACTTGAAGCCGTATCGCGCATCGAGCTGACCCCCACCACCCGGTCGTCTTTAACATTAAGCTGCAGGGTGCAGCCGGTTCCGCAATAGGTGCAGGTAGTGGCCACCTTTTCCACCTGGTAGGGCTTGCCCTGGCCAGCTGAAATCTTACTGGTTAAAGCCCCCACCGGGCATACCATTACGCACTGCCCGCAAAACACACAGGTAGAGTCGGCCAGTTTCCCGTTGAAGACCGTGGATATCTTGGCATGGTGGCCGCGGTCTTCCAGGTTTATGGCCTGGGCTCCGGTAATTTCGTCACAGGCCCGGACACAGCGGGTGCACATAATGCACTTGTCATAGTCCCTTTCGATAAAGGGATTCGGGTCGTCTTTATAGAAGTGCGGGCCTTCCCCGGCAAAGCGGGATTCCTTGACCCCATAGCGATAGCAGTATTCCTGCAGGCGGCAGTCCCCGTCTCTTTCGCAAACGTGGCATTCAAGTTTGTGGCGGGCCAGTAATAATTCCAACACGACTTTACGAGCTTCTACAGCCGCCGGGCTCTCGGTCTCGATGACCAGGCCGTTTTCCACCGGCGAAACGCAAGAGGCCATGAGATTGCGGCGTCCCTGAGCTTCTACCACGCACATACGGCAGGACCCGGCCAGGCACAGATCGGGATCGTAGCACAGGGTCGGAATATCCGCTCCGGCCGCTTGGCAGGCGTCCAGGAGCAGGGTGCCTTTAGGAACCTGTATGGCTTTTCCATTTATAGTAAGGCTGATCATACTCTATCCTCCCTTCCACAGAAAATTACATCTTCTGCAGATATGCTGGCCGAAAATGTTTGATGGTTGATTCGATCGGAATCGGGGCTGCTTGTCCCAACCCGCAGAGAGCCGCTTTTTGCATAACCCTGGCCAGCAGGAGCAGCTTATCTATATCGGCCTCGTTTCCTTTACCGGAATTGAGCTTGTCCATCAATTCCCGGCAGCGGAAAGTTCCTTCCCGGCAAGGGTTGCACTTGCCGCAGGATTCATGTTCAAAAAATTTAGAGATGCGGGCCACCACATCCACGATATCTCTAGTTTCGTCCAGGACCAGTACTGCGCCGGAACCCAGGGCCGCGCCGATGGCTCCCATGGAATCAAAATCTATAGGCGTATCTAGATTTTCTTCCGGGATAAAGGCGCCCGAGGTGCCACCCACCTGAACCGCTTTGAACTTCTTGCCGCCCGGTATTCCCCCGCCCAGGTCATAGATCACTTCTCTCAGGGTGATGTCAGTGGGCACTTCAAAAAAGGTGCGCTTGTTTACGTCACCGGTCAGAGTGACTATTTTGGTCCCCGGGTATTGGGGTGCTCCGATTCCTGCAAACCAGGCGGCTCCGTTTACCAGGATGTAAGGCAGGCAGGCAAAAGTCTCCACGTTGTTTACCACCGTGGGGGCTTTCCACAGCCCTTCTACTCCCGGGAAGGGGGGCTTGAAGCGCGGCTCGCCCCGGTGCCCTTCAATAGATTCGATCAGAGCGGTTTCTTCGCCGCATACATAGGCGCCCGCACCCATGCGGACTTCTATGTCGAAGTCGCCCAGGGCGCCGCTTTCCTTGGCGCTGGCTATAGCCTGGCGCAGAAGTTCAACCACAAAGGGGTACTCCCCACGGCAGTAAATGTAGCCCTGGTTGGAGCCTATAGCCTGTCCGCAGATAGCCATGCCCTCCAGCAAAGCCTGCGCGTTGTTTTCACAGATAACCCGGTCCTTGTAGGTTCCTGGTTCTCCCTCGTCCAGATTGCACACCACATATTTGACCCTGGCGTCCTGGGGAACGAAGCTCCATTTCATCCCGGCGTTAAAACCAGCTCCCCCGCGTCCGCGCAAACCTGAATCTTTGACCTCCTGCAGCAATGCCTTCCGGTCCATCTGGCGAGCTTTTTCCAGTCCCTGGTAGCCGCCCACGGCAATATAATCAGCAGCCTTGGCGGGATCGATCTTCCCTGCATACTCCAGAAGAACAGGTCTTTGTTTGCTCATTCATATCCCTCCTCTCTACCTGTATTCCGCGAGTATTTTGTCAACTGTCTCGGGAGTGACATTCTCGTACGGTTTGCTGTTAATGGTAATAATCGGGGTGGCCTGGCATTGGCCTACACACTCGGTCAATTCAAGGGTAAACTTGCCATCGGCCGTGGTCTCACCCATTTTAATTCCCAGTGCGTTTTCCAGCGCTTCAATCACCTTGTCTGCCCCGGCAATGTGGCAAGGGGCGCTTTCACAAATACGAATAACGTAAGTGCCCCTGGGGCCGACTTTGAGATACGAATAGAAGGTAGCAACTCCATAGGCCTCCGCCTGGGAGACTTTAAAAACCCGGGCCGCCTCAAGAAGGGCCTGTTCGGGAATGAAGTTATACTTCCGCTGTAAGGCATGATAGGCTTCAATTAAGCCTCCTGGAACATCCTTGTAAGCCTCAATGATTTCCCTGTATTCCGACATCTACGATATCACCTCCTTGCTTTTCCGGACGATCCACCCTGGCAACCCTCAATGGATCCAGAAAGCACATCCTACAATGCGGCTCCGACTGCTGCCCTTCCGGCGGGAAGAAAAGAATGGAGTCCCCCTTGACCCTAGACCGGACAACAGCTTGACAATATGCCGTCCCCCCTTTCCTTAAATAATGCTCCTGGTCCTGTCTTTCTCTACAGGCGGGGCCACACGAGCAACAAAAAACCTCCCTTGCAGGAGGTGGGATTACAAAGCTATAAGCCGGGCGCCGGGCAATGCTTTAGAGCTTATCCACAACCTGAAGAATCTAAAGTAAAAGCGTCATACAACTTACCCCTTTGAAAAATCGGCGTTTTAAGACGATGATGGCAGTTGTATGGCTATTACTCCTTTCCAAACAGGGAACGAACTTCAGTGTGTGAATATCTTTACCCAAATTCCCGTAGGGAGGCAGAATCGTTTCCGACTCTACCCTAGCGGCTATTCGCCATGGTAAAACTTAAGGCGAGATAGCTCGGAGTATAGCATTTATCAATTTTGTTTAATTTTACCTTTTAAGTGCAAAAAACAAAGAATCTTTTATACGTTTTCGACCTTTTTTGAAGAATTCCTTCCTTCAAAAATTGAGGCGTGGGCTGCCCGCCGAGCGGATTATTCTTTACGAATAAGTTCAATAAACCGAATCTCCCGGTTTGAGCGGACACTTTGTATGCAGAACTGCTGACCGGACAAAAGTATGTTATTCCATCCAGGAATAAATTGTAGAATATTGCATTATCATTGGTATTATTTATTTCTATTAACTATAAAAAATCCAATGTATTCCCATGTAAAAAAACCGAAACTTTTACCTTTAAATAGGGTTGTTTACATTTATTCCCATGTATATTACGATATAAGCAAGGTAGGGGATAAATATATTTAACCCTTCTAAAAAATTTCTCGTGGAGGCCTATGCCATGTCTTATTACATCATCGATGGAATGCCGGTGTTTCTAACCTGGTCTAAATACTACCAGCTCCGGGAAGAGATCATGCGTAGAAATAAGATAGGTGATGACTGCTTTTTCGGTATAAGAGGATGGGATTCCAATGAAGCCGAACTGCTCAGCAATACCATCAGTGAGGTTTTGCTGGAAAAGAGCCAAAAAGATATTAATACTTTCCGCCGGCAGTGGGCCAATTTTTCGATGGGCCAGGATGAAGCGGCCGATAACGCCTGGGAACTGCTTTTTGATTACTGTCACCTCACTAAAAATGCCGTATTAAATAATTTGAACGTCCCCGCCGAAGGCTATAGGGAATCCCCCCAGACCGCCTTCTTGGGCCGGGTTTTTGCCTTAAACCTGTGCGGTCCCGAAACATCGCTGTTTAAACGTTTGCGCGGAAAATCCCGACTGGTAGGCCGACTGGTCATCGATTCCGAACAGATAGAGAGCATTGATGGCAATCTTGAGAATTTTCTCCTGGTATACCGCGGCCTTCCGATTCGTTTTTCCTCCTGCATTGAAATCGCTTAAAGGCTGCATGCCAATCTGTTCCTCAATATTAAGCTTTTGTAATAAAAATATCCCCTATTTGAGCCAGGCTTCATAGTATAGCATAGAACTGTATAAAGGGGTAATTGCTATGAAGGTTAAAGCGAAGAAAAGGCCGTTGTCGGTTGAGCGCAAAAGCGAAGTGGTCCAGGACTTTGTCTCGGGTTCGATTTATCAGCCCTTTGATGATCAATTCCGTGAATACTACCGGGCGGTAGACTTCAATCCGCCTCCCAATGGCACATTAAGTATGACCGGATCTGATGAAAACCAGGCTGGAGCCTATATAACGGCCCGGGTGGTACTGGCCAACGGCCGGGAGGATGATTTTTCAGTAGAAGGCCGGCAGGGCAAGTCGAGAAGCTATGAACAGGGAATTGTGTCGGTTGAGTTTAAAGGCTACAGTACCGATCCCAGCTATGTAGGTTCCGGCTATTTCAGCCTGACCCTGTTCAGGCAGCAGAGTTGATAATCAGTAAATTTCCAACAATCAAATAATACCCGCTCAGTATCTCGCCCACCCCAGTCAACTCCTTGGATTCACAAGCACGGACTAGTACAACATTTTAAGTTCAATAATTTGCCCCCTATCAGCACATGCTAATGCTAAAGGGGGTGTTTATTTGTGCGTCTGAGCGATCCTAACAAACTGATTGGGAAAGTATTGGAATTAAAGAAAGGAAGCGAAATATGCGAAGTAATAGTAGATATCGGTGACTTCGCCGTGACTGCCACCATTACTCCCGGAGCCTTTGATGCTCTGGATTTGAAAAAGGGCGACCAGGTTTTTACCATGTTTAATTCCACTGATGTCACCTTGATCAAGGGGTAAGTTCCCGATTTTTGTATTTAATTAATACTTTTTAGGAAAATAGTTGCAAATTTTCTGATAGTCCTATATAATTGAGCTAGTCTGATAAACCGGGGTGTTTAATTATTATGAAGAAACAGTTTGCAATCTTTCTGGTACTCATTATCTGCGCGGCAATGGTCGGCAGTTCAACTTTAGTAATCGTTCTGAATATGCCAATTATTGCGCAGACCTCACAAAGGCTCCAAGCGGAAGCGGAACAACCCGCCGAATCAAATCAAGCGACTGAAACAGAGATAGCATCCAATCAAACCAGTCAAACCAACCAGATTGTTGCGATGGAGCCTTTAAGCCAGAGTTCCGCTCCTCTATCAACCGAATTCACTCCTGCCGAAAAGGAGCAGATCGTAAAAATGCTGAATGATCTGGGTATGCAAGAACAGGATATTTCGACCGATACGATCAAGAGCTTTCAAAACCAGAACTCTCTCAGCCCTACCGGTAATATAGACACCCACACGTTAAATGAAATCATCCGTCAACTGGCCCTGGTTAAGGCCCAGGCAGCAGTGGGAACCTAAACCGGGGATCTTACCAGCCCTTCAGGTCATGCTGAGGGGCTATTTTGTTTTTTGAGGCTTACCCCTTTTCTGTTTTGACCATATTGTATTTACCCCGAATATTAATTCCTTCATTAAAATAAACAACAAAATGTACGGTTAAACCATTGCAAAAATGCCACAGCATTTCCGTTATGCAACAAAACTTCAATTTCATTTGCCGGCCAGGCCATGCTCTATTTTGTCGCCAGGTTCAAGGCTTGACCAATTTCTAGGGAATTTTTCGAAATCGAGTTTTACACGGCGGCCAGGAATTACTAGCCCGGGTAGGTGGTATGATATTTGCATTAATTATAGGTGGGGTTGTCTTGACTATATGATTCAAGGAGGTGACAATCAGTCTTAATATATGGTCTAAGTGCCAGGTTTACGTTTTAACCGGGCATTAGGGTAAATAGAGAATTAATATAAGGGGGTTCATTAGATGGAAATTAATAAAATCGCAGTATTGGGCGCAGGCACTATGGGAACAGGGATTGTATGGGCTTTCGCCGCAGCCGGAAAAGAAGTTATCGTTTATGACATCGCTCAAGAAATCGTAGACCGCTGCATCGCCAACGTGAAAAAAGGCGTTGCCAAACTTGAAGAGAAGGGCAAGGTTCCGGCCGGAACCGCTGAAGGGCTGAAAATTACCGGCACCGCCAAGTTGGAGGATATTGCTAGCGTAGACTTTGTTTTAGAAACCGTTCTGGAAAAAATGGCCATCAAGAAGGACGTTTACGGCAAATTGTCCGGCATCATCGGGGATGACATCATTGTTGCCACCAACACTTCCGCACTGCCTATCACTGAAATCGCCACTGCTTACAAACGGCCCGACAAAGTCGTTGGAATGCATTTCTTCAACCCGGCTCAGGTTATGAAGCTAATCGAAGTGATTGCCGCCGCTCAGACCTCTCAAGAAACCGTTGACACAGTATTTGCATTATCTCTGGCCATTGATAAAAAGCCGATCCAAGTCAAGGAAGGTCCTGGCTTTGTTGTAAATAGAATACTGGTCCCCGGCATCAACGAAGCCGCTTTCATCCTTTATGAAGGCCTGGCCAGTGTAGCCGACATCGACACCGCCATGAAACTGGGTGCCGGATGGCCGATGGGTCCCTTACAGCTCGCCGACCTGGTTGGAATCGATATCGCGTTGGAAGTTTGCAACACCCTGTATGAAGAAACCGGAGATCCCAAATATCGTCCCGCTGCCCCCTTGAAACAGTGGGTCCGCGCCGGCTGGCTGGGCATGAAGACCAAGAAGGGCTTCTACGACTACAATAAGTAATATCATACCCGGCGTATTACCCTGTATCTAAGGGACAATATGGAAGTGGGGGGACAAATAAATGGCATTTGAAAATATTATTCTGGAGAAGGAAGATTACCTGGCTACCATTATCATCAACCGGCCCAAGGCTTTAAATGCTTTAAACGCCGAAACTCTGTACGAATTAGAAGCAGCCGTTAAAGACATCAAGGCCGACGCCAACATCAAGGTCGTGATCGTAACCGGAAGCGGCGATAAATCCTTTGTCGCCGGAGCTGACATCACTTTTATGCTTCCCCTTTCCCCGGCTGAGGGAAGATTCTTCTCCGATGTAGGAGAGCGAGTAATGCGTGGCTTTGAACTTTTGGAAAAGCCGGTTATCGCCGCTATCAATGGATTCGCCCTGGGCGGCGGCTGTGAACTGGCCATGGCCTGCGACATCAGACTGGCTTCGGAAAACGCTGTTTTTGCTCAGCCCGAAGTGGGCTTAGGGGTTATCCCTGGATTTGGCGGGACCCAGCGCCTGCCCCGCCTGATCGGTGAAGGCCGGGCCAAAGAACTCACCTATACCGCAGATGTAATTAAAGCTGACGAAGCTTACCGCATTGGCCTGGTCAACCATGTATATCCCCAGGATCAATTAATGGACGAAGCTAAGAAACTGGCCAAGAAAATCGCATCCAAAGCCCCGCTGGCAGTAGGCTATGCCAAATTTGCCATCGGCAAAGGACTGCAGGTTGACCTTGACACTGCCATGAGCATTGAATCCGATATGTTTGGAATGTGCTGTGCAACTGAAGACAAGTTCGAAGGAATGGGCGCCTTTGTTGAAAAGCGTAAACCGCAATTCAAAGGCAAATAGCAGTATTTTTTTCCAATAGTCGTTTGTCTCAAGCTTAAGCGGCTGTTTTTGCGGACCAGGAGCTTACCACTCAATATAGGAGATTCTCTCTAAACTGTCTTTTTTGTCCGGTCAGTTGTGATTGCTTGAGTTGAACGGGATAAATTCTCCCCTCGTATTTTATTGCATGATAGTTCATAAGGGGCTGTCTCCAAGCAGAGACAGCCCTCTTTTAATTGAGTCAGCGACCGGGGACGGTTATTTTCGCATAGGCGGATATGTTCATACCCCTGTTGTCGAAAATGAGTCGGAGAACCGTCCCCGAACTCATTTTGGTAAGCGAAGCGAACATGTGTGGTGCCTTTGTGACAGAGTTCTGGTGAGTTCGGGGACGCCTAAGTAAAACCATTTGGCCTACTACGGGAGCGAAGATCAAGGAAAGAGTAAAACCGCGCCTGAGGCGTACTAAAGTACGTCGATGGAGCGGTTTTGCGAATGACGCAGGCGACGCCCATGGACGGGCTAGTGCAGCGGTGCCAGGATGGCAAGGAGCTGCGAATTCGTTTCCGTAGTAGGCCAAAGCTCCTACAACACGCGGGCGGTGCCTTGGTAGATCCTCCCGCGGGAGGTGTCTACTGTCACTACCATTCCGTTTTGCAACAGCCGGGTGGCTTCATCTGCGCCTACCACTACCGGTATGTTGGCAGTCAATCCCATAATGGCAGCATCGGAGGTAAGCCCTCCGGCTTCCGTTATCAGGGCGCCAATACGTTCCAGATAGGGTCCAAAATCGGGGCTGGCGGCTATGGCGACTACAATATCACCTTTCTCGATATCTTCCAGGTCGGCGGCCGAGGCAATAATTCTAACCTTGCCGGTAATTGGTTCCTGGCCGATGCCCATACCCTGAGCCAGAATTTTGCCCACCACGTGAACTTTCATCATATTCGTAGCGCCGGAAAAACCGGCTGGAATCCCTGCGGTCAGGAGCACCAGGTCCCCGTCCTCAATATAATCCGATTTCAGCGCACAGTTGATGGCCTCTTCAAAAAGCTCATCGGTCCCTCGTATCTCTTTAATTATTACCGGGTATACCCCCCAGACCAGGGCCAGCTTATTGAACACCCGGAGGGAATGAGTGGCCGCCACCACCGCCGCCCGGGGGCGGTATTTAGACACCATTCGGGCCGTATAACCGCTGCGGGTGATACTGATGATGGCCGGGATGCACAGGTTGAAGGCGGTTGCGCAGCAGGCGTAGCTTATGGCATCGGTTACCGATAGATTGCCCTGCAGCCTTTTGCGGCGCAGGATTTCTCCATAGGGCAAAGACTGTTCGCTCCGAAGCGCAATGCGGGCCATGGTCTGAACCACTTCGACCGGGAATTTTCCAGCCGCCGTTTCTCCGGACAGCATGATCGCATCGGCCCCTTCAAATATGGCATTGGCCACATCCGAGACTTCGGCACGGGTGGGCCTGGGATTTACAATCATAGACTCCAGCATCTGGGTGGCAATAATGACCGGCTTGCCCGCCCGGCTGCATTTTTCTACAATCAATTTCTGCACCAGCGGCACATCTTCAGCCGGTATTTCCACGCCCAGGTCGCCCCGGGCCACCATAACCCCATCGGCTACTTTTATTATGTCATCCAGGTTATCGACGCCCTGCTGACTCTCAATTTTAGCGATAATGTCGATGTCGGCAGCGAATTGTTCTATAATTCTGCGAATTTCCAACACATCATCGGCGCTGCGCACAAAGGAAGCGGCGATGAAATCAAGCTGGTTTTTTATCCCGAATTCTATGTCGGCCCGGTCCTGATCGCTGATAAAGGGCAGCCCAATCCTCACTCCCGGTACATTTACCCCCTTTTTTTCGCCCAGTTCCCCGCCGTTTAAAACCCGGCAGACGATGTCGGTGGCGGTGGTATCCTCAACCACCAGGTTGATAAGACCGTCGGCCAGCAGTATGTTGTCCCCCGCTCCCACCTGGGCCGGCAGTTCTTTATAGCTTATCTGCACTTCGCTCTCGTCACCGGGCACCGGCCGCGTGGTCAGGACCAGGCGCTGCCCGCATTTTAAATTGACCTTTTGGGCTGCCAGGGTTCCGGTTCTTATCTCCGGGCCCTTGGTGTCCAGGGCAATCGCGGTAGGCCGCCCGAATTGACGCGACGCCTCTCTGATATTGTCTATCCTTTTTTGGTGCTCTGAATGGATGCCATGTGAAAAATTAAGCCTGCAGACATTGACGCCTGCCTTCATCATATCCTTGAGTACTCCAATGTCCTCACTGGCCGGACCTATGGTCGCGATAATTTTGGTTTTCCTCATTTTTTCACCCCCAGCCTTACGTATATTAAGCCCGACGCCTGATCAGGTTGACAGGACCCGGGCAATTTCGAACAAATCCAACTCCAGGGTGCGCACCCCGTTTATCACCTCTTGCAAGGGCACGGGATAGACCCGGCCCCGCTGGCTCGCTACCATTACATTTCTCTTCCCCTCGCTGATGTAATCGACCGCGGCCTTGCCCATGCAGGACGCGAGTAGGCGATCGACGCCGGTGGGGGTTCCCCCACGCTGCACATGGCCCAAAATGCTTATTCTTATATCATGTCCGGTTTTTTCATGAATGTAATCGCGCAATTCCATCACCGGGCAGGCCCCTTCGGCGATAACTATAATGCTGTGCAGTTTGCCCCTTTCGGCCCCTTTTTTTATCTTATCAACCACGGCCGGCAGGTCGTTTTCGATTTCCGGAATCAGAATCGATTCGGCGCCCCCGGCCACCCCGGCTGAAAGGGCGATCTCTCCGCAGTGCCGGCCCATGACTTCAATAATAAAAACCCGCCCATGGCTGGTAGCGGTATCGCGAATCCGGTTAATGGCTTCCAGGGCGGTGTTTACTGCGGTGTCAAACCCGATTGACTGGGTATATACGATGTCATTGTCAATGGTAGCCGGGATTCCAATGGCGTTGCAGCCCAGTTTGGACAGTTCATAGGCGCCGCGCAGGCTGCCGTTCCCCCCAATGACCACCAGGTGTTCAATCCCCTGGTCCAGCAAAACCTGCCGGGCCTGTTCCCGTCCCCCGGAAGTCATGAATGATTGGGAGCGGGAAGTCTGTAGAATAGTGCCCCCCCGGTGAATAATATCGGCCACCGATCCGGGGGTCATCTGGCGCAGGTTTCCTTTAATAAGCCCTTCAAAGCCCTGCAAAACGCCAAAAACATCGAATCGGTTATAGATTCCAGCCCGCACCACCGCACGAACGGCGGCGTTCATGCCCGGGGCGTCGCCTCCGCTGGTCAATACCGCTATTCCCGACATTAGGGCAGCCTCCTCCCGCTAAATTAAAGGTAGGAGAAATGTAAGCCGTTGGAGCTTTTACGCCGCTTTGCTCAGGCGGGGGAGCGCCCCTTTCCGGCCCTATCTCCAGAAGGCGTTGGTCCTTCACTCTGGACGCTGCCGTAGCGATGCACCACCTCAGCCTTCCCCCGGATTTTTACTGCTGATGTGAATTCAGTGAACTGGAAGATCATGATCTCGCCCTTGTCGAGCTTTTCGGTGTGGTTAAATTTGGTGTCTTTTCCCCGGCTCAAGCCTATTATAGTTACTCCGTTTTCAAGGGCTTTGACCACAATATAATCATCTCCCATAAACCCGCTGTTCATGCATTCCACTCCTTTCTAGTACTCGGTTAATCCTGATTCTGTGTATTACTCCTCGAGGAAAATTTTTGCAGGACAAGGCGGAGGAATGAGTAATACTGGACGTATTGCGATTGACGACAACGCAGTCATGCGAAAATTTAACCGACGATAATATACAGAATTGGGGTTAAGCGAGTACTAACTAATTGAACCAGACATTATTGGCGCCGCAGAGATTCTGCAGTTCTCTTTTTAGATCAGAGCTGGGCGCCACTTTGAAAGGGTCCTGTAAAGCAATGGCCCGCCGGCCTTTTAAAAGGAGAATCACTTCCAGAGGACCCGGGTGTTTGCCGAGCAGCCTCAACAAGCGGCTCTGGAAATCCTCCCGCTCGGTTTCTCCATTGATTCTTATAAAAAGCTCCTGAACCTGCTGCGGCAGGGGCAGGGCCTTGCGCAGCGTTATTTTAGGGGTTTCTTCCCGGTTGTCCAAAAACCCTTCCACGATGAGCGGCGCTTCGCCTTGAATCTGCGTTTCATTGGTGCGCAGGGCCGATGGAAATACCATTACTTCCATACGGCCGCTTAAGTCCTCCAGGAAGAACCGGGCATAGGCTTCACCCTTGCGGCTCATCCGGCGGGTCAGATTGCTCACCATCCCCGCCACCCGGATGTACTGTTCATCGCTTTTGGAATCCAGTTCCGCCAGGTAGTAGGAAGACACCAGGGGAAGCACCTCCTGATACTGGTCCAGTGGATTGCCGGAAACGTAGAAGCCCAAAACCTCCTTTTCCCGGTTTAAACGCTCCATCAAGGGCATTTCACCTTTTACAGGGGGAACCGGCTCGACAACCATAGCGGCCTCCTCGCCAAACAGGCTCTGCTGTTGACTGCTTTCGCTCTGCTTGATCTGGAAGGCCAGATTCAGACACTCATCCATTATCGCAAGGGCCTCACGCCGCTTAATGCCCAGCGAATCAAAACAACCGGCGGCAATCATATTTTCCATCATGCGCCGGTTCATCATACCGGATTCAACCCGCCGGCAAAAATCAAACAGTGAGCTAAAGGGTCCCTCTTTGCGAACCGCGACAATGTTTTTAACCGTATTGAAACCGACGTTTTTGATGGCTCCCAGCCCAAAACGGATGCATCCCCGGGCCACGGTAAAGTTTTCGAAGCTTTCATTAATGTCCGGGGGCAGCACCTTGATGTTCATCTTCTGGCACTCTTTCAGATAGAACACGACGCGGTCCTGGTTGTCTATTACGCTGCTTAAAAAGGCGCACATGTACTCGACCGGATAGTGGCCTTTGAGGTAAGCGGTTTGATAGGTAATCAACGCGTAGGCTGCCGAATGGCTCTTGTTAAAACCATAGCCGGCAAAGCTTTCCATCAGATCAAACAGGCGGCTGGCCACCCCTTTATCAATGTCTTTACAGGCCGCTCCCTCTATAAACTTATCACGCAGGGCCATCAACTCAGCCGGCTTTTTTTTGCCCATGGCCTTGCGCAGGACGTCGGCTTCGCCCATAGTGAAATCAGCCAGTTCACCGGCCACCCTCATAACCTGCTCCTGGTAGAGAATCACTCCGTAAGTCTCTTCCAATATATCATGCAAGAGAGGATGGAGATATTCTATTTCCTTGCGGCCGTGTTTGCAGCTTATAAAATCCTCCACCATTCCGCTGCCCAAAGGACCGGGCCGGTAAAGGGCGATAATCGCGATCAAATCCTCAAAGCGGTTGGGCTTCATATCACACAGAATACGGCGCAAGCCACTGCTTTCCAGCTGGAACACCCCGATGGTATCGCCCCGGGAAAGCAGCTGGTATACCTCCGGGTCATCCAGGGAGAGACGGTCCATATCAGGCCTTATTCCCCTGGTCTTTTCAATAATGTCCACCGCCCGGTCTATTACGGTCAGGGTCCTTAAACCCAAAATATCCATCTTGAGCAGGCCGATGTCTTCCACGGTCTCCTTGGTGAACTGGGTTACTACATGACCCTCACTGGTCTTTTGCAGCGGCAAAAGGCTGGAGAGATCTTCTTTGCCGATAACCACTCCGGCCGCGTGAATCGAGGCGTGGCGCGGCATTCCCTCAATCGCCCGGGCTATTTCGATAATGCGCCGGGCGTTGTATTCATTCTGGCAGGCTTGAATCAAATCCGGGGAGATCTCCAAAGCCCGGCCTATGGTAACCCCCAGTTCGGCGGGAATCATCTTGGCTATCCGGTCCACTTCTCCATAAGGTATGTCCAGCGCGCGGCCCACATCACGGATGGCGGCCCGGGCAGCCATGGTGCCGAAAGTGATGATCTGGGCCACCTTGTCAGCGCCGTACCTGCTTATGATGTAGGCGATCACCCGGTCCCTTTTTTCAAAGCAAAAATCGATGTCAATATCCGGCATGCTGACTCGTTCCGGGTTTAGGAAACGCTCGAAGAGCAGGCCGTATTTTATGGGTTCCAGGGCGGTTATGCCCAGTACGTAGGAAACCAGGCTGCCAGCCGCCGATCCCCTTCCCGGGCCGACCGGCACCTGGTTTTGCCGGGCCCAGTTGACCAGGTCCTGCACAATCAAAAAATACCCGGCAAACCCCATCTGGTTGATGACCCGCAATTCGTATTCCAAACGTTCCCGGGCGGCTTCGTCATTATCGGAATAATAGGATGTAAAGCGCTCCCGGGCCAGCTGCATCAGGTAGTCTTCAGCCGAGAGGCCGGCCGGCAGTTCGTAAGCCGGCAGATGGAATTCGCCGAAGCTGAAATCCAGATTGCAGGCTTCGGCGATGCGCAGCGTATTGCTTAAAGCTTCCGGATTATCGGCAAACAGCTCCTGCATTTCCCGGGCGCTTTTCATGTAGAATTCACTTCCCGAGAAGCGCATCCGTTTTTCATCGCTTATGACCGACCCGGTTTGAATACACAAAAGCACATCATGAATTTCAGCGTCGGAGCGCTGGATATAGTGGAAGTCATTGCTGGCCACCAGGGGAATCCCGGTCTCTTCACTGAGCCGGCGCAGGCCCTGGCAGACCTGTTTTTCCTCCGCCAATCCGTGATCCTGCAATTCCAGGTAAAAATTGCCCGGTCCGAACAGGCGCTCATAATAAAGGGCGGTATCCCTGGCCTCCTCATACCTGCCTCTCAGCAGGCACTGGGGAATCTCCCCGGCCAGGCAGGCGGTCATGGCGATCAGGCCTTCCGCATGACTTTCCAGCAGCTCCCGGTCCACCCGCGGCTTATAATAGAATCCCTCCAGGTAAGCCCGGCTGACCAGTTGCACCAGGTTGCGATAGCCCTGCTCGTTTTTGCACAGCAGAACCAGGTGGTAGGGATCGCTGTCCACCCGGGCTTCTCTATCCAGGCGGCTGCGGGGAGCGACATACACTTCGCAGCCGATGATGGGTTTGACGCCCTGCTTTTTGGCTTCCCGGTAGAATTCGATAATGCCGTAAAGTACGCCGTGATCGGTAATGGCCAGGGCCGGCATCTCCAATTCTACCGCCTTTTTCACCATATCTTTCACCCGGCTGGCCCCGTCCAGAAGGCTGTATTCCGAATGATTATGTAAATGCACAAATCCGCTCATCAACGTTTCTCCTCTATTCCGGCGGCAGCGTAACCATACAGGGAATCCCTCCGGTTACATCCTGCAGTTGAGTAAAGGTTGCCGGAACCGCCGTGTTGGAAGTGCCGGCGGCCGCATAAGTAACCTCGTATCTTTTCAGGCTTTCGTCCAGGTAGATGGAAATGGGATGGGGCAGGGCAAAAGGACATACCCCGCCAATGGTATAACCGGTCATCTCCTCCACCTCGTCACCGGTGGCCATGCGAACCTTGGAACCTACCAGTGCCTTCATGGCCCGGGTGTCGACCCGCACATCTCCGGCCGAAATCACCATAACATACTCACTCTGCTTGGTTTTAAACAGGATCGACTTGGCGATCTGCCCCACTCCGGTGCCCAGAGCCCGGGCTGCCAACTGCGCGGTGCTGGTGTCATCGTCCATTTCAATGATCGTGAGATCGCTCTGTTTTTCAGCAAAAAAAGCTCTGATTCTTTCAATAGGGCTCAACTTTTACTCCACTCCTCGGTTTTATTATCTATATTATACCTTTTCTTCCGGAACCCCGGATGAAACAAATAAACCCGGATCATTACCGGGTTTCAGACCGCCGACAAAAGCGAATAGCTGCGTTGCTCAATAGGCCCGCTCAATCAACGTACTCAGGTACGCCTCAATCGCGGGCCTATTTCGCGCCTTGCTCTTCGCTTCCATCGCTCGCTCTGGCATTCAAGTTTACATATTCCTTTCTTTCATTCGTCTATAAAGCAGGCCGCCGATCCTTCCGCATTGAGCATTGGTCAAGGCTCCCCACCCGGAGCGTTCGACCTCCTCCCAGAGGCCCAGCTCTTTGGCTATTTCTATTTTCATCAGGTCTTTCTCGGTCAGCGGTTGCTTTTTCTTTTTAGGAATATCGCTTCCCCCCTTTGACAGGGCTTTTACAGCTTCTCCAGGAAAGCGGCCAATTGGGAAAGAGTTCCCTGCCAATCAGGCCTCAAGTTCGAGCCCCGATCGATGAGGCCGTCCTCTACCAGGTAGGTTTTCATTCCTATCGATGCCGCGGTCAGATCTTCCTCCCGATCATTACCCACCATCAGGCACTGCTCGGGCGGCACACCTATCATGTCCGATATCTCCCGGTAATATTCAGGGTGAGGTTTGCAAAAATGCATCACTTCATAGGAAGTGATCAGTTCATAAGGAAAATGGCCGATGCCTGCCCAGTCCAAACGGTGCTGAATGGCTTTGATAGGAAATACGGGATTGGTGGCAATGATTACCTTTTTGGAACCGGCTAAAAGAGACTCTATCATACCGGGCACCAGCGCATGGCCCTGGCACAAATTATGTAAAAGCGGAAAGGCACGGTCATAGTAATCATCAAAGAACTCCCGGGTGTTTTTTTCCGGAAAATCCCCGGCCGCAAAAAAATCACTCATAAAAGCATCTTCATTGGATAGGGCGGGATCCCGGTTGGCAATCATGACATCAGTTGATTTCCACACCTGGGCAATCAGCCGCTGGCTGTCTTTTAGACCGTAATCGGGGGCCAGCAGAGCCATTTTTTTAAAATAGTGCTGCAGAAATACATCCATGTCAATATTCAGCAAAGTGCCGTCCAGGTCAAATAAAACTGCTTTAAACATCTCATCTCTCCATCAATTATTTGTAGGCATGCAGAAAAGTCTTTACAAAGCTCATGCTCCCGGCAAAGTAGGCCAGACGCAGCACTTCCTGAATTTCCTGTTCCGTAGCTCCGGCCTCCCGGGCCTGTCCGGCCACTACCCGCACTCCCTCATCAGCCCCCTTGAGGGCATCCAGGGCCAGAACCACCAGGTGCTTGGTTTTGTCATCAAGGGCTTGCGTCTGCATCGCCCGGGTGGTAACCTCTCCTACCACCCGTCCGTACTCCGGATCTATCTCCTGGTACTTTTCGACGAACCAGGGAAGTTTAACACTCATCTCATTTCCTCCTTAATATTGGCTGGTTACAACTTATTATAGGTAAATTAAGTAATTTCTCAAATGGCCGTCAGAAAAATTTTTGCTTACGAAAAGAGGATTAATTGTAAATATATAGAAATACGTTATATTAATCCATGGAAAGGTGGCCCGCCTATGTTTATAAGCTTTTTGAATAAAAGCGCTCCCCAATGCCTTGACTTGAGCGTTCTGACCGCTTACCGCCCGGAGCAGGTGATGTTTTATCTTTTTTCAACCGACCTCAGTATAACCCTCGATAATTACCTGCGGCTCAAAGATCTTCAAAACGATGAGGAACTGTCCCCTTGCGCTTCCCGCTGGGTTGCTCTTATTAATAATATATTGGAAGCAGAAGAAGACCTGCAGCTCCTTTTCACTAATGAATACCTGGATTTCATAGGCCCCTATTATTATCCCCCGGCCAATACCCGTTTTTATTTCTGCAAAACCCCTCCCGGTCCGGCAGAAACCCTGACCCTGCAGGATATTGACCTGTTCTGGCAGCTTCAGGAGATTGACTCCCCGGAAGCCTCCGTACAGACCTACGGGCGCAGCAAAAAGGGAAGTAAGCGCTTTTCCCGCAATAAAGACGAGATCCTGCGCGATGTAAAAATGTGCTTGATTGCCATTGGCGAAATTGAAAAACTCCACAAAAAGATCAACTTCTGGGAAAAAATCTACCAGCATCGCCTCCAGCTAATCGATGAGCCTGACCTGCTGCCCAGCGAGCCTGATCAGGCCCCTGTAAAACCGGATAAGCCAGGCGCTGAGGGCAAAGGCAAACTCCTGCTTTTTTCCCGTCAGCGCTCCGGAGGCCAGAGAAGTAAAAACATCTACCAGCACCAGTTAAAAATTTATTATATCCGTTATCGTGAATATGAAAAAGCCTGCGATCGCTTTAAGGCAGTCCTGGAAAAATGGCCGGAAATGAGAATTGATTTTTTCAATCGTTGCGGACAAGACCTTGATCTGGCTGCGGAAAGACTTCTGACCGCCCGTCAGCATATGGAGCTCTATGAAGCCATAATTGCCAAATCAATGGTTCATCAGGACTATCAGGACGCCAACACCCTGACCACTTTTCAATCTTATCTCGATACCGGCCGGGCCGGTGATCTCCAGGAGTGCATGAACCTTTTTGAAGAAGAGTGTCTGTGGAACGAATTAAAAGCCGGTCAGACCAGAATCGAAAATACCATTTACCTGCTGCAGAACGACAATGTTCACCTGCACCGGGCCCAGGCCCATATCGACGACTATCTGGGACAAAAAGAAGAAGACAGCCAGATTAGCGGGGTCTAGACCGGGACTTCCGGTTCGGTTTCAGGATCAGTGCGCAAAAACCAGCGGTATATCACCATGCCGACGATAAAGCCGCCGATATGGGCCCAAAAGGCTACCGATTGACCGCTTCCGGAAACAACGTACCATACCTGGGATAAGGCCCAGAAGCCCAAAAAGATCCAGGCCGGGAGCGGAAAAATGAATATGGGCGGTATATAGGTAAGAACCCGGGCGTCGCGAAACATGAGGAAATAGGCTCCCATAATTCCGGCTATGGCTCCTGAAGCCCCCACCACCGGGACGGTTGAGTGGGGGTTGATGAGGTAGTGAGTAAAACCGGCTACCAGACCGCAGATCAGATAAAAGGCCAGGAAACGCCAGGGGCCCATGTTGTCCTCCAAATTATCGCCAAAAAGCCACAGGCTCCACATATTTCCTATCACATGCATCCAGCTGCCATGAAGAAACATGGAAGTTAGCAGCGGGCTATAAGCGGTCAGGGAATACGATTGCTCGCTGATCAGGGCCGGAATCAATCCAAACTCCTGAAGGAGCCAGTTTAAGCTCCTGGTATCGAGTGACAATTCAAAAAAAAAGATGAGCAGATTAACGGTTATCATAGCAACCGTCAAGTAAGGAAAGTTCTTACTGGGAGTACTGTCCCTTAATGGGAACATTTAATTAACCTCCTCCCATACTTTGCCCGATTAATAATAATTTTTTAAGGACATAGACTCTTTAATACAGTAATTAGTTTGCCAAACATAAATTTTTTTATCAGCGGCACGTCCCAATTTTCGGCCTTTTTAAAAAACGACTAAAATTTTTTACATGAATAAAGTTGGTTTTGCAAATTAATAAAACAAAAGCCAGAAATGCCAATGCTTCCGCGCATTATTTTAATGCAGCCACGCATTATTCAAGGGGTTATATTAACAGATGCAACGCCTTTTGCCTATACTGCCGAATGACCTTATTTTTACAAAGGCCACCGTTTTTTAATGCCTTTTTGCATTATTTTAATGTCCATGTGCATTAAGAGCATTTTTTCACTAAGTTTCCACAGGTCTCTTCAAGATAAGAATCCCAATATTACGGGTTTTCCTTTTAGGGTTCCCGTATATAAAGCTGGCATGCAAATTGCGTTAACAATAAGCAACAGGATCAATTTAAATTTGGAACCCCCTTATATTAATTTTTTATACACGGCGCTACTGTCCTTAATGACGGTATACAATTTCCGCTTAATCACACCAGTTCGTTTTTAACGGCAGTAGCACCCCCCTTTTTTTTCACTTTAAACAAGCCTCTCCATAACGGGATTCCAGCATAAAAGCTTTTTAGTTATATATTCACACCGCGTAGAAAGGAGGGTAACAGTTTTAATTGTATCATATCCAGCTCATTTAGAGAGAGACAGCCCTGAAACATTGAGGAAGACAATAGAGCCTCAGGCAGTAGATATCAGATGGGCTGATATGAGTTGTCCTAAGGGAATGTGAGGGGAGTGAAAACTGAAATGGCGTTCCAAAACGTAATTCTGGAAAAAGAGGACAGAATTGCCGTTCTATACGTCAATCGTCCCGCAGCGCTAAATGCCTTGAACAAAGATACCCTGGTTGAAATTAAAGCAGTAGTTGATGATATCAAAAGCGACGCCAGCATCGATGTGATGATAGTCACCGGTGGTGGCGATAAGGCGTTTGTGGCTGGTGCTGACATCGCTTACATGCAGAATATGACTGCTATGGAAGGCCGGGAATTTGGCGCTATCGGACAAGCAGTGTTTTCAGCGATTGAAAGTATGGAGAAACCAGTTATAGCAGCGGTTCACGGTTTTGCCCTGGGCGGCGGCTGCGAATTGGCCATGTGCTGCGACTTCCGCATAGCTTCAACCAAGGCTAAGTTTGGCCAACCAGAAGTTGGGCTGGGCATTACGCCGGGTTTCGGGGGAACCCAGCGCCTGCCAAGACTGGTAGGTACCGGAATGGCCAAACAATTACTGTTTACTGCCGACATCATTGATGCTCAGGAAGCATTACGGGTTGGTCTGGTCAACCAGGTTGTTCAGCCGGAAGAATTACTAAACACCGCCAAAGCGATTGCCAAACGCATAGTGAGCAAGGCGCAGGTTGCAGTTCGTCTGAGCAAGGTGGCCGCTAATGAAGGGATGCAGGTCGATATCGACCGGGCCATGACCATCGAAGCAGACGCGTTTGGCCTCTGTTTCGCCACCGCCGACCAAAAGGAAGGCATGACCGCATTTGTGGAAAAACGAAAAGCCAATTTCACAGGAAAGTAATTTCTGAAATAAAAGTTTGCCTATCATGCAATAAAACTTAGGGGGAATATTAGTGGGTATTAGCAAAATAATGGTATTAGGCGCAGGGACTATGGGCGCAGGCATTGTACAGGTTGCCGCGCAGTCTGGCCTTGAAGTAATCGTCCGGGATATCAAACAGGAATTCGTTGACAAAGGTATTGCCGGCATCGACAAGCTCCTGAGCAAGAATGTAGACAAGGGCAAAATGACTGCCGAAGATAAAGCTGCGGTCATGGGAAGGATTTCCGGAACCGTAGATATGGCGGCTGCCGCTGACTGTGATCTGGTCATTGAGGCTGCTTTAGAAGTAATGGATATCAAGAAAGCTATCTTTAAAGAACTCGACGCCGTTTGCAAAGCCGATTGCATACTGGCCACCAACACCTCCGCACTCAGCGTCACCGAAATCGCTGCCGCCACCGGCAGGCCCGACAAAGTCATCGGCATGCACTTCTTCAATCCCGTACCGGCTATGAAGCTCGTTGAAGTCATTCGCGGCGCTTCCACCAGCCAGGAAACCTATGACGCCATCAAAGAAATGTCCGTTAAGATGGGCAAGGCTCCGGTAGAAATCAACGAAGCTCCCGGCTTTGTTGTCAACCGCCTCCTGATCCCCATGCTCAACGAAGGTATGTACGCATTGATGGAAGGCGTAGCCAATGCCGAAGACATCGACACCTCAATGAAGTTTGGCGCAGGACATCCGATGGGACCCCTGGCCCTGGCCGACATGATCGGTTTGGATATCTGCCTGAAAATCATGGAGACCCTGTACAAAGAGTTTGGCGATCCCAAATATCGCCCCTGCCCGCTGCTGGTCAAACTGGTCCGCGCCAATAAGCTGGGCCGCAAGACCGGTGAAGGATTCTTCAAATACTAGAATCATAGCCAGCCATTATTAAGGGGACAAACGGTCCTGGAACCCCTAAATCTTTAGGGGTTCCAGTCAACTCCCAATGAAAAAAAGGAGGATTTTATAATGTCAAAAGAAGTTGTAATCGTAAGCGCATGCCGTACACCCGTTGGTTCTTTTCAGGGAACCCTTAAAGACACCCCGTCTGCTAAATTGGGCGCCATCGTAATGGCCGAAGCTCTGAAGAGAGCCGGCATCAGCGGTGAGCAGGTCGACGAAGTCGTATTCGGCTGTGTTCTGCAGGCTGGCCTGGGCCAGAACGTTGCCCGCCAGTGCATGATCCATGCCGGCATTCCCAAGGAAGTAACCGCTTTCACCATCAACAAGGTTTGCGGCTCCGGCTTAAGAGCTGTCAGCCTGGCTGCCCAGTTGATCAAATCCGGCGACGTCGATGTCGTACTGGCCGGCGGCGTAGAGAACATGACCATGGCTCCCTACCTGCTTCCCAAAGCTCGCATGGGCTACAGAATGGGCAACGGTCAGCTGATTGACGAAATGGTATTCGGCGGCCTGACCGATATCTTCAACGGCTACCACATGGGTATCACCGCTGAAAACGTCAACGAAATGTATGGAATCACCAGAGAAGAGCAGGATGCTTTCGGTCTGCGCAGCCAGCAGCTCGCTTCCGCCGCTCAAAAAGCCGGCAAATTTAAAGATCAAATCGTACCGGTAGTCATCCCCGGCAAAAAAGGAGACGTTGTATTTGACCAGGACGAATTCATCAAACACAACGCCAGTGCAGAAGGCCTCGCCAAGCTGAGCCCCGCTTTCAAGAAGGGCGGAAGCGTAACCGCCGGCAATGCATCAGGTATCAACGATGCTGCCGCTGCCTTAGTCGTAATGTCCGCTGACAAAGCTAAAGAACTGGGACTCACCCCCCTGGCCAAGGTTGTCAGCTATGCCTCCGGCGGCGTAGATCCCAGCATCATGGGCGTAGGCCCGGTACCGGCAGTTAAGAAAGCCCTGGAGAAGGCTAACCTGACGGTTGACGACATCGATTTGATTGAAGCCAACGAAGCCTTTGCCGCTCAGTCCATCGCCGTAGGCCGCGATTTGGGCTGGGCCGACAAGATGGACAAGGTCAATGTCAACGGCGGCGCCATTGCCATCGGTCATCCGATCGGTTCTTCCGGTGCCCGCATCCTGGTTGACCTGCTCTATGAAATGAAGAGACGCGGATCCAAGAAAGGCCTGGCCACCCTGTGCATCGGCGGCGGCATGGGCACCGCTCTGATAGTTGAAATGTAAGGATCTTTAAATCGGGAGTTTTGACAGGTCGGTGTTGGCCGCCACTTAGATATAGAGGAGAAAACGGGGGGTTATATAAAAGTGGATTTTGCATTAACCGATGAACAAAAGATGTTTAAACGCACCTTTGCCAATTTCTCTGATGAACAGGTAGCACCAGGAGCTGCCGAGCGGGACGAGACCGAACAGTTCGATGTGGAATGCTGGAAAAAGATGGCCGACCTCGGTTTGGGTGGCTTGATTGTTCCGGAATCACTCGGCGGTTCTGATGCCGGCGCTCTGGTGTATGCCATGGCGGTTGAAGAAGTTTCCAGGAATTGTGCGGCTATGGGCGTTACCCTTTCGGCTCACGTTTCCCTATGTGTGTGGCCGATACTGCACCTGTCTAATCCCGAACAGAGGCAAAAGTATGTGCCTCCATTAGCAAAAGGCGAAAAGTTAGGCGCCCTGGGTCTGACCGAACCCGGCGCCGGCTCCGATGTCGGCGCCACCGCCTGCACGGCTATTCTGGACGGCAACAACTATATTGTAAATGGACATAAGATATTTATCACCAACGGCTACTATGCCGACACCTATGTCATTCTGGTCCGGACCGGGGCCAAGGATAGGAAGCACGGCAACAGCAGCTACCTGATTATCGAAAAGGGCATGCCCGGCTTTTCATTCGGCAAAAGTGAAAGGAAGATGGGTATTAGAGCTTCGGCGTGCCGTGAGCTGGTCTTTGAGGACTGTATAGTACCCCAAGAAAACCTGATCGGCAAAGAGGGCGACGGCTTCAGACAGACCATGCACGTTTTGAACGGCGGTCGGGTCGGAATTGCCGCCCAGGCTCTGGGCATTGCTGAAGGCGCCTTCCGCCACGCCCTGGCCTTCGCTCTGGAACGCCAGCAGTTCGGCAAACCCATTTTTGCCAACCAGGCTATTTCCTTTAAACTGGCTGATATGGCCATGAAAATTCAAGCCGCCCGCAACCTGGTTTACGAGGTGGCCTGGAGAGAAGATGCCGGTCTGCCCTATCAGATGCAGGGAGCTTTCGCCAAGTGCTATGCCGGCGATGTGGCTATGCAGGTGACCACCGAAGCGGTTCAGATACTGGGCGGCTACGGCTATACCCGCGACTACCCGGTAGAGAGAATGATGAGAGATGCCAAAATTACCCAGATATATGAAGGGACCAATGAAATCCAGCGTCTGACCATCACCAACTGCCTCAAGCGTGGAGAAATATCCAACTACGAATACTAATTGATTTTGTTGAGTGCGGGGTGTCAACACCCCGCACTCCATACCTATACCAAACGATGCTATCGTTTACCAAATCTATGCAAAAGGAGGAGCAGAGTATATGTCCTTTGCTGCAGAATATCAGAAGAAGCTGATCACGGCTGAGAAAGCGGCAAGTTTGGTGAAGTCCGGCGATTGGGTTGATTATGGTTGGTGCGTATGCCATAGTTTCGCGGTAGACAAAGCTATCGCTGCCCGGGCCAATGAACTTACCGATGTCAAGGTATGGGGCGGCGTGACCATGTGGATGCCGGCAATCGCTCAGGTAGAGAATGCGGGAGATCATTTCACCTGGAACTCCTGGCATTGTTCCGGTGTTGACCGCAAGATCAACGATCAAGGTTTCGGTTTCTATTCACCCATTCGCTATTCGGAAGTACCCAGGTACTATCGGGAAAATGTCGATCCTATCGATGTAGCCATCTGTCAGGTAACACCGATGGACAGTCAGGGTTATTTTAATTTTAGCTGCTCACCGTCTCATCAAATGGCGACCTTCGATGTAGCCAAAATCAAGATCGTTGAAGTAAACCAGAATATGCCCCGCGGTTTAGGCGGCAGTGATGTCGGTATTCATGTTTCACAGGTCGATTACATTGTCGAAGGTCCCAATCCGCCCCTGGCGCAATTGGGTTCCATGGCTGCGACCGATGTGGATAAGGCAGTAGCCAGGCTTATCGTGGAAGAGATCCCCAACGGGGCCTGCCTGCAGTTAGGCATCGGTGGAATGCCCAATACCGTTGGTTCCTTGATCGCTGAATCAGACCTCAAGGACCTGGGTGTCCACACCGAAATGTACGTGGATGCCTTTGTTGATATTTCCATAGCCGGTAAAATTAACGGTTCCAAGAAGAACATCGATAAAGGGCGTCAAGCTTATGCTTTTGCCGCCGGCACTCAGAAGCTCTATGATTTCATCAACGACAATCCGTCAATAATGGCCGCCACTGTCGATTATACCAATGATCCACGGGTAATTGGACAACTTGACAATTTTATGTCCATTAACAATGCGGTGGAAATCGATCTCTATGGGCAGGTCAGCGCCGAGTCTTCAGGAACTAAACAGATCAGCGGCACCGGTGGACAGCTTGACTTTGTTATGGGAGCTTATTACTCCAAAGGTGGAAAGAGCTTTATCTGTCTGTCTTCAGCCTTTGGCAAACCCGGAGCACAAAAATCCCGTATCGTTCCCACCCTGGTACCGGGTTCTATTACCACTGACCCCAGAACCACAACCATGTATGTGGTAACCGAGTATGGCAAGGTAAATCTGAAAGGTAAAGCTACCTGGCAGAGAGCGGAGGCTTTAATTTCTATAGCCCATCCTGATTTCCGCGATGATTTGATCGCCGCCGCGGAAAAACAAAATATCTGGCGCAGGTCCAACAAGAAGTAAAAAAACCTCCCAAGGCTTTTAATGATTTGCTTTACACCAGCCAGGGGGAAAACGAAACTAAGGAAGCAGGAGGTGATGAACCCTTTAGATTACGGAGCGCCACTGCCGATCCAGGGTGTTGGCGAATCCATGCGGGGCCGACACAGCCTAAGCATTATTAGCATCATGTTAGTAACAATAAACAATCAGAAATGGGGGAATTGTTTTGCCACATAATCAATATTTGTTAAACACCCGCGATATTAAATTCGTTATTAAAGAATGGCTTCCCATGGACAAGCTTTTGTCCCTGCCCGCTTACAGTGAGTACTATGGAATCGATGACATCGATAATTTCCTGGATGTCAACTTTAAAATCTGCCGCGACGTTCTCTGCCCGGCCAACAAAGACGCCGATGAAATCGGCTGCACCTTTGTGGGCGGCGAAGAGCATGCCGTTATAACCCCTGATGTTTACAAGAATGTTTACAAAACTATTCAAGAAGCCGAGTTAGGACAGCAGTTCGGATATCGTGGCGATGGTAAGATACCCCTGGCCTGGTATGCTCCGATCCTGGAAATGCAGTCCGCTGCCTCTGCAGCTATCGTGATGTTCTGGTGTCTGACCCAGGGTGCTACCACCGTGCTGCAGGACTACGGCACACAAAAACAACAGGACATTTACCTGGCCAAGATGTTTGCCGGTGAATGGGGCGGAACCATGGGTCTGACCGAACCCGGCGCTGGCTCCGAGGTCGGTGCATGCGCCAGTAAGGCAGTTCCCACCGAAACTCCCCACATTTATAAGATGAAAGGCCAGAAGTGCTTTATCACCTCCGGCGACCATGACCTGGCTGAGAACATCGTCCACCTGATGCTGGCCAAAACCCCGGGCGCCCAGGACGGCACCGCCGGCATCTCCCTGTTCATCGTTCCCAAGTTCTGGGTCGACCCTGAAACTGGCGCCATGGGTGCTTGGAATGACGTGACCTCGGTTGGCATCGAGCACAAGATGGGTATCCACGGTTCTTCCACTCTTACCCTGGCCATGGGTGAAAACGACAACTGTCTGGGTTGGATGGTTGGCGAAGTAGAAGTCAAAGATGGCCGCGCCAAAGGAATGTCCCAGATGTTCGCCTATATGAATGAAGAACGTCTGAACACCGGTCTGTTCACCCTGGGCTGCATCACTTCAGCTTACTATGCAGCTCTGGAATACACCAAAGTTCGCGTACAGAGCAAGCACTCCACCAATCCCAAGGGCCCCAGCGTCCGCATCATCGAGCATGAAGACGTCCGCCGCATGCTGATGTACCAGAAGGCCGGTATGGAAGCCATCCGTGCTTTGATCTACACTTCCTATCTGTATCGCGACCTGGAAGTCGACGCTGCGACTGAAGAAGAAAGAGAATATTATGGCAACATGTTTGCCATCAACAACCCACTGTGCAAGGCCTATTCATCCGACATGGCCAGAATTCTGACCGGGGAATGCATCCAGGCCCATGGCGGCTACGGATTCATGGAAGAGTATGCCGGCGCTCAGCTCTACAGAGACTGCGTCATTCACGGCATCTGGGAAGGCACCAACTTCATCCAGGCTCAGGACTACACGGGCCGCAAATTCACCATGAACGGTGGCGAACCCTTCAAGAAGTGGGTTGCTGAGATCGATGCTTTCATAGCCAACGAGAAGACCGACGCATTCGCAGCTGAATTCGCCATGATGGCCGATGCCATGACTTCTTTCAAGAATATTGTGGACATGAACGCTGCCTGGACCGCAGGCGACAAGCAGATGAAGCAGCTCTTCGCCACCCGGACCATGCATTCAGGCGCCAGAGTATACTGCGGCAAGCTGCTGCTCTCCCAGGCCATCCTGGCTGCCAAGAAGCTGGCCGAACTGGGCGAAGACCACTTCGACGCCAATTTCTACAAGGGCAAAATCGCCAGCGCCAAGTTCTATATCATGAACCATGTAACCGATGTCTTCGGTTTTGAGAAGTCCATGAAAGCCGGCGACAGAAGCTCCATCGACGTTCCTGAAGCAGCTTTAACCTAAAAAATAGTCCGGCTAAAGCAGTAATCTAATCGGTGTTCAAATCCTTGACGCCCTGCATCCCGGGCCTTCGGGTCCGGGATGGACCCGGGCAAAATAGAAAGAAGGCCTATACAATCAATGACATGTATCGTTTAGAAAACAGCGTGATTCCGATTGGCTGTTTTTGTGAAGGAGATAAGGAAAAGAATACAAGCCCTATAAATAGGGTATTTGTGAATATCTGCACAGCTTTGGGGCAAGGAAAATGACTTTATAGAATCGAATCAGTAATAAGGGGTTTAATTTAATATTTTCTACCAGGGCCGCATTCCCCTGGCATAGCATTAGGGGATTATCGAGCTTGTTCGCAGGTAGGAGGTGATATGGAAGCATTTATTTTTAATCCATCCGCCGCTGGTGATCCTACTCCGAGCACTTGGTGTCTTCCCGCTATTCAGTAACGTATTCACCATATATTTCACCATATATTTCATCATATATTCAGTACCTGTTTAACAATCATTTAACACCTGTCAAATTCGCGGGCATGACTGATTCTTGTTCAAATCATTGGTGGTAATAAGACGCAGCCAAATAAGCCAGGTTGCCTGGCGTAATACGGAGGAGTATTGAATTCGTTTGCGTCTAAAACGCCGGGATTCCCTGATGAGAGGAACCCGGGCGGAAGATATCCTTAAGTTTAAATGAGTTGATCAACAAAAATTAAATTTGGGGGGAATTAATTTGCCACATAATCAATTTCTTATGAATACCCGCGATATTAAATTCGTAATAAAAGAATGGCTTCCCATGGGTAAGCTTTTATCCCTGGATGCTTACAAGGAATATTATGCTATCGATGATATCGATAACTTCCTGGATGTTAACTTCAAGGTCTGCCGCGACGTGATGTGCCCGGCCAACAAGATAGCCGATGAAGTGGGTGCGACCTTCGTGGGCGGCAACGAAAACGCCGTCGTAACCCCTGATGAGTTTAAGACCGTCTACAAAACCATTCAGGATGCTGAGTTAGGCCAGCAGTTTGGTTTCCGCGGCGATGGCAAGATACCCCTGGTATGGTATTCACCGATTCTGGAAATGCAGTCCGCTGCTTCTGCGGCTATCGTCATGTTCTGGTGTCTGACCCAGGGCGCCACTACCGTGCTGCAAGACTATGGCACACCCAAACAACAGGAGATTTACCTGGAAAATATGTACGCCGGTAAATGGTGCGGCACCATGGGGCTTACCGAACCGGGCGCAGGCTCCGAGGTCGGCGCGGTTCAGAGCAAGGCCTTCCCGACCGAAACTCCCCACATTTATAAAATGAAAGGCCAGAAGTGCTTTATCACCTCCGGCGACCACGATCTGGCGGAAAATATTGTCCACCTGATGCTGGCCAAGACCCCGGGCGCCCTGGACGGCACACCAGGCATTTCGCTGTTCATCGTGCCCAAGTTCTGGGTCGACCCTGAAACTGGCGTCATGGGTGCTTGGAATGACGTGACCTCGGTTGGTATCGAGCACAAGATGGGCATCCACGGTTCGTCCACCCTTACCCTGGCCATGGGCGAAAATGACAACTGCTTAGGCTGGATGGTTGGGGAAGTTGAAGTGAAAGACGGACGCGGCAAAGGTATGTCGCAGATGTTCGCGTACATGAACGAAGAACGTCTGAACACCGGTCTGTTCACCCTGGGCTGCATCACTTCAGCTTATTACGCAGCTCTGGAATACACCAAAATTCGCGTACAGAGCAAGCACTCCACCAATCCCAAGGGCCCCAGCGTACGGATCATTGAGCATGAGGACGTACGCCGCATGCTGATGTACCAGAAGTCCGGTATGGAAGCCATCCGGGCTCTGATCTACACCTCCTATCTCTACCGCGACCTGGAAGTTGATGCTGCCACACCGGAAGAGAGAGCATATTATGGCAACATGTTCGCCATCAACAACCCGCTGTGCAAAGCCTATTCATCTGATATGGCCAGAATTCTCACCGGGGAAGCGATCCAGTGCCACGGCGGCTACGGCTTCATGGAAGAGTATGCCGGAGCCCAGCTGTACAGAGACTGCGTCATCCACGGTATCTGGGAAGGCACCAACTTCATCCAGTCCCAGGATTACACGGGCCGCAAGTTCACTATGGATAAAGGCGAACCTTTCAAGAAGTGGGTCGCGGAGATCGATGATTTCGTCGCCACCCAGAAGACTGACCAATTCGCAGCTGAATTCGCCATGCTGGGCGATGCCATAGCTTCCTTCAAAAATATTGTCGACCTGAATGCCGCCTGGACGGCCGGCGACAAGCAGATGAAGCAGCTCTTCGCCACCCGGACCATGCATTCCGGTGCCAGAGTATACTGCGGCATGCTGCTGCTCTCCCAGGCTCTCCTGGCTGCCAACAAGCTGGCCGAACTGGGTGAAGATCACTTTGATGCTAATTTCTACAAGGGCAAGATCGCCAGCGCCAAGTTCTATGTCATGAACCATGTAACCGATGTCTTTGGATTCGAGAAGGCCATGCAGGCCGGCGACAGAAGCTCCATCGACATTCCTGAAGCAGCTTTCATGTAAGTTGATTGACAAGTCCGTTTACCGGCGCCCTCTTACGGGGCGCCGGTAAATCCCGAACTTTAGGGCAGAAAAGGAGAGCGGAGGCTCTAATTTCTGCAGCCCACCCAGAGTCCGCGATGAGTTGATCGCCGCCGCGGACAAAGAGGATCTGGATAAAGGCAACAAAAAAATAAAGCCTCCTGATTTCATCATAAATTATGAAGGCTTTGTTAATCAATAACATTTTAATTAATTATAACTAAATTAACCCACTCCTGGCGGTTGGCTATCTCCCCTTGCCTGCCGCCTTTTTTTATTGTATTCCCTTGCTAATGCCGTATTTTGCGGCTTTTCTAACTATAGTGGACTGGTTTACGCCCAGGATGCGGGCCACCTGGTAGGTCGATTTACAGGCGGAAAAAGCCTTTTCCAAAAGCTGGCGTTCGGTGTTTTCCAAGGCTTCCCGCAGGGGCAGCAGATCAGGCCCTCCCTCAATAGCCGCCATAGGCGCTTTGGCCTCAAAAGCAGCTGGCAGGTCGCCTATCGAAATCACTTCATGCATACTGGTTACCACCAGGCGTTCCAGGAGGTTTTCCAATTCCCGGACATTGCCCGGCCAGTCGTACTCCAGGAAGCAGTCAATGACGCTGCGATGGATGCGCCGGCTCATCTGGTACTTGTTGTTGAACATATTGAGGAAGTAATTGGTTAAGACCGGTATATCCTCCTTTCTCTCCCGCAGAGGAGGTACTATGATGGGTATCACGTTGAGCCGGTAGTACAGGTCCAGGCGGAAGGTGTTATTGGTCACCATCTCCTGCAGATTGCGGTTGGTTCCGGCCAGAACCCTTATATCCACGGAAATCGGCTTGGTTCCTCCCACCCGGTTTATCTCTTTATCCTGCAGAGCCCGGAGCAGTTTAACCTGCAGGCCAAGTGGCAGTTCGCCGATTTCATCCAGGAACAGGATTCCCCCGTTGGCCAGTTCAAAGAGCCCGGCTTTGCCGTTTTTACTGGCACCGGTAAAGGCCCCCGCCTCGTAGCCAAATAGCTCCGACTCCAGCAGATTTTCCGGGATGGCCCCGCAGTTTACCTTGATAAAAGGACCGTCCTTGCGGCTGCAGTTGGCATGAATGATTTCCGCAATCAGCTCCTTGCCCACACCCGATTCACCCTGGATCAAGACCGTGGAATCAACCGCGGCGATACGCAAGACCATACTGACCAGCTCATTCATTTTGGCCGAACTCAAAACCATCTTGCGGGATTTCAAGAGCTTGACCTGCTGCAGCTCGCTCTCATACATCTGGCGCAGGCTCTCCATGTGCTCCAGTTTATGCTGCAGTTCATTCAATTCGGTGATATCGCGGACATTGGTAACCACCAGAATGATATTGCCGTATTCATCAAATATGGGATTGCTGGTGACTAGAACTTCTTTGCCGGTGTTGCCCACCAGGGTGATGGTGACCCGCTCTCTTTTTTCCAGGGCCAGCAGGGTTCCGGAACGGGAAAAGACTCCTTCTCTGACCAGGTCGGCCATATTGCGCCCTTTACATTGCTCATGGGTGATGCCCATGATGCGTTCAAAACCCTTGTTGATCCTGAGGGTGTTGGCCTTCCCATCTGTGACATAAATACCGTCAAAGGACGATTCGATAATAGCGTCCATTTCTTTATTGAGGTATTTGTAGTATTCGGATTCTCTGACCAGTTCTTCAAACTCGGATATTTCTCTCAAGACCAGCACCGCCCCGATAATGCGGCCGTTCTTCTTAACATCAGTGCGATAAGGCAGGAAACTGCGGTTGCTCAAAATGATTTTGTTGCCGAAAACCGGTCCCTGGCTGGAACGCAGTAAATGGTCCAGGATGCGGCTGCCCCCCAGGACCTCATGGACATTGGCCCCCCGGGCCTTTTGCTGATCAACGCCCAATACTTTGGAGGCGGCCAGGTTAAAGATATTGATCCGTCCCTCGTTGTCCACCTGGATGACCGGGTTATACACCGCATCCAGGGCGGCCTCCAGTTCCTCTTTATCTTCTTTGATCTGGGTGGCCTTGAAACGGTCCAGATCGGACGGGTAGAGCATGCCCACTACTTTATCCTCTTGAATAATAGGACGGTAATGCAGGCTGTCAATAATCATCTCGTTCAATTCGTTGTCATAACCGATGGTCCGGGGTTGGGTCAACATGACCTGGTTGACCGGCGTGTCAAAGCTCATGCCTTTGTCGATCGCCTCCAGGATCAAGTCTTTATTGATAACCCCCATAAGCCTGGCTTTTTCATTGATGACCGGGGCTGCTTCAACCCGGTTGGTGCGTAATAACCTGGATACCTCCCGCAATGAATTAGTAGGATAAACCAGCAGGCAGTCCGGTCGTATAACATCTGCTACCTTCACAGACTCCCCTCCCCCTTATCTTTCTTATCTTCCTCTATCATATATCAATTTGCTTCCAGGTTGAATGGATTTGGGCAACCATTGCCACATATTACTCCCATTAAAGCCATAAGAAAGTTAATTGCAGCAATTCGTTGCATTGCTGCAATTTTGCTGTTTTGCAACATTCATTGCAATATCTCAACGATTTTGCTTGTTTTTGTCAACCCGGGTCTTGGCCACGCTTTTTCTGAATGCGGAAAAATTCACATTTTGCGGTGATCTGTTATTGGCATGCAATTTGCATAATAATAGTTAAATCAACTTTGTGCCCTGGTTTCTTTATATAAGCTACTGTCCCTCGGTTGTTAACAGGGGCTGTACCATCCCTCCCCCCCCCATCCGAGGTATACTCTTGAATCGATGGACAGTAGCCTTCTCCCCTTTTTTTAAGAAATATTATATATTAAAGAAAGTATCCGGGAGCCTGCAGGCTCCCGGATACTATTTTAATCAATCAATTGGATCGAACATATCCTTGGGTGCTCCGCAAACCGGGCACTCGTCGGGAGGCTCGGGGCCTTCATGCACGTAGCCGCATATCCGGCACTTCCACTTGTTGTGGCGTTTTTTCCCGCTCTGATCCCGCCCCAGCTTGCGCATGGATTCTGAGGCATCAACCCGCGGCGCTATGATGATCTCTCCCACCAGGACGCCATCTTTCAGGAAGCTCCGCTTAAAATAGCCCTGGGCGGGATCATTGATCTCAACTATCCGGCATTCTTCCGGAGAAATATTTACATCTCCCAGGGAGAATATTTCCCGATCAAAGGCGGCCAGCAGGGTAGAAAGCAAAGGTTCGGCATACTGGGCCCAATCACCGGTAGCAGCAGCTCCCGCTACCCGTCCCATTTCCATGGACACCGGCCATAGCCCGATCAGGCGCTCGCCATATTGGGCAACATCCCCGGCGGCATAGATATCGGCAACACTGGTTCGCATACTGGCATCGACGATGATGCCCTGTTTGACATCCAACCCGGCCGCCACCGCTAATTCCACATTGGGCCTGACCCCGGTGGAAAGCAATACCAGGTCGGCTTCCAGAATCTGTCCATCCAGCAGGCGGACTCCGGTGAGCTCAGCTTCACCCTCAATCTTGTCAACATCCCGGCCCAGCAACAGGCTGACCCCATGGCTCTTTATCAAATCCGCCAAACGCGCTGAAGAGCCTTCATCAAGCTGCCGGGGCATTAGCCGGGGAGCGTGCTCCACCACCGTAACCTGCATTCCTGCACCAAGCATTTCCCATACCGCTTCCAGACCGAGAACTCCGCCTCCGATCACCACTGCTTTCTTGCCCTGGCCCATGGCTTCTTTAAGCCGGCGGGCGTCGGCCAGGCTGCGCAGGGCAAATACCCCGGGAAGATTTACCCCCGGGAAGGGCGGCAGGTTGCTGCGGGCGCCGGTGGCCAGGATCAGTTTGCTGTAAGGCAGGACATTTCCATCACTTAATACTACGGTTTTGTCTCTGGTATTCAAGCTTTCTGCCCGGCATCCGCTTTTCACCTGGATGGCCTGCTTTTCATACCAGGAAGCGTCAAAAATAAAGAGGCGCTGGTCGGGGAGTTCTTCTCCCAAAAGGTCTGATAAAGCGGGCCGGTAATAAGGAAGATCGGCTTCTTCGCTCACCATGGTAATGGAACAGGTGGCGTTGCGTTCCCGCACCGCCCGGGCGGCAGATAGGCCCGCCACGCCCCCGCCCACGATAACAAAGCTATCCTGGGTATCATTGCGAAATTCATCCTCAGCCGCCATTTCCACGAAATTCTCCGCTCCCACCCCACAGGCCGGACATATCTCGGGAGGATTGGCTCCCTGGTGAATGTGGCCGCAGACCAGGCATCTCCATCTCTTCTGGCCCGGTTCTTTTCCCTTCTCCGCAACCGCCCGGGCAAAATCCATGCCCAGGGTAAAGGCTTCTTCCAAATTGCGTGGGGATGGTTTAAAATTCACCCGCAGCCCGGGCAGGACCTTCATGCGTAATGAGTTTAGGCGTGCTTCGATATTGGGAACCGCCTCACCGCTCCAGCCGTAGGAGCCAAAGGCGGCGGCCACCATTCCAGCGTTGGTGACCGGCGACAAGTTGACAAGTATTTCCCATATGGGCGGCAGGGCATCGCCGTTAATCGTGCAGGATCCCAGCAGCAGGCCATCAGCATCGGCGATTTCGGCCATCACTTCCGATACCGGGGTTTCCACCAGGTCGTAGCGGCGCAGATCAAAGTCCCCGATGGTCTCTATACCCTCCGCAATGCTTTCGGAAAGCATGCGGGTGTAGCCATAGGCGCTGACATAGGCCATGACAATTTTGGGCTTCTCTTTAAGCGTTTCCGGCCCGGCCCATTCCCGGTAAAGGTCAAAGTAGCGCTGCAGGTCCTTTCTGATTACCGGGCCGTGTCCCGGACAGATGATCTCTATATCCAGGTCTTTGATCTTGTCCAATCCCTCCAGAACATAGGGCCGGAAGGGGCTCAGGATCATATCGTAGTAATAACGGGTAGTATCGGTGTAGTCTTTTTCAATAAGATCGTTAAATACTCTCTCATCCGGATAATGGCTGCCGAAGAAATCGCAGGGGAAGAGGATTTTATCCTCGGCCAGGTAGGTAAACATGGTGTCCGGCCAGTGCAAAAATGGAGCGCTTATGAAATGGAGGGTTTTACCGCCCAGGTCCAAAGAATCTCCATGGGCCAGTTCACGGGAGGGGAAATTTTGATTGCATATCTCTTTTAAAAATTTGAGCGCCGTCTGGCTGCCCATCACTGTCAAGCCCGGGATCTTTTCCAGGAGCTTGTCTACCGTTCCGGCATGATCGGGTTCGGTATGATTCATGATCAAATAATCGATGTCGCTGAGATCGACCAGCTCCTGCAGGCTCTGTAAATAGATATCGAAAAACTTCTCTTTGACGGCTTCGATCAAGACCGTTTTTTGCCGGCCTTTTACCAGATAGGCATTGTAAGTAGTGCCGTATTCAGTTGTCATGATAATGTCAAAGATCCTCAAATCGGGGTCCAAAACGCCCAACCAGTACACGTCATTTTTCACTTCAGTTGCTAACATAGGCTATCCTCCCTTGCTCGTTATTGGGACGCGGTTGACCGGTTGTTCACCAGTGGAACAAACCTATTTTTTAAATAATAGGAGAATGATAACAAAATCTCAAGCAGGAGTATACGATAATAAATACGTTATTGCCGGTGTATTGCGAGGGATTGCCCATAAAGCGCCCCAGACCATCTTATTTACAGGTTAGCTGAAATACGGGGTTTTGGAATACCAGCTTGAATATGTCTTCCCGGGAGCTGTTTCCAAACTGCAATAAAGCGTTGTGGCGGGCGGCGATGCTGTGGCAGAGTGACAGGCCGTTTCCGGTGGCTCTGCCTGACTCAAATTCCTGATTGACGGGCTGTATCAGGGTGTCATCATCAGCCCTGCTTTCACCGCTAAGAACGTTCTGACCATTCCGGTTCAAGGTCGAGACTACCAGGGTATATCCCGGAGGTAGAACTTCGAGGCTGTTGCTGACCAGGGTTAGTATCAATTGGGTCATTTCCTGTTCATCCATGGGTAATGAAATGTCATCTTGCAAAACTGCTTCAATCTTTTTGTTTTGCCGGGCGGCTCTGTTTTCCAACGAGGGGAGCAGTGCTATTATGAGGCTGTTCAAGCTGCCTGGTTTGAGCTCCAGAGTCTTTTCCCGGGCCAGATACAAGAGCTGACTGATCGCCCGGTTGGCCTGGTCAATTTCGGTCAGCATGAGATCGATATCGGCGTAATCAACTGCGTACTCCTCTTTTTCCCTCATCATCTGCAGGAATCCACGCACAGTGGTCATAGGATTGCGCACTTCATGGGCCAGGCTGGCCGCCAACTCAGCCATCTGTTGAAGCTGCAGCCCGCTACCATCCCTTGCGGATTTTTTATGATCATTGATTTCGATCAGGATTGACAATACAAAGGATTCCTCACGCAATTGGATCAATTCCGAATTTACCAGGCAGTGATGTTCCACATTGCGGCGGTCTGGAAAAGAAATTTCCCGGTTGACAACCCGTCCCCGGCTTATGGTTTCCCGAATGATTTGCCGCTGGGCTCTGATAAAAAGGCTGTTTTGTTCAGAACCAGCATCCAGTAGTTGTTCCCTGCTGCAACCGCTCAATTCGCAGAACGGCTTATTGACCTCGATAATGCTTCCATCCTCAGCTCGGGATATCAACATGGCACAGGGGCTGTCATAAAAGATTTCGCTGAAGGTTTCTTGAGAAAAAAGCAGGGCATCCAGCACCCTTATTTGCTCCTGGATGGCTGTCCGCCAGTTTTCCTGCCCTCTCTTTTTACCCAGCATATCCAGTCCCTGGTAAACCCGTAGCATGTCGAACAATTCCGAACTGCACATTATGGATTTGCCCATAATGGCCCCCTCCTTAATTCGAAACCTCAACACTTCTCTATCTGTAATCCTATTATACACAAATATTGTATAAACTTTAATAAATTTGGATTTATTTGCCGATATGGCCAAATGTTAATTCCTGTAAGTTATGTTCAGGTATTATAACCTCAAGAATTGCGAGCGGCCGCTGGAAATTATCTGAAAGAACAGCTCACGGCCGGCTTCATTGGCCACCGCCAAAGATCTTATAGAGAAGGCCCGCAGGGCGTCGCTTATGGAAAGGGTGCCTTCGGCCGAATCCTTGCGCCCGGTAAAAGGCAGTTCATCGGGACTGCGCTGGCACCGGATATTGAGGTTGACCCGTGATACCTGATTTACCAGTATATCTAAAAGGGGCGCCGCTTGAGCCGATGATGTAGCAAAAAGGCTGGCCTGCTGGCCGTAAGAACTCTGCCGAAAGTAGGGATAGAGATCGTCCAGGGAATTAAAGGTGGAAACCGGGATTACCGGCCCAAATTGCTCCTCGCGATAAACCAGCATCCCCTCTACCACCGGATACAGTATAGCGGGATAAAACAACGACCCACTGTACGCTCCCCCCTGGCGGTTTACCACCTGGGCCCCCTTACGGCGGGCATCCTCCACCAGTCCCCCGAGATATTCGGCTTTATGGGCCTCCGCCAGGGGGGTAACCATGATATTATCCTGCCAGGGCATGCCTATGCCGGCCTGCTCAATTTTTTCGGAGAGTCCGCTCAGGAAGCGGTCAGCCAGCTTTTCATGGACCCAGATATGCTTTAAAGAGGTGCAGCGCTGTCCGTTAAACTCCAGGGCGCCTGAAGTGCATTCCGCCAGGGTTGTTTCCAGGTCGGCATCGGGCATGATAAAAGCCGAGTTTTTAGCTTCCAACCCCAAAATCGTCCGCAGCCGGTTGTTGCTGGGATGCTGGTTGATAAGCAGATTGGCTACCCGGGTGGAACCGATAAATCCTAAAACGGCTACTTTGCCGCTCTTCATAATCGGCCCGATTATTTCTTCACCATCTCCGTTGATGATGTTTATGGCGCCGGCTGGAAACAGGGCGGCAAAGTCCTCCAGCAGGGGCAGCGTGCATAAGGAGCCTGGCTCGGGCAGCTTTAAAATTACCGAGTTGCCCATCAGCAGAGCGGGAATCACCAGGGCAAAGGTCTCGTTTAAAGGATAGTTGAAAGGGCCCATGCACAGGACGATTCCCAGCGGGCAGCGCTTTATCTGGGCCAGAACCGGCCCCACCCTCTCTATATAGGAAGAGTCCTTATCCAGCACCCGGTAGGCTTCAATAGTGTTCCTTATATACTGCTCAGTGCGGCGGAACTCAACCAGGCATTCGCTGTATTTCTTGCCCAGCTCCCACATTTCCATCAAGGCAAAGGCTTTTTCATGCCTGCCCATCCGCCCCAAAAACGCCTCCATGCGCTCCAGGCGTTCTTCCACATCCATTTGCGGCCACAAGCCCATTCCACAGTCAAAGGCACGCTCCGCCGCATCAAGCGCCTCCAGGGCGGTAGGCCCGGAGAGAAGTGGCAGAGTGCCGACCGGCGGCGCTTTAAGCTCTTGGGCTTCGCGCATCATGACCGGAGAAAACACCGGCCGGGCCGGGCCCAGGTGGTGGTGGATGGAGCCGTTTAGAAGATAAGAAGCTCCGTCAATTCCGGCCGGAATTCGGAATTGCTCGGGAATCTCCCCCGGCCCCGGGAAAAGGTTTTTAAGCTCTTCTTGCATTTTACCCCTCCTATTTTAGCTTAGTATTGCTGGTAAGGCTTTTTTCATTCCCTTAAATCAAATATAGGATCTTGGCAAATGCACTCATCCGTTCTATAATGGAAAAAAGTTAATTAAATCACAAACACTGCCCTGATAATGAGGTGCCGTAGCTGAGTTTAAGGGGTCGGGATGATTTACACAGATTGTATATGCCTATCCTGAACCTTATAAGCGGCGGGATAGGCTTTTTAAATGGAAATGGAAGGGAGTTAAAGCCTTGTCCGATAAACGACTGGGAGTCATCGGTATCGTAATAGAAGACCGAAATTCCGTGGCCCGGGTGAACCAGATCTTGAGTGAGCACGCTGATATAAACGTAGGCCGGATGGGGCTGCCCTACCGGGAAAAGGACGTAAATGTGATCGCCTTAATTGTCGACGGCAGCACCGATCGCCTGGGTTCCCTGACCGGCAAGCTGGGGAGTATACCCGGAGTAACCGTGAAGAGCGCCCTGACCAAAGGAAAATAGAGGTCTCCACGTCCCTGAACCAGTACAACGTTCGGTATATTGT
>DHRK01000057.1:0-1259 GCA_002410325.1 Syntrophomonas sp. UBA5314
GGTGAAAATAGTATACCAATAAGGCTTCAATAAGGCCAGGTTTTCAGGGCCGCTAATCAATAGGAATGAATCTAAAATATAATGGGAGGGGGACCTTGGGTTATGAAAACGCAAGGTCCCCGGATTTACTCAACTGGGTTTGGCTTTCCGCCGGTTTATTGCATAATTTTAGCCAGGTCTTCTTCCGGGGTGGAAATCGGGGTCAGGCTGAATTTCTCCACCAGCACATTCAGCACCGTCGGGGAGAAGAAAGCCGGAATCGTCGGCCCGACATAGATATTTTTGATACCCAGGGCCAGCAGGGTCAGGAGGATGCTGACCGCTTTTTGTTCATACCAGGAAAGCACCAGGGTCAAAGGCAGGTCGTTGACACCGCAATTAAATGCGTCAGCTAAGGCCACCGCTACCTGGATGGCGGAATAAGCGTCGTTGCACTGGCCCATATCCATCAGGCGCGGCAACCCCCCGATCTCTCCGATATCCAGGTCATTAAAGCGGTATTTTCCACAGGCCAGGGTAAGAACCACCGTATCCGGAGGCGTCTTTTTCACGAATTCGGTGTAGTAATTCCGGCCCGCCTTGGCGCCGTCACAGCCGCCTACCAGGAAGAAGTGCTTGATGGCTCCGGCCTTAACTGCGTCGATCACCTTATCCGCAACGCCCAGCACCGTGTTACGGGCAAAGCCGGTCAGAAGTTCCGTACCGCCGTTGATCCCGGTAAAAACTTTGTCTTCTTCGTAACCGCCCAATTCCAGGGCTTTGTTGATCAATAGGGTAAAATCCTTTTTTCCGTCCGGTCCTTCCGGAATATGGGGCATCCCCGGGTAGCCTACCGCGGCAGTGGTGAAAACCCGGTCGCTATAACTTGCTTTGGGAACCATGAGACAGTTGGTGGTATAGAAAATGGGTGCCGGGAGATCCGCAAATTCCTTCTGCTGGCTCTGCCAGGCGGTTCCAAAGTTGCCTTTCAGATGGCGGTATTTATTCAGTTCCGGATAGGCGTGGGCGGGCAGCATTTCCCCGTGGGTGTAAATATTTACGCCTCTGCCTTCGGTCTGTTCCAAAAGCATTTGGAGGTCCAGGAGGTCGTGCCCGGTCACCACGATGAAGGGTCCCTTTTCCACCTTCATAGTTACCCTGGTCGGCTGTGGGTGTCCATAGGCTGAGGTATTGGCTTCATCCAGGAGTGCCATGCATTTCAGGTTCACGTGGCCGAATTCCATCAGGAGCCCCAGCCATTCCTCCACCGAATGCTCGGC
>DHRK01000057.1:1490-8668 GCA_002410325.1 Syntrophomonas sp. UBA5314
CCGCTCCACAGCGCATCGGCCGGATAATCTTCGGCTCCGCCCAACTTATCCTTTTCAGCCTGAACCTGCGCAATGTAGGCGTCAATTCGTTCAGGATCAAAATTGACGTTGGTAAGCGTGGCAAACAGGCCCTCCATCATGGCCTGATCGGCTGATTTACCCGGTGTTTTTCCTTCCGCCGCCCGGGCCAGCCCGATCAGGGCGCCGGTCAGGACATCCTGCCGGTTGGCAAGCTCGGGCTGTTTGCCGCAGGTTCCCACCTTAACGCATCCTTTGCCGCCCGCGGTCTGCTCACACTGAAAACAAAACATTTCACTCATTGGCTTTTCCTCCTTTATATTGTCGTTGATTCTGCATACTGGTTTAATTTACCGGTTATCCCGGTCGAACGCGTGATTTTTCCAAATTACCCGTTAGTTATATAGAAGCCGGGCTTCTACGCCTCAGTCTTCTTGGATACTGCCATCGGTATTGATGGTAACAAGCTGCCAGGGGATCATTTTGCCGCTGCCCATCAGGGCTCTTTTCACGGCTTCTGCTATACCTCCGCAGCAGGGAACTTCCATTCTTAAAACGGTCACGCTTTTAATCTCATGGTTCAGCAGGATCCGGGTCAGCTTTTCCGAGTAATCTTCCTCATCCAGCTTCGGACAGCCGATCAGGGTTATTTTGTTTTTCATAAAGTCCTGATGGATATTCGCATAAGCGAAAGCGGTGCAGTCGGCCGCGATCAGCAGGTGGGCGTTCTCCAAATACGGCGCGTTCACCGGCACCAATTTGATCTGGCAGGGCCACTGGCGAAGCTGTGATTCCAGGACCGGGACAGCCGGGGTCGGAATATTTTGAACGACTGCCGGGTGCCTTTCTATGGTCCGGGCGCGGCTTCCCGCGCAGCCGCATTCCAGGGTTACGGGGATGGCCGGCCTTTTCGATTTTTCGATATGGATTTTTACGGCAGCTTCATCAAAGGCGGCCGCTTCCCGCTTTTCCAGGGTTATCGCTCCCTGCGGACATTCGGGAAGGCAGGCGCCCAGTCCGTCGCAATAAGAGTCGGTAATCAACTCGGCTTTCCCGCCAACCAGCTGCAAGGCTCCCTCATGACAGGCCTGGATGCACAGGCCGCAGCCGTCGCATTGATCGCGATCTATTTTGATGATGTTTCGTTTCATGTTAAAGCCCCCTATCTTCCTGGCTTCTGGATTTGTTGCAATCAGTATACTAAAATAGATTATAGTATTCGGTAGCCATAGCTACCAAAAATGAGGTGTCCGTAATTGTTCGCAAAATTTTTACCGGTTTTAATGAAAACGTCATTGTTCCAGGATATAACTTCCGATGATTTAAACACCATGTTTAACTGCCTTCAGCCCAAACTCAGCAGGTTTAAAAAAAACAGCTATATCGCGGTGGCCGGCGACCACTTTGATAGCCTGGGCATCCTGCTCTCCGGACAGGCCGCTTTGATCAAGGAAAACGCGGCTGGAAACCGGCTGATGATGGCCATTCTTAAACCGGGCGACATCTTCGGTGAAAGTGCGGTGTTTTCCGGTAAATCGGTCTGGCCGGCCACGGTTGTAGCCCAGGAACCCTGCCAGGTTATGTTCTTGCCCAAGCAAAAGGTCCTGGGGGAATGCGCCAACCTCTGCACCTGGCATCACACGATCATTGAAAATATGCTGAAAGATGTTTCCGACAAGGTGCTCACCCTCAATCAAAAGATTGAATACCTGTCCATGAAAAGTATGCGGGGCAAATTGAGTTCCTTTTTGCTGGAGCAGTATAAAATGAATGGCCAACCTGACTTTCTGCTGCCCATGAAACGCGATGAGCTGGCTGATTTTCTCAATGTCTCCCGGCCCTCCATGTCGCGGGAATTATGCCGCATGCGGGATGAAGGGGTCATCGATTTTAACCGTTCGTCTATTCGGATTAAGGATGTGGAATCATTAAAAGGCATGGTTGAATAGGGGTTAAGTACAATCGGGGGAAACCTTCATGTCCGGACGGCAATATGCCCGGAAAGGAGAAACCTGTGTCAAAGTGCAGTTTCTGTCATCAACCGGCGCTTGAAAAGTTTTCGCCGGACAGCGGTATGGATCTGAAAGAGATGAGTTTTTGTTCGCAGGATTGTAAAGAACAGATCGTTGCCTATATGGCCGAGGAAAGGAAAAATACCCTCTTGCTTCTGGGCCTGTTGCTGGGGGCCATTTTTTTCGTGATCTTTTTAAGCGGTATTGCTTTGAATTACAATCCCCGCTATGGGTTGTATATTACCTTTATTACTCTGGCTTTCCTGGGAGCAGTTATCATAAAATTTCCCTATTGCAATCCCATGACCATTCAGATACTGGGCATAAAAAGGTCCAAAACTTTTGCCAGGTGTACGGGTGGGCTGATGATTATCATTGCCCTGGTAGCGCTGATAAAGGCATTGATATGATGCGTTAATATAAGCAAAATGCTGGACCGGCAGAGCAGCCGGGAACCGGGGTGCCGAAGGACAAATGTGGTAGGTATGGGCGGGTTTTTTTGATGTCAAAAATTACCTGGCCAACTGATAGTCAAGCTGTATAAGAACTTCCCCTTGAGTTGCGTATTTATAACAGAATGAATAAGGGGAGAGGGTTATAGTGCGAAAAATATCGGTATGGTTAATTGCCTTGATGCTGCTGGTTTCACTGGTTGGCTGTACAGGCGCGGGAAAAACAGATCAGCCTAATGATAATCAGGCCCAAGCGGAACAAAATGATCAAAAGGCGGTCTCTGCGCTGGTAATCGATTTTGGGACCAAGCTTTCCATGGTTTCCCTGCAAGCTCCCGCAGATACAGTAAAAAAGAGCATCCAGGAGAATTACGGCAGTTATGTTTCGCCAGGACTTATGGAAAAATGGATAAAATATCCGCTGCAAGCACCGGGAAGACTCACTTCCAGCCCCTGGCCGGATAGAATCGAAATCCTGAGTACTAGCAGGGTGTCGCCCGATTCCTATGAGGTAAAGGGAGAAGTCATTGAAATTACCAGCCAGGAAAAGGCCAGTGGGGGGGCTGCTACAAAATACCCGATAACCCTGCAGGTGAAAAAGCTTGATGAGCGTTGGCTTATCAATGATGTGGTGATGAACCGGCCGCAAGCGAATAATGATACCTTGTCATACGTCAATACGCAATACGGTTTTAGTTTTTCCCTGCCAGAGAGCTGGAAAGGCTACGCAATAGTCAATGATGAGTGGAAAGGCCTGTCAATTGGCGATTCCGCCGTTTTGGAAACCGGCCCGATGATCTCCATCAGACATCCGGGATGGACCAGCGAAAAGCCGCGCCAGGATATCCCCATAATGATCTTCACGGTCCAGCAATGGGATTCACTGCAAAGCGGCAAGTATCATATAGGGGCAGCTCCGATCGGGCCCAGCGAGCTGGCTCGCAATGCGCGTTATGTTTTTGCTCTTCCGGCCCGTTACAACTTCGCTTTTCCCGCCGGCTATGAGGAAGTGGAGAAGATATTGGCCGGCAAACCGCTTAAGATGCTGGAATAAACCTATGACGACGGTATATTATAAGGAAGAGCATCTTCCAGGCGTGGAAGATGCTCTAATTTATATGGGGACTACAGAAGGTTATGCTAAAAGTAAGGCGTGGTATTCAGGACTTCGAATTAACCAGGGGTAGCTCCTTGCTGGAAGACCTGATATTCTTGTGCGGATTATAGTTTTCTTCCTGAATTTCGCCGCTGAAGCTATACAGATGGATATGGCCGCAGCGGGGACATTTTATCTCAGCAATTCCATTTAACAGCCCAACCAGTCGGTTGCATCTCGGGCACCGGCACTGAAACATAATGATACTCCTCCCCCCTCATTGCATGACGCCTCTCCCGGCATCAACAGAAAAATCTCTCTCTAAAGAATGGATTTCACGACTGTTGGAGAATGAAGCCTGTTTGGAAAATCTGCGGGATTATCTATATTAATTAATAGAGCAATAATCATGCCAAGCGCAGCAGCGGGCGGGCTTTTCTTAAGCGAGGCCTATCTTACGGTATTTTACCGTTTGGCTTGGGGCAGCTTAAATAAGCCAAGTTAAAAACTTGTTGAGACTTTGCAGCAGGGTATGATGATGAATTTTTACTACCGTTTTATTAAAACTTTCAAGTGTGCCTCTATGATGATAGAAAAAAGGGGAATAATGCCTGGCGCTATTCCCCGGAGAAGCTTGGCCGCCTACGGTTTTGATGCAGTTTCTCAACAAGATTGCGGACCGATTTTAAAGTTGGCGTTTATTCCTGGGCCAGCCTGGTAACATTGTATTTGGCTGCCTTTCTCACCACTGTGGCCGCGTCAACTTTCAATTCCTTGGCCATCTGCCGGGTGGTCCGGTATTTGGCAAAGGCTTTTTCGATAAGTTGTTTTTCCACGCTTTCCACCGCCGTTTTCAGCGGTATGATGCCCGACACCAGCACATAGGCCGAGTGGTTGCCCACGGCGTTGCGGATGTGTACGGGCAACTCTTCTTCGGTAATACTGTCATAGGGTGTTATGACCAGCAGTCTTTCCACCAGGTTTTCCAGCTCCCTGATGTTGCCCGGCCAGTTGTATTCCATGAACAGGTCCACCACCGTCGGGCTTATGGTCTTGTTCATGCGGTATTTCTTATTAAAAATCTGTATGAAATGGGCGACCAGGGCAGGGATATCTTCCTTCCTTTCCCGCAGGGGCGGAGTGTGGATGGGAACCACGTTCAGCCGGTAATACAGGTCTTCCCGGAATTGTTTGGCCCGGACCATTTCCATCAAGTCCCGGTTGGTTGCGGCAATAATGCGGACGTCGACGCTTTTGTAGCCTTCGCCGCCCACCCGGATAAACTCCTTGCTCTGCAAAAAGCGGAGCAGTTTTACCTGCAGGTTCAGCGGCATTTCACCGATCTCATCCAGGAAGAGGGTGCCTTCGCTGGCCAGTTCAATGTAGCCCACTTTGCCTTCTTTTCTCGCTCCGGTAAATGCGCCCCGGTCATAACCGAACAACTCGGACTCCATTAGATTCTCGGGAATGGCCCCGCAGTTGACCTTGATTAAGGGCCTATCGTGCCGTTCGCTGTTGCTGTGCATGATTTCCGCGATCAGTTCCTTGCCGGTTCCCGATTCACCGGTGATCAATATGGTGGAATCAACCGCCGCCAGGCGGATGACCGTATCAACCATTTTTCTCATCTGGGCGGAGCTGACCACCATCTTTTCGCTGCTGGTCATTTTCAAGGAGCGGAGCTGGCTCTCATAATGCTGGCTCAAGCCCTGGACCTGTTCCAGCTTCTGCCTCAACATATTCAGTTCAGTCAAATCCCGGACGTTGCACACCACCCGGATGATCTCGCCTTTAGTGTCAAATATCGGGTTCCCGGTGGTCAGGGTAATCTTGCCGGTCTTGCTTTCCTGCACCAGGGTAATCGGCTTCTTTTCCTTCAGCACATGAAAGGTTACCGGTTCGGAGATGATCCCGTCCCGTCGTATGTCTTCAACGGTCAGCCCCAGGTACTCGTGGGCGTTGATGCCGGTGAGCTGCTCAAAGGCCTTGTTGTATCTCAAAACCACGCCTTTTCCATCGGAGATAAACAGGCCGTCAAAGGAGGAATTGACTATAGCGTCGAGCTCTTCATTCAATTCCTTGACATATTGCAACTCCCGGGATATTTTATCGAGGTCCGATATATCCTGAAACACGGCCACCGCACCGGTAATCTTACCGTCCTTTTTAATCGGGGAGCGGTTGGATACATACCAGGATCCCCTCAGGATTACCTTCTGCATAGGTTCGGCCTCGCCGGTTTTGACCACGTCGATCATATTGCTTTCCGGGAAGACGTCCTTGATGTTGCACCCCATGACGTCTTCCGCTTTTTCACAAAAGACCTGTTCAGCGGCCCGGTTAAAAACCTTTATCATGCCCATTTCGTCAGTGGAAACGATCATGTTGTGGGTTGAGTTGATGATGGTGTCCAGCTCCAGGGAAATGGCGTTGTAGGAGTTGAAAAAGGCTTTGGCAATGTCCTCGCGGGTGACCATCCCCACCAGGCTGCCCCGGTCATCGACCACCGGAAGCGCTCGCAGGGTTGAAGCCGGAGCCTGGCCAAACTCGTCGTCGGGATGGCTGGGGGCGATATCCCGGTTCATTAACCCACCTATCGGAGCAGCCAGGTCCTTTCCCTGATTAAGGCACTGATAGATGTGATTATTGGTAAACAACCCCACCAGCAGCCCATTTTCATCGATAACCGGCGCTGCGTCTATGTTTTGCTCCATGAAAATGGCGACGGCCTCGCGCACGGCCTGCTGAGGATTCAAGGTTGCCGGCTTCAGGGTCATGATCTCTCTTATTTTCATTGCTTCACTCCCAATCTGTTGGCAACGGAAACAACATTCTTATGCCATGCCGATCCGGCTACAGGTCATTTGAGGTCCAGAATAGAAGATCAAGGCTTCGTGTGGATAGCGATGGGGCTGCAGGAATAGTACATTGGAGTTTGGTAAAGCTGGTTTCGATTTAAAGATGCCTATTTTAGTGGAAATGCATGATGATCTTTATTATTAATACACGCAACTTTTGTGCCAGAAATTCGAAAAAGACGCAATGGGCAGATACACCAACCGTATAAAGCTGCCATTGGTTTGATTTGTTGAAAAGCTTTGTTCAATAATATTATAGTGCTTGTTGCAGTATTACAGCAATTGTTGAGATCGCTCAACAAAATGGGGTGGGGACATATTGCCGATATTTCCCCTTTTTTCTGCATTTGCATCTGGCAAAACATCATTTGCTAGGCCTGGAGAAATCAAACTATAAAGCAGCCGGAGTTTGTTGCAGGATTTCGCGCCTTGTTGCATATCCTCAACAAACTGAAGTTCGAAAAGGCGGGTTTGGTGACAACTGGGAAAACATCCGAATAATATACTGGTAGAAATCGTTGGGTTTGAGACCGGCAGGTGGTGACAGGCGATGTTCAGGCGCTTAATGTGCTGGCTGTTGGGGCATGAAATGTTTCCTCACCTTGACCGGGAGGCTGCTCAAATAGACTATTATTTCTGCAGCCGGTGCGGGTTCAAGGAGCAGGTGCACTAGTACAACATTCCGTATATTCGCGCCCATAATTTGGGCAGATTTTCCCGAATTACTGCGTTGTCGTCAATC
>DHRK01000057.1:8776-8953 GCA_002410325.1 Syntrophomonas sp. UBA5314
CGTCAATCGCAATACGTCCAGTATTACTCATTTGACGCCCATTGACGGGCTAATGCGGCGACACCCACGGACGGGTCAGTGCAGCGATGCCAGGGACGGCAAAGAGCTGCCGGTGCCAGGATGGCAAGGAGCTGACGCCTATGGACACAGGGTAATGCGGCGATGGCAGGACGCCAA
>DHRK01000057.1:9091-11554 GCA_002410325.1 Syntrophomonas sp. UBA5314
TTGTACTTCAAAAAAATCTGCTCCAACTTATGAACCCAATATACGGAACGTTGTACTAAGTAGAATAAAGGCCCGCAGGAGGTGGCCCGGGTGGGTTAAAGGATGACATGGAGAGGGACAAGGCTTTTTCCTGAAATGATGAGCTACAGATGGAGGTCATAACATATTGCATTTTGTAAGGCAATATAGACAAAATGCTGCTAAACATCGACTTTAAAACGAGTGTGGGCTGGTTTTATACAACATATGGTTCTCATTTTAATTGGACCGGCAAAGAGATCCTGGCCGGCCCTTTCATTTGCTGATTCGTTTTGGCTGACGGTAAACGGCGCAATAGTCTTCATCATCTTTCTGTGTTAGAATGATTGAGCGCGTCGAATATTGCGAAATGATTATTACCGCATGGGGAGGAGGGATGGCCGTGGGAAACGGTTCACAGAGCAGGGCGGCCGGGGAAGACTTGTGCGGCGCCTCATCAGCTCCGATCTGGTCCCGCAATTTTATCCTGCTCTGTCTGGTCAATTTCTTGTTGTTTATGAGCACCCAGATGCTTTTTCCCTGCATACCCCTGTTCCTGCTCACCATCGGCGGGGGAGCCCGCGACGTAGGCTACGTCATGGGGGTGTACACCATCTGCGCCATGCTGGCCCGCCCCGCCGCGGGGTGGCTGGTCGATAAATACAGCCGCAACCGGGTAATGATCGGGGGCCTTCTACTCATGTTTTTAACCTGCCTCCTGTACAACCTGGCCTCCAGCGTGGCCATTACCACCGGTATCCGGGCCTTGCACGGGTTGGTTTTCGGAATGGCCTCCACTGCCATAGCCACCATCGCGGTCGACAGCCTGCCTATGGCCCGGCTCAACGAGGGTATGGGCTATTTCGGGCTGACTTCGACCGTATCCATGGCGATCGCCCCGGCAATAGGATTGGGGCTGGCAGGTTATTCCGGATACCGGCTCCTGTTCGCCGCGGCGGTGGGTATGGCCGGACTGGCCTTTCTATCCAGCTGGATGGTAAAGACTTCTGCGGTGCCGGAAAACACTTCCGGGGTTAAGGTTAGCGGCTTCTGGTCCAACCTGATCGAAAAAAGCGCCCTTCCCGCCGCCTGGGTGATGTTCTGCCTGAGCACGGTCTATGGCGCTCTGCTGTCTTATATATCTTTATTTGCGGTGGAGCGGGGGATAAGCAATGTCGGCTTGTTTTTCACGGCCACCGCTTTCTCCATGCTGCTTACCCGGCCGGTGGCCGGCCGCTGGGCGGATAGCGGAGGGACCAGGCAGGTTTTGCTGATCGGCCACCTGGCCATAGCCGCTGGCATGATTACCACCGGCCATTCCCATACTATCACAGGATTTATCCTGGCCGGGATAATGAACGGACTGGGCTTCGGCACCTGTATGACGGTCTTGCAGGCCCAGGCGGTCATGAGGGCTCCGGCCCACCGGCGCGGGGCCGCCACCGGAACCTTTTACGCCCTGTTCGATCTGGGCATCGGGCTGGGAACCATCATGTGGGGCTATGTGGCGACCGTCAGCAGTTTTCAGACCATGTACGATTACAGCTTGATTCCAGTGGTCCTGGCCGGTTTGCTGTACTACCGGTTTCACCGTACAGGGTGGCTGGGCTAAATGGGCTTTATTATCTGGCCAGGTGGCTGACGATGAAAGCCAGCAGGAAGCCCAGGGCGGTGGCCAGGGCGACAAACCTGCCCCCTTCTTCAAAGGCTTCCGGTATCATGGTATCGGCGATCATGGCCAGTATCGCCCCGGCTGCCAGGGCCAGGGTGACGGCTACTATTTCATGGGAGGATTGCCCCAGGGTGGTAAAGCCAATGGCGGCGGCGCCGGCGGAAGTGATGATAGTGACTCCCCAGACCGCCATAACGTATAATTTGGACCTTCCCGTGTTGCGCATGGCCTGCGAACCGGAAATACCCTCCGGCAGGTTGCTGAGCAAAACCGCGATCATCATGGAAAGACCCATTCCCTGGCCCGCGGCCAGGCCTACGCCGATAGCCAGCGACTCCGGTATTCCATCGAGCAGAGCGCCCAGGAATATGGCGTATCCCGAGCTTGAAGCCTGCGCTTCTTTTAGGGAGCCGTTTTTAAGGGCGTGTTTCTTCCCGTGGATGCGTTTGCGGTGATGCCCCCCGAAACTGTCGATAAAATAGTCGCCCAGCACAAAAAGCAGCGTGCCGACCGTGAAGCCTATCGCGACCGAATAGAAGCTTCCCGTCTGAAAAGCTCTCTCCATCAGGTCAAAGCTTAAAGCCGATACCAGCACTCCCGAACCAAATGACATAATAATGGCGCTTATTGATCTGGGCACGGCCAGATACAAACCGATCAGAGCGCCGATAAAGAGAGCTGATCCGCTTATCAGGCCGTAGAGTGAAGCGGCGAGCATCAAGAAAAATTCCTTTCTGCCTTATTATTTCCCATATTACCAACAAAAAGCGCGG
>DHRK01000057.1:11729-12956 GCA_002410325.1 Syntrophomonas sp. UBA5314
AAATCTTAAATATAAACTTAGTAAGTAATGGCGGTGATGCAGTGGCCAAGATGAATAGAACCAAATATGCAATTCTCGGAGTTTTAAATGAAAGGCCGGCTTCCGGGTATGACGTCAAAAAGTTCTGCGACAGCATCGCTTACTTCTGGAACGAAAACTACAGCCACATCTACCCGGTCCTCAAACAGATGGAGGAGGAGGGGCTGGTCACCAAAAAAACAGAACAAACTGAGGGCCGACCGCCGCGCAACATTTTTTCCATCACCCCGGGGGGAAGAGAAGAGTTTGTTAAATGGCTGATGCTTCCGGTCGAACCGCATATTCTACGGGCGGAGCTGCTGCTCAAATTATTATTCTCCAATAATATTCCGGTAGACAATATGGTAGAAAAGCTGGAAAACAAAATTGAAGAACAGATGCGGATAAGGGAGTATTTAGATAATGGAGCAGAAGAGATAAAAAGCCGGATCAAGACAGAAAGAAAACTCAAGGCCTGGCTGGCAGTTATCCAATGGGGGAGGACCATAACCGATGCAACCATAGGATGGTGTGAGGAGACTATTCAGGTTTTACAGGAAGATGATGAATAAGATAATCTTTTATGCGCTTAAGAATGAATAATCACGAGCTGGTTGGGGAGGTGTTCGGATGAAAGGTCCCGGCAGGACTGCCTTTATGACCGCGTATCTGCGCGGCTTTCACGCCCTGCATGATGATCCCAAAATATTGGATGACGCCCTGGCGTTCAGACTGCTGCCCGAGGAGGTGCGGCAGGGAATTGAACGGCATCTGGCTGGTACAGCGTCCCCAATGGCATCGGAAAAAGACGCCCAGAGCGACGATTTTGACGCTGCTTTGCGTTGGGGAGTGCGAATCATGGCCGGGCCTATTCTGGCCCGGGCACGATACGTGGAAGACCGGCTGGAGGAAGCAGTCGGCAAAGGAGTAAGCCAGTACGTTATATTGGGCGCCGGGTTGGACACTTTTGCCTTCCGCCGCCCGGATCTGACAGACCGGGTGCGGGTATTCGAACTGGATCTTCCCGCTATGCAGGATATGAAACGGATGCTGCTGGCCCGGGCCGGCCTTTTGATGCCCGATGGTCTGATCTTGGTGCCGGCGGATCTCGGGCAGGTAAGTCCGGCCCAGGCTTTGGCCGGCTCGGGTTATGATCCTGGGCGTATGACATTTTTCAGTTGGACCGGAGTTACCCATTACCTGCCGGTG
>DHRK01000057.1:13193-15409 GCA_002410325.1 Syntrophomonas sp. UBA5314
GTGAGCCGATTATCACCGGTTTTGATTCCGGGGCCCTGGAAGCTGAACTGTCCGTTTTGGGTTTGCGGCTGGTAGAAAACCTGGGGCCGGATGAGATAAAGCGAAGATATCTAAGCTCATGCGGCGGGGGGTATTCAGCCAGTGAACATGTCCATTTGGCTTGTGCGCTAGTCAAATAGCTTGTGCGTCGCCGCGAATGAGTGAACAGCCGTCTTTTAAACGGGACTGGCACTAAACGTAGTTCCAATCGGCCCGGTCCAACAGTCGATACTCGCTCCAGGCCGGGCGGCGACGCTGTAGCAAACCGCCAATCCCAGGCCGAGTCCTTTGCCCTGCGAAAATACAAAGGTAGGGTCATTGTATGACCGGCCGGGATCGCTCTTCTTTTTAATTCCATCGGCCCACGAAGCTTATTTCCTGATTCCGCACCTCATCCTACTTCATCATGCTTCTCTGAACAGGCAAATCCTTAGGACCGATCTCTCTGCCGTCAATGAATACCTTGTAGAGGTGTGGGGGCGGTGATGAACAGGTTTAGCATAGAAAAAACGTCGCAAAAGATAAGATAATTAGCCCTGATCGGCCTATTTATCCATTATAATGCGGGGAATAGGCATAAAATATAGTGGAAATGGAAAATGATGCGTTTGAGCAGCTTGGCTGCTGGCGTTTGCCGGGCGCCCGAAGCAGATAGATGAAACGGAAAAGGGGTGGGATGGCAGGAATATGGTACAAACTGGAAGAATCATTGGTTAATGGAATTCTCTGGATTGAGAGGATAAGCCAGTGAAAGTATCTTTGGAGGAGTTTAAAACCGGGATTTGGTCCTGGCAATGTGATAAAGCCCGCGTTTTAAGCCTGGAGATGGAATACACCGGGCCTCGAACAGCCATATTCAGCGGTATCAGCAGGAGTGTTGATGTATACGCGAATCTGTATTACCTGTTAAAAGGCCGGAACTTCAGGGATTTCATTTACCAGCTGGACCGGAGCCGTGAGAACCGGGTTCTATTCAATAAAATCCGGCATAAAGTTGAGGCATTTTGGGACAGTGCAATGCCGGAAGAGCTAAAGTATTCATTATATTGTCATATAGAAGACCCTATCAGGCTTTTCTACAATGACACTGTTGAGAAAGCCCGCAAGCCAATCGAGCTGCTGTTTTACATGATGAGCTGGCTGATAACCCTGGATGACTACTTTGGGCTATTTTACAGCGATTACCTGATCGTCGAAGACTATTGTTCCATAGAAACCCCGCGCGGTGAGCTGGTTTTTCGCCCTCAAAATGAGGTGACCATGCGATTGAACAGCCTGCGCTGTGCTGTATCCCAAAATAATGCCCGGGTGGGGGTTGACTATCTTAATATAGCTAATTGGTGCAGTAATATGGATTTGTTCACGCCGGACAGCAATTACCGTGTTTCCCATATACCGATAAGCATCAGGCTGTCAAAATACGATTCCCGGGACGTAAAATTCGGCCTGGTACCTGGGGAGATTATGGATCCACAAAACATTGCCATGGTAGATACGGGTGAGGCTTGGGGAGGCAAAAGGCGATTCGCATTTGCGGGAATCGATGAACCCGAATACCATCTGCGTAAAGAAAAGGCCCTTAAAGAGCTGCTCAAGGACTGTGCCGTGATTATCATGCCGGAATTGGCCACTCCTCTAAACTACCAGCTGGCCTATGGCGAGTTGCTGGGTCAAGGGAGTAGATCTCGACTCATATTGTTAGCCCCGGGATCTTTTCACATGAAACGGAGAGAGCTGTTCCAGCAAACCCGGCACCTGCCGCTCACGCGCAGCTGCCGGATGGCCGGATCGGATAATCCGCTTTACAATGCCGCCCTCATTTTTGACCGGCAGGGCAGGGTGCTGGCTCCGGTGGTTAAGGCCAACCGTTTTGAATACGACGGTCTGGTTGAAGACGTCACCTATGAATGCAATCAGGTTTCCATATTTGAAACCGGGATCGGAAGAATAGCGGTGTTGATCTGTGTGGACTTTCTGTTGGCCAGCATGCAGCGCCTGCTCTATGATCGCATGGTGGATTTCGTTTTCGTGATGAGCATGACTCCCCACCCGCATGAAGGGGAATTTAAACGAGCTGCCGCGCGCCTGTCCAACGAGACCAAAGCCATAATAATCATATGCAACAACAATGCCCTTTGGAAACAGCACCGGGAAAGACCCAATATTGTAGTCGTGGC
>DHRK01000057.1:15770-17088 GCA_002410325.1 Syntrophomonas sp. UBA5314
AAAATGGCGGCCTTTATGCAGCAAACGGATATAGATAATCTGGGGAAAATGAATGAATTGCTTATTTCTTCGGTGTCGGGAATAAAGCCGGGCGATAGGGCCAGCTATCTGCTTGGCAAAGCTCATGCCCTCTCGGAAGTGGCGTCTTTCTTTAACCAGCCCTCTGAGCGGGAGCAGTTGGCCAGAAGCCTGTCAGACCGGGAAATCCTGATCATGCAGCTGATAAGGGAGAATGAAGAAATTACCCCGGCCATGCTGGCCAGGAAACTGGGCACCTCCAGTCAAAATATCGTCAATTATCTGGGTAGATTGAAAAGCAAATCATTGATCGGGGTTCTGTATGCAGGCAAAAATGCCTGGTACAGCCTGAGCGCGATAGGCAGGAAAACCCTGGAGGCCAGATCCAAAGCTCAGAGTCCGGACATTGAGGGCCTGATTGAACAGGAACAGCTGCTGAAAGCGAGGATCCGTAAAGAGGAAGAGTCGCTGCGCCAACTGCAGGCGGAAATTGATGCTCTCAGCAGGGGCAACATGGGCATGGAAGCCGAAGCGACCGGGCTTAGAACCGGAACCTCGGAGCTGTCGGGCGCGTTTTGCAGCGGGCCGGAATTCAGTCCCAAAGTGCGAAAAGCATCACCCGCCGGTACAAAGGCCAAAAAGTCAGGCGCTTCTTTAAAAGGGAAAAAAATTGCCGGGCGGAGCAGGCGGCTTGATCATACTCCAGCCGGTGATGTCTCCCGTAATACGGTGCCCGCTTCGCGTAAACAGAAGAAGAAATAGCCCCAACGGATCATTAAAGGCTCAAGACTCAAGCTAGAAGTTAGGCAGTTTCTCTGCCCAATATATCCTGAAGGGGTGGGATATTGTCCAGCGAATTTATCAATAAGGTAATGAAGGCGGCAGTCAACATTCAGCTGCAATACAACCTGCCGGCGGCGGCTATTACCGCTCAGGCCTGCCTTGAAACCGGGTATGGGGAGAAGGTCTGCACCGACCTGCATACCGGTCAATACAGCTACAACCTTTTTAATATCAAAGGGGAGGGACCGGCGGGAAGCGTTTTGGTCATAACCACCGAGTATTACCGGGGAGTGAAGAAAAGGGTTTTGGCCCGATTTAGAGCGTATAATAACTTCGATGAAAGTTATGCGGATTATGTTTTATTAATCTCCCAAGACCGCTATGCTCCCTGCCGCAAGGCCGGGGACGATCCCGACGAGTATGCCCGGCAGCTTTATGCCTGCGGGTATGCTACCGATCCCAATTACCCGAGAAAGCTTATCATAATCATGGATAGGTACGGCTTGAGAGAAATGGC
>DHRK01000057.1:17336-19893 GCA_002410325.1 Syntrophomonas sp. UBA5314
TTAACTTTTTTGCTATTTCAATCTGACCGGCCAGGATCTCTTTGACCTGTTTGGTTTTTAAACCCGCTGAGCTGGCCAGTTCTATAACTTCCGTCCAATCTTCATTAGCGCCCGCATTAAGATAGTCCCGGTATATGTGACGACCTGGAGCATCCTTGCGGATCAGGCCTTTCATAACTCCCGCGATGCGCTCCCCGTAAGCATTTGATACATCTGAAATTTTCCGGTACTCGGTCTGGGGCTGTAAATTGTCGCTGTTATGGAAGTAATATTTCAGAACAGCTTCTGAGAACCCGTTGCCCAAATCCCTCAGCACCACTACAATCTGACCGTTTTGAGCCGTATCTGTCTCCCGGCATATAATATAGTCGCCGTCCAGGATTCCGCCTCCAGCCATGCTGTCGCCTATAAACTGGATCACATAGTCGGCGTTGATGTAATTGGGTACATCAAAATAGCCAGCGTAGCTTTCCTGGTTCAGCAAAGGAATGCCGGTGCGGATGGTGCCCAGGATGGGAAGGCGATAATAGGATTGTACCGGCGCTTCCCTATCTATCTGGAAAAATTCGCGCAGGGCGTGTGCCAATTTTGTGGTTAGATTAACTCTTTCACCTCTTTCAATCATACTGAGATAGGCGGAAGAAAGACGAACACGGTAGCGGTTTCTTATTTCTTTGGCTGCTGCCTCCTGGCTCAACCCCATTTTCTCTCTAGCGAATTTTATGCTATTGCCAAGCGTCAAGTTATACACCTCAATATAGTAATTTAATGATTGCGGTATTTCCCCTCTAAACTGGCAGTAAAAATACTTGGCTCCTTAACTGGCAGTTATTGACATGCTATGCAGCGCCAGTTTAATATTAGAGTCGGAGCCTGCAAAAATGTGTCATCACGAAACAGACCAAAAGGATATCACAATGTCGAAAAGGCCTCAAGGTAATTATGTAAAATATTTCTTTTTGACGGTGCGCTATATATTTCGGCCGTAGACAGTGAGGTAAAAATCTATCGTCCGTTAAAAGCCACGGGTTTTGTACATTAAGGAAAACAAAGGAGATGAGCCAATGTTGATTCATGAGGCAGTGAGGAAGGCTGTTGAAACCAACAACTACATTACCAGGGAGGCCTTGAAAAAATACATACCGCTATGGATCAAGCCCACCAACACAGCCTTCGCCTGCATTGTAGGCGGGAACGCCAAAACCGCCGTACCCTGCTGGAGCCCCACCGCGGATGACTTGACAGCCACAGACTGGCTGGTGGTAACTAAAGACGACTATTATCAGCTGCTGCGGGAGTAAAATCTTCATACCTATATATGCATTTGCTTTTTCCCTTGGTTTCCAGGTAAATGAAAGCCGTTTATTAGAAATGCAGCCCGGTGATCCCGGGCTTACTGTGTTTCTGCAGCTGTATGCATATCGGCTGCCACCCTGAGCAGGATACAGAGCAGTTTTGACCTATTATGCAATGATGCTTCGGGGAGCAGGTTTTGATCCGTTTGGCCGGGGGATCTATATTTCCTTCAATAAACTGAACATGTCATAATTAAAATATAGACAAGTCTGGTCTATAGTCAGAATAAGTAATAATATGGAATTGGGATAATGTATATTAATGAGGTAAAGAAAGGTCATGGATAATATGTCAGGCCTCGGCGCAGCCTGGAAAAAATTTATCAGCAATGGCAATGCCGAATCGATGGAGATTCGCCCTGAGATACTCGATTCCTGGCGTAGGTGCTATGTCAGCGATGTGGATCCTTATGACGGCACCAGTCATCTGCTTTTAGATCGGGGCCAACTTGAGGCTTTGCTGGAAAAACACCGGGATTTAATTGAGGTGGCCCGTCCCTTCATGGTCAAATTATATAAATTTGTAACCGGTTCCGGATTTGTGGTTTTTTTAGCCGACGAACGCGGTTATATAATGGAAGTGATGGGTGATTACGATATTCTGGAGAATGCCTACAAGGTCAATTTGAGCAAGGGCTATGGCTGGATGGAGGAGGAAGTGGGCACCAACGGCATCGGGACCGCCCTGGCTCTGGGCCGGCCGGTTCAAGTCTCGGGGCAGGAGCATTACTGCCAAAAAATCCACTCCTGGACCTGTTCGGCCGCCCCTATTATTGATGAAGAAGGAACGGTATTGGGAGCCTTGCAGATGTCAGGTCCTTCCCATGGCGCCCACTTGCACACCCTGGGAATGGTAGTGGCGGCCGTTGAAGCTATTTCCGACCAGATGCGAATTAATAAACAGAACCGCGAGTTAACGGTATTGAACAACAGTCTGAATGATATATTCCAGACGATGTCTGATGGAGCCGTGCTTATCGATCTGGATGGTATTATCAGACAGATCAATCCGGTAGCCCAGCATATGCTGGGTAAAAACGTACTGGGAAGCTCCATATATGAGGTTTTCGGGCGCTCCGGGAAAGTTAATCCTATGCTGACCGAAGCGAAGGCTTTCTCCGATCTTGAAATAATGGTGGACAGTTCCCGGGGCCGGCTGCATTGCCTGGTAACCGGCAAGCCTATTAAGGATGAAGCAGGCC
>DHRK01000057.1:20180-36215 GCA_002410325.1 Syntrophomonas sp. UBA5314
CACAACCAGAGCCCCAGGCGCAAAGGACCTTTTATCGCCTTGAACTGCGCGGCGCTCCCCCGGGAATTGATAGCCAGCGAACTATTTGGCTATTCCGAAGGCGCTTTTACCGGAGCTATAAGGGGAGGGCGGCCGGGTAAATTTGAGTTGGCAGCCGGGGGAACCCTTTTTTTAGACGAAATAGGGGATATGCCGCTTGAGCAGCAAGCTTCTCTATTGCGTGTTTTGCAGGAAAAAAAGATTACCCGTATCGGCGGGGAAAATATTATTCCGGTGGATGTGCGGGTAATATGCGCCACCAACAAGAATTTGCAGGAGGAGATCAGGAAAAACAATTTCCGCCAGGACCTGTACTACCGGATAAACGTGATATTGCTCACCATACCCCCCCTGCGCGAACGGCGGGAGGATATAGGAATGCTTTTTAATCATTTCTTAGAAACGATCAGCAGCAAAATGGGCGTGGAGGTTAAATATATAGAACCGGTTGTTATCGAGTGTCTCCAGAAATACAATTGGCCTGGCAACGTCAGGGAATTGGAAAACGTAGTGGAGAAAATGATTACTCTAGCCGGCGGACCGTGGATAAAAACTGAACACCTGCCCGAGGAAATCGCATTATTTCGTCCCTGGCGGGAACATCATCATGATCCCGCCTTTTCCGAGCTTGATAACGGCCTGGGACTGGGGGCGAACCCTGATAGTCCGCAGGATTCGGAGAGGCAGTTGTTGGTGGATCTGCTGGTTCGCCATCAGGGGAACATTAGCCGGGTGGCTGGCGAGTTAGGGGTTTGCCGCAACACGGTTTATCGCAAGTTGAAGTTTTATAATATTGGAAAGGAATTCAAATAGCCGGGCGGACGTTCCTAAAAAACTCACCTAATTGTGTTAAGCATCCGCTCAGTAATTAAATAAAAATCGGGACTGTGAACATCTGTCACATGAACATGTAACAGGTGTTCACTTTTTTATTGGGAAACGGGCTATGGCAGATGCCGGTACGGTTCCCTATTCACCGGCCCTTTTTAAAAAGAAAAATTATTTTGTTACTTGGCACGACTTTTGCTTAATAGATAATTTAAAAACAGATCTTTAAATAGGTTTAAGCAAAAAGGTCTTAAAGAGATAGTGTAGGTGACGGTTGCTGCACAGTAAAGGGCAGAAAAATTATTCGGAATTTGGCAAACAAAGCAGGCCGCCTGGGGAGAGGAGGGAGAGAAGACCCGGCCATATTGGGGGTGAACGGTTGGTTCTTAATATTTATCAATTAATGGAGGGATTTCAATGAAAAACGTTTTTGACAAAAACTATAAGCTTTATATCGGCGGAAAATGGGTGGACAGTAAAGCAGGACAGACCTTCAATGCTTACTGCCCGGCCAATGGAGAGCTTCTGGCCACCTGTATAAACGGCAGCCGGGAAGATGTTGATGATGCTGTCAAAGCGGCCTGGAAGGCTTATGAAACCTGGAAAGATGTCAGCCCCCAGGAACGGGCGGCCTACCTGCTCAAGATCGCGGACAAGATTGATGAAAATGCAGAAAAACTGGCCATGGCCGAAACCCTGGACAATGGTAAGCCCATCCGGGAAACCAGAAATATCGATATCCCTTTGGGGTCAGATCACTTCCGCTATTTTGCCAGTGCCATTAGAACTGAAGAAGGCCAGGCGGTGATGATTGACAAAAACCATATGAGCATAATTTTAAGAGAGCCCATCGGAGTGGTGGGCCAGATTATTCCCTGGAACTTCCCCTTCTTGATGGCCTGCTGGAAAATCGCACCGGCGCTGGCAGCCGGGGATACCCTTGTGATGAAGCCCTCTTCCGAGACATCCCTCAGCCTTCTGGAATTGGTTAAGATTTTCGATGAAATACTTCCTCCCGGGGTGGTCAATGTGGTCACCGGAAAAGGCTCCACCACCGGCACTTATGTCCTGGAACACGAAGGGTTCCGCAAGCTGGCCTTTACCGGTTCCACAGAAATCGGTTATCAGATCGCCGATGCGGCAGCCAAAAAATTAATCCCGGCCACTTTGGAGTTGGGCGGCAAATCAGCGAATATTTATTTCCCTGACTGCCCCTGGGACAAAGCGGTGGAAGGAACCATGCTGGGCATCCTGTTCAATCAGGGCCAGGTGTGCTGCGCCGGCTCCCGAATCTTCGTTCACAAAGACATCTACGACAAATTCCTGGCTGCCATGGTCGACAAGTTTAATAAAGTCAAAGTCGGTCTGCCCTGGGAGGAAGACACCCAGATGGGCAGCCAGATCAATAAAGGCCAGGTAAATATAATTCTTGATTATGTTGAGATCGGCAAGCAAGAGGGCGCCCGGCTGGCCTGCGGCGGCTACAAGATCACTGAAAACGGTCTGGATAAGGGCAATTTTGTCAGACCCACCATCCTGGCCGATGTCGACAACAAGATGAGAGTTGCTCAGGAAGAAATCTTTGGACCGGCGGCAGTGGTTATCCCCTTCCAGGACGAAAATGAAGTCATCGCCATGGCCAATGACAACGAATACGGTTTGGGCGGCGCTGTATGGAGCAGGGACATCAACCGTGCTTTGCGGGTGGCCCGGGCTGTAGAAACCGGACGTATGTGGGTGAACACCTACAACCAGCTGCCCGCCCATGCACCTTTTGGCGGTTACAAGAAGTCCGGCATCGGGCGCGAGACCCACAAGATGATGCTGGCTCATTACAGCCAGAACAAAAACATTTACATCAGCCTGGATGAAGCGCCTTTCGGACTTTACTAGCATTGGGAAGAGGACCCCTTGGCCGGGAGGCAATAAAAGCGGATAGGGCGCGGAAAATTCGTCTGGCAGTCTTTAACGGGCTTTTCGGCCCGTTAAAGATTGCAGGATAATCATAAACCCGGGTTTATGATTATCCTGCCCAGATGAAAGCCTAAGCAATCCGGGTACGGGCAGAGGATTGATCGGGAAAGGAGCGCCGCCTGTGAAAGTGCTTATTCTGCATAAAAATGAATCGAAAGCTCGTGAATTGGCCTATAAGAGCGTATCCGATTTCCGGGTTAGAAAGGTAGAGGCCCGCGTGCAGGAAAGCCACCACATAAAACCGCAGCTCCTGCAGGGCTATACCCTGCTGATGGTTTTAGGCGGCGATGGGACCATATTGGAATGCGCCCGCCATCTGGCGGGAAGCGGCATACCCTTGCTGGGAATCAACTTTGGCAAGGTAGGCTTCTTAAGCAGCATTGAACCTGAGGATTGGCCGCTGGCATTGGAAAAGCTCATGCAGCGCCAGTACAGCCTGGAACAGAGAATGATGCTTGAGGCGCAGATCATCAGGAACGGCCAGGTTCATCTCCTGGGCAGCGCTTTGAACGATGTCGTGATCAGGTCCCAGGTATTGCACATCATGAGCCTGAACCTGGCGGTGGACGGCAGCCCCTATGCGATATACCGGGCGGACGGGGTAATAATAGCCACTCCCACCGGTTCCACCGCTTATTCCTATTCGGCCGGAGGGCCGGTGTTAGCGCCTGACCTGGCAGCGATTGCGGTGACCCCGGTCTGTCCCCAGTTGTCCGGTGCCCGGGCGCTGGTGGTAAGCGCGGAGGCGCTCTTGGAGTTGACCGTTGAGTCAGATTATGGCGCGGGGATTTCACTGGATGGGGAAAAGGAGATGGATCTTGAGCAGAGGGATCGGGTTTTGATAGAAAAATCAGCGCAAACAGTGACTTTTGTCCAGATCAATCCGGTTTCCTGCATGAAGAAAATCAGGCGCTGCGGAAAGCGGATATCATAAAAACCGGAAATTTGCGGAAAGGAGAAGGTGTTGTCATATGGAATGCGGCTGCGATTGTCAGGAAAAAAATCAAATTCAGACGCCGGGTGATTTACTTGATTCAGGCGAATTGGACGCTGTTTTAAAGGAGTACAGGAACCAGCCGGGCAGCCTGGTGACCGTGCTGCAGAAAGCGCAGGGCATATACGGCTATTTACCGCTGCGGGTTCTGCGGCATATAGCGGTGGAAATGAAAGTCAAACCAGCCCAGGTCTACGGGGTGGCCACTTTCTACACCCAGTTCCGTTTTAGTCCGGTAGGCAAATATTTGATCCTGCTCTGTCAGGGTACGGCCTGCCATGTCAACGGATCGGAACGCATCGAGACCGCCCTATGTGAGGAACTTAAAATAAAACCGGGAGAAACGACTCCCGATCGGCTCTTTACTCTTACCAATGTAGCCTGTTTGGGCTGCTGCAGCCTGGCGCCGGTCATGATGATCAACGGCCAGGCCCATGGCCCTCTCACTCCGGATAAAGCGGTGGGCATCATCAAGAATTTGCATGCCCGGGAACAACGGGTACCGGAAGGGGGCGGGCAGCAATGAAAATACGCGTAGGTTTGGGAAGCTGCGGTATGGCGGCGGGTGCTCAGAAGGTCATGGATTACCTGCAGACGGAACTGACGAACCGCAAGCTGGACATCGAAATTCAAAGAACCGGCTGTGTGGGGATGTGCCACAATGAACCCCTGGTGGATGTGCTGGAGGATGATGGCCGGGTTTTTACCTATGGACATGTTCATGAAGCTAGTGCTGCAGCCATTGTTGCAAACCATCTGATAGGCGGAGTGCCGGTTGAGGAGCACCTGGTTGACAGCACAGATCAACCCAACCAATTTCTGGCCCGGCAGGTGCGGGTGGCCTTGCGCAACAGCGGCCGCATCGACCCTGAAAAGATCGGTGACTATATCGCCCAGGGCGGCTACCAGGGGATGAAAAAGGTCCTGCAAAGCATGAGCCCGGAAGAAGTCATCGGGCAAATAAAAATATCCGGCCTGCGCGGCCGCGGGGGCGGGGGATTCCCCACCTGGTTCAAATGGAATGCCGCCCGCAATAACTCAGGGGCTGTCAAGTATATCGTCTGCAATGCCGATGAAGGCGACCCCGGCGCCTTTATGGACCGCAGCGTCCTGGAAAGCGATCCCCATTCGGTTTTGGAGGGCATGCTTATCGCCGGGTACGCCATAGGCGCAGGCGAAGGCATAATCTACTGCCGGGCTGAATACCCCCTGGCCATCCACCGGCTGGAAATTGCTATAAAAGAAGCAAGGGACAGGGGAATGCTGGGGGTTAACCTGCAGGGAAGCGGTTTTTCCTTCGATATCCGCATCAAACAGGGAGCCGGTGCTTTTGTATGCGGGGAAGAGACAGCTTTAATCGCATCACTGGAAGGCGAGAGAGGGATGCCCCGCTTGAGGCCGCCCTATCCGGCTGAATCCGGATATTGGGGAAAACCCACCAATATCAATAATGTCGAAACCCTGGCCAATGTACCCTGGATAATCACCAACGGCGGGTCGGCCTTCGCGTCCATGGGCACCGAAGACAGCAAAGGAACCAAGGTATTTGCCCTGGCGGGAAAAATCAAACGGGGTGGATTGGTGGAAGTGCCCATGGGACTCAGCCTGCGGGAAGTCATCTTCGATATCGGAGGGGGCATCAAGGCCGACCGCAACTTTAAAGCCGTCCAGCTGGGCGGTCCTTCCGGAGGCTGTATACCGGCCAGTCTTTTAGACACCCCGGTGGAATATGGAGCCATCACCAAAACCGGTGCCATTATGGGTTCCGGGGGGATGGTGGTCATGGACGAAAGCACCTGTATGGTGGATGTAGCCCGCTTTTTCCTGGATTTTACCCAGAAGGAGTCCTGCGGCAAGTGCGTTCAGTGCCGAATCGGAACCAAACGCATGCTGGAGATATTGGAGCGCATCTGCGAGGGACAGGGACGTCCGGGAGATATAGAATTATTAGAAGAAATAGGGCGTAAAGTCAGAGAAGCTTCTCTGTGCGGCCTGGGGCAGAGCGCTCCCAATCCCGTACTCACCACCCTCCAATACTTCCCTGAGGAATACCAGGCCCATATTATTGATAAAAAATGCCCGGCCAAACACTGCAAAGCCCTCATTACTTATAAAATTGATCCTCTTAAATGTAAAAGCTGCAGCCTGTGTGCCCAAAAATGCCCGGCCCAGTGCATCAGCGGCCAGAAAAAGCAGCCCTATGTCATTGATCAGAGCAAGTGTATCAAATGCGGCAACTGTCTGGAAGTATGCCCGGGCAAATTTGCGGCGGTAATCGTAGAGTAAGGGAAAGGAGGGTGCCAAATGATCAGGATAAATATTGACGGAAAAGAAATCCAGGCTTACAGGGGACAGACCATCCTGGAAGTAGCCCGGAAAAACGGAATAAATATCCCGACCCTGTGTTATGACGAAAGAGTAAAAGTATACGGAGGCTGCGGGTTATGCGTGGTGGAGACGGAAGACAGCCCCAAACTGTTAAGGGCCTGTGCCACCGAAATCGCCCCGGGCATGATCGTAAAAACCAGCAGTCCCCGGATTGACGCGTCACGGCAGCTGACTCTGGAACTGTTATTGTCCGACCATGTTGGAGACTGCCGGGGGCCGTGCCTCAAGGCCTGCCCGGCCCACACCGATGTGCAGGGATATGTCGGCTTGATAGCCAACAAGCAGTACCGGCAGGCGCTGGAACTCATCAAAGAAAAAGTGCCGCTGCCAGCCAGCATCGGCCGGGTATGCCCTCATCCCTGTGAAGCCGCCTGCCGTAGGCAACTGGTGGAAGAACCGATATCCATTGCCTTCCTCAAGGCCTTTGCCGCTGATCTGGATCTGGCCAGCGGGAAGCCTTATATTCCGGAAATCAAAGCCGAAAGCGGCAAACGGGTGGCCATTGTGGGCGCCGGTCCGGCCGGTTTGACCGCGGCTTATTACCTGGCCCGGGAAGGCCATGCCATAAGCGTCTATGACGCCATGCCGGCCGGCGGCGGCATGCTGCGCTACGGTATTCCCGAATACCGGCTGCCCAAGGCGATTCTGGATCAGGAAATAGAGCTGATCCGGGACATGGGTGTGGAATTCAAGTTTAACACCCGCATCGGCAGTGATGTCAGCCTGGACTACCTGATTAAGGAGAACGACGCGGTATTCCTGGGCATAGGAGCCTGGCTGAGTTCGGAAATGCGCTGTAAGGGCGAAGACCTGCCGGGAGTGGTGGGCGGCATCGATTTCCTCCGGGAAGTAGCCCTGCATAAAGACGTGCAGCCGGGCCAAACGGTGGCGGTAGTGGGCGGCGGTAATACGGCCATGGATGCCGCGCGCACCGCGGTAAGGCTGGGCTGTGCAAAGGTTATGGTCTTATACCGGCGCACCAGGGCGGAAATGCCGGCTGAAGATATTGAAATAAAAGAGGCTGAGGAAGAAGGCGTAGAATTCAGATTCCTGGTGGCACCGCTGGAAGTAATGGCTGAAAACGGACGGGCCCATGCCCTCCGCCTGCAAAAAATGCAGCTGGGAGAACCGGATGCCTCAGGCCGGCGCAGCCCCGTACCCATCCCCGGAGCAGAAGAGATCGTATATGTGGACAGCATCATCAGCGCCATAGGCCAGAAGGTGAATCCGGAAGGAATGGGTGAAGTGGCCTTGAGTAAATGGGGCACCATCGATATTGACGAGGCCACCCTGGCCACCAGCATACCCGGAGTGTTTGCCGGCGGCGACGGGGTAACCGGTCCTCAAATAGCAGTTGACGCCGTTGCCCAGGGAGGCCGGGCCGCCGAGTCCATAAATAACTATTTGAATGGCGCTATCCGGCCCTTGAAAGAACCATATAGCGTGGAGCAAAAAGGGCTGGGCCCGGAAGGTTTTGCAGACTACGAGAAGGCGGCCCGGGTGGAAATGCCGCATAGGAGCGCTCAGGAAAGACGCAGCCATTTCCAGGAAGTGAACCTGGGGTGGTCCGAGTTCCAGGCTGTAGCAGAAGCCAACCGTTGCTTGGAATGCGGTTGTAAAGATTATTATGAGTGCCGTCTGCTTGAAGCAGCCAGGCAGTACCAGGTGAACCCGGAGCGCCTGGCCGGTGAACAGCGCCGGGAAAAATTAAAAGAGAAGACTCTTTTTATGGAAAGAAACTCGGAAAAGTGCATTCTCTGCGGATTGTGCGCCCGGATTTGCCGCGAAGTGGTGGGCGTAAACGTTCTGGGATTGGTGGAGCGCGGCTTTGACAGCCTGGTGGCGCCGGAGTTCAAACTGCCCCTCCGGGAAACACCCTGCATAAGCTGCGGCCAGTGCGCGGCCGTATGTCCCACCGGAGCCTTGGGTGACGTTTACCCGGTGGCTAAAAACGTCCCTCTGGCAATGAAAGAAACGCCAAGTATATGCTCGTTCTGCAGTATGGGCTGCAAGCAGGTGGTCCATAGCTATGGCGATCTGCTATTGGAAATCCGGCCGGAAGAGGGAGGGCTGCTCTGCCCCTACGGGCGTTTCGGCTTCAGCGCCTATGAAACCGGGGAGAGACTGACTAAACCCCTGCTGCGCCGCAACGGTAAACTTATTGAGGCATCCTGGGAGGAAGCCTTCCATTATATAGACGATAGGATGAAGGTCATCAAAGCGGGTCCGGGAGGTCAGGCCGCAGCGGTCTTTATATCGCCCTCATGCTCGCTGGAAGAAGCCGGTGCGGCGGTGGAATTGGGCAAAAAGGCTCTGGGCACCGGCCGGATTTCCACTTTTACTCCCAACCCGGCCCGGGACCTTGAGACGCCGGAATTGACATCTTCCTATATCAACCGCCTGGAAGAGCTGCAGGGTACCGATCTTATCCTTATGGTAGGAGCCTGGCAGGAAAGCCAGGTGGCGGCTATGAAAGTAAGGGAAGCCGCTCGGGCGGGGGCCCGAGTTATGGTGCTCAGCCTCCAAGACGGCCTGGTGGATGACCTGGCTTGTTATAAAGTGGTTCCCGAGAACAACATCGCTATTTTAAAAGAGACTCTGGCGGCCGTTATCGATAAGGTCTATGGCCAAAGTACGGATAAAGCCGGCCTGTATGGGCAGTACGGCCAGGAACTGGATCAAGTGAAGGCGGGCCCCCAAGCCCAAAAGATTGCTGAACTGTACACCGGAGCGCGCCAGGCCATGATTATCGTGGATGGTAATACAGTGACGGCCGGGGCTGTGCAGTTATTGGGAGCCATGGCTTCCTTAAGCGGCAAAACCGGCGCTCCCAGAAATGGAATGATCGTCATTACTCCGGGCAGCAATCAAAACGGTCTTTCCCGGCTGGGGGTGGCTTATAATAACGAGCTGCTCAATTTGTTTCGCCGGGGGAAAGTGCCCGGCGTATTTATCCTGGGTGAAGACCCGGTAGGCGGCGGGGTGCTCGGCCCCGAACAAATAAGCGGGATTGAACTTGCCGTTGTACAGACTCCCTTTATGACAGCCACAGCGGCTGCCGCCCACGTAGTGCTGCCGGCTGCCACGCCGCTGGAGACACCGGGTACCTACATCCGCTGTGACGGCCAGGCCCAGGCTGTTTCTCCAGTTAGACCAGCTCCCGCCGGGTTTGACAATCTGACTATTATATCCCGTCTGACCGGGGCGCTTGGTTCAAATGAACCGTTGGCAGGTCGGGAGATCCCGGCGGAGGGGGAAGCAGAACCCGGCGCCCAACCAGCCCTGCCTCAAGATGAAAAGTTTTTCGCTCCCCTGCCCCTGACTGATCCAGCCCGCAGATCTTTCCAGGAGAAACTGGCCGGGGGGAAATAATACCTGCGCATAGCTGGAGAAAAGCAGAGCAAGAAAGGAGAGGAGGAAATAAACATGGCGCAGGTGATCAGCGAATTGTGTTTGGGATGCCGAATCTGCGTTGACGAATGCCCGACCGGAGCTATCCGGGAGGATGGGGAGAAATACCGTATTGATCCCGAGTTGTGCACCGACTGCGGAACCTGTGCGGAGAACTGCCCGTCCGATGCCATTGAGGGGCCGAAAGAAGATTAGAGGGGTGATTATTTATGATTACAGCGGAGCCAGTGGAGGCAGTTTCCTGGAAACTCTTCCGCTGTTTTTTCACGCTTAACGTTCCATCGATGATGGCGCCGACTAGCGCGGCGATCCCCAGCATAAACCAATAAAATCGGTTCAAAAATGATGATAAAGATAATTTCCTATTGAATACCGCCTAAAAGTAAGAAGGCGGCGGCAAGATACAAAATAGATACCACGCAAAGCAAAAACAGAAAGATCCCCGCAAATGTCCAAACCCGTTTTCCTGTTTTTGTTCCGGTGTAGAGGGACATAATCCCGCCTGCTAAAAAAATCGCTGCTAAAATGACAACACCCCATACAGGCATAGAGCTTCCCTCCTTATATAATGGTTAATCGTTAGCTGTCAGCAAAACTAAACGAACTGACTGCTTATACGATTAAACCGGCAGTGAGCTAATCAGATAGAAACCTAATACCAGGCTTAAGATATTTGCTGTTAACGCGAAAGCCACCCGGCGAAGCTTGCCATGCTCTCTTATTAACGCCAGTACAGTTGCTATTTCTGCCACGAATACCCAGAATTCCATTATGAACAGCTTGAACATCGAATGAATTGCCAGCACCGAACCGGAGTTCAGGGCGATGTTCAAAGCACCCTGGGTAAGTAAATTCATCACCAGGAAAATAATCCAGCTTCGTTTTTCGCGGAAGCCAAACAGGAAGAATATAAAGCTTTCAATGATCAGCGTAAATAATACCCGCATACTTACAAGCAAGATTGATCTCCCCGGCAGCTTCCCTTCGGTGACAGTTTTTGCGACAAAATCCAGCGTAACCGTACTGGCATATCCGCCCAGATACTGCGCACCTATGGTTTGCTCGTACTCGGCGCCGTTTCCGGAAACCTTCAGCGTAATTTCGCTCTTTGTTCCAATATCCCCGTAGTAAAAGACATAGTATGTCTCCCATGCGGTCTGGTTTTTTGGCACTTCTACCAAACCATCCTCCGTAACGAGGGAAACGGAAGCGTCTTCCGGGGCGTTTTTCATGATGATAACCAGAGCGGGCGGTTCCGCCGAATTGGCATATGCCATGGCCGGGGTTATGCCAAGAAGCAAGAATAATAGCGCAAGAAAACCATACAGGTTCCGTTTCCTGGCTCTCAAGCATATGATCCTTTTCATGCTAAGGCCCCTTTTATTCAATTTTTATGTATTGCCCACGCATATGGGTCCATTCAGAGCTTTCGGAAGCAAAAATGTCAATGGCGCTAAAATCCTCGTATAGGTAGAGCCCCAAATCACCGAATATAGCCAGATACTTGTCATCGTCACTCAGTGTAGCTCTTCCAGCCAAAATCGTGCTGCCGTTGCGCAGCAGGTAAATCTCGACCCAAAAATCAGTTCCGCTGTACTCGCTTATCTCAATCGAAAATCCGAGGTCATCACTTTTATACGTTCCCCACCATTGGAGCTGGTTGGTATCACCGGGATCACCCGGCCCAGGGTTTACTGGAGCAAGGTTTGACGGCGCGGAAGCCTTCATCTGGTTACCGGGGCTTTCTTTTTGGTTAGAGTGAGCAGAGCCGCCTTGCTGAGGCACTGGTACATTATCCCGGGAAACGTTAGGGGTATTAGAAGTCTTTTCACAGGAACACAGCACAAATATTAATAAAATAGTCATGCAGATTAAGACGGCTCTTTTCACAATAAACACTCCTATATTACTAATTTAACGCTTAAGGATGACAGAAAATCATCAGCTTATTCCTATGCAGGTTCATACAAGATCCAGTCCGAACCCTGTACGGGGTCCATATAATAGACCTTGCCGCTGTCCGTGACTGCGAAATGGTACAGACCGGTGAATTTTTTGCCGTCGGCAGATTTATTGCCCGCTATGACTATGATAGCGTATTCTCCGTTAACGGTGTCCTCTCCGCCGCCAACCAAGCTCAGCCCTTCTTTCTCTTGTTCGGTCAATATCTGCCACACCAGTTCTTCGGCATCGGCCTGGCTTATCAGCTCAGGATCAGGGTCTATTACATTGCCGTTATCGTCGATCAAATCGCCTCTGCCGTCCGCAGGGGGATCGGAAAATGCGCTGGAAAGGTAAACGATCCGGTTGTCTCCGTCCCAGCTGGCGCTATAGCCTAATTGTCCAGCGATAAAACTCAGCGGAACCATGGTGCGCCCCTTATATATCATGGGCGCGGCGTCGATTTTCACAACATTGCCGCCAAAATCTCCGCTGTCATCATACCAATTTACCGTCACATAAGGATCGTCAATGGTCAATACCAGCAAAGCATCGTCGTAATCATATATCGGGGAATAAACGACCACGCTCCGCTGCGAGGCGTTCCATTCCACCCGGCAGCCCAGATTTTCCGAGATGGCGGCCAGCGGGACCATGGTGCGCCCATTGACAATCATCGGAGGCACATCGCTATAAAGATATACATCGTTCACATAGATGTCGATATCGCCCCCCCGCGCCGCCCCGGCCAGCGGCGCCAGAGTGAGCAGCATCACTGCAGCCAATAAGAAAGTAACCGCTTTTTTCATTAAAATACGACCTCCTTAAAATCGTCTTCTTTTTCTTTAAGGTTGAGTGAACTCAATATTCCTGAACCAGCTATCGATATCTTCCCGGTATTCGTCGGCGGCATCAGCCGCGGCCGCGGCCTGGACCCGGAAATCCCATTCATCGGTTTGCATATACAGCTCGAAATGATATTTCAGATCCTCGTTGCTTCCGGTCTGGTAGGACAGCAGATAAGCAGGGTAGGTGTATTGGGCGCTCAAGGTTTCATCAAGGCTGATGCTGATGTTAGCAGCGGCAATACCCTGATATTCAGCAATGGCTTCTTTGATCGCTTGCGTATCCGCCGCCACCGCCGGCAGCCGTTCGATGACCAGCAGCAGGAGCCCGTCGTCCAGTGAATAAGTCTGCGCGGCCGCACCGGCATAATTCATCTGTGAGTCCATCAAAATAGCCTTATCCGGGAAATTGTCCACCCCTAGCCATAAACCGGCGTTTTTTATCTCGTCGTCACTGGTAATAGCCGGAGGGTTATCCGGCGGGTCATAGAGAGCGCTGTAAAGATACACACTCCGGCTCGCTGCATCCCAGTTCACTTTAAAACCGATGGTTTCAGCCACAAAACCCAGCGGAACCATGGTACGACTGTTTACGATAACCGGCGGCGCGTCAATCGTGACGGTAACTGGCGTTGTTTCGCCGGTATCACCGTTATAACGGTGAATCATTACGTTGGGGTCATTAATGTGCATGATCATCGGTTCGCCCCCGGACGGCAGATACACCAGCACTTCCTGGTCTTTGGCCACCCATTCGACCTTGCAGCCCACCGCTTCACTCACCGCGCTCAGGGGTACCATAGTACGGCTCTCCATAATGATCGGCGGCACGTCGGTAATCAGTTTATTGCCGTCCACATATATGGAGATTTCATCCGCACCGTAAGCAGTAACACCGCCAGATAAGATGAGAAACACGGCCAGGCACAGCCCCAGCAATTTTTGAGATTTTTTCATCAGGTATCGTCTCCTTTGTTTTTGTCATTAAGCGGGCATCTATCATTTACCGCTGCCCTTTTTAAAGTCATAAGCTCTTTTTTGGGGAATGAGTTAGTTTACGTTCAAGTCTTCCGCTTTCTCCCGCGCCGCTTTTAGCTTCGCTTCCAGGGCCGTTAACTCAAGGTCTTCCGCGGCTGCGGGCGGCGCCGCCGTCCTCTCCTCCTTCCGCGGCGGCGTGTTCGCCGTACCGGCTCCGGGTCGGCCCAGGTTGCTTTTGCCGGCGTCGTTTTTCGGGGACGGCGGCTGAGCCTTATGGCCGGGCGCGTCGGTTTTTCCCTGATCGGGGTTTTCCCGCGCCGCTTTTTCATCTGCTTTTTTCTTAAGCTGCTGGGCTCCGATGACGCCGCCAACGCCCATAGCCGCTCCGGCGGCTACACCGCCTATTCCCGCCGCCGCTTCCGGGCTGATGCCGGTGGCGTCGGATATATGGCTAAAAACCCCGCCGCTTCCAACCGTACCAGCCGCCGCAGTTAAATCCACCCCCGCTGTACCCGGTTCGATGAAGTCGATGGTATGAACATTGGCACTATCGCTATAGCTGAAGCTGGCGGCAGCGCTTGGGGAGGCGTCAGCCGAGCCCGATGACATCGCGGCCGCCGCTATACCAGCCGCTCCGCCGACCGAAGCCACCACTACCGGGTTTTGGTAGAAATCCCGGTTATGGGCTTTCAAACTATCTACCCGCTTTACCTGCCGGGTTTCCACATTGGAATAGCTCTCCACACTCTTACTGAGAAGTTCCCCGGCGGTATTGATGATGGCGCGGGATTCACCCAGTTGCACCCCTAATTTTTGCAGGTTGGTCCGGATCTGGGTCAGGGTTTCGTCTTGACCCAGGCGGCTGATGACTTGGTTTAAGCGTTCATTATAGCCGTCCAGCAGTTTGGCGACCGCCTTTAGTTCCTCGCCCTGCTGTTTTAAGACCTTATAGGATACCTTGTAGTTAGCCATAACCCTCTCCTTTCTCCGCTAAGAAAGCCCGGGCAAACGCACTTGGCGTCCAACGGTCCGCTTAGCGCATGGTGTTTTCCGGCAGTTTAGGCATATTGGACGCTTCCTGCTCAATCGATTTCTCACTGCGTTCATAGGCGTCAGCCGACTCATAGAGCGCGTTTTCCAATCGTCCCACCACCTCCAGGCTCCGGGAGCAGTTATCCAGCAGAGACTGAAAGTTGGCGTTAAAAGCCTCCGCCGCCGCGCCGCTCCAAATGCCTTTCAGGGAGTTTACCTGCCCGCTGGATGCATACAGGGTGTTGCGCAGGGAAGTATAAACCCCTCCCACACCGTCAGCTATTTGTCTGATTTTAGCGGGGTCGGCTTGAATTTCGTTCGCCATCTGTTATCTCCCTCCCATTTTTGATTTAATCGCGTCGGCCGCCGCCGTATCCGCCTTGCTGTAAGTGCCGGCAAACGCCGTGAGCGAAGCGGAAGCGCTGCGGATAGCTTCCGCCAGCTTCACAAAATTCTGGGTGTTTTGCAGATAGGCATTCTGATACGCTACGGCCCCTTCGCCTTTCCAAAGTTGCTGTAAATTTGACATGAGTTCGTCTAATTTTTTCAGTTGCGCGTTGATGGTGGCGTAGTTTTTATCCAGTTCCGCCGCCACGCTTCGCATTTTTTGTATATCAACCGTGCTTTGCGCCATTCCTATGTCACACCTTTCTTATATTCTTTGCGCCGACTGCCGGGCGGAGGCATCGGCTTCCTGCATCTTTTTAGCGGCGGCGCGCAGGTATTCAGCCGTATCGCGCAGGTATTTCGCTTTTTTGCCGATATCATCCTGTACGCCCCGAATATAGCGGATATAGGTTTTAGCCGCTTCCCCCGACCAGGCCGCTTCGATGTTTCCGCCCACTTCAGCCAGTTTTTTGACGCTCTGGTTTTGGATGTCATTGGCCAGTTCATCCAGCAACCTGGCCTGGGCTACGGTTTGCTCATAATTGAATTTTATGGTCATAACGCCCTCCTTTACCGGAATGTCTTATCAAAGCTCAAGGATTTGCTGGTTTCCTGAACATTGGCTTCGGTTTTTTCATAGATGCCGGCTATTTCCCTTAAAGCCGCCGGATAAGAGCCCAAGGCCCTCAGTAAATCAGCGGCGCTTTTGGCTACTTGCTCGGCGGTATTCTTGATATTGTCAGAAACATCGCCTTGCCAGGCGCTGCGCAAACCGTTCATGGCGCTCGCCCATTCCCGGCACAAGCTCTCTATTTCTTTGACTGCGCTTTGGATGGTGTCGGCGGTAGCCGCAAACAGTTTCGTATCGATTTTGCTCTCATTGCCGGTCGCCATGTATCTTCCTCCTTATTTCAGCACGGAAAAGCTGCTTAAAATTTCCCTTTCCGTTTGTTCAAAGTCGTTGGCGGTTTCTTTGAGCAAATCGTTCAATTCACGGAATTGCTCTAACATCTCCTGCATCGCTGCTTCGTCTTTGCGGTAGCGCGTCATAAATTCAGCTTTTACGGTTGAAATCCAGCCTCTATCCAGATTAGCGACCGCGTCTTTGACTTTATTGACCTGAGCGGTCAGACCGGCAGCGACCTGTTCCAACTGGGGCACGGTTGCTCTGATCTTTTCCGCATCCACATTGCTTAAATCCGCCATATCTCTACCTCC
>DHRK01000057.1:36345-36766 GCA_002410325.1 Syntrophomonas sp. UBA5314
CTTTTACAACAATATGATGGTATCGCCGCTCTTCACCCCGACTTCGCCCAGGATTTCCTGGTCCTGGAGCAGGCCTTCCAGTTGGGTGGAACAAAACAGGACCTGGCTTTCATCCGCGAAGATCTTCTGATTTTCCACCGCGGAAATCTGGGCGATGAACTGCTCTTTCACCTTGCCCACGGTCATAAAGCTGTCGGCGGTGAACTCATAGGTTCTGGCATTGCCCGGAACCTCTACGTCCAGAAATATTTTACTCATGCTTAAAAGCCTCCTTCATTCCTAAAACCTGAGGGGTGACCAGCTTAACCGCCGCGCCGGACTGATCCAGGGCGTAGGCGATGCCGGGCGGAAGTGAACGCACCTTATCCGCCGCCGATAAATCAAAGCTCAGTATGTTCTGCTGGTCAAACATGCCGCCCAG